>DASRAV010000047.1:0-27217 GCA_035637995.1 Conexibacter sp. | reverse complement strand
TCGCGTCGGTGGGCGGGGGTGGCGGACCCGGGGTGGCGGAGCTCGCGGCCGGCGCCGGCACGGCTGCCGGTGCGGGGGTGTTGTTGAAGGTCGGGGCGGTGGTGCTGGCGACGGGGGCTGTTGCGGGCGGGGTGGCGGTCGAGCGTCACTCGAGCGCGCATCACGCGCGCCCAGCGCAGACCGCGCCGGTGGTGCCCGCTTCGAGCTCGGGATCGGGTTCCGGGTCCGGTCATCGAGGGGAGGCGGAGCCGGGTGACGATCGCTCCGGCCATGGCTCGGGATCGAGCGGGTCGGGCTCTTCTGACCACGGTTCGGGTTCCAGCGGGCATGGTTCCGGCTCATCCGGCTCGGGCCCCAGCTCCGGCGGTTCGGGCAGCTCCGGCGGGAGCGGGTCCGGCAGCGACGGGGGCGGATCCGGTTCGAGCGGGAGTGGCAGCTCCGGCGGTGGCTCGGGCTCGGGCGGCCATGGCTCTGATGACGGATGAAGAGCGCAGGTCTATCCGGGTATATCCGGGATAGACCTGCAGAGTTCACCCGGACCGCGGTCCGGGCCGCCGCTCGGGTAGCCTCAGCACCGATGGCGACCGCCTCAACCGCATCGTCGGAGCCGACGCCGCAGCGCCTTGCGGCGATCCGCGACCAGCTCAAGCTGCTCGCGGACTATCTTTGACCCCGCTTCGCTGAAGGACCGCGCCATGCTGCTCGAGCAGGAGATGGGAGAGGCCGGCTTCTGGGACGACCAGGAGCGCGCCGCGAAGACGAGCGCGGAGCACGCACGCGCCACCAAGAAGCTCGAGGCGTACGTCGCGCTCGAGCGCGACGTCGAGGATCTCGCGCCGCTCGCGGAGATGGCGGAGGAGGACCCTGAGCTCGCGACCGAGCTCGAGGAGCAGATCACCGGCGTCGAGGGGCGCCTGGCCGCGCTCGAGGAGGAGCGGCTGTTCTCCGGCAAGTACGACGCCGGCGACGCGCTCGTCACGATCAACGCCGGCGCCGGGGGAACCGACGCGCAGGACTGGGCGGAGATGGTCCTGCGGATGGAGATGCGCTGGGCCGAGTCGCGCGGCTTCGACGTCGAGCTGCTCGAGGCCAGCCCCGGCGAGGAGGCGGGCATCAAATCCGCCACCTTCCGCGCAAAGGGCGAGAACGCCTACGGCCTCTACAGTGCCGAGAAGGGCGTGCATCGCCTCGTGCGGCTCTCGCCGTTCGACTCCGCCAACCGCCGCCAGACGAGCTTCGCGGGCGTCGAGGTCTCGCCCGTCGTCGAGGACGTCGGCGAGATCGAGATCGACGACGACGACCTTCAGGTCGACACCTACCGCGCGTCCGGAGCCGGCGGCCAGCACGTCAACAAGACCGACTCCGCGGTGCGCATCACGCACAAGCCGAGCGGGATCGTCGTGCAATGCCAGAACGAGCGCTCGCAGTCCTCCAACCGCCTCACGGCGATGGCGATGCTGCGCTCCAAGCTCGCCGAGCTGGAGGAGCGCAAGCGCCAGGAGGAGATCGCGCGCGAGCGCGGCGAGGCGCAGGACGTGAACTTCGGCTCGCAGATCCGCTCCTACGTCCTGCATCCCTACACGATGGTCAAGGATCACCGCACCAACTTCGAGATGGGCGATGCGGGCCGCGTGCTCGACGGCGACCTCGACGGCTTCGTGCGCGCCGAGCTGCTGCGGGCGGCCGGTCGGTGAGCGAGCCGATCGGGGGCCCCGCCTCCGGCACCCCCCGGGCACCGCGCCAGCCGACAGCGCCCTACCTCGACGCGCTCGTCGCCTACGGCTTTCGCGGCCCCACGCGCTTCCACGTTCCGGGCCACAAGGGCGGTGCGGGCGCCGACCCGGGGCTGCGCTGGGCGATCGGCGAGCGTGCGCTGCTGCTCGACGTGCCGCAGGACACGCAGGGAATCGACGTCGGCCCGTCCCCGACGCCGTACGAGCAGGCGGAGCAGCTGGCCGCCGACGCCTATGGCGCCGAGCAGACGTGGTTCCTCACCAACGGCGCCACGCAGGGCAACCACGCGCTCTGCCTCGCGCTCGCGCCGCCGGGCACGCGTGTGATCGTGCAGCGCAACGCGCACGCGAGCGTGATCGACGGGCTCGTGCTCTCGGGCGGGATCCCGGTGTTCGTGGCGCCCGAGCGCGACGACGAGCTGGGGATGGCGCACGGCGTCACGCCGGAGGCGCTGCGCGCCACGCTGGAGCAGGCGCCCGACGCGCGTGCGGCGTTCCTCGTCTCACCGACGTACTACGGCATGACCGCCGACGTCAGCGGCCTGGCGGAGGTCGCGCATGCGGCCGGCGTCGCGCTGATCGTCGATCAGGCGTGGGGGCCGCACTTCGGCTTCCATCCCGACGTGCCGGAGTCCGCGCTCGCGCTCGGCGCCGACGCGGTCCTGACCTCGACGCACAAGATCGTCGGCAGCCTCCAGCAGTCGGCGATGCTGCACGTCGCGCGCGACGGACTCCTGGACCCCGCGGCGATCACGCACGCCGTGCGGCTCGTGCGCTCGACGAGCCCCAGCTCGCTGCTGCTGGCCTCACTCGACGCGGCGCGCCGACAGCTCGCCGTCCACGGTCGCGCGCTGCTCTCGCGTACGCTCGCCGCGGCCGCCCAGGCATGCGCGGCGATCGACGCGATCGACGGCTGCTCGACCCTCGGCGAGCGGCTCGTCGGCAAGCCCGGCGTCGCCGCCTCCGACGCGCTGCGGCTGGTGGTCGACGTGCGCGCGACCGGACGCACCGGCTACGAGGTGAACGCTGCGCTGCAGGAGGGCTTCGACACCCATGTCGAGCTGGCGACGCATGCGATGCTCGTGCTGGTGCTCAGCCTCGGGCAGCCGGTCGACGCGCTCGAGCGCTTCGCGCACGACCTCGCAGGCACGATTCGCCACATCGGACGCCCCACGCCTCCGCTGGCCGAGACGCCCGTGCCACCTGCGCCGTGGCTCTCCCACGAGCTGGTCGCATCGCCGCGCGAGGCGTTCCTGGGCGTTGCGGAGACGGTGCCGGTCGACGACGCGGTCGGCCGCGTCTCCTCCGAGGCGATCGCCGGCTACCCGCCGGGGATCCCCGCGCTGCTGCCCGGAGAGCGGATCACCGCCGAGGTCGTCGCCTACCTGCGCGACCTGGCCGCCGCCGGCGCGCGGCTGCACGGCGCGAGCGATCCGGCGTTCGCGACGATCGCCGTGCTGCAGGATGTCCGCTGAGGCCGGCAGGGGTCCCGGCGATCGACCGCGCGTCGCGCCCCCGCTCGATCCGGCGCTGCTCGACGAGCTCGTCGCGCGGGCGCTCGCCGAGGACCTCGGCGACGGAGACGCCACGGCGGCGGCGACCGTGCCCGCTGCTGCGCGAGCGCTGGCGCGCATCCGCCAGAAGGCGCCCGGCGTCGTCTACGGGCTCGAGCTCGCGGAACGGGCCTTCCGCGCGCTCGACCCCGAGGTCGTCTGCGAGCGGGAGGTGCGGGAGGGCGCCTGGCGCGAGCAGGGCCCGGTCCTGACGGTGCGCGGCGACGCGCGCGCGCTGCTCGGCGCCGAGCGCACCGCGCTGAACTTCCTCGCTCGCCTCTCCGGCGTCGCGACGCTGACGGCGCGCTGCGTGCGGGCGGTCGAGGGGACCGGTGCGCGCGTGCTCGACACGCGCAAGACGACGCCCGGGCTGCGGCTGCTGGAGAAGGCGGCCGTGCACGCCGGCGGCGGCACGAATCACCGCGTCGGCCTCTACGACGAGCTGCTGATCAAGGAGAACCACGCCGCGGCGGCCGGGGGGATCGGCGCGGCGGTAGCGCGTGCGCGTGCGGCGAGGCCCGATCTGCCGGTCGAGGTCGAGGTGCGCGACATGGCCGAGCTGGAGGAGGCGCTGGCGGCCGGCGCGCCGCGCATCCTGCTCGACAACATGGACCTCGCGACGCTGCGCGCCGCCGTGGCGCGGACCGCCGGGCGGGCGTGGCTCGAGGCGAGCGGGGGAGTCGGGCTCGACTCGCTCCGTGGAATCGCGGAGACCGGCGTAGACTTCATATCGATCGGGGCGTTGACGCACTCGGCCCCGGCACTCGATCTCTCCCAACTTCTGGAGCCGATCCCATGACCTCATTGGTGCAAACACCAAGTGCGAATACCGGAAACGCCGCTCCGCTCATGCTCGAGAACATCCCGGCCCTGCAGGCCGAGGTGCGCGAGCTGGCCGCCGAGCGCGGTGCCGTGATCCTCGCCCACAACTACCAGCTGCCCGAGGTGCAGGACGTCGCCGACTACGTCGGCGACTCGCTCGGGCTCTCCCAGCAGGCGGCGCGCGCCGAAGAGGACGTGATCGTCTTCTGCGGCGTGCACTTCATGGCCGAGACGGCCTCGGTGCTCTGCTCCGAGAAGCGCGTGCTGATCCCCGACCTCGACGCCGGCTGCTCGTTGGCGGACTCGATCACGGCCGACCAGCTGCGCGACTGGAAGGCGAGGCATCCGGGCGCGATCGTCGTCATGTACGTCAACACGACCGCGGAGGTGAAGGCGGAGACCGACTACTGCGTGACGTCCTCGAACGCGGTCGCGGTCGTCGAGCACATCCTGCGCGAGCACGGGCAGGACGCGGAGATCCTCTTCGGGCCCGACATGTTCCTCGGCGCCTACGTCGAGAAGCGCATCGGACGCAAGCTGCACGTGTGGGACGGCGAGTGCCACGTCCACGCCGGGATCCGGCCGGACGACATCACCGCCGTGCGCGCCGCCCATCCCGGCGCGGACTTCCTGATCCACCCGGAGTGCGGCTGCTCGACGAGCGTCATGGAGTACGTGGCGGCCGGCGACGTCGACCCCGAGGGAGTGCACATGCTCTCCACGGGCGGGATGCTGAAGTTCGCCCAGGAGCGCCGCGGGCAGGACGGCCCGGTGATCGTCGCGACCGAGACGGGCATGCTGCACCCGCTGCGCGAGGCGGCGCCCAACGTCGACTTCATCGCCGCCAACGAGCGCGCGAGCTGCCGCTACATGAAGATGATCACGCTCCCGAAGCTGCGCGACGCGCTGCGCGAGGAGCGCTACGAGGTGAAGGTGCCGCCGGACGTCGCCGAGCGGGCGCGCGTGCCGATCGAGCGGATGGTGGCGATCTCCTAGAAGGGCTTCACGGACTCGCTGCGCCCGATTTGCTACCAAACTGGTACCGTATTGGTATGAGCAAGCAGATCGCGGTCCGCCTGTCCGACGAGCTGGTCGAGTTCGTCGACGAGTTGGTCGAGTCCGGCACCGAGCGCAGTCGGGCGGCCGTGGTTTCACGAGCGCTCGAGCGCGAGCGCCGGCGTGCGATCGCTGCGCGCGACGCCGAGATCCTCGCGCGGACCGGCCCGGATCCGGAGCTGCAAGGGCTTGCCGAGCACGCGGTCGGGCTGCCGTCCGACCTGGCTTGATGCGCCCGATCCACGTCGCCCGGCTCGACAAAACCCGGCCGATGCTGATCATCACGCGCGAGCTGGTGCGCCCTCATATGACGACGGTCACGATCGCGCCCATCACGACGACGATCCGCGGCCTCTCGACGGAGGTGCTCGTCGATGTCGAGAACGGCCTCGCTGGACCGTCCGTGGTGAGCTGCGACAACATCACGACGATCCCCACGAACGCGTTGGGCGAGCAGGTCGGCGTGCTCCTCGATCACCAGGAACAGGTGCTCAGCGACGCAATCCGCGCGGCATTCGACCTCGACTGAGTCGATCGCTGAAGCACGCCCGCACGGATCAGCCCGGCGCGGCGAGCACGTCGACGCCGTTCGCGGCGGTCTCGCGCACGCGCGGGAGGGTGCTGAGCTTGCGCTCGAACTCGGGCGGGGTGTAGCAGTGCACCTCGGCGGGGGCGCCCATCTCGGAGCGGTCCCAGAGCGCGCCGGCCTGGTAGACGCGCTCGAGCCACGGGACGCCGTCAAAGCCGCCGGAGACCAGCACGACGACCCACTCGGGCCCGCGTTCGCGCTGCGGCGGCGCGCCCTGGGCGTCGGCGACCTGCGCCCCGCCGACGAGCGCGCGCTCGATCGGCCAGCGATCGCCGACGCGCGCGACGTAGCGGCGCAGCTCAGGCAGGTTCAGGTCGGGGGCCTCCGGCGGCACCCGGCGATTGTCGCCGCTCGGGCGGCGCGACCGCAATGACGGCTCGAAACCTCAGCGCAGCGGCTGCCAATCGACGCCGTTGGCGTCGAAGGAGGAGGTGGCGTTGACGCCGCCGTCGACGAGCTGACGGCTGCGGCTGCCGTCGGTGCGGATCGTGCGCACGCCCGAGTCGAACTCGTGCAGCGCGAAGCGCTTGCCATCCGGCGACCAGGCGACGTCGACCGCGCCGGTCACGCCCGACACGCGGCGCACGCGACTGCCGTCGGCGTTCGCGATCAGCAGCCGTCCCCGGCAGATGAACGCGAGCTTGGTGCCGTGGGGCGACCAGGCGGGGGAGGAGCAGGTGCCGCGCGTCGTCAGCCGCCGCCGCCGGCTGCCGTCCGGCCGCACGCGGTAGATGTCGTCGCCGCGCACGAACGCGATCCAGTTGCGGGTCGACCAGGCTGGGCCGCTGCCGCTCCTGGCGATCCGTCGCAGATGCGTGCCGCCCGGGTCGCGCACCCACAGGCCGGGCTGCGCATCGGGCTGCGCGCTGCTCCCGCTCCTCGCGAAGGCGATCCGCAGGCCGCCCGGCGACCATGCCGGCTCGCCCTCGTCGCCGCCGCGGCTGCTGAGCAGATGGAACTCGCTGCCATCGAGCTTGACCATCGCGAGGTTGGTGCCGGCGTCGAAGACGACCCACGTCCCGGTGCGCGAAACGCTCGGATCGGCATAGACCGGCAGCGTGCAGTCGCCGATGTCCGGCTGGCCGGTCGTCTGCGCGCAGCCGCGCAGCGTGACCGGCGTCCCGCCCGTCGGCGCGATCGAGCGGATCGAGCGGTCGTAGTGGAACGGCGGCCCGAGCTCCGGCTCGTCGAGGCTGCTCCAGCCGTAGACGATCGCGCCGTTCCCGCCCGGAAACGCCTGGGCGCCCGGTGCCGCGAGCGCGAGCAGAACGACAGCAAGGAGGGTGAGACGGGCGACCATCAGGGGAGGGATTGCCAGTCTACGCTGGTCGTCCAGCGCTCGCTGGTTTCGTCCGTCGCCGCCCACGCGAAGCGGTGGAGCAGGTGACCGTTGAGGTTCATCGTCACGAGTCGGTCGTCGCCAAGAACGAGCAGCTTGCGGCCGTCGGGAGACCACGCGAGGTCCTGTGCGGTGACCCGCGCTGCGCGGCCGGCGAGTCGATGCAGACGACGGCCGTCACCGTCCATGACGTAGATGCCGCCCTTGCGGATGATCTCGTGGTGCCGACGCACCGCGGGACGAGCGAACGCGAGACGGGTTCCGTCTGGTGACCAGGTGGGCGCCAGCCCCGAGTGGACGAGCAAACGCAGACCATGGCCATCAGGACGAACGCGATAGAGCCCGCCATCGGAGCGCTTGAATGCGATCCAGTTGCGTACCGACCAGCTGGCTTGCGATCCGTCGCCGGTCAAGAGCTGCGGGTGCTCACCCGCGATATCGCTCGTCCACAGGCTCGCGATCGAATCGTGAGATATCGTCGTCGATCCGCGGGTAAAGACGAGCCGGGTACCGCTTGGTGAGAAGGCCGGTTCGCCGACACGGTCGGTCTGCGGGGGCAGGATCTGCACGTCGTGTCCGCTGATGTCTGCGATCGCCAGCGATGCCCCGGCATGGAATGCGACGAGCGTTCCGTCAGGCGACACGGCTGGCTCCGAGTAGTACCCGCCGATGCCGGTTGGGCACTGCGGCGCGTCAAGCTCCTGGTGGCATGTGGCGAGCACCTGCGTCGCACTCCCGTGCCGCACGGAGATCGACCATGTGTACAGGGACACGTCTCCGCCCTGGTCAAAGCCGACCAGCGTCTCGAACCCGCTTCCATACACGATCGCCCCGTTGCGGCCTGGAAAGGCAGCGTGCACTGTGGCCGGCAGCAGCGCGACGAGGGCGAGCGCCACGACTGGAAGGATCCGCTTCATGCCGGCGAGAACGGCCGCCCGCCGGCGAAGTTGCGCGCAGCCGCTACGCGAAGTCCCCGACCGTGTGCGGCCCGACGCACGCGATCGCGAGCTCGTCGGCGACGTCGCGGGCGACGGTGGCGACGTCGTCGAAGGTGACGGCGTCGAGGGCGTCGATCGCGAGGTCGGGGTCGATCTCCTCGCCGAAGACGATCGCCTGCTGGGCGGCGTGGCGGGCGACGGCGTTCGTGTTCTCGAATCCGAGCACGCGCGCGCCGGCCGCATACGCGCGTGCGCGCTCGACCTCCTCCTCGTGCGGTCCCTGCTCGCGCAGCTCGCTCACGATCTCCCGCATGCGCGTGTAGGCCTCGACGCACTTGCTCGAGTCGAGGCCGGCGGAGAGCTGGAGGATCGGCACGTCGGAGGAGTTGTGCGCGATCGCGTAGACGGAGTAGGCGAGCCCGCGCTGCTCGCGGATCTCGTCGAACAGGCGCGAGCCCATCGAGCCGCCGAGCAGCGTGCCGTAGATCGTCAGCGCGGCACGCTGGGCGCGGTTCGACGGGTCGATCGCCGGCCGGTAGGACATCCGCAGGTGCGACTGGTTGGAGTCGCGCTCCTCGACGAGCGTGCGCACCCCCGCGGCCGGCGCGGGCTCGTAGGGCGCAGGGTCGGGCAGCGACGGGAAGCGGCCGAACAGCTCGTCGAGTGCGCCATCCGCCGGCAGGTGCTCCAGGTTCCCGACCACGAACGCCCCGCCGCGCGCGCCCGCCCAGCGGCGCTCGCGGAAGGCCACGATCGCCTCGCGGGTGAACGTGTCGCGCAGGTGCTCGACCGGCCCGAGCACGGGGCGCCCGAGCGGATGCTCGCCGAAGGCGGCGCGGTCGATCAGGTGCTCGGCGACGGTCGAGGGCTGGTCGTTGGCACGCGCGATCTCCTGGATCACGACGCCGCGCTCGCGGTCGAGCTCCTCGGCGTCGAGCCGCGGGCGCCCGACGAAGTCGGTCAGCAACTCGATCGCCTCCAGCGCCCGCTCGGCGCGCACGGTGATGTGGAAGGCGACGAGGTCGTGGCTCGTGTAGGCGTTGAGCTGCGCGCCGATCCGCTCGGCCGTCTCGTTCACGTCGCGGTAGGTGGGATAGGCCTCGCCGCCCTTGAAGACGAGGTGCTCGAGGAAATGCGCCATCCCGTTCTCCTCCGGGCGCTCGGTGCGCGCCCCGGCGTCGAAGGCGACGAGCGCGGTCACGGCGCGCGTCCCGGGCAGGGCGACGCGGTGGATCGGGAGGCCGTTGCCGGCGACGGAGGTGGAGATCGCGGTCATGCGCGAACGGTAGCGCCACGCGGCCGTTTCGCGCGGCCCGAAACCCCCGGGCTGGGCGCTTTGCTTATCGGAAAGATGACTGTAAGCTCACACCAGCGGCATACGTGGACGTGTCGCACCGGGGGAGGAGGTTGATCGTCGGCCGGGGGCGCCGAACAGACATCGCCGCAGCATGCGCCGGGACTAGCGCGTGGTGTCGGCCCCATCGCTCATCAGGCGCGAACATGCAAAAGGGGAGACTATGACCAGGACAGTGAAATTGGTATTGATGGTGACATTGGTGCTCACCGCATTCATGGGCGCTGGAGGATCCGCCGTAGCGGAAACGCTCAATTTCAGCCCAGCCGGCAGAATTACGTTGGCCGGCAGCTTGACGTGGACCGACGGCTTGGGGGCCAGAACGACCTGCGCCATCTCGTTGATAGGGACCCTTCAGAGAAGCGTCGTCACTACCAGAGAAGCGGAAATGGGATCGATCTCATCTGCGACCTCGGAAAGATGCGAAGGCGGGAGAATCACGACGCTAGTCCCACCGCCGATACCGATAGTGTTCGCGGCGGTCCTAAGAACAGCGGAAGTCCTCGTCGGAATACTAGCCGGATTGAGAGGCATCGGGATACTAGTCGAAGGGCCAATCTCCGAATGCCTATATGCGACGACGCTCGGACTGCTAATAGACGTCAGAAGAAACAACACCGCCAGCGTGACGTTGCTAAGAGGCGCATGGGAACTCGTTAGAACGCTAAGAGGATTCTGTTCAGTGGGCAACCTTGCGGGGACGATGGAACTCAGACCGACGCAGGAAGTCGTTCTCAGATAGTCATGTGACATCGTCCTGTGGGGCGAGCGCTGCTCGCCCCACAGCCGGGATCCCTGCGCTACAGCTTGGTGGGAGGATCCTGCAACACTGCTTGCACCAACCGCTCGTGTCTGGTGAAGGGCACGAAGGACACGCTACTGTCCGGAGCCGATGGCCGTGACGACCGGCAGATCCCGCCAGCCGCGCCGTGCCGCGTCCGCGCATGCGCCGGCGCCCGCCGCGCATGCGCCGACAGCGCGTGAGCCGCGCTTCGCGGGCGGCTCGGCCGTGATCGAGTTCCGCGGCGTCGAGAAGCGCTACGACGTGGGGGCGATCGGCCTGGACCAGGCGACGTTCTCCGTCTCGCCCGGCGAGTTCGTCTTCCTCGTCGGCTCGACCGGCTCGGGCAAGTCGACCGTCATGCGCCTGCTGATCAAGGAGCTCGAACCGACGGCGGGCAGCATCGAGGTCGCCGGCCGCGAGCTGGCCGAGATCACGCACAAGCGCGTGCCGTACTACCGCCGCAACATCGGCGTCGTCTTCCAGGACTTCAAGCTGCTGCCCAACCGGACCGTCTACGACAACGTCGCCTACGCGCTGCAGGTCACCGGCGGCAGCCGCAAGGACATCCGCGCGAAGGTGCCGGACATCCTGCGCCTCACCGGCCTCTCGACGAAGCTGCACAACTACCCCGATCAGCTCTCCGGCGGGGAGCAGCAGCGCGTCGCGATCGCGCGCGCGTTCGTGAACCATCCGCCGCTGCTGCTCGCGGACGAGCCGACCGGCAACCTCGACCCGAGCACGAGCATCGGGATCATGCAGCTGCTCTACCGCATCAACCGCACCGGCACGACCGTGCTCGTCGCGACGCACGACCACGCGATGGTGAACAAGATGCGCCGCCGCGTGATCGAGCTCGCGAAGGGCCGGATCGTGCGCGACGAGGCGACCGGCCTCTACACGCGCGACGAGTCGACGCGCGAGTTCGCAGCCCGGCTGCGCAGCGACACCCCCGAGGCGCCGGAGATCTGGTGAGACTCGGCTTCTTCCTGCGCGAGGCGATGCGCTCGCTGCGCCGCAACGCCGCTCCGAGCTTCGCCGCGCTCGCGACGATCCTGCTGACGATGCTCGTCGTCGGCGTCTTCATCCCGATCGTGCAGGCGACGACCGGCGCCGCCAACGACGTGCGCAAGCGCGTGCTCGTCGACGTCTACATGAAGACCGACGCCTCGCAGGTCGACCTCGACCGGGTGCGCGAGCTGCTGACCGGCACGCCGAACGTCAAGCACGTCGAGTTCGTCTCCAAGGCGCAGGCGCTCGCCCAGCAGCAGAAGCGCGACCCGGCGGCGTTCAAGCTGCTCGCCTCCAACCCGCTGCCGGACACGTTCCGGCTCACGCCGCAGAACCCCGACGACGTGCTGAAGATCAAGTCGACGCTCGCACCGACCGGCGCCGCGGGCGGCGCGCCCGTGCCCGTCGACAGCTCGATCGACGAGGTCAGCGACAAGAAGCAGGACACGACGAAGATCCTCGAGGTCACGCGCTTCGTGAAGCTGATGGCGGCGACGCTCGCGGCGCTGCTGATCGCCGCGTCGATCTTCCTGATCGCGAACACGATCCGCCTCTCGCTCTACGCGCGCCGCCGCGAGGTCGAGGTGATGAAGCTCGTCGGCGCGACCGACTGGTTCATCCGCTGGCCGTTCGTGATCGAGGGGATCGTCGTCGGCGCGCTCGGCACGCTGCTCGCGGTGCTGCTGCTCGCGATCGGCAAGATCGCGATCATCGACCCGCTCGCAAACGACTTCGCGCTGATCGCCGCCCCGCAGACGATCGGCTTCCCCGTTCTCATCGCCGTGATGATGGCCGCCGGGATCGCGATCAGCGCGATCGGGTCGGGGTTGTCGTTGCGACGGTTCCTGCGGGTCTAGCGGAGCAGAGCCTTCGCCTCGAGGTACTCCTCGAGCCCGAGCTTGCCGTTCTCGCGCCCGTTGCCGGACTGCTTGAAGCCGCCGAACGGGGCGCGCAGGTCGAAGCGGCCGCCGTTGACCTCGACCTGACCGGCGCGCAGGCGCCGTGCGACGCGCTGGGCGCGATCCGCATCGCCTGACCAGACGCCCGCGGCGAGGCCGTAGACGGTGTCGTTGGCGATCCGCACCGCGTCCTCCTCGCTGTCGTACGGGATCAGCACGAGCACGGGCCCGAAGATCTCCTCGCGCGCGATCGTCATCTCGGGCGTCACGTCGGAGAAGACGGTCGGACGCACGTAGAACCCGCCCGCCGGGACGTCCTCCGGCGCCTCCGCGCCGCCTGTGACGAGCCGCGCGCCCTCCTCGACGCCCTTGCGGATGTAGCCGCGCACGCGCTCGCGCTGCACGTCGGAGACGAGCGGCCCGAGCCCCATGCGCTCGCCGAACGGGTCGGCGCACGCGAACGCCTCGGCGGTCGCGGCGGCGATCCCCTCGGCCTCGGCGAGCTTGTCGCGCGGGACGAGCATCCGCGTGAGCGCGGAGCACGTCTGACCGGAGTTGAGGAACGCCTTGCCGACGCCGTCGGAGACGGCCCGCGACAGATCGGCGTCGTCGAGGATCACGTTCGGCGACTTGCCGCCGAGCTCGAGCGCGACGCGCTTGACCGTGCCGGAGGCCAGCTCGCTCACACGCTTGCCCGCGCGCGTGGAGCCGGTGAAGGAGACCATGTCGACGTCGGGGTCGGAAGCGATCGCCTCGCCGACGACCGGGCCCGTGCCCGTCACGAGGTTGAAGACGCCCGCCGGCAGGCCGACCGCGTCGATGACCTCGGCGAGGATGAAGGCCGAGAGCGGCGCCACCTCGCTCGGCTTCAGCACGATCGTGCAGCCGGCCGCGAGTGCGGGGGCGACCTTGCACGCGACCTGGTGCAGCGGGTAGTTCCACGGCGTGATCGCGCCGACGACGCCGACCGGCTCGCGCACGATCAGCACGCTGTCGAGCTCCTCCTCGAGCGCGACCTCGTCGAGCAGGCCGGCGGCGATGCGGAAGGAGTTGATCGGCAGCCCGGCCTGGATCACGCGCGAGAGCCCGAGCGGCATCCCGACCTCGGAGGTCACGGTGCGCGCGATCTCCTCCGCGCGCGCCTCCAGCCCGTCGGCGATCGCGTTCAGATAGCGCTGTCGCTCGGAGACCGCCTCCGCGGCCCAGCGCTCGAACGCGGCGCGGGCGGCGGCTACGGCACGGCGCGCGTCGCCGGGCGTGCCCTCCGGCACGGTGCCGATGAGCTCGCCGCTGCCGGCCTCGACGACCTCGAGCGTCCCGGCGCCCTCCGGGGCGACCCAGGCGCCGTCGAGGTAGAGCATGTCGCGCACGGCGGTGGGGGACTGCTGCTCGACGGCCATCGTGCCTCCTCCTGCAGGTCGGGATCCGTTCCATCGAGCCTACCCGCCGCCCTCCCGCTGCGCGCCAGCGAGCCCAACATCCGCGGTCGCTACGCTGACGCGGTGTATCGCCGTCCCTCGCGTACGCCCTCCCTCCTCGTCGGCGGGCTCGCCGTCGTGGTCGCCCTGCTGCTGGGGATCTGGCTCGGCGGCCATCCGGGCAACCTGCCGCAGCCGCTGCGCAAGACGCTCGTCGGCGGCGACGACGTCCAGTTGATGCGCGAGGGGCTCGACACGATCGACCAGATCTACTACCGCAAGGTCGACCGCGCGACGCTCGTGGACAAGGGGCTCGCGGGCGCCGTCGCGAGCCTGCACGACCAGTTCTCGCACTACTTCGACCCGAAGACCTACCGCGAGTTCGAGCACACGACGAACCCGAGCTTCAGCGGCATCGGCGTCAACGTGGCGCCTGACCGCAAGGGCCTGCTGGTCGTCTCGGTGATCGCCGACACCCCGGCCGCACGCGCCGGCCTGCGCGGCGGCGACCGGATCGTCGCGGTCGGCGGGCACTCGCTCGGCGGGCATCCGTCGAGCTACGCGACCGGGCTGATCCGCGGCAAGCCGGGAACCGAGGTCGCGCTGACGATCGTGCGCAAGGGCCACCGCATGACCGAGCGGATCGCGCGGGCGCGCGTCACGCAGCCGGTCGTCGACGCGCGCATCGAGCGTTACCGGGGCGCCAAGTACGGCGAGGTCGTCTACGCCAGCTTCACCGAGCGCTCGAGCGAACAGGTGCGCGCCGCCGTACAGCGGATGCTCAAGCAGGGTGCGCAGGGGATCGTGCTCGACCTGCGCGGCAACGGCGGCGGGCTGCTCGACGAGGCGGTCGGCGTCGCGTCGATCTTCCTGCCCGACGGCACGATCGTCTCCACGCGCGGGCGCGTGCGCCCGCGGCACACCTACACGGCGACCGGCGGGGCGATCAAGGGGAGCGTGCCCGTCGTCGTGCTCGTCGATCGCGGCACCGCCTCCTCGGCGGAGATCGTCACCGGCGCGCTGCAGGATCGCCACCGCGCGCGCGTCGTCGGCACGCGCACGTTCGGCAAGGGCGTCTTCCAGGAGATCCGCGAGCTGCCCAACGGCGGCGCGCTCGACCTGACGGTCGGCCAGTACTTCCTGCCGAGCGGGCGCAACCTCGGCGGCAAGGGCGTCGCGGAGGGCAAGGGCATCGCGCCCGACGTGCAGGCGACGGACAACCCGGACACGCCGCGGCGCGACGAGGCGCTGCAGGCCGCGCTGCGTACGCTGGCCGCCGAGCCGCGGTGACGACCTACAAGCCGCAAGGCCGCGACGCGCCGCCGCGCACGTCGGTCGTGGCAGTGCTCGAGAAGCGCGGCCGCTTCCTCGCCGGCGAGCCGTTCTTCGGTCGGGGGCTGCGCCTGATCGTCGAGCGCGACAGCCGTGCCGCCCCCGGCGACCTCGTGCTGCTGCGGCTCTCCACGCGCGGCGGAGGCGGGGGACGCGGGCACGCGAAGGTCGAGCGCAAGCTCGGGCGCCCCGACGTCGCGCGCGACGTGCTGGAGGCGCTGATGCTCGACCGCGGGCTGCGGCGCCGCTTCGACCCGGCCGTCGAGCGCGCGGCCACCGAGGCCGAGCCATGTGCGGCGGAGCGCCGCGACCTGCGCGACCTCGTCACGTTCACGATCGACCCGGCGACCGCGAAGGACTTCGACGACGCGATCTCGGCCGAGCGGCGGGGGGAGGACGGTTGGCGCATCTGGGTCCACATCGCCGACGTCTCCGCCTACGTGCGGCCCGGGTCGCCGATCGACCGCGAGGCCTACCGCCGCGCGACGAGCGTCTACGTGCCCGGGAAGGTCGAGCCGATGCTGCCGGAGGCGCTCTCCAACGGCGTCTGCTCGCTGCGCCCCGACGAGGACCGCCTCGCGGTGACGGTCGAGATCGACCTGCGCGGCACCAGCGTCGAGCGCACCGCCTTCTACCGCTCAACGATCCGCTCGGACATGCGGCTCGACTACGACCGCGTCGATCGCATCTTCGCCGGGCGCGAGCGTGCGCAGGAGCCGTGGGCGGCTTCGCTGGAGGCCGCGCGCGCCGCCGCGGCCGCGTTGCAGGCGGAGCGCGAGCAGCACGGCGCGCTGGCGATCGACAGCGCCGAGCCCGAGTTCGCCTTCGACCGCCAGGGCCACGTCACCGGCGCCCACCGCGTCGCGGCGACGGAGTCGCACCGGCTGATCGAGCACCTGATGATCCTCGCCAACGAGCAGGTCGCGCGCGTGCTCGCCGACGGACGGCTGCCGGCGCTGTTCCGCGTCCACGAGCGTCCCGACGGGGCCGCCGCCGAGCGGCTCGTCGCCCAGCTCGCCTCGCTCGGCGTGGCCACGCCGCCGCTGCCGTCGTTCGTGACTCCGCAGCAGGCGGCCGAGCTCGTCGCGCAGTGCTCGCAGCTCGTCGCCCAGCACGTCGCGCGCACCGGCCAGGGCACGATCGGCCTCAACAACCTCGTGCTGCGGGCGTTGAAGCTCGCCCGCTACGACCCGCACAACCTCGGCCACGCCGGCCTCGGGCTCACGCACTACTGCCACTTCACCTCGCCGATCCGGCGCTACCCGGACCTCGTCTGCCACCGCGCGCTGCTCGCCGCGGTCGGCGGCGGCGAGGAGCGCCCGGAGCCCTCGCGGATGGCGAGCGCCGGCGAGTGGACCTCGGCGCGCGAGCGCGACGCGATGTCGATCGAGCGCGCCGCGGACGACGTCGTGCAGGCGTTCCTGCTCGAGCGCACGCTGTTCGAGGTCGGTTGGGAGCAGGAGTTCGACGGCGAGGTCACGGGCGTGATCGGCGCCGGTGCGTTCGTCGCGTTCGGCGACGGCTTCGAGGGGATGCTGCCGGTACGCAAGCTGCGCGGCGAATGGTGGGAGCTCAACGAGGACGGCACGATCCTGCACGGCACGCGCAGCGGCTCGGCGATCCGCGTCGGAGATCCGGTGCGGGTGCGGGTCGACCGCGTCGAGACGGCGCGCGGCCGGGTGGACCTGCTGCCCGTGGACGTGTGAGACTGCGGCGATGGCCAAGGGCAAGGGCAAGAAGAAGTTCGCGCCGGGCGACGTGGCGACGAACCGTCAGGCGAGCCACCGCTTCAACCTGCTCGACAAGCTCGAGTGCGGGATCGTGCTGACCGGCACCGAGGTCAAGTCGCTGCGCACCGGCGGCGCGACGCTGAAAGACGCCTACGCGACCGTGCGCGACGGTGAGGTGTGGCTCCACCACGTCCACATCCCGCCCTATCCGCCGGCCTTCCACGACAACCACCCGCCCGAGCGCGACCGCAAGCTGCTGCTGAAGCGCAAGGAGATCGAACGGCTCGTCGGGAAGACGAAGGAACGCGGGCTCACGCTCGTGCCGACGCGCATCTACTTCGCCGGCGCGCGCGCCAAGGTCGAGCTCGCGCTCGCCCAGGGCAAGGACCGCTTCGACAAGCGCGAGGCGATCAAGACGCGCGAAATGGGGCGGGAGATGCAGCGAGCGGTACGCGATGCCGAACGCGGCTAGGGCAGCGAGCGCGCGATGTGCGTGAGGTCCATGCCCACCGCGAGCGCGATGATCAGGCCCACGTAGACGGCGCCGACCACGAGCCGTTGGCGCGGAGCGACCTGGTAGTACGCCTGGTCCTGCTCGCCGCCGGCGCGCCGCGACTTCCAGCGCCGCCACGCCTCCATCCCGCCGAGCAGCAGGATCAGGATCAGGATCGGGTTCGGCTTCCAGATCGCGAGCCCCACCATCGCCCCGAAGCCGAGCAGCCACATCGACGGAGCCATCGCCGCCATCGCCCGCCCGCCGTCGAGCGGCAGCATCGGCAGCAGGTTGAAGAGGTTCAGGAACAGGCCGGTGAACGCGAGCGCCGCCCAGAACTCGTTGCCGGTCGCCTTCCAGACGGGGATCAGCAGCGCCGCGCCGAGCGAGCCGAGCACCGGGCCGGCGAGGCCCACGCGGGCCTCCGCGAGCGCGTCCTTCGGCAGCTCCTTCATCGCGACGACCGCGCCCATGAAGGGGATGAACATCGGCGCGCTCGCCTTCACGCCCTCGCGCCGCAGCTGGATCACGTGCCCCATCTCGTGCACGAGCAGCAGCACGACGAAGCCGGCGGCGAACGTCCAGCCCCAGAAGAGGCTGTAGGCCGCCACGGAGACGAGCATCGTGCCGGAGGTCGTGAGCAGCTTGAGCTTTGGGAGCAGCAGCAGGACCCCCTTGAACTTGGCCGCGAGGGCCCCGAGCGCGGCGAGCGGGCCGAAGAGCCGCTTGAGCCGCGAGCGCGGCTCGATCGGCGGCAGCCCGACGTCCTCGGGCGCGACGGGCGGCAGCGGCGCGACGACCTGTTGCTCCATGCACCGATTGTGGCAGGCTCGCTTTGCGGGCAGCGGGGACTACAATGACGTGGAGCAGTACCCCAAGGGGACGACAGGCTTCGACGTGGTTGTCTTCGTGGGGGTAGTCGCGAGCCGAGGTCCCGGTAGGCCTCGTAAAACCACCGGGAAAACCATACGTGCGGACTCTCACGAGTACGCCCTCGCCGCTTAGCACCTAGCTAAGGCCGCGAGGTTTCGGCCCCCGCCAGCCTGCCGCGGGGATCGCCGGAATCAGAAAGCAGGCTCACCCGGCAAGGTCCGCCTCCGCCGAGCCGGGGAAACTTCAGGAGGCTGGTCCCCCGCAACCCCGCCGGCGAGGCGAGCAGGGGATGAGACCAGAGCGCCGGCTACGCTCGTAGAAGCTGCCCTTCACGCGACCGCGGACCCGGGTTCGATTCCCGGCGTCTCCATATTTTTCCGGTTTTGGGTGCAGTTCACCGGCTGATGCGGTACCTACGTGGGAGCGGTACCCGCGGCGACGAGCAGCTCGCAGGGGCCCTCGAAGCCGCCCGCCGTCTCGTACCGTGAGAGCTCGCGCTCGACCTCGCTCCACGCATCCTCGCGCTCGGCTTCGCTCAGCCCAGCAAGCATCTGGTGCAGAGCCCCGAAGGACTCGCGCGCGAAGCGGACGAACTCGGTGGTGGACTGCAGCCGCAGGGGAGCGGGGACTCGCCGCACCTCGACGTCGGTGAAGCCCGCTCGCTCGAGTGCCGCTTCGATCACACCGGGAGCGCCGAGGCTGAACGGGCCCGGCTGGCCCTGCGCCGGCGCCGGCAGCTGCGTCCGGCGGCGGATGACCGACACCGGGATCGAGAAGAAGGGATTGGCTTCGGGCGTCGAGTAGACGATCCCGGCCAGGCGGCCGCCCGGCCTGAGCGCACACCGCATACCGACGAATGCAGCGTGCTGGTCGGGGAAGTAGATGAAGCCGACGCGCGAGATGACCGCGTCGAACGCGCCCGTCTGCACGTCCAGCCGCTCGCCATCGAGCACGCGGGTCTCGACGTTGCCCAACCCGGCTTCGCGTGCGCTGCGCTCGGCGAAGGCGAGGATGTTGCTGGAGATGTCGGTGGCCAGCACATGACCGTCGGGCCCGACGCGCCGGGCCGCGGCGAGCGTCTGACCCCCGGCGCCGGCCGCCACGTCGAGCACCTGCGCCGCCCGGGCGACGCCGGCCATGTCGAGCATCGCCTCGGTTGCCTCTCCCAGCCAGGCCTCGAGCGTCGGACCCCAGCGGTGCCAGGGCTCGGCCGCGGTTTGCCACTGGTCGGTCGTCGTGCGCTTGTAAGCGTCCGAATCGAATGTCGCGGTGCTCACGTCAACCTCCGAGCTCGGGGGAGAATCGCGGGCCAAGCATCGCACGGCGACTCGATCGTCGTCCTGCCTCGTCCATCATCCGGCGTCGGCGATACGGCGCACTGCGGTGCGTCGATCGACGATAATCGGGCGATGGGGGATGGGCTCGCTGGGCGGCGCGCCGTCGCGCGCGTAGGCGATCGCCGGCTCGCCGTGGAGGTTGCGGCCATCGCGGCGATCGCCATCGCCGCGTGGCCGGTCAGGACGCTCGCGCCGGGGGTGGCGTTCGACTGGGACTGGGTCGGCGCGCTCGCGTACGCCGCGGAGCATGGCCTGAGCTTCGGCGAACAGGTCGTCTTCACCTACGGCCCGCTCGGCTTTCTCAACACGGCGCACGGGCCCGTGCTCTTCTACGACCACGTCCTGCTGCTGGCATGGCTGTTCACCGCGATCGTCCAACTGCTGCTCGCGGGGACGCTGCTGATCGCGCTGCGGCGCTCGTTCCCGACCGTCGTCGCCGCCGTGCTGGCCGCGGTCGTCCTGGCATTGGCTCCCGACCGCGCTGTGGCGCTGGCGTTCGCCTGGTGCGTGCTCGTGCTGACGCGCGACGAGGACGCTCCCCCCCAACGGGTCGTGGCGGCGATCCCGATCGCGCTCGGCGTGCTCACGGGCGTGCTGCTGCTCGGCAAGCTCAACACGGGCATCGAGGCGTTGGCTCTCGCCTGCGTCGCGCTGGTCGCAGTGCCGCGTCGCCGCGACGCGCTCGCGTTCACGGCGGCGCTGCTCGCGAGCGCTGTCGTCGGCTGGGTGGCGAGCGGGCAGGCGCTGACGGATTTCTGGCCCTATCTGCGTCACAGCTCCGAGGTGGTCGCGGGCTATGGGGCGGCGATGGGCCTCGCCGATCACGCGCACCGCTGGACCTACCCGGCCGCGGTGCTGCTCACCGCGACGGCGCTGGTCCTCGCCTGGGGCGCCGCGCGCGACGCGAGCCCGCGACGCCGTTGGGGGCTGTTCGCGGCGTTCCTCGTCTACGCGCTGTTCACGTTCAAGGAGGGCTT
Source organism: Conexibacter sp. (assembly GCA_035637995.1). GTDB lineage: Bacteria > Actinomycetota > Thermoleophilia > Solirubrobacterales > Solirubrobacteraceae > Conexibacter. The sequence goes on along the minus strand of DASRAV010000047.1, from coordinate 6,982 downwards.
CGTCCGTGAGGACACCCTCCACCTCGCGATCTACTTCGGCGACGTCATCGTCCTGTTCGCGGTCGCGCCTGTACGGCGCAGCTGGCGACTGCTCGCGTTGGGGGCGATCGCGGCGACCGTGGTCGCCTTCGGCGCGGTCTCCGGGCTGCACGACCTCACGCGCCGGGTGAACCCGGTCGCCAACGTCCGGTCCGCGGCCGATCAGGTACGGACGCTGGCGAGTCCGGCGCGGCGCGCCGCCATGAAGTCGGACCTGCGCACGGCGATCGCGACGAACTACGGCGTGGCGCCGGAACTCGTCGCGGCGATCGGGAAGCGTCCGGTGATGATGTGGCCGTTCCTGTTCACCGAGGTCGCCTACGCTTACGACCTCAACCTGCGGTTCCTGCCGACGCTGGAGCCGTACGCCGGCTACACCCCGGCGCTCGACCGCCTCGACGCCGAGATGCTCGCCTCCGACGCGCGCGCGCCCAGCCGGATCCTGCGCCTCGCGCTCTCGAACGCATCGACGATCGACGAACGCTATGCGACGTTCGAGGCGCCGTTCGCGACGCTCGCGATCCTCTGCCGCTACCGCCAGCTCGCGGCGCAGGAAGGCTGGCAGGTGCTCGCGCGCGCCCGCGATCGCTGCGGGGCGCCGCGGACGCTGAGCACGGTGAGCGCAGGCTGGGGCGCCACCGTCGAAGTCCCGACGCCCAGGCGCACCAGCGCGCTGGTGCTCGTGCGCGTCGACGGCGCGGAGCCGCATGGGCTCGAAAGCCTGCGGTCGCTGCTGCTGCGCCCGAAGGCGCGCTGGATCGAGCTCGGCGAAGCGCGCTATCGGCTCGTGGCGGCGACCGCGACGGACGGTCTGCTGCTGCAGGTGCCCTCCGAAGCCGACTTCCCGGACGCCTTCGCGATGGCGCCGAACGCGAGCACCGTCACCGTCGGTCGCGACGGCGGCGAGCCGGGCGGGAAGCTCCGCTACACGTTCGTGGAAGTGCCGATCCGGCCGTTCAGCGCGCGCTGAGCACGTCGTCGGAGCGGCGGGCGATCACGAGGAACTGCTTGCCGAGCAGCCGCCAGGCCGCCGGTGTGCGCAGGTAGGCGCGGGTCAGCGACGCGGACGCCGGCAGACGCCCGGTGAACGAGTAGGGCAGGAAGCGCGACTCCACGCGCTCGGGCTCGAAGCCGGCCGCGTAGAGATGCTCGGCGATCGCCTTGTGCGTGAGGATCACCGTGTGATCCGCCATGTCGAAGTACTCCTTCGCGCAGTGGCGGAAGTTCGGCCCGATGATCGCGATCCGTCCGCCGACGCGCAGCGTCGCATGCATCCGCTCCAGGAACGCGGCGACGGCCTCCTGCGTCGGCAGGTGCTCGAGGAAGTTCGACACGAACACGCCGTCGAAGTGCTCGCTCGGCAGCTCGGCGTCGAAGACGTCGGCGACCACCAGCCGCACCCCCGCGTCGTAGGTCCCCTCCGCGTAGGCGACACGGTCGACCGCCCAGCGCTCGCGCGCCGGGATCGCGTTGATGAACTCGCCGCGCCCGGCGGCGGGATCGAGCACACGCTCGGGTGCGCCGAGCTGCGTGTGGACGAAGGCGGCGATCTCACGCCAGACGGCGGTGCGGTCCTGCTGATCGGTTGCGCGGAAGCGGTAGCGATACAGGCGGTTGTAATTCATGCCTCAACGATACGGCGCACCGGTGGGGCGGATCGACGATACTCGTTGCCAAGGTGGAGGGGGCCACTTCAAGATGAGCACGTCGTTCGAGCGCCGTGTGCTCGTCACGGGCGGCGCGGGATTCATCGGGGCCAGCCTGGCGCTTGCGCTCGCCGCGCGCCATCCCGACTGGGAGGTCGTCGCGCTCGACAACCTCAAGCGGCGCGGCTCCGAGCTGAACCTGCCCCGTCTGCGCGCAGCCGGCGTGCGCTTCGTGCACGGCGACGTGCGCCAGCCCGCCGACCTCGACGCGCTCGATCCCTGCCAGGCGATTGTCGAGTGCTCCGCCGAGCCCTCCGCGCTGACCGGCCACGATGGCGCGACGGACTATGCGGTGCAGGCGAATCTGGTGGGAGCGTGGCACTGCCTGGAGCTGGCGCGCCGCGACGGCGCGCAGGTGGTCTTCCTCTCGACCAGCCGCGTGTACCCGGTCGCGGCGCTGGGCGGGCTCACGCTCGAGGAGGCGCCGACGCGGTTCGAGCTTGCGGCTGAGCAACCGCTGTCGGGCGCATCCTCGGCCGGCATCGCGGAGGACTTCCCCTTGGCGGGGGCGCGCACGCTCTACGGCGCGACCAAGTTGGCGGCCGAGCTGCTGATCGAGGAGTATCGCGCGGCGTTCGGGCTGCGCACCGCGATCGACCGCTGCGGGGTGATCGCCGGGCCGTGGCAGATGGGCAAGGTCGACCAGGGCGTCTTCACGCACTGGATGCTCGCGCACCTGCTCGGCGCTCCGCTCGCGTACATCGGCTTCGGCGGCAGCGGAAAGCAGGTGCGTGACCTGCTGCATGTCGAGGACCTGATCGACCTCGTCGAGTGCCAGCTGCTGGAGCCCGCGCATTGGGACGGCGTCACGGTGAACGTCGGCGGCGGACGCGAGGTCTCGCTCTCGCTCGCCGAGACGACGGCGCTGTGCCGCGAGATCAGCGGCCGCACCGTCGACGTGCATCCGGCCGGCGAGGATCGCCCCGGCGACGTGCCGCTCTACATCTCCGACTGCTCGCGCCTGTTCGCGCTGACCGACTGGCGCCCGCGGCGCTCGGCGCGCGAGGTGCTCGAGGACATCGCCGCCTGGGTCCGCGCCCATGCCGTCGAGGTGCGCTCGGCGCTGCTATTGGAGCCGAGCCCGGGATGACGGTCGCGATCGTCACGGGCTCGGGGGGATTGATCGGCTCCGCCGCGGTGCGTCACTTCGCCGAGGCCGGCTACGAGGTCGTCGGGATCGAGAACGACATGCGCGCGCGCTTCTTCGGCGCGGACGCCTCGACGGCGCACAACACGCGGCAGCTGATCGACGCCTACGACGCGTTCCACCACGTCGAGCTCGACGTCCGCGACCGCGAGGGCGTCGAGGCGCTGTTCGCGCGCCACGCCAGGCGGCTCGCGCTCGTGATCCACACGGCGGCGCAGCCGTCGCACGACTGGGCGGCGTCCGATCCCCACACCGACTTCACCGTCAACGCGAACGGCACGCTCAACCTGCTGCAGGCGACGCGCGAACACGCGCCCGAGGCGACGTTCGTCTTCACCTCGACGAACAAGGTCTACGGCGACCTGCCGAACCGGCTGCCGCTCGTCGAGCTCGAGCTACGGCTGGAGCTGCCGCCGGAGCACCCCTGGCACGGCGGGATCGACACGTCGATGTCGATCGACCGCTCGCTGCATTCGCTGTTCGGCGCCTCGAAGGCGGCAGCCGACCTGCTCGTGCAGGAGTACGGCCGCTACTTCGACATGCCGACCGTCTGCTTCCGCGGCGGCTGCCTCACGGGTCCGCGCCACGCCGGCGCGCAGCTGCACGGCTTCCTCGCCTACCTCATGAGATGCACGGTCGACGGCACGCCCTACACCGTCTTCGGCTACGACGGCAAGCAGGTGCGCGACAACATCCACTGCGACGACGTCGTGCGCGCGTTCGCCGCCTTTCACGCCAACCCCCGCGCGGGGGCGGTGTACAACCTCGGCGGCGGACGCGCGAGCAACTGCTCGATGCTCGAGGCGATCGCGCTCTGCGAGCAGATCTCCGGGCGCGAGCTGAGCTGGACGCTGAACGCCCGGCCGCGCATGGGCGACCATCGCTGGTGGGTCTCCGACCTTTCCGCGTTCGAGGCCGACTATCCCGACTGGTCGCCGACCTACGACGTTCCGGCCGTGCTGCGGGAGATCCACGCGTCGAACGTCATGCGCTGGGAGGCGTCGCGGTCGTGAAGCTGTCGATCGTCATCCCCGCGCACGAAGAGGCCGAGTCGATCGATCCGACGCTGCGGGAGATCGTCGCGAGCCTCGCCCAGCACGAGATCGACTACGAGGTCGTCGTCGTCGACGACGCCTGCGAGGACGCCACGGCCGCCGTCGTCGCGCGGCTGGCGTCCGAGGACGCGCGCGTACGCTGCATACGCAGCCCCTACCCGAAGGGCTTCGGCTACGCCGTCCGTGCGGGCCTCGACATCTACAGCGGCGACGCGGTCGCGGTCATGATGGCCGACGGCTCCGACGACCCTGAGGATCTCGTGCTCTACTTCCGCGTCCTCGAGGCCGGCTACGACTGCGCGTTCGGGTCGCGCTTCATGCCCGGCGCCACCGTCGTCGACTATCCGCGCGCGAAGCTGCTCCTCAACCGCATCGTCAACCTCGGCATTCGCACGCTCTTCCGGCACGGGTACAACGACACGACGAACGCGTTCAAGGCGTACCGGCGCGAGGTCGTCGAACAGATCGCCCCGTTGCTCTCGCCGCACTTCAACCTGACGGTGGAGATGCCGCTGAAGGCGATCGTGCGCGGCTTCTCCTACGCGATCGTGCCCACGTCGTGGCGCAACCGCGTCGCCGGCGACTCCAAGCTCCCGCTGAAGGAGATGGGGTCCCGCTACCTCTTCATCGTGCTCTACGTCTTCCTCGAGCATCACCTCTCGCGGGGCGACTATCGGCGCCTCGACTCCGCTCGGCGGCTGCGGCGCGCCGAGCGCGACGCCGGCACGGACCGCAGCCGGCCGCTCGCGCCGGCACCGCGCCGCGGCGGCATCGCCGACGTCCGCTAGGCCGGGGCCTCCGGGCCGCGGTTGGTTCTCAACGTCGGGCGGCGATCGCGCGCGGCCGCGGACGCGGTTGAAGTATCAACGGAGGTGCCGCATTGCTGTGCGGTCGCCGCGGGCTGTTGAGTTCCAACGGCGCACCGATATGAGGTAGCTATTGACCAGAAATAGTGTTTAATGAGTCTCCGACGGTGGAGCCGCGGATTCGGTGGCGGGGAGCCGCATCGCGGGCGGACGGAGAACAGCAATGCCAGATGTTGACGGCTTCGTAAGGGAAGTGCGCAGGCAATACGGGATGCGACCGGTGATCCCGCTCGAGTTCCCGATCGAGATCGGGGACATCGGCACGATCGCCAACGACGGCGTCTGGAAGCCGATCTCGACGATCCGGCACCGCTTCAACTGCTTCCCGGCGCGCATCAGCCGGATGGTCGAGGACCGCGTCTGGGCGGGCTGCTCGCCCAACGGCGACGTGCGCTTCGAGACGTTCAAGAACGGCGAGGTCTCGCCGCTGATCGCGCGAGCGGATCGCGCGAAGGCGCGCGCGGAGATCGAGTTCAACTCCGGCAACGCGTTCGTCTTCGCCGCCGGGGGCCTGACGATCCGCCGGGCGGTCGAGCTCGACGACGTGATCGACAAGATCCACCTCGCCTACCACACCCGCCGCCAGCGGCCGGAGGAGGGGCGCTGGTACAAGGACTACGTCTTCGTCTTCGAGGTCGCCGACGCCCAGCGCTTCACCGCGATGCTGGCGGAGGCCGACGGCACGCGCGTGGCGGTCATGAGCCGCGGCGCCAACGGACCGCCCTCCGCTCCCGAGCGGCTCGCCTCCGTCGTCAGATTCGGACCCGGCTCGGAGGATCTCCACCACATCAACCAGCGTGACGCGAGCGGTCGTTTCTACCGCGCCTACAAGCTCCGCTCCGAGGTGCTCGAGCGCTGGCGCGAAGAGCCGGCGACGCGCTCGCGCGGCGTCTTCACGTTCGAATGGCCGACGGCGTCGTTCGAGGAGACGTTCTCCGAGGTCTAACCGGACATCGCCTGCCGGCAGCGCCGCTCCAGCACGCGCGTCGCGAGCCAGTAGGCGCGGAAGCGCGGGTTGCGCGTCTGCCCGTGGTGGTAGCGGTAGTAGATCTGCTGGACGATGACCGCCAGCCGGAACAGCCCGAAGACCTCGTAGAAGCGCCACTGCGAGACGTCCCGGCCGGTGCGCTCGCCGTAGCGCGCGACGATCTCGGCGCGCGTCGGCATGCCCGGCAGGTGCGACGGCTGGCGGCGGAAGCGGTGGCTCGCGACGCCGTCGTCCGCCTGCAGCCAGTAGGCGAGCGAGCAGCCGAGGTCCATCAACGGGTCGCCGATCGTCGCCATCTCCCAGTCGAGCACCGCGCGCACCCGCAGCGGGTCGCTGCGATCGAGCACGAGGTTGTCGAGGCGGAAGTCGTTGTGGATCACGCACGCGCCGACGTCGGCCGGCTGCTCGGCATCGAGCCAGCGCATGACGCGCGCGAACGAGGGAACGTTCCACGTCTTCGCGCGGCGGTAGCGCTCCGACCAGCCGGTCACCTGCCGTCCGACGTAGCCCGGCCCGCGGCTCAGCTCCGACAGGCCGGCCGCCGCCGGGTCGACGGCGTGCAGCTCGACGAGCAGGTCGACGAAGCGCTCGCCGAGCGCCCGCATCCGCGCCGGCTCCTCGCCGACCTCGGGCGGCATCTCGGCGCGCGGCGTCACGCCGTCGACGCGCTCCATCACGTAGAAGTCGCTGCCGAGCACGGCGGGCTCGGTGCACAGGGCGATCATCTCCGGCACGTACGGGAACGACGGACGCAGCAGCGCCTGGATGCGGTGCTCGCGCGCCATGTCGTGCGCGGAGCGCGCCTTCGTCCCGGCGGGCGGCCGGCGCAGGATCAGCTCGCGCTGCGGGTAGCGCAGCAGGTACGTCAGGTTCGACGCGCCGCCGGTGAACTGGCGCACCTCCGGCAGGCCGTCGGCGAGGTCCACGCGCTCGCGCAGCCAGGCGTCGACCGCGGCGACGTCGAACGCGTCCTCCTCGCGGACCGGCCGCTCCTCCGCGCGCTGCGCGCTCACATCAACGGCTCGGCCTCGCCGCGCTGGCGGCGCAGCTCGCGGCGCGCGATCGAGAGCTTGTGCACCTCGTCCGGACCGTCGGCGAGCCGCAGCGTGCGCATGTGCGCGTACATGTACGCGAGCGGCGTGTCGTCGGAGACGCCGGCGCCGCCGTGCACCTGGATCGCG
>DASRAV010000046.1:0-8414 GCA_035637995.1 Conexibacter sp. | reverse complement strand
TGAGCGCGACGCTCTCCCCCAGCCCCTCGCCCTGGATCGCCGCCGTGACCGCGAGCATCTCGCGCATCCCGGGGCCGCCGGCCGGACCCTCGCCGCGGATCACTACGACGTCGCCCTCCTGGATCTGCTTGTCGAGCACGGCCGTCATCGCCGCCTCCTCGCCGTCGAAGACGCGTGCCGGACCGACGTGGCGGCGACGCTCGTGGCCGGCGAGCTTGACGACGCAGCCGTCGGGCGCGACGTTGCCGCGCAGGATCGCGAAGCCGCCGGTGGTCTTGAGCGGATCGTCGAGCGGCCGCACGACGCGCTGGCCGGCGGTCTCGCTCGCCTCCGCGGCGTGCGCGCCGATCGTGCGCCCGGTGACGGTGATCGCGTCCTCGTGCAGCAGCCCCGCCTGCTGCAGCCGCTTGAGCACGAGCGGCACGCCGCCGGCGGCGTAGAGGTCGGTCGCGACGTACTGCCCGCCGGGCTGCAGGTCGCACAGCAGCGGGGTGCGCTCGCTGATCGCGTCGAACTCGTCGATCGACAGCGGCACGCCCATCTCCTTCGCGACCGCGAGCAGGTGCAGCACGACGTTCGTCGAGCCGCCGCTCATCGCCCCGGCGGCTATCGCGTTCTCGAGCGCATCCTTCGTGATCACGTCGCTGGGCCGCAGGCCGCGGCGCAGCACGTCCATCACGAGCTCGCCGCACCGGCGCGCGACGTCGAGCTTCGCGCCGTCCTCGGCGGGTACCATCGCCGTACCCGCCGGCGAGATGCCGAGCACCTCGAAGGCCATCGCCATCGTGTTGGCGGTGAACTGGCCGCCGCAGGCGCCGGCGCCTGGCGAGGCGACCTCCTCGAGCTCGTGCAGCTCCTCGTCGGTGATCCGACCCGCCGCGTGAGCGCCGACGGCCTCGAAGACCTGCTGGATCGTCACCTCTGCACCCTTGTAGTGGCCGGGCTTGATCGAGCCCCCGTAGAGCATCAGCCCGGGGATGTCGAGCCGCGCGAGCGCCATCACGGTGCCGGGGATCGTCTTGTCGCAGCCGCTGATGACGACGAGCGCGTCGAAGGCGTGGGCGCTGGCGACGAGCTCGATCGAGTCGGCGATCAGCTCGCGCGAGACGAGCGAGGCGCGCATCCCGGCGGTGCCCATCGTGATGCCGTCGGAGATCGCGATCGTGTTGAGCTCCATCGGCGTGCCGCCGGCGGCGCGGATGCCTTCCTTGACCTTGTTCGCGAGCACGCGGTTGTTGAAGTTGCACGGCATCGTCTCGATCCACGAGTGCGCGACGCCGACGATCGGCTTGGCGAGGTCCTCCGCGGAGTAGCCGATGCCATGCAGGTAGGCGCGCGCGGCGGCGCGCGCGGGACCCTCGGTGAGGGCGCGACTGCGGTGCTTGACGTCGAAGACGGCCTGGCTCACGGGGCGGAGACTCTACCGCCCCGTTGCGGCTCGCCGCAGGCCGCCCTGGCACGTTCGCGCTCCCACTGGCGCAGGCGCCAGATGTCGCGCTTGACGTGGCGCGGGTCGAGCTGGCGCCCCGGCAGATGCAGGTTCGCGGTCTCGACGAGGCGGCGCTCGTCGGCGGTCAGCGCCATCCACTTCGCGAGCACGTCGTCGGAGTCGGGCAGCCGCGCGCTGCCGTAGGGACGCGTCTCGTCGGGAAACGCGATGCAGTACTCGTTGAGCAGGCGCCCGGTCTGCGGCAGGTAGGCGAGCACCGGCTTGTGCGGATAGATCAGGTAGGCGTAGGCGGGGCCGGCCGCCGTCGTCGGTTCGCCGGGCCGACGCGCATGCCCGCCCCAGACGCGGATGAAGCCGAGGTCGCGGTACATCGCCCACTCCTCGTCGTTCACGCACGACTTCAGCAGCATCCGCGCACGCGCCTCGGCGCGGCGCTCGCGCCCGGGGTCGTAGCCGTCGACCGGTTCCAGGCGGCGGCGGGCGCGGTGCTGGGCGAGCAGCTCCTGCGCGCGCGGGGCGAGCACCTCGCCGAGCAGCGTGAGGATCACGATCGCGGTGGCGCCGAGCGCGAGCAGCACGGCTTCGCTAGCAGCCGCCGGCGGCGCGCGGGAAGAAGATCACGCGCTCCGCGTCGCGCGGGACGTCGTCGAACTGCTGCGCCAGCAGCGCCTCGCGGCGTCCGGCGCCGCCGGTGACGGGCACGGCGGCCCACATCCCGGCGTCGAGCTGGCGGCGGAACTCCTCCACGAGCCGCTCCTCGTCCTCGCGCACGTCCACGTCGCCCTCGGCGATCAGGATCTCCCCATGGCCTGGCTTCATGCGCAGGAACTTCATGGGGGGAGTATGCCAGAGCACGTCGGGTCCCCCGACGGGTCGGTCCGACCGCTGTCCGAGCGCTACGCGTCGGCGCGGCGCGCGCGGATGCCGAGCACGTCGACCGGGCCGGCTCCGCCGCCGATCTCGCGCAATCCGTCGCGGACCGCGCGTGCGGCGTACGCCTTCGCGGTGCGCGCCGCCTCCAGCGGCGTGTCGCCCAGCGCAAGCCGCGCGGCGAGCACGGAGGAGTGCGTACAGCCGGAGCCGTGGGCGGCGCCGTCGCGCTCGCGCTCGCCCGGCAGCTCGACGAGCCGATCGCCGTCGTAGAAGACGTCGATCGCCTGCTCGCGGTGCCCGCCGGTGACGACGACGCAGCGCGGGCCGAGCGCATGCACCGCGCGTACGAGCTGCGGCGCGTCGGCGGCGGGCATGCCGGCGAGCACGCGCGCCTCCGGCAGGTTCGGGGTCACGACCGTCGCGCGCGGCAGCAGCCGCTCGATCAGCGCGCCGCGCGCCTCCTCGTCGAGCAGCCGCGCGCCGGACTCGGCGACCATCACGGGGTCGAGCACGATCGGCGTCGCGGGGTCGAGCTCGTCGAGCGCGCGCTCCACGGCGGCGATCGTCGCCTCGCCGCCCAGCATCCCGATCTTGACCGCGTCGACGCCGATGTCGCGCGCGACCGCGCGCACCTGCGCGACGATCAGCTCCGGTTCGATCGCCGCGACCGCCTCGACGGCGAGCGTGCTCTGGGCGGTGATCGCGGTGATCGCGGTCATGCCGTGCACACCGCAGGCCGCGAACGCCTTCAGGTCGGCCTGGATGCCGGCGCCCCCACCGGAGTCCGATCCGGCGATCGAGAGCACGGCGGGCAGGCGCTTGGCGGGCGGCGCGGACACGGGCCGGCAGGTTACCCGTGGACCACCGGCACGTAGCGCCCACCGGCTCCGCGACGCACGCGCCCGCGCAGCTCCAGCTGCGCGAGCCCGGCCAGCACCGCGTCGACGCCGAGCCCGCCGGCGGTGAGCGCCGCGACCGTGTCGCGTCCGCCGCCGACGTGCTCCAGCAGCGCGCGCAGGTCCGCCGGCAGGCCCGGCTCGGGCTCAGCCGCCAGCAGCGCCGGCGCTTCGACACCGAACAGCAGCTCGAGCACGTCCCGCGGCCCGCGCACGAGCTGGGCGCCGTCGGCGATCAGCGCGTTCGTCCCGCGCGCGAGCGAGGCGGTCACGAGGCCCGGCACCGCCGCCACCTCGCGACCGAGATCGCCCGCGAGCGTCGCGGTGATCAGCGAGCCCGAGCGCGCGTCGGCTTCCACGACCACCGTCGCACGTGCGAGCGCCGCGATCAGCCGGTTGCGCGCCGGGAAGCACCAGCGCCGCGCCCGCGTCCCCGGCGGCAGCTCGGCGACGACAGCGCCCCGCGCGACGATGCGGCGGTGCAGGTCGCGCTTGCTCGCCGGGTAGGCGCGCTCGGGTCCACATGCCAGCACGGCGAGCGTGGCGCCGTCGACCTCGAGCGCACCCACGTGCGCGGCGGCGTCGATCCCCAGCGCCATCCCGCTCACGACGGTGAGGCCCGCGGCCGCGAGCCCACGCCCGAGCCCGCGCGCCTGCTCGAGCCCGTAGGGCGAGCCGCGCCGCGCGCCGACGATCGCGACGCCGTCGCACGCCATGCAGCGCTCGAAGCCCGCCGGCTCGCCGCGGACGTAGAGCACTGCCGGCGCGTCGGGCAGGTCGTGCAGACGGACCGGATAGCGCGCGTCGCAGCGACAGAGCGCCAGAACGCCGTGCTCGGCACAGATGGCGCGCGCCGCACCCGCGTCGAAGCGCTCGTAGGCGTGCTCGATACGCCCGCGCTCCTTGCCGCCGAGCGCGGCGATCAGTGCGGCGTCCGCGAGCGAGAGCACAGCCGGCAGCGGCTTGCGCGCGATCCACGCGAGCTCGATGCTCCCCGCCAGGCGCGCGACGAGCCACGAGCGTCGCAGGCACGCGCTGCACGGCGTGTGCCGCGTCGACCGCTCGACCGCACCGCTCATGCGGGCACCGGATCGCCGCTCTCGTGCTGCTGGCGCAGCGCAAGTGCGTGCAGCACCTCGTCGAGGTCGACGACGGGACGCTCGGCGAGGTCGGCGATCGTGCAGGCGACGCGCAGCACGCGGTCATAGCCGCGCGCGCTCAGGCCGCCGCGGTCGTACGCCCGGTCCAGCGCGGTGCGTGCCTGCGCGCTGACCGGGACGCAGTCGCGCAGGGTCGCCGCGTCCAGTTGGCCGTTGCAGCGCACGCCCCGCCCCGTGAGCCGGTGCGCCTGGCGCTCACGCGCGGCGAGCACCCGCTCGCGCACGACCGCCGAGGAGGCGAGCGGCGGGCGTGTCAGGTCGGCGGCGCTCGGCCGCGCGACCGTCACGAGCAGGTCGATCCGGTCGAGCAGCGGCCCGCTCAGCCGCCGTCGATGGCGCGCGAGCTCGAGCTCCCCGCACTTGCACGGCCGCTCACTGCCCGCAAAGCCGCACGGACACGGATTCGTCGCCGCCACGAGCATGAAGCGGGTCGGGAACTGCAGCGCGCGCTGGGAGCGCACGACCGAGACGTGGCCGTCCTCGATCGGCTGGCGCAGCGCCTCCAAGCTCGGGCGCGCGAACTCCGACAGCTCGTCGAGGAACAGCACGCCGTGGTGCGCGAGGCTCGCCTCGCCCGGCGCCGGCATGCTGCCGCCGCCGACGAGCCCGGAGGCGGAGATGGTGTGGTGCGGAGCGCGAAACGGCCGCGCCGTCAGCAGCCCCTCGTGGCGCCGGATCCCGGCGACGCTGTGGATGCGGGTGACCTCGAGCGCCTCCTCGCGCGTGAGCGGCGGCAGCAGCGACGGCAGCCGCCGCGCGAGCAGCGTCTTGCCGCCGCCGGGGGCGCCCTCGAGCAGCAGGTTGTGGCCGCCCGCCGCAGCGATCTCCAGCGCGCGCAGCGGCAACTCGTGTCCGCGCACGTCGATCAGGTCCGGCAGCGCGTCGGCCGGGGGCACAGGCGGCTCGGGCACCGGCGGCGGCGCGCCGCCGGCGAGCAGCTTCGCGACCGCGCGCAGGTCCCCGAGGCCGACGACGTCGAGCTCGCCGACGAGCGCAGCCTCCGCCGCGCACGCACGCGGGACGATCAGGCCGCCGAGCCCGGCCGAGCGTGCGCCCTCCGCGACCGCCAGCACGCCCCGGGTGTGGCGCAACTCACCGCCGAGCGACAGCTCGCCGAAGACGGCGCGGTCGCGCACGCCCTCGGCGGGGCACTGACCGCTCGCGACGAGCAGCGCGACCGCAAGCGCCGCATCGAAGCCCGGCCCGGCCTTCGGGACGTTCGCGGGTGCGAGATTCGCCGTGATGCGCCGCGAGGGGAACTCGAAGCCCGAGTTCTGGATCGCCGCCTGAACGCGCTCGCGCGCTTCGCGCACCGCCGTCCCGGCCAGTCCGACGAGCTTGAAGGAGGGCAGCCCGGGACGCACGTCGACTTCGACCGACACCGGCAGCGGGTCGATCCCGTCGATGGCGAACGTGAACACACGAGCGAGCACGACCGGCACGCTACGACCTCGCCTGTGGAAGCGCACGCGCGCTTCGCAACAACTTTTCGCAAGCGAGTCCTGTGCGCGAATTGTCGCTGAATTGGCACGAACAGGGTGTCCGTTTCCGGCCGCCGATCCCTAGCGTGGAGTCGCATGTCAACCGATCTGCGTCACCGCCTCGGCCGCGCCGGCGAGCGCCTTGCGGGCGAGCATCTCGAGCGCCGCGGCTTCACGATCCTCGCCCGCAACCACCGCACCCGTTTCGGCGAGCTCGACCTCGTCGCCTGCGACGGCGCCTGCATCGTCTTCTGCGAGGTCAAGACCCGCCGTCTCGGCAGCTCAGGCCCGTTCGACGGCCTGCGCGCCACCCAGTGTCAGCGGATCCGCAAGATGGCCGCCGCCTGGCTGCAGCAGACGACCAACCGCCCCTACGTCGACGAGCTCCGCTTCGACGCGATCGGCGTCACGATCGACGCCCGCGGGCGCTTAGTGGAGATCGAGCACTTGGAAGGGGCGTTCTAGAGGCTCAGCTGGGTATACGCCGCGCTCTGGAATGAGAGTCGATGCAGCGGCGAGACGCCCTGGCGCTCGATCGCCGCGCGGTGCTCGGGCGTGGCGTAGCCGACGTGGGAGGCGAACTCCCAGCCGGGATGCAGCGTGTCGGCGCGGTGCATGTAGCGGTCGCGGGTGACCTTGGCGATCACGGACGCGGCGGCGATCGCCGCGCTGCGCGCGTCGCCGCCGACGACGGCGCGCTGCTCGTGGCCGACGTCGGCGGTCGGGAAGCCGTCGCTGAGGCAGATGCAGCCTTCGCGCGCGACCTGCGCGAGCGCGTCGCGCAGCGCGGCGAGGTTCGTGACGTGCAGGCCGCGGCGGTCGATCCCCCTCGCGCAGCGCGAGACGACGGCCACCTGCGCGGCATGGCGCAGGATCAGCGGATACAGCTCGGCGCGCCGCTCGGGCGTCTGCTGCTTGGAGTCGTTGAGGACCGCCAGGGCGCGCACCTCGCCGGGCCCGAGCCGCTCGTAGTCGAACAGCACCGCCGCCGCGACGAGCGGGCCCGCGAGACAGCCGCGCCCCGCCTCGTCGGCGCCGGCCACATAGCGAACGCCGAAGGCGCGATCGAACGCGAACAGCTTGCGCGCGGGCTTGGCGTTGCGACGCTGCTTCGGACGGCTCGCGGTCGCGCTCATGCCCACGACTTCTACCGCACCCTGAAGACGACGTGGGTTAGAGCAGTCCCACGTCCTTGGGGGGCCAGTACGAGACGAACGCCCCACCGATGATCCAGCCGCGTTCGATCGGGCCCCAGTAGCGGCTGTCGTCGGACTCGCCGCGGTTGTCGCCCATCATGAAGTAGTGGTCCTTCGGGACGGTGATCTCGCGCATGTTGCAGTCGGGCCCGGTGCCGCAGGGGCGGATGAACGGTTCCTTCTGCAACACGCCGTTGCGCACGACATGCCCGTCGCGGACGGCGATGCGGTCGCCGGGCAGGCCGACGACACGCTTGATGAAGTTCTGGTTGGAGCGCTGCGGCGTCGGCTGCGAGCAGGGCGTGCGGCTGGCCGGCCCGTCGTAGAAGGGACCCTGCCCGGCGATCCCGCACTCGTTCGTGTCGGCGCCGCGAGGCGGGTGGAAGACGACGATGTCGCCGACGCCGGGGGCCGCGAAGCGGTTGCCGATGCGATCGACGATGACGCGCTCGCCGATCGCGAGCGTCGGCTCCATCGAGCCGCTGGGGATCCGGTACGGCTTGACGACCAGCGCCTGGACGAGCAGCGCGAGGCCGAGCGCGACCGCGACCACGACGACGAGCTCCAGCAGCGAGCCGGAGGTCGACCGGGCGCGCTTCACTCCGATGGAGCGTCGGACGCCGGCTCCGGCGCGTCCGCCGCCTCGGCGGCGACAGGCTCGGCGGCGGCCTCCTCAGCGGGCGCCTCAGCCTCGACGGCCGGCTCCTCGACCGTCGTCTCGGCGGGCGCAGCCAGCTCCTCGGGCGTGAGCTCCTCGTCGGGCGCCGGCATGTGCAGCAGCTCGCGCTCGATGACCTCCTCGGGCCCGATCGAGCGGCGCTCGCGCACGCGGGCGCGCTTGCCGACGCGGTCGCGCAGGTAGTACAGCTTCGCGCGCCGGACCTCGCCGCGGGCGGCGATCTCGATCCGCTCGATCTTCGGGGAGTGCAGCGGGAACGTGCGCTCGACGCCGACGCCGAAGGACTGCTTGCGGACGGTGAACGTCTCGCGGACGCCGTGGCCCTGGCGCTTGATGACGACGCCCTCGAACACCTGAGTACGGCGGCGCGTCCCCTCGATCACCTGGAAGTGGACCCGCACTCTGTCGCCCGGGCCGAACGTCGGCAGGCGGCGAAGCTGGGCGCGCTCGAGGCTTTCGATAACGGTGCTCATGGCAGAGGGTGCGCGCGGCCGGGGGCCGCGGCTCGGGAATGGTAGCGGAGTGCGTCAGCCATCGTGCCTGCGGGCGGCCGCGGCCCGCAGACGGCTCTGCTCCAGGCGCCATTCCCGCACCCGGCCGTGGTGGCCGGAGAGCAGCACATCGGGCACCGTCCAGCCGCGCCAGTCGGCCGGGCGCGTGTAGTGCGGGTACTCCGGCC
>DASRAV010000045.1:0-54291 GCA_035637995.1 Conexibacter sp. | reverse complement strand
GCCTTCCGGCGCAGAACGTACCAGGCGACGTGCGGCGTTGCCACTGCCCGCGGGCGCTTGCAGGCGCCGGCCCGGGTGCTTCAGTCGCCGAGACGCGAGATGCGTGCCAGCGCCTCGTGGCACTCGACGACGCGGCGGCGGACGGCGTCGTCGTCGGGACGGTCGTGGACGAGGTCCCACGTGCGGTCCGCGATCTCGCGCGCGTTCTCCGGCGTGGCCCGCTCCCACAGCCGCTCGACGAGCAGCAGCTCGAACATCTCGACCTGGCGCTCGGGGTCGCCGGGCTCGAGCTTCGGCAGTGCCTCGCCGGTGACCTCACGCCACATGCCGGTGGCGACGAGCAGGCGATTTCGGAGCGTGACTGGATCCATGGCGGCAACGCGCCGCACCGGGCGCTCGCGTCGCATCCTAGACAGCTCGGCGACCGTCCGCTCCGTGCTCTTGGAACAACTCCTACAGCTCCGGCAGCTCCTGCCGCACGCCGAGCAGCGCGGCGAACGCGTCGCCCCGCTCGGCGACGCGCGCGAGCACGGCCGCGGTGTCGAAGACGAGCGCGTCCTCCTCCCCCGCCGCGTGCGCGCTGCGCAGCTCCTCCCATGTCAGCGGCGTCGAGACGATCGGGCGCTCCTGCGCCCGCACGGAATACACGGCGACGGTCGTCTTGTGCTCGTCGTTCTGGCTCCAGTCGATCAGCACGCGCCCGGCACGCAGCGACCGCGTCTGCCGGGCGACCACCAGCTCGGGCAGCCGCCGCGCCAGCAGCTCGGCGACGTTGCGGGCGAACAGCTTCGTGCGCGCGTACGTCGCGACCCCCTCGCCGAGCGGGACGTAGACCTGCAGGCCCTTGCCGCCCGAGGTCTTCACCGCGCTGCGCAGGCCGAGCCGCTCGAACAGCTCCGCGAGCACGAGCGCGACCTCCGCGCACGCCGCCAGCCCGGCCGGCGGGCCGGGGTCGAGGTCGAAGACGACCGCGGTCGGATGCGCCATGTCGCGCGCGCGGGAGAGCGAGGGGTGCAGCTCGATGGCGGCGAGGTTGCCCAGCCAGGCCAGCGTCGCCGGCTCCTGCACGAGGCAGTAGTCGATCCGGCGGCGTTCGCTGCTGCTGTAGATCGCGGTCGTCTCGACCCACTCCGGGCGATGCGCCGGGGCGTGCTTCTCATAGAAGGACTTGCCCTCGACGCCGTCCGGCCAGCGCCGCAACGTCAGCGGCCGCTCGCGCAGGTGCGGCAGCAGCACCGGCGCGATCTGGGTGTAGTAGGCGATCAGGTCGCCCTTCGTGAAGCCCGTCGCGGGGAACAGGACCTTGTCCCAGTTCGTGATCCGCAGCGGGCGGCCGACCTCCTCGACGATCACCTCGGCGGGCGGCTTGTCGTCGCGCAGCCCCTTGAACGTCGCCTGCCGCACGAGCCCTTCGCGCGTCCACTCGCTGAACTCGACCTCGGCGACGAGCTGTGGAGCGACGAAGCGCGCACCCTTCGGCACCGGGCCGGAGGCGAACGGAGAGCGTGTGCGGCGCAGCGGCTGCAGGCGCGCGGCCAGCTCGTCGAGCAGCGCATCGGTGAAGCCGCTGCCGACGCGTCCGGCGTAGCGCAGCGGGCCGTCGGGCTGCTCGCGCACGCCGAGCAGCAGCGCGCCGACGCGTCCGGCGCGCTGCCCCTTGCCCTCCATCCAGCCGCCGATCACAAGCTCCTGTCGGCCGCGGTTGCGCAGCTTGCGCCACGCGCCTGAGCGCCCGCCGGGCTCGTAGCGGCTGTCGAGCCGCTTGGCGACGATCCCCTCGAGGCCCTGCTCGCGCGTCGCCGCGAGCAGCTTGGCGCCGCCGCCGGCGTAGGCGCGCGGCGTGCGCCAGGCGGGCCCCTCGAGCGCGAGGCCGTCGAGTGCGGCGCGACGCTGCGCGTAGGGGAGGTCGAGCAGCGAGCGCCCGTCGAGATGCAGCAGGTCGAATGCCATGTAGGTGACGGGGTGCTCGCGCGCGAGCCTGCGTATCGCCGCCTCGCCGGCCACGTGCATGCGCCGCTGGAGCAGCTCGAAGCTCGGCCGACCGGCCGCGTCGAGCGCGACGAGCTCGCCGTCGAGCAGCAGCTCGTGGGCGCCGAGCGCACGGCCGAGCGCGCGCACCTCCGGATAGCGCGCGGAGATCTCCCGCCCGCTGCGGCTCTCGATCCGCACGTGCCCGTGGTCGCTCCACAGCAGCGCGCGCACCCCGTCCCACTTCACCTCGTAGCTCCAGCCCCCGTCCTCCGCCGCGTCCGGCAGCTCGCCGAGCCGCGCGAGCATCGGCAGCAGGTGCTCCGGCAGCGGCACGCGCTCCGGATCGCTCGCGGGCTCCAGCCGGTGGATCATCCAGGCGTCCTCGCCGCGCGTGCGGCCGACCGGATGCAGGCCGTAGCGGCCGCTCACGCGCTCGCCGTGGAGCGTGACCTCGACCTTGCGCTCGCTCCACTCGTGCACGTCGCAGGTGCCGCGGTCCCAGATCTCCATCGTCCCCGCGCCGTACTCGCCGGCGGGGATCTCGCCGTGGAAGTCGAGGTACGCGAGCGGATGGTCCTCGGTGCGGACGGCGAGCCGGTCGTCGCGCGGATCGAGCGGGATCCCCCGCGGCAGCGCCCACGAGGCGAGCGCCCCGTCGTGCTCGAGCCGCAGGTCCCAGTGCAGGCGACTCGCGTCGTGCTGCTGGATCACGAAGCGCGGGGAATCGGCGTGGGCGGGCGCGCCGGCCCCGGCGTCGCCCGGCTCCGGCTCGCTCGTCGCCGCGAAGTCGCGCTTGCGCCGGTAGGCGCCCAGTCGCTCGCCGTCGTCCCGACTCGCCATCGCGTCACCGTACCCCGTGCGGCGTCCAACATCGGTCCAAGCGACGCGACCGAAAGCTGCACGGTTCGGCGACGCTGCCGATGACGTGGAGGATGCCTCGCCGTGTCCTGCCGCCGCTTGCCGTGCTCGCGTCGCTGCTGCTCGCCGCCGCGCCGGCGCCCGCACGCCACCACCGCCACCGCGTTCACCGACACGTCGGGGCATGCACCTCGTCGCACGCCCCCGTGCGACGGGCCACGGTGGCGCGGGCGCGCAACGCGACGCTCTGCCTGCTGAACCGCGTCCGCACACGGCACGGGCTGCGGCCGTTGCGACTCAACCACAAGCTCGCGCGCGTCGCGCGCCTGCATTCGCGCGACATGGTGCGCCGCGGCTACTTCGACCACAACTCGCTCAACGGCGCGACCCCGTTCCAGCGGATCCTGCGCACCCACTACGTCCCGCCGAACACCAGCTGGTCACTCGGCGAGAACATCGGCTGGGGCGGCGGCGGTCACGCGGACCCGGCTGCGCTCGTGCGCATGTGGATGCACAGCAGCGGGCACCGCGCGAACATCCTCAGCCGCAGCTTCCGCGACATCGGGATCGGCATCGCCCCGGGCACCCCGCTGCGCGCCGATCGTCACAGCGGCGCGACGTACACGACGGACTTCGGCTTCCACTCGTAAGCGCTCGGCGTCGGCCCGCCGGTATCGTCGCCGCGATGACGACGCCGCCCGAGCTGTGGCTGGTCCGCCATGGCGAAACCGAATGGTCGCGCGCGGGTCGCCACACCGGGCGCACCGACGTGCCGCTGACCGCGCAGGGCGAGCTGCATGCGGCGGCGCTCGCGCCGCGCCTGCGCACGCTCTCCTTCGCGCTCGTGCTCGCGAGCCCGCTTGCGCGCGCCCGCCGCACGGCGGAGCTCGCCGGCTACGCGGGCCGCGTCGAGCTCGACGCGGACCTGGTCGAGCTCGACTACGGCGCCTACGAGGGACGGACGACCGCCGAGATCCACGCCGAGCGGCCCGGTTGGGACCTGTGGCGCGACGGCTGCCCCGGCGGCGAGACCATCAGCGCGGCGGCCGGGCGCGCCGAGCGCGTTCTCGCGCGCGTGCGCGACGCCGGCGGTCCGGCGCTGCTCGTCGGCCACGGCCACTTCTCCCGCGTGCTCACCGCGTGCGCGCTCGGCTGCGCCCCCGAGCTCGGCCGCCACCTCGTGCTCGACCCCGCCGCTATCTCGCATCTCGGCGCCGAGCGCTCGACGCCCGCCGTGCGTTTGTGGAACGACGTGGGTCACCTGACACGCGCCGGGGGCGCATAGCGCTCTGCTCAGAACGCCCCGTGCCGGCCCGCCCCGCCGGCGAAGCGCGACGCGCCGTCGAGCGCCTCGTGCTGGAGCGCGACGAGGCCGTGGCGCAGCTCGTTCGCGAGCGCCTCCTCGAGTCCGCGCTCGTGCTGCTCGTAGGCGGAGAGACGGTCGTGGCGCATGCACAGCTGCGGAAAGCGCGCCAGCTCGGCGGCGAGCTGCTCGGCGGCCTCGCGCGCGGTTCCGGTCGGCACGACGCGATTGGCGAGCCCGATCGCAAGCGCCTCCTCGGCGTCGACGGGCCGCCCGGTGAGGATCAGGTCGAGCGCGCGACCGAGCCCGACGATCCGCGGCAGGCGCACCGTTCCGCCGTCGATCAGCGGCACGCCCCAGCGCCGGCAGAAGACGCCCAGCACGGCGTCCTGCTCGACGATGCGCAGGTCGCACCACAGCGCGAGCTCGAGCCCACCCGCGACCGCATGGCCCGCGACCGCTGCGATCACCGGCTTGGACAGGAGCATCCGCGACGGTCCCATCGGCCCGTCGCCGTCGGGCGCGATCCGATTGCCGTCGCCGCCGGCAGCGGCCTTGAGGTTCGCGCCGGCGCAGAACGCGCCGCCGGAGCCCCACAGCACGCCGACGGCCGCCTCGTCGTCGGCGTCGAAGGCGCGAAAGGCGTCGGCGAGCGCCTCCGCGGTCACGCGATCGACCGCGTTGCGCACCTCGGGCGCGTCGAGGATCACCGTCGTGACGGGCCCGTTGCGCTCGACCAGGACAGGCATGGCAAGCGAATGTAGAGGATCGCCCAGGCAACCGTGCGGGCAGCTCGCGCGTATGTCCTCGCGATGAGGATCGCGATCGTCGGCGCCGGAGTCTCGGGCCTCGTGGCAGCGCACGTGCTGCACGAGCACCACGACGTCACGCTGTTCGAGGCCAACGACTACGCCGGCGGCCACACGCACACGGTGCGCGTCGAGACGGACGGCGGCGCCTGGGACGTCGAGACCGGCTTCATCGTCTGCAACGACCGCACCTACCCGCGCTTCCTGCGTCTGCTGGAGCACCTCGGCGTCGCGACGCAGCCGTCGCAGATGAGCTTCGGCGTCGCCGACCTGGTCGGCGACTTCGAGTACAACGGCGCCTCCGCGAACGGGCTCTACGCGAAGCGCTCGCATCTGCTCTCGCCGTCGTTCCAGCGGATGGTGATCGAGCTGCTGCGCTTCAACCGCCAGGCGCACGCGCTGCTCGCGTCGGACGATCCCGGCCCTTCCCTGCGCGACTATCTCGAGCAGGGCGGCTACTCCGACTGCTTCGTCGAGCGGCTGATCGTCCCCCAGGCCGCGGCCGTCTGGTCGGCCGATCCCGCGCAGCTGTGGAGCTTCCCGGCGCGCTTCCTGATCGAGTTCTTCGACAACCACGGCGTGCTCGACCTCCGCCACCGCCCGCGGTGGCTGACCGTCGCCGGCGGCGCACGGCGCTACGTCGAGGCGATCGTGCGCCCGCTCGGCGCACGCGTGCGGCTCTCGACGCCGGTGCGTTCGATCTCCCGCTATCGGGACCAGGTGGAGATCGCGCCGGCCGGCGGCGAGCCCGAGCGCTTCGACCACGTCGTGATCGCGGCGCACGGCGACCAGGCACTGGCCCTGCTCGCCGATCCGAGCGAACGCGAGCGGGAGCTGCTGGGCGCCTTCCCCTATCAGCCCAACGACGTGGTGCTGCACACGGACCGCGCGCTGCTGCCGCGCCGGCGTCGCGCCTGGGCGAGCTGGAACTACCATCTGCTCGAGCGCGAACGCGGACGCCCAACCGTGACCTACCACATGAATCGCCTGCAGTCGCTCGACGCCGACCGCGAGCTGCTCGTGACGCTCAATCGCAGCGAGGACATCCGCTCCGAGCACGTGATCGAGCGCTTTCGCTACGACCATCCGGTCTTCACGCCGGCGGGCGTCGCAGCGCAGCGCCGCTGGCAGGAGCTCGACCACGTGAACCGCACCTCGTACTGCGGCGCCTACTGGGGCTGGGGCTTCCACGAGGACGGCGTCGCGAGCGCGCTGCGCGCATGCGAGCGCTTCGGGGGGCGGCTGTGAGCGCCTCGGCGATCTACGAGGGTGTCGTCACGCATCGCCGGCGCGGGCCGGTCGCGCATTCGCTGCGCTCGCGGCTGTTCCTGATGTACCTCGACCTCGGCGAGCTGCCGACGCTGTTCGACGACCATCCGCTGTGGTCGGCACGCCGGCCCGCACTTGCGTGGTTTCGCCGTGCCGACTATCTCGGCGATCCCGCGGCGCCGCTCGAGGAGGCCGTGCGCGACCTCGTCGCCGAGCGACTCGGGTTCCGTCCGACAGGCCCGGTGCGGATGCTCGCGCACCTGCGCTACCTCGGCCACTGCTTCAACCCGGTCGCGTTCTACTGGTGCTTCGATCCCGCCGGCGAGCGCGTCGAGGCGGTCGTCGCCGAGGTCACGAACACGCCATGGGGCGAGCGCCATGCATACGTCGCCGCGGCGCGGGGAAGCGATGAGGTGGTGCTCGAGAGCCGCCATGCGAAGGCGCTGCACGTCTCGCCGTTCATGCCGATGGACGTCGAGTACCGCTGGCGCATCGGGACCCCCGGCGAGCGCATCGCCGTGACGATCGAGAGCCGTCGTGGCGGGGAGCCGATCTTCGACGCCCGCCTCACGCTGCGACGGCGCGAGATCGACCGGCGCGCGCTGACGCGCGTGCTGCTGCGCCATCCCGCGATGACGCTGCGTGTCGTCGCCGCGATCTACCGTCACGCGCTGCGACTGCGCCTCAAGGGCGCACGCTGGCACCCGCATCCGGAGGCCGCGCGATGAGCCGACGCCACCGCGTCGCGCGGCGCGCGGTCCATGCGCTGCTCGGTCGCGTGGACAGCGGCCGGCTCGAGCTCGTCGAGGACGGCGTGGCGCACGTGCTCGGCGCGTCGGCGGCAGCGGCGCGCCCGCCGCTGCGAGCACGCATTGAGGTCCGCTCGCCGGCCTTCTACCCGGCGCTGCTGCGCGGCGGCGCCGGCGCCGGCGGCGCCTACATGGACGGTCTGTGGGACTGCGAGGACCTCGTCGCGCTCGTGTGCGTCGCCGCGCGCGCGATGGACGGCGTCGATCGTGTGCGAGAACGGCTGCTGCCGCTCACCGCCCCGGTTCAGCGCACGGCCTGGCGCCTGCGCGGCAACTCCCGCGCTCGTGCGCGAGCGCGGATCTCGGCCCACTACGACCTCGGCAACACGCTCTTCTCGCGCTTCCTCGACGAGACGATGATGTACTCGAGCGGCATCTTCGAGCGCCCGGACGCGACGCTGCACGACGCGCAGGTCGCGAAGCTCGAGCGGATCTGTCGCCGGCTCGCGCTCGGTCCCGCCGACCACGTGCTCGAGATCGGGACGGGCTGGGGCGGCTTCGCGCTCCACGCCGCCGGCCGCTACGGCTGTCGCGTCACGACGACGACGATCTCGCACGAGCAGCACGCGCATGCGCTGGCGGCGGTGCGGGCCGCGGGGCTCGAGGACCGCGTCACGGTCCTGTTGCAGGACTACCGCGACCTGCGCGGTAGCTACGACAAGCTCGTCTCGATCGAGATGGTCGAGGCGGTGGGCTGGGAGCACCTCGACACGTACTTCCGCGTCTGCTCGGAGCGGCTGGCGCCGACCGGGACGATGCTGCTGCAGGCGATCGTCCACCCCGAGCGCGTCTTCCGCGTCGAGAAGGCCTCCAGCGGCTTCATCAACCGCTACATCTTCCCCGGCGGCACGCTGCCGTCGCTCGGTGCGATCGAGCGCTCGCTCGCACGCGCCACCGACCTGCGGTCGATCGGCCTGCAGGACATCACGCCCCACTACGCGCGCACGCTGCACTGCTGGCGCGAGCGCTTCCTCGCCGCATGGCCCGAGCTGAGCACGCTCGGCTACGACGAGCGCTTCCGGCGTATGTGGGTGCTCTACCTCGCCTACTGCGAGGCCGGCTTCCTCGAGCGCCGCATCCGCGTCGTCCAGCTCCAGCTCGCCAAGCCGGCGTTCCGCGCCAAGCCGCTCGTCGAAGCGGTCTGCCTTCCATCCACCACCACTCAGCTCGCGCTGGCGGAGTAGCCCGAGCTACGGAACCGGCAAGAACTGCACATCGCCGTGCTCGTCGACGATGACTACTGCTCGGCCTTCGGTATGGCAATGGCGGATCATGTCGTCTGTGACGACGTCCGCGGCGACGATCGTGGTTCGGTTCGGAAACCTCGGCTCGCGACCGTCGACGGTCGCCTCGAACTCTTCATCCATGACGCGCGATGCCGCCAGTTGGGCGGGGCTACGAGTCGATCGTCCTACGGTCGCCATTGCTCGATCATCCTCTCGTGGTCTGCTCGGATCAAGGCCACGGCTTCCCGGTATCCCTCGGCGGGCGTGCCGTGGTGAAAGGGCTCCGCTGCACCCTTGAGCCCATGACGATCGTAGCGATGCCAATCGTTGCGCTCATCATGCGAACAGTCGAATAGTGCAACGGGCCGCCAGGCCCCATACGCCCAGATGACAAGCACGACGGCAAAGCTCACGACGTCGCGCTCGACGTCCCACCTGCAGCGCATCAGGATGCCCGGGGCGATCGGCTCATCGCGCTCGTATCGTCGCCGCGGCGGCATGCCACGAACCTAGGGACCAACCTCCGGAAGCGGGCACTCTGTTTGCAACGATCTCCGCGTGCATCGACAGTCCAGGATGCGCTTGATCGCTGGTCGTGCCGGCGCCTCGGCGATCATGGCTTCGTGACGAGCCTCGCCGACGGCCGCTTCGCGCCCAGCCCGAGCGGACCGCTGCACCTCGGCAACCTGCGCACCGCGTTGCTCGCATGGCTGTTCGCGCGCGCCGGCGGCGGGCGCTTCCTCGTGCGCGTGGAGGACCTCGACCCGGACCGCTCGCGACGCGAGCACGAGCTGGGACAGCTCGCCGACCTGCGCGCGCTCGAACTCGACTGGGATGGGCCGGTCGTCCGCCAGTCCGAGCGGCGCGCGCGTCATCTCGACGCGCTCGCGACGCTGCGCGAGGCGGGGCGCGTGTACCCGTGCTGGTGCACGCGCGCGGAGATCCGCGAGGCGGCGTCGGCCGCGCACGGGGCGCTGCCGGAGGGCGCCTACCCCGGCACGTGCCGTCGCCTGAGCGCGGCCGAGCGCGCCGAGCGCGAGCGCGCCGGCCGGCCGGCGGCGCTGCGGCTCGACGCCCGCGGCGAGCGGATCGCCTTCGTCGATCGCCTGCGCGGACCGCAGCGGGCGCTGGTGGACGATGCCGTGCTGATGCGGGGCGACGGGACGCCGGCCTACAACCTCGCGGTCGTCGTCGACGACGCCGACCAGGGCGTGCGCGAGGTCGTACGCGGCGAGGACCTGCTCGAGACCACGCCGCGCCAGCTGCTGATCGGCCGCCTGCTCGGACTGCCCGCCCCCGCGTATGCGCATGTGCCGCTCGTGCTCGGCTCCGACGGCCGGCGCCTCGCCAAGCGCCATGGCGCCGTCACGCTCGCCGACCGCGCCGCCCGCGGACAGACGCCGGCGGACGTGCTCGCGTGGATGGCCGCCAGCCTCGGGCTTGCCGCTCCGGACGAGCCGGTCGACCCGGCGCTGCTGCTCGCGCGCTTCGATCCGGCGCGCCTGCCACGCGCGCCGACGACGTTCGCGGAGGCGTGAACGAGCGCGAGCTGGTCTCTACGGGCTGGCGGTGAACGAGACGGTGCCGCCGCCGCTCGTGCACGTGACGTCGGCGCGCTCGCCGTCGAGCGTCCCGTTGCAGTCGTAGCCGTCGGCGGTGACCTGCGAGGCGGGCGAAGCGCCGCCGTGGACGGCGGCGAACCACGCCTCCCCTACCGCTCGCGCGCGGCTGCAGTCGGCGCCGCTCACGTGGACGTCGTGGACGAATCCGCCGACGCTGCTGGGACAGCTTGCGGGCGCGCCACCGCTCGACGGCGGCGCGGAGGGGGGCGCACCGCCTGCGTTGGTGGTCGTGGGGACGGTGCTCGGCGTGGTCGTCGGGACGCCGGCGGGCGTCGTCGCGGTCGTCGTCGTCGGCGCCGCGGTGGTCGTCGTCGCGGTCGTCGCGGGCAGCGATCGTCCGCTCGTCAGCGGCGGTCGCTGGACGGACGCGTCGTCTGCGCTCGAACCGCCGCAGCCGGCTGCGATCGCGGCGAGCGCAAGGAGGAGCCGGCCAGCCGAGGCGCGCCGTCGCATGCCGGCACTGTAGCGAGCGTCGAAGCAGGGCTCGATCCGAGAACCGGTGGCATTGGCTTGTGCGTTGAGGTACGCTCGCGTCCCCTGAGGGCGGCAGCTCGGCCCTCGTTCATTCCTTCGCCACGCGAGGCAGGCCAGATGGTGCGAGCGGCACGATGTCGATGAAGTACGCAGTACTCGGACTTCTGGTGCAACGCCGCGGCTACGGCTACGACCTCGTGCAGCGGTTCGAGGAGCAGGTCGGGCCGGCATGGCAGCTCAACGCGGGCGCGGTCTATGTCGCGCTCGACAAGCTCGAGCAGGAAGGCCTCGTGCGCCCGGTCGCCAACGGCGGTGCCGCGCCGACGACGCGCCGCCGCACCGCCCGCGGCGCCCCGCGTGTGATCTACGAGGCGACGCACCAGGGCGCCGAACGCTTCGAGGACTGGATGGCGACCGGCTCCTCGATGGCACCGATGCGCGAGGAGCTCCACCTCAAGCTCGCGCTCTCGCAGCCGCGCAACCTGCCGCGACTGATCGAGCTCACCTACGAGCAGGAGCAGGCCTGCCTCGACCGGCTCGAGCAGCACCGCGGCACCGCGTCGTTCGACGAGGTGCTGGGCGCCGCGCAGCCCTGGTCCGCCGTCGCAAGCCTGATGGTGCGCGACGCCGAGGTCGCCCATCTGCAGGCCACCGTCGAGTGGCTGCGCCGCATCCGCGAGGCGATGATGTGGCTTCAGTGCAGCCCGGAGGCGCTCGCGGCGCGGGGCTAGCGATGTCGCTGCTCTCCCTCGACGCCGTCGGGAAGCGATACGTTCGCGGCTATCGCGAGGTCGTCGCACTCGACGACGTCTCGCTCCACGTCGAGCGCGGCGACTTCGTCGCGATCTGGGGCGGCAGCCGCTCCGGCAAGACGACGCTGCTGCGCGTCGCCGCCGGCATCGAGACGCCCGACGCGGGCGCGGTCACCTACGCCGGCAGCAAGCTCGTGGCGCTCTCGCGCCGCCGCCGGGCCCGCCTGCTGCTGGACGAGATCGGCTGCGTGTGGCAGACCGGGCGCATCACGCGCGGACTCTCGGTGCTCGACCACGTCGCGCTGCCCCGCTTTCGCGGGCGCAGCCACACCCAGGCGCGCCGCGAGGCCCACGACACGCTCGAGCGTGTCGGCGCCACGCATGCCGTCCACGCCCGCTGGCACGAGCTGTCCGACGGCGACCGCACGCGCGTGGCGCTCGCGCACGCCCTGATCCGCCGCCCGAAGCTGCTGCTCGCCGACGAGCCGACCGCGAACCTCAACATGATCGAGCGCGAGCAGGTGCTGATCGTGTTGCGCTCGATCGCGGAGGAGGCCGGCGTCGCCGTCGTCATGACCGCTCCCGACGCACCCAACCTGTTGCAGTCGCATCGCCTCATGTCGCTTGCCGGAGGACGTCTGATCAAGCCGCGCTCGGAGCAGAACGGCATGTTGATCGACTTCCCCGGCGCGAGCGAGCGCTCAAGCCGCCACGGATAATCGCTTCATGCTCGAGCTTCGCGAGGTGCGCAAGCACTACGCGGGACCAAGCGGGGAGACGATCCGCGCCGTCGACGGGGTCTCGCTGACCGTCGCAGCAGGCGAGCTCGTCGCGCTGTACGGCCCGAGCGGCTCCGGCAAGTCGACGGTGTTGTTCCTCGCAGCGGGCATCGCCCAGCCCGACAGCGGCGCAGTGCTGTTCCAGGGCCGCGATCTCGGGCGCCTGTCGCGCCGGGACGCGGCGCGCCACCGACGCAGCGCGCTCGGATTCGTCTTCCAGTCTCCGCGGCTCGTCCCCGGACTGACCGCCGTCGACAATGCCGCATTGAAGCTGATGGCCGAGGGGGCGAGCCGCAACACGGCGCGCCGGCGCGTCGCGCCGCTGCTCGACCTGCTCGGGCTCGCGGGTCGGACCGACCAGCCGGCGGCGCTGCTGTCGCATGGCGAGCGCCAGCGCGTCGCGCTCGCGCGCGCGCTCGCGAACGAGCCGCGCCTGGTGCTCGCCGACGAGCCGACGGGCAGCCTCGACTCGCGTCGCGGACGCGAGGTCCTCGCGCTGCTCTCGAGCGTCTGCCGCGAACGCGACATCGGCGTCCTGCTCGTCACCCACGACGCCGCCGGAGCCGCGTACGCGGACCGCGTCCACACGCTGAGCGACGGCCGGCTCGCGCCACACGTCGCCGACGGCGCCGCCGCCCCGCGCGACGCGGCAACGCCGCAATGAGACTGGCCAACCTCCTCTTCCTCTACGTCCAGCGCGTCCGCACGCATCCGATCCAGGAGCTCGTGGCGCTGCTCGGGATCGCGGTCGGCGTCGCGCTCGTGTTCGCGGTGCAGGTGGCGAACACGAGCGTCGCCGGCTCGGTCGAGCAGCTCATGCGCGGCATCAGCGGCAGGGCCGCGCTGCAGGTGTCCGCACGCGACGCGCACGGCTTCTCGACGCGAATCGCCGACCGGATCGCACGGCTGCCGGACGTGCGGGCGAGCGCCCCGCTGCTGGAACAGCGCGTGAACGTCGAGCATCGCGGCGTGCTGCGCACGATCGACCTGATCGGCGGCGACGAGCGGCTCGCGGGACTCGGGGGCGACCTGGTGGACGAGCTCAGCTCCCCCCACCTTCGACTCACGCGTGCGCTCGCGCTGCCGGCGCCGCTCGCACGAGGCCTGGGCGTCGATACCGGCGACAGCGTGCGCATCGCGACCGGGGTCCGCTCGCAGCTCGTGCCGGTCGCCGCCGTGCTCGGGCGCGATCAGATCGGCAATCTTGTCACGAGCCCGATCACGCTCGCCCCGCTGCGATATGCGCAGGTGCTCAGCGGCATGTCCGGCCGTGTCACACGCGTGCTCGTGGCTGCGCGACCCGGCCGCCTCGCGCAGGCGCAGGCAGAGCTGATGCAGATCGCCGCGGGTCGGCTGAACGTGAGCAGTCGCGACGCCGAGGTGCGCCTGCTTCACCAGGCAACCGCGCCAAACGATCAATCGACCGCCCTGTTCGCGGCGATCAGCGCGCTCGTGGGCCTGTTGTTCGCGTTCAACGCGATGCTGCTGACCGTTCCGGAGCGACGCCGCTTCATCGCCGACCTGCGGCTCGAGGGGCTCGGCGACATCGCCGTCGTCCGGCTGATCGTGTTCGACGCGCTCGTGCTCGGCATCGTCGCCTCCCTGCTCGGGCTGTTCCTCGGCGACCAGCTGTCCCGCCACGCCTTCCATGCCGTGCCGGGCTATCTGTCATACGCGTTCACGGTCGGCGACGAGCGGATCGTGGAAGCACGGAGCGTCGTGCTCGCGGTCGCGGGCGGCATCGCTGCGACGCTGCTCGCCTCGTTTCGCCCGCTCAGCGACCTGCTGTCCCGACGCCCGCTCGACGACGTCTATCGCGAGGATGACGAGCGTGGCGAGGACGCGCTCGTGCAGCGTCGGTGGCTGCTTGCGGGCGGCGCCGTGCTCGCGCTCGCCGCGACGCTCGTCCTCGTGACGGCGCCGGAAGTGACCGTCGTGGGCATCGGCCTGCTCGTCGGGGCCATGCTGCTGTGCATCCCGAGCATCCTCGGCGGCACCCTGCGCCTGATCGACCGGCTCAGCCGCCGCCTGCGCAGTGCCGTGCTCGTCGTCGCCGTCGGGGAGCTGCGCGCGACGTCGACGCGGTCGATCGCGCTCGCGGCGACCGGAGCGCTCGCGGTCTTCGGCAGCGTCGCCGTCGAGGGCGCTCACCTCGATCTGCAGCGCGGGCTCGACCGCGACGCGCACGAGCTCAACGCCTCCGCGGACCTGTGGATCACCCCGCGCGGCACGCAGAACGCGTTGGCCACGACCCCGTTCGCCGCCTCCGCGCGGCTGCGCGTGCAGCGAGTCGCCGGGGTGCGCGACGTCCGCATCTACCGCGGCAGCTTCCTCGACGTCGAGGACCGGCGCCTGTGGGTGCTGGCGCCGCCCGTGTCGGACGTCGCGCCGATCCCGCGCAGCCAGCTCGTCGGCGGCGGGCTTGCGCTCGCAACGCAGCGGCTGCGCCACGGCGGCTGGGCCGTCCTCTCGGCCGCGGTCGCGCACGAGCACGGGCTGCGGCTGGGCGACCGCTTCACGCTGCCGACGCCGCGCCCGCAGCAGCTGCGACTGGCCGGCACGATCACGAATCTCGGCTGGGCGCCCGGAGCCGCGATCCTCAACGCCAAGGACTATCGCCGTGCATGGGCGACCAGCGACGCCAGCGCGCTCCAGCTCCAGCTCGAGCCCGGCACCAACCCGACGACAGCCATCCGCAGCGTGCGATCGGCGATCGGCGCGACGAGCGGCCTGCAGGTGGAGACGGCCGCTGCCCGCGAGCAGCGCTATCGCGTCTCGAGCCGACAGGGGCTCAACCGGCTCACGCAGATCTCGATGCTGGTGCTGATCGCGGCGGCGATCGCGATGGCCGCCGCGATGGCGGGCGTCGTGTGGCTGCGGCGCCCGCGTCTCGCGGCGCTCAAGCTCAGCGGCTTCGACGACGCCGCGGTCTGGCGCACGCTGGTGCTGGAGAGCGCCATCGTGCTCGGCGTCGGCAGCTCGATCGGCGCACTGTTCGGACTTTATGGTCAATTGATGCTTACAAGCTGGCTGCGCGATTCAACGGGATTCCCGACGAGCTACGCAGCCGCACTCCCGCTCGCGCTCTCGGTTTTTGCCGGCGTGACGGTCGTTGCGGTGGGAATTGCCGCTCTGCCGGGCTTGCTTGCAGCTCGCACGCCGCCCACGACGAGTCTTCAAGAGGAATAGCGAACAGTCAACGTTCGTCCAATCGGCAACGTTCGTCCAATGCAAGATTAAGAACGTCCACCCGACCTCCTACGCTTCAATGTGTGCCGTCGGACTCAGTAGCAGGTCAATCGAGCCACATGCGCGAGTCGCTCGTGCTCGCGCGCATGATGACGCGCTTCTGGCTGCGCACCTACCCGCATCTGCGTGCCGATCTGCGGCGCTGGCAACGGCTCGCCGCGGCGATCCCGAACCCGCAGCTGCGCGAGAGCGCGCTCGCGACGCTACAGCACGAGCGGCTCAACGCCGCGGGCGCCGCGCTCTTCTCCGTGCTCGCCACCGCGCCCGACCCGTCGCTGCTGCGTCTGCTCGTGGCGTTCCAGATCATGTGGGACTACGTCGACACGCTCGCCGAGCAGCCGGCCGAGGACCCGGCCGCGAACGGCACCCAGCTGCATGCCGCGCTCGCCGATGCGCTGGCTCCGGGAACACCGATCGCAGACCACTACCGGCTGCACCCGCAGCGCGACGACGGCGGCTATCTGACAGCTCTCGTCGAGACGTGCCGGGCGAGCTGCGCGGCGCTGCCCGCCTACTCGCACGTTCGCGAGACGGCAGTCGCGGAGGCGCGTCGCGCAGCAGTTCAGGGGATCAACCACGCTCCCGCCCCAGCGCGCGAGCCGGCGCTGCGTCGCTGGGCCTCGGCCCAGGCCGGCGGCGAGGACGTGAGCTGGTTCGAGCTGGCTGCAGCGGCCAGCTCGTCGCTCGCGATCCACGCGCTGCTCGTCGCAGCGGCCGACCCGCGCACGACCGCGGCAACCGTGGACGCGATCCACCAGACGTACTTCCCATGGGTCTGCGCGCTCAGCACGCTGCTCGACAGCCTCGTCGACGAGACGGAGGACGCCGTCAGCGGCAACGTCAGCTTCATCGCGCACTATGCCTCGCGCGCGCAAGCGCAGGAGCGGCTGCGCGAGGTCGCGCAGCGCTCGACGCAGCTGGCCAGGCGCCTGCCGTCCGGCGGACAGCACGCCGTGATCGTCGCCGGCATGGTCGCGATGTATCTCTCCAACGACGCCGCCTGGACGCGCGCAGCGCGCCCGACGACGATCGCGGTGCTGCACGCATCCAGCGCCGTCGCGCTCCCGCTGCTGTGCCTGATGCGCGTGATGCGCGCTATTCAGTTCTGAATGATCGTCAGTGGGATTGCCGCAACGGCGGCGATTCACGACGATGGACGATGATGATGAGCGGATCCGCGCCGGCGATGCAGGAGGCGGGCGACGTGGCGTTCGCCCTCTGCGAGGCAGCGGGCATCGCGACGCGCACGCATGCCGTGCTCGGCGTGCTGTGGGGCAGGCTCGACGCGTTTGCCGTCGATTCGAGCGACACACGTCACCTCGCCGCCAACGAGCTCGAGCAGCTCGTGGGGATGAGCGAGGAGGTCGCAGAGCTTGCCTCGCAGATCGCGCTCATCCTCGCCGGACTCCCGCACGATCCCGTGGTCGCTGAGGAGCGGGAGTTGACCGGCGCCGCACGCGCGGCGCTCGCAGACGGCATCGCCGATCACCGCCGAGCCTTCGCGGCGGCGAGCCTGCTCACCGCAGCTCAGGGCTTCCCGGCGCTCGCCGACGCCCTGATCGATACCGATGCCCACGCATACTGGACCGCTCGCGTCGTCGACATGCTCGCTGCCTTCCGCGACGTCGACGACCTCAGAGCGCGCCAGGCGGCCGCGCTCGCCGGAGTCGGCGCGACGGCGTGCTTCTGCGAGCTCGCGCCGGAGCGCGTCCTCGAGCTGGCGCACACGCTGCGCCAGCTCGGGGCGCGCTGCTGAGCTGCGCGCTCAGCTCGCGGTCAAGCCGATCGGGCAGCTGACGCCCGTGCCGCCGATCCCGCAGTAGCCCGCCGGGTTCTTCGCGAGGTACTGCTGGTGGTAGTCCTCGGCGTAGTAGAACGGGTGGGCGGGGTCCGACTCCGCGATCTCGGTCGTGATCTCGCCGTAGCCGGAGCCGCGCAGAACCTCCTGGTAGGCATCCCGCGACGCGAGCGCGGCGTCGCGCTGCGCCGCCGTCGTCCAGTAGATCGCCGAGCGGTACTGCGTGCCGACGTCGTTGCCCTGGCGCATGCCCTGCGTCGGGTCGTGGCCCTCCCAGAACAGCTTCAGCAGCGCCTCGTAGCTCGTCGCGCCCGGGTCGAAGACGACGAGCACCGCCTCGGTGTGTCCGGTCTGCGCGGAGCAGACCTCCTCGTAGGTCGGGTTGGGCGTGAAGCCGCCGGCGTAGCCGACCGCCGTCGTGTGGACGCCGGGCGCCTGCCAGAAGATCTTCTCCGCGCCCCAGAAGCAGCCGAGGCCGAAGATCGCCTGCTCGAAGCCGTCGGGGAACGGCGGGCGCAGCGGCGTGCCGAGCACCTCGTGGCGCGCCGGCACCGGCATCGCCTGCTCGCGTCCGGGCAGCGCGCGCTCCGCGTCGACCATGTCGCTCTTGCGTGTGAGGAATCGCATCATGCGCTCACTGTAGTCCCACCGCATTACGCCGGGATGACGCGAGGGCGAGCAGGCGCGCAAGCAGGTAGGCGACGACGAGCAGCCCCGCGATCGCGGCGCCCGCGGCGACGCGCGCGTAGTAGGAGAGGTAGAGGCCGGCGACCCCGGCGACGATCGCGAGCGCGACGGCCAGCGCCATCGTCGCGCCGAAGCGCCGCGCGAGCAGGCGTGCCGCGGCGGCAGGCGCCACGAGCACCGCGACGACGAGCAGGTTGCCGAGCCCCTGCACCGCGACGAGCACGGCGAGCGCCAGCAGCACGAGCAGCACCACGTCGACGAGCGCGGGCGAGGCGCCGACGCCGCGCGCGCTGCCGCGATCGAAGCCGACCGCCAGCAAGCGCCAGTGCGCCAACCACAGGACGAGCAGCACGACCGCCGCGAGCGCCGCGGCGAGCGCCAGATCGCCCGCGCTCGTCCCGAGCACGTCGCCGAACAGCAGCCCCTGGATCCCCGGCGGAGAGGCGGGCGAGAGCGCGAGCAGCGCACCGAGCCCGAACAGCGTCGTGACCGCGACCGCGACCGCGTCGTCGCGGCCGATCCCCGGCACGCGGCCGGCGAGCGCGACCGCAAGCGCGGCGACGAGGATGCCCGCCGCCCCGCCGAGCACGAGCGGGATCCCCGCCAGCGCCGCCAGCACCAAGCCCGGGAACATCCCGTGCGCGAGCGACTCGGCACCGTAGGAGAGCTCGCCGAGCACGATCCAGCAGCCGAGCGTGCCGCCCACGAGCCCGAGCACGATCACCTCCAGCAGTGCCCGTCGCATGATCCCCTGCGACCACGGATCGCCGAGCGCGTGCAGCACGGTGGCCGTCATGCGTGCTCGTGGTGGTGGGGCGGCAGGATCGCGCGGGTGCCGTGGGCCGGGTCGCCGTCGGCGCTCGGCAGGGTCACGATCTCGCCGCCGTAGGTGGCCGCGAGCACCTCGACGGACAGCGCCGCCGCGGGCGGTCCGAACGCGAGCTGGCGGCCGTTGAGGCACAGCACGCGATCCCACCGGCGCGCCTGCTCGAGGTCGTGTGTCGCGATCAGCACGCCGCGGCCCTCCCCCGCGAGCGTGCTCAGCAGCGCCTCGAGCTGCGCCGCGCTCGTCCGGTCGAGCCCCGTGAACGGCTCGTCGAGCAGCAGGATCCGCGCCTCCTGGACCAGCGCCCGCGCGATCAGGACGCGCTGGCGCTGACCGCCGGACAGCTCGCCATACGTGCGGCCGGCGAGCGCCCCGAGACCGACGCGCTCGAGCGCCGCGTGAGCCGACGCGCGCTCGAGGCGACCCGGACGCCGCCACCACGGTCGCCCCGCGATCGTCCCCATCAGCGCGACGTCGAGTGCGCTGACGGGGAAGTCGAGCCGCGAGCGCTCCGTCTGCGGGACGCTGCCGCAGCGTCCGGCGAGCGCGAGCTCACCGGCGAGCGGACGCAGCTCGCCGAGCAATGCGCGGAAGAGCGTCGTCTTGCCGCCGCCGTTGGGGCCGAGCACGGCGATCCGCTCGCCCGGCTCCAGCGCGAAGGCGACGTCGCGCAGGACGGGCGGGCCGTCATAGCCGACGACGAGCCCGCTGGCCGTCAGGAGCGCGCTCACACCGCCTCCGCCGGCCGCGGGCGCGACCGGCCGACCGCCGGCGCACGCAGCAGCGCGACGAGCGCGAAGGCGCCGCCGGCGACCACGGCGATCGTCGCGCCGGGCGGCGCGTTCAGCTTCACCGACAGCCAGAGGCCGGCCGTTCCCTCCAGCGCGGCCAGGGCCGCAGTCGTGCACTGCCACGACACGATCCGGCGCGTCAGCAGCCGCGCCGTGACGGCCGGCACGACGAGCAGCCCGGTCACGAGCAGCGCGCCGACGGCGGAGAGCATCGCGACGGCGGCGAGCGCCGTGAGCACGAGCAGCGCCAGGTCCGCCGCCGACGAGCGCACGCCGAGCGCGGGCGCCGCCGCGGGATCGAAGCCGACCGCGAGCCAGCGGCGCTGCAGCAGCGTCGTCGCGACCAGCGCGACCAGCGCGACACCGGCGGCGAGGCGCACGTCGCCGGCGTCGATTGCGAGCAGGCTGCCGAACAGCAGCGTCTCGACGTGCGCGGCGGAGTGGAAGACGTCGGAGGCGAGCACGATCCCGAGCGCGAGCGCGGCGACGAGCACGAGCGCGGTCAGCACGTCGTGCCCGCTGCGCCCGCGCGCCGCGAGTCGCCCGACGGCGAGTGCGAGCAGCAGCGCCGCGCCGAACGCGCCGAGCGGGGCGGCGAAGCCGAGCCCGTCCGCGAGCACGAGCCCGGGGAACGTCGCGGCCGCCGCCCCGTGGACGGTGAAGGCGAGGCCGCGCAGCACGATCCAGCTACCGAGCGTGCCCGCCAGCAGCGCGAGCACGAGCACCTCGACGAGCGCGCGCTGCACGAACGGGAGCTGGAAGGGCTCGAGCATCCGCCGTCGAGCATAATGGGAACGAGTCTAATTCGCATCTGGGCGCTACGATCGGCTCGATGGCTTCCACGACGCAGCCGAGCTGGGACGAGCACACGCTTGCGACGCTGGCGCAGGCGGGCTTCCGCCGCGGCGGCGCGCGCAACGCCGTCGTCGAGCTGCTCGCCGCCCAGGACTGCGCGCTCACCGCACAGGAGATCGACGAGCGGCTGCGCGCCGATGGACGTGCCGTGGGCCGCGCGAGCGTCTACCGCATCCTCGAGCTGTTCACGGAGCTGAAGCTCGTGACGCGGATCGACGTCGGCCAGGGCGTCGCGCGCTATGAGCCGCTGCAGCCCGGCGGCGATCACCATCACCATCTCGTCTGCGATCGCTGCGGGCGGATCGCACCGTTCGAGGACCCCGCGCTGGAGCAGGCGATCGAGCGCGTCTCGCGCCGCCTCAGCTTCGCCGTCGCCGACCATGACGTGGTCCTGCGCGGCACCTGCGGCGACTGCCGCCCAAGCGCCTAGCGCTCGCCCCCCCACGCGATTGCCGCGGGGCTCAACGCGACTCTGGTAGAAGACACCGCGGAGGTGCTCGGCTCCGGGGGAGCGAGCCGGCACGCGATCAGGGGGACGTCAGGATGTGGCTCGACCGGGTCTGCTCAGCCGCGCGCGACAGACGGCGCGCGCTGGTGCTGTGCGCGCTGGCGGTCGGTGTGCTCGCGGGCTGCGGTGGCAGCCAGCGGCAGGTCTCCAGCATCCGCAGAACCACCTGGACGGCGCCGAACGCCGGCATCGACAACGCACGCCAGGTCGGCGGGCCGATCGACTCCTCGACCGTCTCACGGCTCCGCGTCGCCTGGAGGCTGCCGCTGGTCTCGAGCTACGCCACCACGCCCGTCGTCGCGAACGGAGTGCTCTACACGCAGGACCTGAGCTCGAACGTGCTCGCGCTTCGGCTGCACAGCGGAAAGCTGTTGTGGGAGAAGCGATTCGACGCGACGGACATAGGCCCCAACGGCGTGAACGTCGTCGACGGACGCGTGTACGGCGCGACTCCGAGACAGGCGTTCGCGCTCGACGCCCGGACCGGCAAGGTGCTGTGGAGGAAGACGATCGCGCGGCGCGCGGGCGATACGGTCGACATGGCGCCGGGCCACTGGAAGCGGACGGTCTACGTCTCCACCGCGGTGCAGGGCCCCGGAGCGGTGGGCACGCTGTGGGCGCTCGACGCCGCGACGGGCAGGACGCGATGGAGATGGGAGCAGGTCCCGCGCGGCCTGTGGGGCGATCGCAAGCTGAACGCAGGGGGCGGCCTCTGGCACCCCCCGGCCTTCGACGGCCGTGGCGGGCTCTACATGGGCATCGCGAATCCACTCCCCTTCCCGGGGACGACGGAGCTCCCGTGGGGCGCGAGCCGCCCCGGGGCCAATCGCTGGAACAACTCGATCGTCAAGCTCGACGCACGCACCGGGCGCTTCATCTGGGGCCGCCAGGTGCTGCCCCACGACATCTACGACTGGGACCTCGAGTGCCCGGTGATCCTCACGACCGTGCAGCACAGACGTGTGGCGCTGGCCGCCGGCAAGATGGGCGTCGTCTACGCCTTCGACGCCATGACGGGCACGCGTCTGTGGAAGCAGCCCGTCGGGATCCATAACGGACACGACGGCGACAACCTGCTCGCGCTGCACAAGGACTACGACGGGCTCAAGCCGCCGATGAAGATCTATCCGGGCAACTGGGGCGGCGTCGAGACGCAGATGGCGTCGGACGGCGCCACCGTCTACGTGCCCGTGAACAACCTCTACATCGTCTATCGCTCGCAGACGTCCGCGACTTCGCAGGACACGTCGAAGGGCACCGGCGAGATCGTCGCGCTCGACGAGGCCACGGGAAGCGTCAAGTGGGATCGCAAGCTCCCGCACTCCGTCTACGGAGCGGCGAGCATCGCCAACGACCTCGTCTTCACCACGACCTACGACGGCATGCTGTGGGCGTTGAACCGGGACACCGGCGAGATCGTGTGGAGATCCAGGCTCCCGGCCGGCACGGACGCCCCGGTCGCGATCTCCGACGACATGCTCATAACTGCCGGAAGCCTCCAGATCGCGGCAGGCCAGAAAGCACAGATCGTCGCGTATCGCCTGGGCCGCTAGCGCGATCGTCGGCGGCGACCACACGCTCCACGAGGTAGAGCGGACGCTCCAGCACCTGGGCGTGGACGCGCGCCAGGTAGCGCCCGATGATGCCGGCGCTGACCAGCTGCGCGCCACCCAGGAACAGCACGGCGATCATGATCCACACGCCGATCGAGGCGCTTATGCCGCCGAGCGCCGTCACGAGCAGGATCGTCAGCGCGGCCAGCCCGCTGAGCAGCGACAGCACGATGCCGAGGTAGCTGGCGAGCAGCAGCGGAACGTCGGAGAAGGAGGTCAGCGCCTCGACCGCGAGCCGCAGCAGCGCCGGGTAGGAGGCGCCGCGGCCCGCGCGGCGCCCCGCGCGCCGGTACTCGATCGGCACCTGCTCGTAGCCGACCCACGCGATCATCCCGCGCAGGAAGCGCCGTCGCTCGGGCATGAAGCGGACGGCGTCGACCACGCGGCGCGACATCACGCGGAAGTCGCCGGCCTGGCCCTGATACGGCGTACGCGCAAGCCGTTGCATCAGCGCGTAGAAGCCGGTGGCGAGCATCCGCTTGAGCAGGCTCTCGTCGCGCCCGATGCGTCGCGCGTAGACGACGTCGGCGCCGGCGACGGCACGCGCGACCATCTCCGGGATCAGCTCCGGCGGGTCCTGCAGATCGGCGTGCAGGAGCGCGACATGGCTTCCGCGCGCATAGTCCATGCCCGCCGACATCGCGATCTCCATCCCGAAGTTGCGTGACAGGCGCACGAGGACCACGTGCGGGTGCTCGCGCGCCAGTCCCTCGATGATCTCGACCGAGCGATCGACGGAGCCGTCGTCGACGTAGATCAGCTCATGGCCGCCCGCGAGGGCGCCCAGCGCGCCATCGACCCGCCGCTGCAGCTCCGGCAGCACGTCCTCCTCGTTGAAGACGGGAACGACCACCGACACGAGCGGCGTCGCGCCGTGAGAGTTAATGGACATAATTGATGTATCCGCAGCGATACGCAGCGGACCAAAGGCCGTAAACTATCCCCCTCGCGGCACAACCGTCCCCGTCAGCCCGCAATTCTAGCAAGAGCGGTCAAGCGATCGACACCGCTCTGGTACGTTCGCCCGGGATGGCAGGCACACCGGTAACGTCGGGTGCTCGCGATGCAGCGGCAGCGCCTGCGCGCGCGAGCTTTCGCACGCCCACGCCCGCTGAGACGGCGTGGATCGCCGCGCTGCCGTGCGCGCTCGTCACCGTCGCGGCGATCTACCTGATCGGACCGCCGCTCGGACGGGCCCTGCTGTCCCCCGGCTCGGCGACGTTCTGGCGCGGCGTCGGGATCATGCCCGAGCCCGTGGAGCACGGGCGCTATGCGGTCGCGCTCGTCGGTCCGCTGCTGCTGGCGCTCGTCACGTTCACGCGCACGCGCCGCCCGCAACGCCCGTTGCCGGCCGCGCTGATTCGTGCGCTCGTCGTGCTCAGCCAAGCGCTCACGGCCGGCTTCCTCGTCGCCTGCCTGCTCGCACAGCACGACGTCCTGCTGCGCGCCGACGTCCCGCCGCAGCAGCCCGACCAGATCTTCACGCTCGCCACGCTAGCCGCAGCGGCCGCGCTCGCGCTGGTGTTCCTCGTCGGCGTGCGCATCCGGCCGCTCGTCGCGCGCGCGGCCCGCGCGGTACGGGAGACCGGCACCCGGCGCGGCGTCTGCGTCGTCGTCGCGGCCGCGTTCACCGCCGCCTGGCTGTTGACGGCGATCAACACCGACGCATCGGCCGGCAAGGCGCTCGGCAACAACCTGCTCCCGTGGGATGCGAGCGAGACGTTCGCCGTGCTCAACGGCCGCACGCCGCTCGTCGACTTCCACGCGCAGTACTCCCAGCTGTGGCCGCTGCTCGCCGCCGCGGTGATGGCGCTCACGGGAAGCGCCACGCTGATCGCGTGGACGACGACGATGGCGACGATCAGCGGGCTCGCGATGCTCGGGATCTACGCGGTCTTCCGGCGCATCACGAGGAGCTCCGTGCTCGCGCTCGCGCTCTATCTCCCCTTTCTCGCCACAAGCTACTTCATAGCCACGAACGCGACCGTGAACCGCTTCAGCCCGGCGGGCATCTTCAGCATCTGGCCGATGCGCTACGGCGCGCCCTATCTGCTGGCATGGCTCACGGTGCGGCACGTCGGCGGCGCCGGCCCGCGCCGTGCATGGCTGCTGTTCACCGCCGCCGGCCTCGTCGCGATTAACAACCCGGAGTTCGGGATCGGCGCGTTCGCGGCGACGCTCGCGGCACTCGCATGCGGCGAGCCGTCGCGCTCGCTGCGAGCGGTGCGACGCCTGCTCGCCGGCGCGGGCGCCGGCCTGCTCGGCGCCGGACTGCTCGTGGCGCTGGTGACGCTGGTGCGGTCCGGGCAGCTGCCGCACTTCGGCTGGGTGCTCGAGTACTCGCGGCTCTACGGCGTCGAAGGCTGGGCACTGGAGCCGATGGCGTGGATCGGCCTGCACATCGCGATCTACGTGACGTTCGCCGCCGCCATCGGCGTCGCGGCCGTCCGCGTCGTCGAGCGGCGCCGCGAACCGCTCCTGACGAGCATGCTGGCGTGGAGCGGCGTGTTCGGCCTGTTCGCTGCGAGCTACTACGTCGGGCGCTCGGACCCGCTCAACCTCGTGTGCCTGCTGTCCGCATGGTGCCTGGCGCTGACGCTGCTGCTGGTCGCCGTCGTGCGCGGGCAGCTCGCGCGCGGCTGGCGCCGCCCGGGCCTCGCGGGGGTCGCAGTCGTCTTCGGCTTCGCGCTGGCGATCTGCTCGCTGTCGCAGCTCCCGACGCCGTGGTCGCAGATCGCGCGCATGCGGCACCACACCCGCATCCCGATCTTCGAGCAGCCGCGCGCGACCCGCTTCGTCGCGCAGGCGACGACGCGAGGCGAGCACGTCGGGATCCTGATCGCGCTCGGGCACCGGATCGCCCACGAGGTCGGCGTCGTGAACGTCGCTCCGTACGCGAGCATCGTGACGATGCCGACCGTGCAGCAGCTGCGGCGCACGATCGCCGTCCTGCGCGCGGCGCACGCGCGCAAGCTGTTCGTCGCGCAGCTGGACCTCGAACAGGGGATCCTCCCCGAAGAGCTGGCGCTGCTGAGACGCGAAGGCTTCACCGCGGTGCGCAGAGACGCGCACTTCACCGAGCTGCTCGACATGCGGCCGGAGGCGTAGGAGCGAGCGTGGCCGCGAGATCCCCGCCGCTGCCCTCGTTCCCCGCGCGCGCGGCGCACGTGCCGTCCGCCTCGAACGGGGCGCTCGACCCTGGTCAGATCGCCTGGCTTGCCGCACTCCCCTGCGCGCTGCTGACGCTTGCGGGGATCCTCGTGCTCGGCGCCCCGCTGGGTCACGCCTTCCTCGGCCCGCGTCCCGTGACGTTCTGGACGCCGGTCCAGCCGATACCCGAGCCGGTCGAGCACGGCCGCTTCCTGATCGCGCTGCTCGGCCCCCCGCTGCTCGCCGCGATCGTGCTCGCGAGCGTGGGCCGGAGGCCGCGGCTGCCCGCACGCACCGCAGATCGGCTCGTGCTCGCAAGCCAGGTGCTGCTGCTCGCCTTCTGCGCGCTCTGCCTCGCGGCACAGAACGACATCCTCTTCAACACCGACTCGACCTACTGGGAACGCACGCGCTTCTTCACGCTCCCCACGCTCGTGGCGGCGGCGCTGCTGGCGGCGCTGCCGTTCGCGCTGCTGCGCCGCAGCGCCGTCCTCGAGCGCCTGCGCGGGTGGGCGGGCGACACCCGCGCGCGCACCGTCGTCGGCGTCGGCGCGGCCGTGCTGATGACGGTCGTGTTCGTGCTGAGCACGGTCAACACCGAGGCCACGATCGCGACGGCGAACCCGGCGGTCGCGGGCCACGTCCTATGGTCGCTGGACGAGACGTTCGCGATCCTGAACGGGCGCACCCCGCTCGTGGACTTCCACGCCCAGTACGGCCAGCTGTGGCCGTATGTCGCGGCGCTCACGATGACGCTGCTCGGCACGACGATCGGCGTCTACACCGTGACGATGGCGACGATCAGCGGGCTCGCGCTGGTGGCGCTGTACGCGACGCTGCGGCGCCTGGTGCGCAGCTCGCTGCTCGCGCTCGCGCTCTATTTGCCGATCCTCGCCAGCAGCTTCTTCATGAAGCTCGGGCCGCTCGAGAACCGCTACGGCGCCGGCAGCCTGATCAGCCTCTGGCCGATCCGCTACGGCGGGGTGTACCTGCTCGCATGGGCGACGGCCCGTCACGTCGACGGCGCCGCCCCGCGGCGTGGATGGCTGCTGTTCGCGGCCGCGGGGCTCGTGGTGCTCAACAACCCCGAGTTCGGGCTGCCGGTCTTCGGCGCGACGCTCGTCGCGCTCCCCTGCGCGGCGCCGCCGCGGTCGTGGCGGGCGGGAGCGCGACTGCTCGGCGAGGCGGCGGCCGGCCTCGCCGCCGCGACGGCGCTCGTGATCGCGCTCGCGCTCGTGCGCTCCGGTGCGCTGCCGCACTTCGGGCTGCTGTTCGAGTTCTCGCGGCTGTATGCCATCGACGGCTGGGCGATGATCCCGATGCCGAGATTCGGACTCCATCTCGTCGTGTTCCTCACGTTCTCGGCGACGCTCGTGCTCGCGGCCGTCCGCGTCGCGCGCGGCGCCGAGGACCGGCTGCTGACCGCGCTGCTCGCGTGGGCCGGCGCGTTCGGCCTCGGGGCCAGCGCCTACTTCGCCGGGCGCTCCCACCCGCAGGTCCTGATCGACCTCTTCTCGACCTGGGCGTTCGCGCTCGCCCTGCTGGTGGTCGTCGTCGCGCGCGACCTGTCCGCCCGCGGCTGGCGGCGACCCGGGCTCGCACAGCTCGCGGTGCTGTTCGGCTTCGGCCTGATGGCCTGCTCGCTCGCGCAGACGCCGACGCCGTGGTCGCAGATCTCGCGCCTGCGAGCGGGGGACGCGAAGCTCCCCTTCAAGCAGGCGGAAGCCGTCGCGCTCGTGCGCAGGACCACCCACCCGGGCGAGCATGTCGCGATCCTCATATCGCTCAGCCACCGGGTCGCCTACGACGCGGGGGTCGTCAACGTCTCCCCCTATGCCAGCATCGAGTCGATGCCGACTCACCAGCAGTTGAGCGACGTGATCGCCCTCATGCGCAGCCAGCACGTGCGCAAGCTCTACACGTCCTCGCGGTTCATGTTTCCCGAAGAGAGCACGACGATCCAGCGCGCCGGCTTCGCGACCGTCACGCAGGACGGCGACGCGACCGAGCTGATCGACCGCGGCAGCGGCTGAGATCAGCCGCCGGCGTCGCGCGCCAGCTCGGCCGCGGCGTCGATGATCATGTCCTCCTGGCCGCCGACGATGCGGCGGCGGCCGAGCTCCATCAAGACGGCGCGCGGCTCGACGCCGAACTTCGCGCCGGCGCGCTCCGCATGCAGCAGGAAGGACGAGTAGACGCCGGCGTAGCCGATCGAGAGCGCGCCGCGGTCGATGATCTGCGCGCGCGGCATCAGCGGCGCGACGACGTCCTCGGCGACGTCCATCAGCGGGAACAGCTCGGCATCGGTCTCGTGGCCGGAGCGCTCCAGGGCGGCGGCGAGCACCTCGAGCTGGGCGTTGCCGGCTCCGGCGCCGAGGCCGCGCAGCGAGCCGTCGAGCCACGCCGCTCCCGCCTCGACGGCCGCGAGCGCGTTGCCGACGCCGCAGCCGAGGTTGTTGTGTGCGTGGAAGCCGATCGCCGTCTCACCGGCG
The DNA here is from genome assembly GCA_035637995.1 of Conexibacter sp. Lineage (GTDB taxonomy): Bacteria > Actinomycetota > Thermoleophilia > Solirubrobacterales > Solirubrobacteraceae > Conexibacter. The sequence goes on along the minus strand of DASRAV010000045.1, from coordinate 26,450 downwards.
AGCGCCTCGCGCAGCGCCGCGACGCGCGCCGCCGCGCTGGCCGGCACGAGCGCGCCGGCCGAGTCGACGACGTAGACGACGCGTGCGCCGTAGGACTCCATCAACCGCGCCTGCTGGGCGAGCAGCTGCGGCTCGAGCATGTGGCTCATCATCAGGAAGCCGATCGCGAGCATGTCGTGCTCGGCGGCCCAGGAGATGTGCTGCTCGGCGATGTCCGCCTCGGTGCAGTGCGTCGCCACGCGCGCGACGGAGGCGCCGAGCGCCTGCGCGCGCTTGAGCCGCTCGAGCGTGCCGATGCCCGGCAGCAGCAGCGCCGCGATCCGCGCGCGCTGCACGGCGCCGGCGGCCGCCTCGATCAACGCGTCGTCGGAGTGCGCGGAGCGGCCGTACTGGATCGAGGAGCCGCCGACGCCGTCGCCGTGGGAGACCTCGATCACGTCGATGCCGGCGCGGTCCAGGCCGGCGGCGACGGCCGCGACCTGCTCCGGCGTGAAGGCGTGGCGGACGGAGTGCATGCCGTCGCGCAGCGAGGAGTCGACGAGCGTCACGTGCGTCATGCGGCCACCTCCGCGGCGAGCAGGCGCCGGGCCAGCTCCTCCCCCACCCGCGCCGCCGCGGCGGTCATCACGTCGAGGTTGCCGGCATAGGACGGCAGGAAGTCGCCGGCGCCCTCGACCTCCAGCAGCACGGTCACGAGGTCGCCGTCGACGTCGCAGAGCCGCAGCCGGTAGCCCGGCACGTAGGCGCGCACCTGCTCGGCCATCGTGCGCACCGATTCCTCGATCAGGGCTGCGTCGGGCCGGCGCACCTGCGCGAAGACGGTGTCGCGCATCAGGATCGGCGGGTCGGCCGGGTTGAGGATGATGATCGCCTTCGCCTCGTCGGCGCCGCCCACGAGCTCCAGGCCGCGCGCCGTCGTGACGGTGAACTCGTCGATGTTCTGGCGCGTGCCGGGGCCGGCGCTGGCGGAGGCGATCGTCGCGACGATCTCGCCGTAGGCGACGTCGGCGACGCGATCGATCGCGTGCATCATCGGGATCGTCGCCTGCCCGCCGCAGGTGACGAGGTTCACGTTCGGCTCGCCGAGATGGTCGCCGAGGTTCACGAACGGCACGACGTAGGGCCCGACGGCGGCAGGCGTCAGGTCGACGACGACCTTGCCGGCGGCGCGCAGCAGCGGCGCGTTCGCCAGATGCGCCTTCGCACCCGTCGCCTCGAAGACGAGCGCGACGTCGTCGCGCGCGAGCACCGCCTCGACGCCGCGCGCGCTCGCCTCGACGCCCAGCTCGCGCGCCCGCGCGAGGCCCGGCGAGTCCGCGTAGATCCCGACCATCAGCACCGTCTCGATCGACGGACAGCGCTGCAGCTTCATCAGCAGGTCGGTGCCGATGTTGCCCGGGCCGATGACGGCCGCTTTGACAGGCATGCGTTCCCCCTTCGGCGCGAGCGTATCAGCGCTCGGCCAGCGCGATGCGAACTGCCGCGTCGAAGTCGCGTGGCGAGTCGTTGATCCCGGACGGCGGCGGCGTGCGCACGAGCATCTCCTCGCGCAGCCCGTCGACGAGCGGGCGCACGAGCCCGTTCTCGACCGGCGTCACGAGCATCACCCAGTAGGAGGAGAGCCGCGGGGTGAGCACCGGCACGCGCACGATCAGCGGCGCGCGGCGGTCCATCGCGCGCGCCGTGCGCTCCATCATCTCGCGGTAGCTGAGCGCCTGCGGGCCGCCGAGCTCGACGTCGCCGACGACGTCGTGGCGGTCGCGCAGCGCCGCGAGCGCGGCGGCGACGTCGTCGATCGCGATCGGCTGGGTGCGCGTGTCGATCCAGCGCGGGCAGATCATCGCCGGCAGGCGGCGCACGAGCGCTCGCAGCATCTCGAACGACGCCCCGCCCGCCCCGATCACCATCGCCGCGCGCGCGTGGACGAGCTCGGGCACGTGCGGCGCGAGCAGCTCCGCGACCTCCTCGCGGCTGCGCAGATGCTCCGATGATCCGGTCGCCTCGCCGCCGGAGAGCCCGCCGAGGTAGATCAAGCGCCGCACCCCGGCGCGCTCGGCGGCACGGCCGAAGTTCTCGGCGGCCCGGCGATCGCGCGCGGCGAAATCGTCCGCCTGCCCGCCACGACCCATCGAGTGGATCAGGTAGTAGACGATCTCGACGCCGGCGAGCGCCTCGTCGAGTCCCTCGCCGCTGACCGCATCGCCCTGGACCGCGCGGGCGCCCGGCGGCAACGTCGTCGCCTGCGGCCGGCGGAGCAGGCAGCGCAGCTGGACGTCGGCCTCGCGCGCGAGCAGCGGCGCCAGGCGGGCGCCGATCGCGCCCGAGGCGCCGGTGAGCAGGACGGTGGGGATACCGGCGGTATCGCCGCTGCGATCGATTCCGACACGCGGGGCCCTGCTAGCGTGGCTTGTCGAGTCAACGGACCCTGGAGGCACGGTGCAGCTCGACGGCATCCACCACATCACGTGTATCACCGGCGACGCGCCGCGCAACGTCGACTTCTACGTGCGCGTGCTCGGGCTGCGGATGGTCAAGAAGACCGTCAACCAGGACGACCCGAGCGTCTACCACCTCTTCTACGCCGACGAGCAGGGCAGCCCCGGCGCGGACCTGACGTTCTTCGAGTACCCCGGCGCCCGCCCCGGCCGCGCCGGCGCGGGCATGATCCACCGCATCGCGCTGCGCGTCGCCGACGCCGACGCGCTCGACTTCTGGGCGGCCCGCCTCGACGCCGAGGGGATCGCGACCGAGCGCGACGCGACGAGCCTGCGCTTCGCCGACCCCGAGGGCCTCGGGCTCGAGCTCGCGATCGACGACGGCGCCGACGCGCCGCTCGCCGCCGAGGCGCCCGACATCCCCGCCGCGCACGCGCTGCGCGGGTTCGCCGGCGTGCGCGCGTACGCGGTCGCGCCGGAGCGCACCGAGCAGCTGCTGCGCGACGTGCTCGGCTTCGTCGAGGAGGACGGCCGCTGGGTCTCGCGCGGCCCGCGCCGCCACGGGTACTACGTCCAGGACCCGGCGCCCGCGGAGCGCGGAATCGGCGGCGCCGGCACCGTGCACCACATCGCGTTCGCCTCCGAGGACGCGGACATCGAGGCGTGGGACGACGCCTACGCGCGCGCCGGTCGCCAGACGTCGGGCCTCGTCGACCGCTTCTACTTCCGCTCGGTCTACTCGCGCGAGCCCAACGGCGTGCTGTTCGAGCTGGCCACGCTCGGCCCCGGCTTCTCGGCCGACGAGCCCCAGGCGGAGCTCGGCCGCCGGCTTGCGCTGCCGCCGAAGCTCGAGCACCTGCGCGCCGAGATCGAGCCCGCGCTCACGCCGCTTTCCGACCCGCGCGCGTCGAGCCGCGTAAGCTAACCGCCGCCCGCTCGCGCGGCCCCGCAACGATCGCCGGGCTGGCGGGTTCATTCCCCCTGATGCACGACGAGATCGATCGACGAGACCTGCTGCGGCGGGCCGGGCAGACGGCCGCCGGCCTCGGCTTCGCCTCGCTTGCCGGCTGCGGTGACTCGAGCGCCCAGACCGTCAAGAGGGTCGCCCGCACCGCCGCCTCGCTGCGCACGCGGGTGCCGCAGAAGCGCAAGGGCGAGGTGCCCAACCTGCTGCTGGTGATCATCGACAGCGTCCGCGCCGACCATCTCGGCAGCTACGGGCGCAAGAACGCGCACACGCCGAACCTCGACGCGCTCGCGCGCGAGAGCCTGCGCTTCACGAGCGTCTACCCGGAGGCATTCCCGACCGGTCCGGCGCGCGCGACGATCTACGGCGGGCGGCGGATCTTCCCGTTCCGCGACTGGCACGCGCCGCCGCCGGACATGCCGAAGTCGCCCGGCTGGCAGGACATCCCGGCGCAGAACCTGATCACGACGCTGCGCGCGGCGGGCTTCTTCACCGCGATCGCCGTCGACACCCCGTGGGTGCTCGTGCCTTCCCAGAAGGCGTTTCACCAGTCGCCGCACCGCTACGTGCCGATCCCCGGTCAGACCGGCACCGTCACGCAGCCGGCGAGCCGCATCAGCGACGCCGAGCTGGCGCGCTGGGTGCCGCCGAAGATCCTCAGCTCCAGCTCCGCCGGGAAGATGCGCCAGTACCTCGCCAACCAGCTCGGTCGCCGCTCGGAGGCGGACTATCAGCCGGCGCGCGTCTTCACCGCCGCGACGCAGCTGCTGGAGGAGGCGAACCGGCAGAACAAGCCGTGGTGCGTGATCGCCGACTGCTTCGACCCGCACGAGCCGTGGGACCCGCCGGACAAGTACATCAAGCTGCACGGGGGCTCGCTGACGCGTGCGTGGGAACCCGGCACGGTGCTGAACGGCACGACCCGAACGAACGGCCTCGGGCGCGCCGACGTCCAGCAGATGAAGGCGCTCTACCGCGCCGAGCTGTCGATGTCCGACCACTGGTTCGGCAACTTCATGCAGCGCTTCCACGAGCTGAACCTCGAGGGCGAGACGCTCGTGATGTTCCTCTCCGACCACGGCTTCCTGCTCGGCGAGCGCGGCTACGTGGCGAAGATGGCGACGCAGTGCCATCCGGAGCTGATCCACGTGCCGATGCTGATCCGCGACCCCGAGGGCAAGGGCGCGCGCACGACGACCGACTACTTCACCCAGACGCAGGACGTCGCCTCGACGCTGCTCGCCGGCGTCGACGTCGCCCGCCCCTCGTTCATGGACGGGCAGAACCTGCTGCCGCTGCTCGAAGGCAAGACGCGGCGGTTGAAGAAGCGCACGTACGTGACGGGCGCCTACAGCTCGATCGTCTACGCCCGCGACCGCCGCTGGGCCTACATGGGCGACAACCAGAACGTCGACCCGCGCCTCTACGACCACAAGCGCGACCGCCGCGAGGTCCACGACGTCGCCGCCGCCCACCCCGGCCAGATCCACAAGATGTACGCCGGGATGCTCGAGCGCGACGGCGGCGGGCCGTTGCCGCGGTTCAGCTAGCGGCTACCCCCGCAGCGTCTTCTGCATCCGCCGTTCGATCGCGGCGGCCATCGTCTGCTCGAAGCCCGCTCGCACCGCTTCGGTCGCGAGCGGGCGCAGGCGCGCGAGCGCGTCGCTGAGCTGCGCCCACTCCTCCGGCGAGCGCTTGGCGGGGTCGACCTCGCCGCCGGCGACGTCCTCGACGAACAGGCGCACGAACGACTCGGCGATCGCGCGCGAGTGGCGCTGGATCTGCTCGGCGACGGCGAGCGCGTGCAGCGGCGGCACGCCCATCGAGGCGAGCTCCTCGCCGGCGCGCAGCAGCGTCGGGCTGGGGATCTCGAAGCGGCCGTCGCCGAGCGGGCGGATCAGGCCGAGCCGCTCGGCCTTGCGCACGACGCGCTCGTCGATGCTCCCGATCCGCGCGACGAGATCCTCGCCCGTCGCGACCTCGGGCTCCTCGCTGAACGCGCTCAGCACCGCGCGGCCGAAGTCGAGCACCTGCTGGCTGGCGCCGTTGGAGGCGCTGATGAGCCGCTCGATCGCCTTGAGGTTGAAGCCCTCCGCCTGCAGGTCCTGGATCAGACGCAGGCGCGCGGTGTGCTCTGGGCCGTAGTAGCCGGTGCGCGCGCGCACGTCGGGCGGCGGCAGCAGGCCGCGCGACTGGTGCGCGCGGATGTTGCGCACGGTCATGCCCGTCTCGCGCGCCAGCTCGTCGATCGTCAGCTCTCCGGTGCGCCGATCGGTCATCGGCACATCCTACGGAGCGATCCCGGTCACGCCGTGAGCACGAGCGGCGGCGCGTCGCGGCGCACGACGATCGTGTGCTCGACGTGGGCGGAGCGCGAGCCGCCCTCCGTCACGAGCGTCCAGCCGTCGTCGAGCGGGCGCACCTCGCTGTCGCCGGCGGCGATGATCGGCTCGATCGTGATCACCAGCCCGTCCGTGAGCAGCTGGTCGTCGGTCGGATCGGCGACGTTCTGGACGCTCGGCTGCTCGTGGATGCGGCGGCCGATGCCGTGGCCGGTCAGCTCGTGCAGGACGGTGAAGCCGCGCCGCTCGACCTCCGCCTGAACGGCGACACCGATCGCGTTGACCGGCCGCTCGGCACGAGCGGCGGCGATCCCCTTCTGCAGCGCCGCCTGCGCCGCCGCGCAGAGACGCGCGCTTGCGGGCTGGGGACGGCCGACCGGGACCGAGACGCACGCGTCGGCGTAGTAGCCGTCGAGCTCGGCGGTGACGTCGAGCTTCACGAGGTCGCCGTCGCGCAGGCGGCGGCTGCCGGGGATGCCGTGGACGACCTCGTCGTTGATGCTGATGCAGATCGCGCCGGGGAAGCGGTAGTCGAGCTGCGGGCCCGAGCGGGCGCCATGGCGCGCGAAGATGCGCGCGGCGTGGGCGTCAAGCTCGGCCGTCGTGATTCCGGCGCGCACGAGCCGGCGCAGCTCGCGCAGCGTCGTCGCGACGACGGCGCCGGCGCGGCGCAGTCCGTCGAGGTCGGCGGGGGAGTCGATCGACATCGCGCGAGTATTGCAAGCGCATTCGGTCGCTATATGTCATCGATCGATGTATCATCTCTTTATGACTTCCTTCTTCGCTGCCGCCGCGCCCGCCGGCGGCGCCGCGCTCGGCCAGGTCGCCGCGATGAGCGCCGCCGTCACGCTCTTCACGGGCGCGCTGCTGTGGCTCGGACTCGGGCACCGCTCAGGCCGGGTTACCGTGCTCACCCGCGCCGGCGCCGCGCTCGAGCGCACCTCGGGCCTGCCCGGCTGGGCGGCCCTGCCGCTCGCGCTCTCCGGCGTCTCGCTGCTCGGCGCCGTCTTCGGGATGTACTGGGACATCTCGCTGCACATCGACGACGGCCGCGACCCGGGGCCGCTCGCGAACCCGGCGCACTACTTCATCCTGCTCGGCCTCTACGGGATCTTCGCCGCCGGCTGGCTTGCGGTCGTGCTGCCGCGACAGTCCGACCCGCGCCCGCCGACGTTCGTGCGGATCGCGCCCGGGTGGGAGGCCCCGATCGGCGGCGTGCTGATCCTCGCGTGCGCGTCGTTCGCGCTGCTCGGCTTCCCGCTCGACGACGTCTCGCATCGCCTCTTCGGCCAGGACGTGACGCTGTGGGGCCCGACGCACCTGATGATGCTCGGCGGCGCGGCGCTGACGCTGATCGGCGTGCTCGTGCTGTTCGCCGAGGCGCGGCTTGCGCTCGGCCGCGCGCGCGCCGGCGGCGCCGTGCTGCGCCGTGCGCGGCTGATCGGCGCCTGCGGCGGAATGCTGATGGGGCTCTCGATCTTCCAGGGCGAGTTCGACTTCGGCGTCGCGCAGTTCCACCTGCTCTTCCACCCGCTGCTGATCGCCTTCGCCGCCTCGCTCGCGCTCGTGCTCGCGCGCACGCTCGTGGGGCGCGGCGGAGCGCTTGCCGCGGTCGCGTTCTTCCTCGCGCTGCGCGGGCTGCTGACGCTGCTCGTCGGGCCGGTGCTCGGCGAGACGACCGCCCACTTCCCGCTCTACGTCGTCGAGGGCGCGCTCGTGGAGGCGCTCGCGCTCGCCGCGTGGTCGGGCGGGGCCGGGTCCTTCCGCTTCGGCGCGCTCGCCGGCGTGCTGATCGCGACGCTCGGCGTGCTCGCCGAGTGGGGCTGGTCGCACGTCTGGATGCCGCTGCCGTGGCCGACGCACCTTGTGGGGGAGGCGATCCTGCTCGCGCTGCCGGTCGCGCTCGCGGGCGGGACGCTCGCGACGTTCGCGGCGAGCGCGCTGCGGCTGCGCGCCGACCTCGCCGGGCGCCCGCGTGCGTGGGCGGCGGCGGGCGCGAGCCTGCTCGCCGTCGGCGCCGTCGTCGCGTTCGTGCTGCCGACGAGCGCACCGACGGACGTGCGTGCGCACGTCGCGCTGCGCACGCTGCACGACAGCGGCGCGCAGCGCACCGTCGCCGCGCGGATCGCCTTCGACCCGCCGAGCGCGGTGCGCGACGCGAACTGGCTCACGGTCACCGCCTGGCAGGGCCACGACAAGCTCGTCGTCGACCGGCTGCGGCGGCTCGGCGACGGCGTCTACGCGACGACGCAGCCGATCCCCGTCGGCGGGAGCTGGAAGGCCATGATCCGCTTCGAGCGCGGCCGCGACCTCGCCGCGATCCCGCTCGCGCTGCCCTCCGACCCCGCGATCCCGGTCCCCGCCGTCGCGCCGAGCGCCCGCGCGACGCGCGCGTTCGTGCCCGACCGGCAGGTGCTGCAGCGCGAGCGCCGCCAGGACGTGCCCGGCTGGCTGTGGGGCGTCGCCGGCGCCGTCGTGCTGGCGATCACGCTGTCGCTGCTGCTCGTGCTCGGCTGGGGGCTCGTGCGGCTCGCGATCCGCGGCGGCGGGCTCCCGCCCGCGCGCGCGGGCGAGGTGCCGCGCTCGCTCGTGCACGCGTGACGGCGACCTAGCCTCTGAACCAGGCTTCGTGGACGGTGCCGTCGTCGAGGCCCAGCAGGAGCGCGGCGCACGTGCCGGGCGCGACGCCGCTGCTGTCCCACGTGTAGGTGTAGCGGTCGTTCGAGGCGGTGTACGCGAGCGGCGCCGCCGCCTGTGCGGGAGACGGCGAGCCGGCCGGCGTCCCGTCGGCGCAGCTCATCGGCTGCACCTGCGGGTAGCCGACGGCGATGACGCCGAGTCCGTGGTCGCCGGTGAGGCTGAACGTGACGAGCGTCGGAGACGGCACGTGCACCGTGTTGAAGCTCGGCGGCGCTCTCGTCGCGCCAGCGAGGTGGAACCCGTAGACGACGCGGTATTCGCAGCTGCTCGCCGCGGTGTGCCCCACATGGTCGGTCGCCGTGTGATGGACCGTGTACGTGCCGAGCGCCGAGCTGTCGACCGCCTGCGAGCCGGTCGCCGTGCCCGCGAGCCCGGACTCGGCGTCTCTGTCTCTCCATCTCGCGACGGCGCTCGCACCCAGCGCGACGTCGACCGGGCAGGTGAGCGTCGTCGTCGGCGGGTCGGCGTCGACTTTGACCGTCAGTCTCGTCTGCGAGGACTGATGGCCGGCGATGTCGCTGACACGTGCGCTCGTGACGAAGCTGTTGCCGCTCGTCGCATACGTCTGGGGAGCAGGCACGCTGGCGGGGTCGACCCCGCTGCCGGGGCTGCCGTCGAGTGCTGCCGGATCACCGTTGTCGGTGGCCGTCACCGTGACCGTGTCTCTGTACCAGCTGGTGGCCGCGTAGTCGGGCGCCCGATCGGCGGTGAGCGTCGGCGCTCTCGGCGCTCTGAGGTCGATCAGGACCGGCGTTTCCGAGCTCCCGCTGTGGCCGAGCGTGTCGCCGGCGGTGCAGCTGACGGTGTGGCGCCCCTCGCCTCTGACGGTGAATTCGCTTGCGAGCATGGTCGGCCCGGTCGTGAGCGTGAGTCTTCTCGCGACGCCGTCGACGACGCAGCTCAGCGAGCCGACGGTGAGATCGGTTGCCGTGACCTGAACCGTCGCGGTGCCTCTGATCCACCAGCCGTTCGCGCCGTCGTTCGCCTGCGTGTAGGCGATGACGGGCGCGGCGCGATCGACGGCGATCGGGCCGACGGGCCCGGCGGTCGCACAATTGCCGACGCGATCGCACACCTGACGTGTGCCCGTCTGCGCCGCGGCGTCCTCGTGGCCGTCACCTACGTTCGTGCTCAACGAGAAGGACGCGTCTTCGGTGTGCGCGAGGCCCGAGCCCGCGTCGCTCGCCGTGCAGCCGACGCCGACCTCGGCGCTGTGCCACCCGGGCGGGGCGGAGTCGCACGACACCGTTGGGGGTCTCGTATCCGGAGCGGAGAAGCTCACCACCAGCGTGGTGTCACCATGGATCGACGGGAGCGGAACCGCCTTCTGCCCGTACGCACTGCCGGCCGGCGGCGTGACCAGCACCTTCTGCCCGTCGCCCGGGTCCGTCGACCCGTCGAAGACGGGTACGTGCGCCTCTCCGTCGGCTCCAGTCGCTGCTTCCGCCGTGTTCGACCAGATCAACGCGTCCATCCCGCCGGCGCTCGCGTGCGCCACGTATGGCGGGACCAAGACGCGCGCCCCCACCACCGGCTCCCCGTCCTCACCGACCACTCGCACCGTGAACGTCGCGGCTTGCGGAAGCTCGACGTCAAGCGCCCGGCCGGCGTCACCCACGTCGAACAGGAGGTCCAGTTCCCATCCCCGTGGAACCCAGCTCGGCCCGCTCGACTGAGCTGCTCGGAGCTCATAGTGGCCGGGCGATACCGCAAGCGCATACGAGCCATCGGACGCGGTCACCGCCTGGCCGTACCCGGCACCGCTGCCGTCACCCGCGTACAACGTGAGCACGACCCCACCCAGGGGCCCGCCGGGAGCTCGCACCACACCGCTCAGCGGCACAGTCCGTGGCAGCTGCGCGACGAGCGTCGTGTCGCCGTGGATGTCCGGAAGCGGGAAGGTCCGCTTCCCATACAGGCTGCCAGCCGGCGGCGTGACTTCCACACCCTGCCCTTGCCCAGGATCCGTCGATGCGTCGAAGGCCAACACGTGAGCCTCTCCGTCAGCGCCGGATCTGACCACCGTAGTGCTCGACGCGAAATACGCCTGGAGCACACCGGCGACGTCTGGATGCGCCACGTAGGGTCCGACGACGACTCTCGCCCCGTCCACCGGCGTCCCGTCGTCGCCGACGACACGCACCGTCAACGTCGACACCGCCGGCAACACCACGTCCAACGACCGATCGTCGTCCAGGTCGAAGACGAAGTCGGATTCCCATTCCGCCGGCACCCAGCCCGGCCCTCTCGACTGAGTCGCTCGCAGCTCATACCGCCCCGGTGACACGGCAAACGAGTACGAGCCGTCCGCTCCCGTCACCGTCTGCCCATACGGCACGCCGCTGCCATCGCCCGCCAGCAGGTACAACGAGACTCCGCTAAGCACACCGCCGTCCCCGCGCACGACGCCGTGCAGTTGCACGGTCCGCGTCAGGTGCACCACGAGCGTCGTGCCACCGTCGATCGTCGGAAGCGGGGCCGTCTGCTGCCCGTACGCACTGCCGGCCGGCGGCGTGACCAGCACCGCCTTTCCCTCGCCCGGGTCGGTCGAGCCGTCGAAGACGGGTACCCGCGCCTCGCCATCGGCAGCGGATCTCGACATCGTCGTGCCCGACGAGAACAAGGCTCGGGTGACTCCCGGAACGCTCTCCTGCGCGATGTACGGCGGGACCTCAACGGTCGCCCCGTCCACCGGCGCTTCGTCGTCGCCGACGACGCGCACCGTCAACGTCGACACCGCCGGGAACACCACGTCCAACGACCGATCCTCCGTCAGATCGAACGCAATTTCGAATTCCCAGCCACGCGGCAGCCACGCGGGCCCATTCGACTGAGCCGCCCGCAACGCATACGAGCCGGGCTGTACCGCAAACGAGTACGAGCCATCGGCCGCAGTCACGGTCTGCCCCCCGCTGTAGCCGTCTTCCGAGGTCAACGTGAGCAACAGACCACCCAGTTCACCGCCAGTCCCCCGCACCACGCCGGACACGCGCACCAGCCCGGCCGGCACGAGCACGACGTCGAGCTTCCGCGTCATTTCCACTTGAACCGCATGGACCGTCGCCGAGGCGAAGGCGCCGCTCGTCCCCGGATCGAAGCGCACGTCGTAGGTCCCGGACGGGACCGTCGCGGAGTACGTTCCGTCGAGGCCGGTCGTCGCGAGGGCGACGACGTCCTGCGTCGCGGGATCGACGACCGTGACCGAGGCGCCTGCCTCTGGCGCGATCGGTTGTCCCGCGCTCTGTCCGGACACGGTGCCAAAGAGCGTTGCGGCCGAGGCGATCGTGGGGACGACGGCGATCGGCCCGCTGACGAGCAGCAACACGACCAGCCCGCGTCGACACGCTCCCCACGCATTCCGGCAAGCCAACGGCACCGTCCCCATGCGATCCCCCGATCGGTCGTTGTCCGAGCGACGATACAGCGGACGGCGGTAGATCGTGCCGGCGGCGTGCGCACCCATCTCCAGCGCTACATTGGCCCATGTCACGTTTCTCGATATCCCCTGCCTGAAGAGGAATTTGGAGCCATGGAAGCCACGCTCGACCTGCCCGACGCCGGCGAGACGACGTTCTCGCTCGAGCTCTCCGACGACCAGCGGGAGGTGCGCGACTGGGTGCACGGGTTTGCGGAGAAGGTCGTCCGCCCCGCCGCCTCGGAGTGGGACGAGCGCGAGGAGACCCCCTGGCCGATCATCCAGGAGGCCGCGAAGATCGGGCTCTACGGCTTCGAGGGGATCGCGCAGTTCTTCGCCGATCCCACGGGGCTGACGCTCCCGCTCGTCAACGAGGAGCTGTTCTGGGGCGACGCCGGGATCGGGATGGCGATCATGGGCACGAGCCTGGCGGTCGCGGGCATCTTCGCGAACGGCACGCCCGAGCAGATGGGCGAGTGGATCCCGCGGTGCTTCGGCACGGTCGAGGAGCCGAAGGTCGGCTCCTTCTGCGTCTCGGAGCCCGACGCCGGCTCCGACGTCTCCTCGCTGCGCACGCGCGCGAAGTACGACGAGGCGAAGGACGAGTGGGTCCTCAACGGCCAGAAGGCGTGGGCGACGAACGGGGGCATCGCCGACGTACACGTGATCGTCGCCTCCGTCGACCCGGAGCTCGGCTCGCGCGGGCAGGCGTCGTTCGTGATCGGCCCGGGCACGCCGGGGCTGGAGATGGGCACGAAGCTCAAGAAGCACGGCCTGCGCGCCTCGCACACCGCCGACGTCTTCCTCGACGACTGCCGCATCCCCGGCTCGCAGCTGCTCGGCGGCAAGGAGAAGCTCGACGAGCGGCTCGCGCGCGTGCGCGAGGGCAAGAAGGCACGCAGCCAGGCGGCGATGGCGACGTTCGAGGCCTCGCGCCCGACCGTCGGGGCGCAGGCGCTCGGGATCGCGCGCGCGGCGTACGAGTTCGCGCTCGACTACGCGAAGGAGCGCGTGCAGTTCGGCCGGCCGATCATCGAGAACCAGGCGATCGCGTTCGCGCTGGCGGACATGAAGATGGAGATCGACGCGGCCCGCCTGCTCGTCTGGCGCGCCTCCTGGATGGGACGCACCAACAAGCCGTTCACCGCGGCCGAGGGCTCGATGAGCAAGCTGAAGGCGGGTGAGGTCGCGGTGTGGGCGACCGAGCGCGCGATCCAGATCCTCGGCGGCAACGGCTACACGCGCGAGTTCCCCGTTGAGCGCATGCACCGCGACGCCAAGATCTACACGATCTTCGAGGGCACCTCGGAGATCCAGCGGCTCGTGATCGCGCGTGCGATCTCGGGCGTGCACGTGAAGTAGCGCCCGCGAGCGCCCGCTCCCGCTGCGGTCGCGGGCGCCCGCCCCCTCGGTTATGCTCCGCCTTCCAGGCAGGAGCAGGACTCGCGTTTGGGGGATGGGGGGAAGCAGTGGCGAGGTCCAGGCGCGCCCGCGATGACGGCGCACCCGAGGCTATGGAGGACCGCAGACGGGTGCTCGCGGCGACGCTCGCGATCGGCCTGACGCTGCTCGCGCTCGGGCTCGTCGTGACGCTCTCCCAGACGGCGGCACGGCGCACCGGGACCGACGGAACGTCCGTCACGGAAGCGCTCGCGGTGACCTCGAGCGACGGGACGTTCTGCCAGCCGAGAGAGCTCGTGCCCGCGGGCACCGGCGCGGTGCGGCTGTCGTTGAAAGCGACCACGCGCAGAAGCTCCACCGTGGCGGTCGCCGTGATGCGCGGGCGCACGACGCTCGCGCGCGGAGCGCGGACGTCGAGATGGAGCGGCGAGCAGCTCGACGTGCCATTGCGCTCGACGCTGCACGCGGACGTGGTCGGCCGCATCTGCGTCACCCTCGGCGGACACGCCCCGATAGCCCTGGGCGGCATGCCGACCGGCACGAAGGTCGCCGCGAGAACGGGCAGACAGGCGTTGAGCGGGCGCCTGCGGATCGAATACCTCCGCCCGGGCCGCGAGTCGTGGTGGTCGCTCGCCTCGACGGTGGCGCATCGGATCACGATCGGCCACCCGCTCCCGGGCTCGCCGGCCGCGCTGCTCGCCGTGCTCCTGACGCTCGCATCGATCCTCGTCGGCTCATGGCAGCTGGTGCGCAGAGCGACGTGAGGCCGGGCGCCGCCCCGGACGCCGCGGCCCCGCGCCGCGGCGGTCCGCGCGCGCTCGCGCCCGTGCGCGCGCTCGCCGCCCGCATCCCGACGGCGGCGTGGGTGTGCGCGCTCGTCGCGGTGCTCAACGCGGCCTCCTGGTCGCTGCTGACGCCGGCCTTCCAGGTCCCCGACGAGCAGTCGCACTACGCGTACACCGAGTACCTCACCCATCACTGGCAGCCGCCGCGCACGCGTGGCGCGGACTCGCTCTCGACCTCGGAGGAACTCGCGCTGGTCGCGCTCGACTCGGAGGGGATCCGCTTCCAGGCGAACGACCCGACGATCTGGTCCGCGCTTCAGCAGCGCCAGCTCCAGCGCGGCCTCGACGCGCATGCCAGCCGCAGCGACGGCAACGGCGCCGCGCTCGAAGTCGGCGGCGAGCCGCCGCTCTTCTATGCGCTGCAGGCGGTCCCGTACGAGCTCGGCTCCGGCGGCAGCGTGCTGGACCGCACCGCGCTCATGCGCCTGCTGTCGGCGCTGCTGGGCGGTGTGACCGTGCTGTTCACGTTCCTGTTCCTGCGCGAGGCGCTGCCGGAGGCGCCGTGGACGTGGACCGTCGGCGCGCTCGGGGTCGCCTTCCAGCCGCTGTTCGGCTTCATGACGAGCGGCATCAACTCCGACGTGCTGCTCTACACCACCGCGGCGGCGACCTTCTACCTGCTGGCGCGCGCGTTCCGGCGCGGCCTGACGCCCGGGCTCGCGGTCGCGATCGGCTGCGCGCTCGCAGCCGCCGTGATGACGAAGTTCAACGCCGCCGGCCTGCTGCCGGGCGCGGTGCTGGCGCTTGTGCTCCTCGCCGTGCGGCAGGAGGGAATGCGGCTGCATGCGCTGCGGCTGCCGGCGCTCGCGCTCGCGATCGCCCTCGCACCGCTGCTGGCGGAGATGCTGCTGAACGCCACGATCTGGGGCCGGCCGGTCGTGGGCGCGACCGCAGGCAACTTCTCCACCGGCGACATACACCCGTCGCTCGGGCAGGCCGCGAGATACATATGGCAGTTCTATGCGCTGCGGCTGCCGGGAGCGAGCCACACGCTGTCGAGCGCGATCCCCTTCCGCGACCTGTGGCTGAATGGCTTCATCGGCTCCTTCGGCTACGTCGAAACGCGCTTCCACGCATGGGTCTACGACGTCGCGCTGGTGCCGTTCGCACTGCTCGCGCTGCTCGCCGCACGCACCCTCGTCGTGCGCCGCGCCGTCGCGCGCGCGCGACGCCTGGAGCTGCTCTCCTATGCCGGCGTCGTCGCCGGCTTCATGCTGTTCGTCGGCGTCGCGTCCTACGTCCTGTGGGCGCACACGGGCGCAAGCATCGCCCAGACGCGCTACATGCTGCCGCTGCTGCCGCTGTACGGCGCGCTGCTCGCGCTCGCCACGCGCGGCGCCGGACCGCGCTGGATGGGGATCGTCGGCACGACGATCGTCGTGCTCGCGATCGCGCACGACGTCTTCAGCCAGCTGCTCCTGGTCTCGCGCTACTACGCGTGAAGCGTCACAGCGCCGAGCGCGGCACGGGCGGCGGCGATCACCTGCTCGATCTGCGCGGCGCTCATGCCGACCCACAACGGCAGGCGCACAAGCCGCCGGCTGGCGGACTCGGCGACCGCCGCCGGCTCGGGCTCACGGCCGAAGCGCAGGCCGCCCGGCGAGCTGCCGAGCGGCACGTAGTGGAAGACCGCGTGCACGTCCGCCTCGCGCAGCCGCGCGATGAAGGCGTCGCGCTCGCGCTGACCTGGCAGCAGCAGGTAGTAGAGGTGGCCGCTGTGCTCGCAGCCCGGCGGCACGACGGGTCGGCGCAGGAGCCCGGCGCGCTCGAGGTCGGCGAAGGCGGCGTGGTAGGTCGACCAGATGCGGCGGCGCTCGGCGGTCGTCGCCTCGGCCTGCTCGATCTGCGCCCACAGGAACGCCGCCGAGACGTCGCTCATCAGGAACGAGGAGCCGAGCTCGAGCCAGGTGTATCTGTCGACCTCGCCGCGGAAGCAGCGGGCGCGATCGGTGCCCTTCTCCTGGGCGATCTCAGCGCGTGCGACGAGCGCCGGGTCGTTGACGAGCAGCGCGCCGCCCTCGCCGCACTGGATGTTCTTCGTCTCGTGGAAGGAGAACGTCGCGAGATGGCCGATCGAGCCGAGCGGCCGACCGCGATACGCGGCGGGCAGCGCATGCGCGGCGTCCTCGATCACGCGCAGTAGGTGGCGCAGCGCGAGCGCCATCACCGCGTCCATGTCGCACGCGACGCCGCCGTAGTGCACGACGACGATCGCGCGCGTGCGCGCGGTGATCGCCCGCTCGGCGGCGGCGACGTCGATGTTGAGCGTCGCGGCGTCGACGTCGACGAACACCGGCACCGCACCGCGCAGCGCGAACGCGTTCGCGCTCGAGACGAACGTGAAGGTCGGGACGATCACCTCGTCGCCGGGCTCGAGCTCCACGAGCAGCGCGGCCAGCTCGAGCGCGGCCGTGCACGACGGCGTCAGCAACGCCGCGGACGACCCGATCCGCGCGCGCAGCCACGCTTCGCAGCGGCGGGCGAAGGCGCCGTTGCCGGAGATCTTCCCCGTCGCGATCGCCTCGTCGACGTAGCGATGCTCGGTGCCGACGAATCGGGGGCGATTGAACGGAACCTCCCCCACGACGACACTTTACCTGTGTCGCGCACGCCGGATCACCGTTGATCGCTTTCGCTGCGCTGGATTCTGCGATCATCGACAGGTGCCAGGGGAGCCGTCGCATCCGGCGCTGAGCCTCGTCATCCCGCTGTACCGGGACGAGGCTGCGCTCGAGCAGATCTTCGCCCGTTGCGAGCCGATGCTGGAAGGGATCGAGGGCGGAGCGGAGCTCGTGCTCGTCGACGACGGCGGGCTCGACCGCACCACGCCGCGTGCGCTGGAGCGCGCCCAGCGCTTCGCCCATCCGACGACCGTCGTCCAGCTCGCGCGCAACTTCGGCCAGCACGCGGCCGTCTTCGCCGGGCTCGCACATGCGCGCGGCGCGGCGATAGCGACGCTCGACAGCGACATGCAGTACCCGCCGGAGCAGATCCCGGCGATGCTCGACGAGCTCTCCGAGGAGCATCCCGTCGTCTCCGGCTATCGCGCCGACCGCAAGGACCCGCTCGTGCGCCGGCTGATCACGCGCGGGCTCACACGCTGGCTGAACCGCAAGACCGGCGTCGCGCTGCGCGACTTCGGCTCGATGTTCCGCGTCTACGACCGCAGAACCGTCGAGCTGATGCTGACCTTCACCGAGCGCCACCGGTACGTCCCGGCGGTCGTCGCGTGGCTCGGGGTGCCGATCAAAGAGGTCCCGATCGAGCACGCGCCGCGCAGCGAGCGCGGGTCGCACTACCGCCTCGGGACGCTCGTCGAGCTCGTGCTCGACCTCGTCACCGGCTACGCGGTCTTCCCGCTGCGGCTGCTGACGACGCTCGCGATGCTGGCGTCGGTGACCGGCTTCGTCGGGGCGGCCGGCTTCGCGGCCTACCGCATCCTCGTCGGCGGCGGCGGCGCGGGCACCGTCTCGGCGTTCGCGCTGGTGTTCGCGCTGCTGGCGGTGCAGCTCGCGCTCGTCGCGCTGATCGGCGAGTACGTCGGGCGCATCTACAGCGAGGCGAAGGGACGGCCCTACTACGTGATCGCCGCGGTGCGTCGCGTCGGCGTGGACAGCGGCCGGCTCGCCGGCGAAGCGGCTTGACGCCGGCGCCGATCACCGCGCTGCCGTGGGACAGCGCGCTGTTCGGCTTCCCGATCGCGCGCGTGAACGCGACGCGACTCGACGCCGCCGCGCTCGACGCGGCGTTGGCGGCCTGTCGTGCGCAGGCGATCCGCTGCGCCTACCTGCTGCTCGACGCCGACGACGCGCATGGCAGCCAGCTGGCGCAGGCGACCGGCTTCGTGGTGCGCGACGTGCGGCTGGAGCTCGAGCGCCCGCTCGAGCGGGACACCGCCCGTCGTGCCGCGGACGCGACCGCGGTCGGCCCCGCTCGCCTCGAGCAGCGGCCCGCGCTCGACGCGCTCGCACGCGAGGCGTTCCCGCTGTCGCGCTTCTTCGCCGACCCGGGCTTCCCGCGCGAGCGTTGCGGCGACCTCTACGCGGCGTTCCTGGCGCGCGGGCTCGACGGGGCGCCCGAGCGCCGGACGCTGGCGACCGCCGACGCGAGCGGCTTCGTCGTCTGCCACCTCGACGAGCCGCGGAGCGTCGGGACGATCGAGCTGATCGCCGTCGCGGCCGACGCGCGCGGAAGCGGCGACGGGAGCGCGCTCGTCGCAGGCGCGCTCGAGACTTTCACCGCCGCCGGCCTGCGCACCGCCGAGGTCGTCACGCAGGCGGCCAACGTCGCCTCCCAGCGCCTCTACGCGCGCGCCGGCTTCCGCACCCGGCGCGCGCGCGTGTGGCTGCACCGCTGGTTCTAGCCCGCCGCCCGCTTCGACGCGCCCGCGACCTTGTCGAACGCGCAGCGGAAATTCTCGGGCTGGCTGACGGGCTTGGAGCCGGCGAAGCCGCCCTTGTCGTGGTTGTCGTAGACGGTCACGTACTGGAGCGTCTCCGGCAGCGGGTTCGCGGGCAGCGGAACGGGGTTGGGCTCGCCCTGCTTCGGGTCGCCGCGCGAGCCGTCCGTGACCCCCTCCGAGCCGGCCGCGGAGGAGCCGGCGGCGGTGGTGACGAGCGTCGAGCTCATCTCGCGCTTGTCCTTCAGGCCGTCGGTCGGGTCGAGGTCGATCAGCGCGGTGAGCTGCGCGTCGTCGATCGTCGAGGCGAGCTTGACGTGCGTCGCGGCGCCGAGCAGCTCGGCCGCGCTCGGCAGCCAGCCGCCGAGCTCGACGCACTTCTGCGTCGCGAACAGGAAGTCGTTCTTGCCGATCTCCTCGTTGGTGAGCGGGTAGGGCGCGGCCGCCAGGCACCACGTGCCGAGGTCGACCGCCTCCGGCGCGCAGGAGCCGACGAGGTCGCCGGCGTGCTGGCGGCCGAGCGCGTCGGCGCGCTTCGCGTGGGCCACCGTCGGCAGCAGCTTCGCGGGGATCCTGCCGTTGCGGCCGAGGCGCACCACGGCACCCTTGCGCGCGTGCTTGCGGGCCCCGCCGGCGAACGTGGCGGACGTCATCGAGAGCACGAGCGCGAGGAGCGCCACGAGCAGCGCCGCGAAGCCGGCGGATCGGTTCAAACGTTGCATCATCGAGGGCCTCCTCGGCGGTGGCGTGGTGGGGGTCGGTAGCGTTGCGATGCGGTGCGGGTCGTCGCGTAGGCGGGGTCGCGGTAGCGGTCGCGCCCGCGCACGCCGAGCGTCAGCGCGGCCCCGGCGAGCGCCGCCAGCAGCGCGAGCCCGAGCACGCCGGCGCCCAGCGGCGCGTGCTCGTCGGGGTGGTAGGCGCTGAAGGCCGACTGCGACTCCGGCGCCGCCTCCTCCTCGCGCTTCTCCTCGAACACGCGCACGACCGCGCCGCCCGGCGGGATCGGCCGCGCGAACGAGCTCACCGGCGGCGGCGGGGTCACCGGCACCGGCGGCTGCGCCTGCGGAGCGGCGGGCAGCGGCGCGAACGACGGCGGCGGCGCGACGTGCGGCGCGGGCGGCCGCGGGGCGGGCGGCGGCGGGGGCGGCGGCGCCGGAGCGAGGCTCGTCGCGACGACCGGCGCGACCGCCGGCGGCGGGGTCGAGACGCCGGGCGTGCCCTGCACCTGCCGATGGAAGCGGCCGGGAGCGAGCGGCCGCGTCCCGCACGGCTGCTGCACGCTGCCTGCCTGCACCGTCACCTGCTGGGAGTAGGCGATCCCGCCCGCGCTCACCGTCAGCGTCGTCGTGCCGGGGTTGAACGCGCACAGCAGGCCCGAGCGCGGGTCGGTGATCGTCTTGCCGCCGGCCGCCTGCAGCGGCTTGCGCAGGTTCGTCGTGCTCGGGTCGACCGCGACGAAGTCGGCGATGTCCGGGTCCGAGCTCGTAAAGCGGTACTCGGGCGTCAGCCGCGTGCCGCAGTTGGCCTGCTCGCAGAGGTCGGGCGGGAAGCTCGTGTAGGGGTCGGCCCCGGCCGGGCTCGGACTGCCGTCGGCGGCCGACAGCGGCCCCCAGCGGTCGCCGCCGAGCGGGCGGCGCCCGAGGCCGTTGAAGAGCGCCGGGCGGCTGCGGCGCAGCAGCGTGCCGTCGACCGCGTCGAGCGAGAGGCTCTGCACGAGCGGGATCAGCCGGGCGGCGACGGGCGCGCGGTTCGTCTGCGGGTCGCGCCGCGCGACGTCGAGGCTCACGAGCAGGTAGCCGGCGTCGCCGAACAGCTCGTCGGCCTGACCTGGGCCCTGGGCGTCGGCGATCGGCGAGCGATAGCCGAGCGATCCGGTCCCGTACTCGGGGATCGTCGTCGCCCCGCCGGCGGGGATCTGCTCGACGCGCTGCTCCTCCGGGCGCTCGTAGAGGTAGGCGCTCGCCCCCTCCTGCACGAGCAGCGCGGCGATCGCGTCGCCGTCGCTTGCGACGTTGCTGCGCGGCAGGAAGCGCGTGTTGAGGTCGCGGCTGCCGACCACGATCGCGGGGATCGCATGCGCCTTCGCGTCCTGCAGCGTCGCGCGCAGCCACGGCTCCTGCGGCTCGGCCGGCACCTGGTAGGGATCGGAGGCGGCGAGCGAGCCGGCCGAGTTGTCGATCACGATCACGCGCACCGTCCCCGCCGCGCCGACCGAGTCGAACGCGTAGTGCGTGCGCGCACCGGCCGCGTCGCCGAACGGCGCCGGCGCACCGGAGAACGCCGTCTTGAACGCGCTCGCCGTGCCGTCGCGCGAGTCGGCGGCGGAGACCGCGCTGTAGACCGGCAGCCCGAGCGTGCCGAGCAGGCTCGCGAGCCGCTGCTCGTCCGCGAGCGGTGTCGCGACGGGCGAGTCGATCGGCAGTCGCCCACCCGTGTACAGCAGCGCCCGCGGCGCCCCGGCGCGCCCGGCGAGCCGGCCGAGCGCGCCGCCCAGCGCCGCGAGCGCGCGATCGGGGCCGAGCTGGAGGTTCGCGAGCAATGCGCACGGCGCGTCGCAGGCGGCGTGACCGGCGACGGCGAACGTCGCGAGCGACGGGTCGAGCGCGATCGGGCTCGACGTCGCCCCGGGCGGCGGATCGGGCGTGCCGCTCGCCGCATAGCGCGCGACCGCTGCCGTCTGCACGCGACGGCGCACGAGCGCGCCCGGCCCGGCGGCGCCCGTGCCGCGGCCCGCGTTGTCGGACTCGCCGGACCAGCCGCCGACCGCCCAGCCGGCACCGCTGCCGGGGTCGAGCGCGAACGCCGCGATCGGGTCGGCCTTCTCGGGCTTGTCGTTCGCGACGCCGGCGAAGTCCTCGCGCTGGTCGTCGACCCAGCCGGCGGCCGTCTCGCGCAGCATGTAGCCGTCGCCGGCGAGGTGGAACGGCGGCAGCACCGGCGGCGGCAGGTCCGGGTCGGGCGGCGGCAGCGGCGTCGGCAGCGGCCAGTCGGCATCGGGCGCGACCGCGACGACCGCGCGCACGCGGCCGGCGACGCGCAGCGGCGCCGCGGCGATGATCGACGCGCCCGGCAGCGGCGCGGCGGCCGCGCGCCACGGCGCGCCGAGCCCGTCGCGCTCGAAGACGACGCCGCGCCCGGCCGCGACCGCGCCGCCGTCGGGCAGCGCGGCGACGGTGACGATCCGCGGCGCGCTCGGCGCGCGCGCGAGCAGCGCGTGCAGGCCGGCGTCGACGTGCCAGCCGCCGGCGCCGCCGTCGTTGACGAGCACGTCGGAGCCGGCGGCGACGAGCGCCTGAGGACCGGCGAACGCGACGCTCGTCAGGTCGGCGTGCGCGAACGCCGGCGGCAGCGGTTCCTGCGTCCAGGTCTTGCCGTAGACCAGCAGCACGCCGTCGCGCCCGACGGCGTAGCCGCGCTGCGAATCGCCGGGATCAAACGCGACGCCCATCAGGTTGCCGTCGAAGGCGATCGGGGCGGCGGCGTCCTTCTCCCACAGGCCGGTCTCGCCGCGCCACAGCCACATCGCGCCGAGGTCGCCGACGGCGTAGGCGCGGCCCGCCTCCGGCCACGCGACGCCGCGCAGCAGCGGCGCGCTGACGGCGCCGGTGGACGTGAGCAGGAACTCGCGCTGCCAGCCCTTGCCGGGGCGATAGCGCAGCACGCCGCCGTCGGCGCCGACCACGAGCGCCTGGCTCGAGAGCGATCCGGGCGCGGCGCCGGGGGCGGTCGCGATCCCCAGCAGCGGCGCGCGCAGCGCGACGGGCCAGCTCGCCAGGCGCGCAGGCGGGGGCGCGTCGGAAACTTGGACCGGGCCCTCGAGCCAGCCGTCGTCGGCCGAGCTGAAGCCGCCGCTGGGGTGGAAGCTGCCGGCCGCGCCCGCCTCGCGCTCGAAGGCGGTGCCGTCGAAGCGCTCCCATGTGCCGAGGTTGGAGAGGTCGTCGCCGCCGGGCGTGAGCGGGTTCGTCACGACGCGCGTGCCGAAGCCCGTGCCGTCGAACGCGAACGAGCGGTAGCCGGCGCGGCGGCCGAAGCGGAACCCGAGCGGGTGATCGCAGAGCGCGGCGGCGTCGCACCAGCTGCCGTCCACGCGCCGGTCGGCGATCGACCAGTGGAGGCTGAAGTCGCTGTCCCCGCCGCCGTCGAGCGCCATCGTCCCGTCGATCCAGACGCCGTCGTCGGTAACGGTGAGCGGCTGCTGGGCGTCGCCGTCGAGCGGCCCGAGCGACTGCACGCCGCTCGCCGGCGTGCTCGCCGCCGCGAACAGCGGCGCGCCGAGCGGTTGCGGCTTCCACTCGGGTCCGCCCGGTCCGTCCTCGCGCGCGAACAGCACGATCCCGTCGCCGAGCGCCGGATCGGTCTCGGCGAGCATGTACGCGTTGCCGGCGGAGGTCGCGCCGAGCGCGACGACGTGGAAGCTCGCGCTCGACGCGGCCGGAACGTCGATCGGCTCGCGGCTCCAGGCCGTGCCGTCCCAGTGCGCGATCGCGTCCTCGACCGCCGCGCCGACGACCGGCAGGAACACGCCCGTGTGCGTGCCGTCGTCGTAGGCGGCGTCCGCGACCGCACCGGCGCCCTCGTCGCGCGCGATCGCCTCGCCCACGCCCGTGTCGAGAACGGTGGACGGCGGCGCCGGCAGCGGCGCGAAGCGCGCGGCGGCGCTCGGGTCGCGCACGAGCACGACCGCCTGCTCGCCCGCCGGCCGGTTCGAGTCGCGTCCGACCAGCACCCCGCCGCCATGCGCGGTGATGCGCGCCGAGGCGGCGTTCGGCTGGGGGCCGCGGTAGGGATCGCCGTGCTCGTCGACGGGCGTCTGCGCCGGGGACCACACGCCGCCGTCCGCGTCCGCGACGCGCTCGAAGACGAGCTGCGGCGAGGGCGTCAGCGGGTTGGCGACCGGGCCGAACGCGAGGAGATCGGACCCACCCGCCCCGCCGAGCAGCGGCAGGTCGAGCGGGAGCTGCCGATAGGCCCACGTCTCGCCCGGCGCGCCCGCCGTCGCGGCGCCCATGATCACGGTCGAGCGGTCGGCGAGCCCGAGCACCGGCTGCGCCTCGAACGCGCGCGCCGACCCCGATGCGATCGCGAGCGTGAGCAGGGTCGCGATGACGACGCGGCGGCGGCTCATCGCCGCGTGTACGTCGCGAACGGGTCCTCGCCGCCGCTGCCGCCGCCGTGCCCGTGCTTCAGCGTCACGTCGTCGGTGCGGAAGCGCAGTCCGTCAGGCCAGCGATCGCGCGCGAGCTGCAGCGTCAGCGCATGCGCGCCGGGCCGCAGCGTCAGGTAGCGCGAGCGCGCGACGACGCGGTGACGGCGCGTCGCGATCAGCTGGACCTTCGCCCGGCGCCGCAGGCGGAACGCGATCGTCAGCCGCAGGCGCGCATCGACCCGCGGCTTGGCGATCTTGAACATCAGCGCCCGGTAGTGCTTGACCCTCGGCGGCTTGACGTGCGGCGTCGTCGCCGGCGGGGGCGGCGGCGGCGCGAACAGCTGCGAGTCGTCCGCCGGCGGCAGGTCGGGGATCGCCTGCGCGACCGACTCGTTCGGGCGGAACGAGATCGTGCTCGCGAACGCGGGGTCGGCGTCGCGCGGATGCGCCGTCCCGTCGGTGTAGTGGTAGACCCAGCCGGCCTCGGTGACCATCCAGCCGTCGTTCGGTCCGGTGAACTCGATCTTCGCCGCCGCACCGCGACCGGCGCCGGCCGCCGGGAGCTTGACGAGCGTGGCCGACCCGTCGGGCAGCAGGTGCGCGACGCGCGCGCGGGCGGTCGTCGAGCCGCGCTCGGCGAAGGACTGCACGGTCGCCCAGGCGTCGTCTGAGCCGGGCACGGCGGCGACGTCGGTGAAGCGGTCGTGCGGCCCGAACGGCGTCTCGTCGAGCGCCAGCTCGCGGTAGAAGCCGTCGGCGAGCCGGACCGCGATCGGCGGGCGCGCGACGGAGTCGCCGTCGGGCGCGGCGGGGCCCGAGGCGGCGCCGCCGCCGACGAACCACGGCGTGTTGCCGGGCGCCGCGTCGGCGGCGAGCAGCTCGGTGCCGGCGTCGGGGACGCCCGCGCGCTCGCGCGCGACGAACGGCGCGTCGTGGAACGCGCCGCCGTCGATCGTGTGCAGCGTGAAGGGCAGGAACTCCGGCTCGGCGAGGCTCACCGGCGTCGTCGCGTCCTCCGGTTGGACGCCGACGAGCGTCGTCTCGTAGAAGCGCCCGCCGCTCGCCAGCAGGTCGCTGACGCCGCGCCCCTGCGGCGCGTACGTCGAGACGAGGCTCGTGCCGTCGAAGTGCAGGTGGTAGGCGCCGACGCGCTGACCGCTCGGGTCCTGCGAGCCGATCCCGGCGAACCAGCAGTCGCTCGGGCTCAGGCAGGCGGCGGCGTCCATCGGCCGGAACGGGTCGGGGCTCTGATCGGCGGTCGAGTAGGAGGCGATCACGACGCCGTCGCGGAAGTGGCAGAGCCCGAGCCCGCCGCCGAGCCGCGGCGGGCTCGGCTCGGTGATCGTCCAGAACTCGTCGGGCCCGGCCCACGCGATCCGCGTCGAGTCGGCGGGACCGCCGCACACCGTCGAGAGCTGGCGCCAGCTGACGCCGTCGTAGAAGTAGAGCCCGCGCGCGATCGTCGCGTTGCCCTCCACGGCGAGCAGGCAGCGCGACGCCGAGAGGCACTGCAGGTCCCCCGGGCGCCCGAGCGGCACCTTGAACGGTACGCCCGCCGGCGGCGCCGGCTGCTCGAGCCGCCACGACGGCGCCGCGTGCGCCGGCGGCGGGTTGACGAACGCGGCGAGCAGCATGCCCGCGACCACGACGACGAGTGCGCCGATGAGCTGGCCTCGCCGTGTCGCGTCGCTCGCCCGCATCACACCTCGTCGTGCTCGTGCGGGCGCGTGCGGTCCGGCTGCGTCGCGTCGCCCCGATACGTGGTCCGCTCCTGCGCGGTGAGCCGGTCGAGCTGGTCGTACTCGACGTGCGCGACCGTCGAGAGCACGGCCTCGAGCGCGACGCCGGAGAGCGTCTCGTGCTCGAGCAGCGCCTGCGCCGTCTCGTGGACGGCGGTGTGGCTGACGCGCAGGATCGCGCGGGCGGCGAGCTCGGCGTCCTCGACGAGCCGCTCGACGGCCTTGTCGATCAGGTCGAGCGTCTGCGGGCCGACCGAGCCGAGGTCCTGCAGCGAGGCGCCGAGGAAGACCTCGCCGCTCTTCTCGCCGATCGTCACGAGGCCCAGCTCGTCCGACATGCCGAACGAGGTGACCATCGAGCGCGCGAGCGCCGTCGCCTCGTGCAGGTCGTCGTGGACGCCGGTCGAGACGCAGCCGAACTCGAAGCGCTCCCCGGCCGCGCCGGCGACGATCGCGATCAGCTGCATGCGCAGGTCGGGCTCCTGCATGATCGTCTGGTCGCGGTCGGTGAGCATGTGCGCCGCGGTGCCGAGCGTGCGCCCGCGCGCGACGATCGAGACCTTGCGCGCGACCGCGCCGGTGCCGAGCGCCTCGGTCACGACGGCGTGGGAGGACTCGTGCACCGCGACGACCCAGCGTTCGTGCGCGGTCATGATGTGCTTGCGCGCGGGCCCGGAGACGACGCGGTCGATCGCCTCCTCGAGCGTCTTCTGGCGGATCTCGCGCTCGCCGCCGCGCACCGTCAGCAGCGCCGCCTCGTTGATCACGTTCGCGAGCTCGGCGCCGGAGAAGCCCGGCGTCAGGCGCGCGATCTCGTCGAGGTCGGCGTCGGGCGCCATCGGGCGCTTGTTGCCGTGCAGGCGCAGGATCTCGCCGCGACCGTGGACGTCGGGCGTGTCGACGGTGACCTGGCGGTCGAAGCGGCCGGGGCGCAGCAGCGCCGGGTCGAGGATGTCCGGGCGGTTCGTCGCGCCCATCACGACGAGCCCGCCGTCGCCGCCGAAGCCGTCCATCTCGACGAGCAGCTGGTTGAGCGTCTGCTCGCGCTCGTCGTTGCCCTG
>DASRAV010000044.1:0-49302 GCA_035637995.1 Conexibacter sp. | reverse complement strand
GGCGCGGCGACGGGCGTCGGCGGGATCCTGCGCGACGTCTTCGCGGTCGGCGCGCGGCCGATCGCCGTGCTCGACTCGCTGCGCTTCGGCGAGCTGGACAGCGCGCGCTCGCGCTACCTGCTCGAGCGCGCGGTCGCGGGGATCGGCCACTACGGCAACTCGATCGGCGTGCCGACGATCGGCGGCGAGATCTATTTCGAGGGACCGTACGAGCAGAACTGCCTGATCAACGCGATGGCGCTCGGCGTCGCCGAGCACGACCGGCTGATCCGCTCGGCCGCCAACGGGCCCGGCAACGTGCTCGTGCTGTTCGGGGCGCTGACCGGGCGCGACGGGATCGGCGGCGCCTCCGTGCTCGCCAGCGCCGAGCTGGCCGAGGGCGACGCCGACAAGCGCCCGACGGTGCAGATCGGCGACCCGTTCGCGGAGAAGAAGCTGCTGGAGTGCTCGCTCGAGCTGCTGGACCGCAGCCTGCTCGCCTCGCTGCAGGACCTCGGCGCCGCCGGGCTCACCTCGTCCTCGGCCGAGATGGCGTCCAAGGGCGGGCTCGGGCTCGACATCCACGTCGACCGCGTGCCGCTGCGGGAGCCGGGGATGGAGCCGTTCGAGGTGATGGTCTCCGAGTCGCAGGAGCGGATGCTGTGCGTCGTCGAGCCGCGCCTGCTCGACGAGGTGCTCGCCGTCTGCGCGAAGTGGGAGACGACCGCGACGGCGATCGGCGAGGTGACCGACTCCGGCCGTCTGCGCGTGCTGAGCGACGGCGAGGTCGTCGGCGACATGCCGGTGCCCGCGCTCGTCGACGACTCCCCCCTGTACGACCTGGCGCCGGCGAAGCCGTCCGCGCAGATCTACCCGGCGCCGCCGCGCACGCTGGAGAGCGAGGACCCGCGGGAGCTGCTCCCCGCCCTGCTCGCCTCCGCGAACGTCGCCTCGCGCCGGCCGGTCTTCGAGCAGTACGACTGCCTCGTGCAGTCGCGCACCGTGCGGCGTCCCGACGAGGCGGACGCGGCTGTGCTGCTGCTGCCGAGCACCGGCTCCGCCGACGGCGTCCGCGGCGCGATCGCCGTCTCGATCGACGGCTCCGGGCGGCGCGTCGCGTGCGATCCCTACCGCGGCACGGTCGAGGCGGTGCTCGAGTGCGCGGCGAACCTCGCGTGCGTCGGCGCCGAGCCGCTCGGGCTCACGAACTGCCTCAACTTCGGCAACCCCGAGAAGCCGCACATCGCGTGGCAGCTCACGGAGTCCGTGCGCGGAATGGCCGATGCCTGTCGCGCGCTCGACGTGCCCGTCGTGGGCGGCAACGTCTCGCTCTACAACGAGGGTCCCGACGGTCCGATCTATCCGACGCCCGTCGTCGGGATGGTCGGCCGCCTGCCCGACGCGGCGCGCGCCGGACGGCTCGGCTTCGCCCGGGCGGGCGACGCGGTCGCGTTCGCCGGCCCGTTCGAGCCGTCGCTGCCGGGCTCCGAGCTGGCGAAGCTGCGTGGCGAGCCGCTGCCCGACGCCTTGCCCGGCTTCGACCCGGCGGCGCTGCGCACGACGCTGGAGGTCGTGCGCGACGCGGTCCGCGGCGGCGAGCTGCGCAGCGCTCACGACGTCGCCGAGGGCGGGATCGCGGTCGCGCTCGCCGAGTGCTGCCTCGCCGGCGACGGGCTCGGCGCGCGGATCGACTTCCGCGGCGCCGGCGAGCGGCTCGTCGAGCAGCTGTTCGGCGAGGGGCCGGGAGGCTTCGTGCTGTCGGGCTCGCGGCCGGCGCTGGCGGCGATCGCGCGGCAGGTCCCGCTGACGTTCATCGGCGAGGTCGGCGGGGACGCGCTCGCGCTGCAGCTCGACGACGGCGCCGAGCTGGCCTGGTCGCTGGAGCAGCTGCGCGCCGCGCGCGACGGCGGGCTCGCCGAGCGGATCGGACCCTGAGGTCGTGCCCGAGGACGCTGCTACGCTCTCCCCGAGCGGGTCGCGTGCGGCTGCCCGCCTCGGAGGATCCAGCGCCTCCCATCGGATGACCGACCAACTCAGCGATCGCGACGGACCGCGGGACGAGTGTGGCGTCTTCGGGATCTACGCTCCCGATCACGACGTCGCGCGACTCGCGTACTTCGCGCTGTACGCGCTCCAGCACCGCGGCCAGGAGTCGGCGGGGATCGCCACGACCGACGTCGGCGGCAACATCATGACGCTGCGCGACCTCGGGCTCGTCTCGCAGGTCTTCGACGAGCAGAAGCTGCGCTCGCTGCCGGGCGACATGGCACTCGGCCATGTGCGCTACTCGACGACCGGCTCCTCGGCGTGGGAGAACGCGCAGCCGGTCTACCGCTCCGACAGAACCGAGCTCGCGCTCGCGCACAACGGCAACCTCACGAACGCCGTCGAGCTGCACGCCGAGCTGCGCGAGCAGGACGTCGCGTTCCGCTCGACCTCCGACTCGGAGATCATCGCCGCGCTGCTCTCCACGCACCCCGCCGAGAAGATCGAGGACGCCGTCGCCGACGTGCTGCCGCGCCTGCGCGGCGCCTTCTCGACCGTCGTGATGACGACCGAGAAGCTCGTCGCGTTTCGCGATCCGCATGGGCTGCGACCGTTGGCGCTCGGGATGCTCGGCGACCGCTACTGCGTCGCGAGCGAGTCGTGCGCGCTCGACATCATCGGCGCCAAGCTGCTGCGCGAGATCGCGCCCGGCGAGGTCGTCACGATCGACGCGAAGGGCATCCAGACGCGGATCGCGGCCGAAGCGGAGCGCAAGGCCTTCTGCGTCTTCGAGTACATCTACTTCGCGCGCCCCGACTCGATCATCGGCGGCACCGTGCTGCAGGGCGCGCGCGGGCGGATGGGCGAGCTGCTCGCGACCGAGGCGCCGGTCGAAGCCGACCTGGTGATCGCCGTGCCCGACTCCGGCACGCCGGCCGCCCGCGGCTACGCGCGCGTGAGCGGGATCCCGCAGGACGACGGCTTCGTCAAGAACCGCTACGTCGCGCGCACGTTCATCCAGCCCGGTCAGGAGCTGCGCAAGCACGGCCTGCGGCTGAAGTTCAACCCGATGCCGGAGATCGTCAGCGGCAAGCGGCTCGTCGTCGTCGACGACTCGATCGTGCGCGGCAACACGACGCGCCAGATCGTGCAGATGCTGCGCGACGCCGGCGCCGCCGAGGTGCACCTGCGCATCACCGCGCCGCCGATCCGCCACCCATGCCACTACGGCATCGACATGTCCACGCGCGAGGAGATGGTCGCCCACGGGCGCACGACGGAGGAGATCGCCGCCGAGCTCGGCGCCGACTCGCTGCACTACCTCTCGCTCGCGGGCGTCTACGAAGCGATCGGCGTGACGCGCGAGACCCATTGCGACGCCTGCTTCAGCGGCGAATACCCCCTGCCGGGCGGCGACGGCGCGCAGGACAAGCACGCCTTTGAGCGGACGTTGCCGCTAGTGCGCGTCTGAGCCGCTGGGCACGCCGACCGCGCCGATATCGTCGAAGCACGATGGAACCCCGCGAGGCGCTGCGCACCCATTTCGGCTTCGACGACTTCCGCCCCGGCCAGGCCGACGCGGTGGCCGCCGCGCTCGCCGACCGCGACGCGCTCGTCGTGATGCCGACCGGCGCCGGCAAGTCGCTCTGCTACCAGCTGCCGGCGCTGATGCGCGAGGACCTCACGATCGTCGTCTCGCCGCTGGTCTCGCTGATGCAGGACCAGGTCGACGGGCTG
The DNA here is from genome assembly GCA_035637995.1 of Conexibacter sp. GTDB lineage: Bacteria > Actinomycetota > Thermoleophilia > Solirubrobacterales > Solirubrobacteraceae > Conexibacter. The sequence goes on along the minus strand of DASRAV010000044.1, from coordinate 45,600 downwards.
GCGCAGATCGCACCCGAGCGCGTCGCGCTCGTCAACGCGCAGCAAAGCGCGGCCGAGAACCGCGTCGTGCTGGAGCGCGCGCTCGCGGGCGAGCTGCGGCTGCTCTACGTCGCGCCGGAGCGCTTCGCCTCGCCCGGCTTCGTGCAGCAGATCGAGCAGGCGCGGCTCGGGCTGTTCGTCGTCGACGAGGCGCATTGCGTCTCGCAATGGGGCCACGACTTCCGCCCCGACTACTTCCGCCTCGCCGACGCCGCGCGCTATCTGAAGGTGCCGGCGATCATGGCGCTCACCGCGACGGCGACGCCGCAGGTCGCGACCGACATCGCGGCGCGGCTGCGGCTCGAGCAGCCGGTGCGCGTCACGACCGGCTTCGACCGGCCGAACCTGTCGTTCGCGGTCGTCCCGTGCAAGACGGCGAAGGACAAGGAGCGCCGCCTCGCCGCGGTGCTCGGGGAGCCGGACGCGCTGCCGGCGATCGTCTACGGCGGCACGCGCAACGGCTGCGAGCAGCTCGCAGGCGCGCTGGAGCGCGAGCTGGGGGAGGACGTCGCGGTCTATCACGCCGGCCTCGATCGCGACCGCCGCGCCGCGGTGCAGCGGGCCTTCATGGGCGGCGAGACGCGCGTCGTCGTCGCGACGAACGCGTTCGGGATGGGCGTCGACAAGGCCGACGTGCGCACCGTCTGCCACGCGTCGGTGCCGCAGTCGGTCGAGGCCTACTACCAGGAGGCCGGGCGTGCGGGGCGCGACGGGAAGCCGGCCCGCTGCCTGCTCTTCGCCGAGAACCGCGACAAGGGGCTGCACGTCTTCTTCATCCAGCGCTCGGAGGTCGACGACGGCGCCTTCGCCGCCGTCGCGCGCCGCATCCAGCGCGAGGCGGCCGAGCAGGGCCGCTACGACCTCGAGCTGCGCGAGCTCGCCGCGCTCACCGGCGGCAAGGGCGACGGCGACGTCGATCAGGCGCGCGCGATCGTCGGCCACCTCGCACGCGCGGGGATGGTGCAGCCGGCGCCCTCGGCGCCCGACCGCGTGAGCGGGCGCGTGCTCGGCTCGTGGGAGCGTGAGACGCTGCTCGCGTGTCGCGCGGCGGCCGGCGAGGGGCAGCGCGTGCGCTGGCGCCACTACCGTGCGATCTGGGCGTTCGTCGAGCAGCGCCGCTGCCGGCGCGAGGCGCTGCTGCGCCACTTCGGCGACCGCTCGGCGCCGTTCACCGACGCGGGCGTGGCGTGCTGCGACGTCTGCGACCCCGCGCTCGTGCCGGCGCCGCCGCAGCCCGCGGCCGCGCGCGGCGCCGCCGGAGCGGTGGCGGCCGCGGCGGCGGGCGACCTCGACGCCGCGATCCTCACCGTCGTCGAGACGGCCGAGCCGTCGGTCGGGCGCACGCGCGCGGTCGAGATCCTGCGCGGCGGGCGCTCGAAGGTGATCGAGCAGCACAGCTACGACGGCCTGCCGCTGTACGGCACGTTCGCGCACCTGCGCGGCGACGAGGTGCTCGCGCGCGTGGACGAGCTGCTCGCCGCGGGCCGACTGCGCTCGACCGGCGGGCGCTTCCCGAAGCTTGCAGCGGCATGAGGCTCGCGGTCCTCGCGTCGGGAAGCGGCACGAACCTGCAGGCGATCCTCGACACCGTCCACGGGCACGACGGGATCGAGGTCGTCGCCGTCGGCTCGAACGTCGCCGACGCGCCCGCGCTCGCGCGCGCGGCCGCGGCCGGGATACCGACGGCGGCGTTCCCGCTCGCCGACCATGCGGATCGCGCCGCGCGCGACGCGGCGCTGGCCGACTGGATCGCTGCTCGCGGTGCACAGCTCGTCGTGCTGGCCGGCTACATGCAGCTGCTGACGCCGGCGTTCCTCGCGCGCTTCCCGCAGGCGGTCGTCAACGTGCACCCGGCGCTGCTGCCCGCGTTCCCCGGCCTCGCCGCCGTCGAGCAGGCGCTCGCGCACGGGGTGCGCGTCTTCGGCGTCACCGTCCACTTCGTCGACGAGGGCGTCGACACCGGCCCGATCATCCTCCAGCGCGCCGTCGAGCTGCCTCACGCGCGCGACCCGGCGGACGTGCTCGAGCGGCTGCATGCGATCGAGCACGAGCTGCTGCCGGAGGCGATCCGCCTGATCGCGCGCGGCGCCGTGCGGATCGACCCCGACGACCCGCGGCGCGTCCTGATCGACTGAGCAGCCTGCAGTGCCGGCTTCGCGTCGCGTCCCGTCTTCGCATATCCTCGCAGGCAGATGCCGGACGGAGCCGAGATCGCGTCCACGCACCCGCTGACCGCGCCCGGACGGGTCGAGATCCGCCGCGCGCTGCTCTCGGTCTCCGACAAGACCGGCGTCGTCGAATTCGCACGCGGTCTGACCGATCTCGGCATCGAGATCGTCTCCACCGGCGGCACCGCCGGCACGCTCGCCGACGCCGGCATACCGCACCGCTCGATCAGCGACTTCACCGGCTTCCCCGAGATCATGGACGGGCGCGTGAAGACGCTGCACCCCAAGCTCTACGCCGGCCTGCTCGCGGTGCGCGACGATCCCGCGCATCTGGCCGCCGCGGAGGACGCCGACGTGGAGCTGGTCGACCTCGTGTGCGTGAACCTGTACCCGTTCGAGCAGACCGTCGCGCGCCGCGGCGTCGCCGACGCCGAGGTGATCGAGAACATCGACATCGGCGGCCCGACGATGATCCGCGCGGCCGCGAAGAACTTCAAGTTCGCCGCACCCGTCGTCTCGCCGGCGAGCTACGACGCGATCCTCGCCGAGCTGCGCGACGGTGCCCGGCGCCTCTCGCTCGCCACGCGCGAGAGCCTCGCCGCGGAGGCGTTCGCCTACACGGCGCGCTACGACACCGCGATCGCACGCTGGTTCTCCGAGCAGCGCGACGACTTCCCGCCGCTGTTCGTGCGCGCGTTCGAGAAGCTCACCGACCTCTCCTACGGCGAGAACCCTCACCAGCGCGCCGCCTACTACGCGCAGGTCGGCTCCCCGACGCATCTGCTCTCCAACGTGCGCCAGCTGGGCGGCAAGCCGCTGTCCTTCAACAACCTGCTCGACCTCAACGCCGCGCGCGTGCTCGCACGCGAGTTCGGCGGGCCGGCGTGCGTCATCGTCAAGCACAACAACCCGTGCGGCGTGGCGCTCGGCGACACGGTGCTCGACGCGTATCGGCAGGCGTTCGCGTGCGACCCGCTGTCCGCGTTCGGCGGCGTGATCTGCTTCAACCGCCCCGTCGACGGGGCGCTCGCGGAGGCGCTCGTGCAGCAGTTCGTCGAGGTGCTGTTCGCGCCCGGCTACGACGACGCGGCCCTCGAGACGCTCGCGACCAAGCCCAACCTGCGCATCCTGCAGGACGACGAAGCGCAGCCGCTGCACCTCGCCGAGGCCGACGTCAAGCAGGTCGTGGGCGGGCTGCTGGTCCAGGATCGCGACCTCGACACGCAGGAGCGCGCGGAGATGACGGTGCCGACGGCACGTCAGCCGACCGACGCCGAGTGGAGCGAGCTGCTGTTCGCCTGGCGTGTCTGCAAGCACGTGCGCTCGAACGCGATCGTGCTCGCGCGCGACGGCGCGTCGGTCGGCATCGGCGCCGGGCAGATGAGCCGCGTCGACTCCGTCCGCCTCGCCGTCGAGAAGGCGCGCGAAGGCTCGCTCGCGGGCGCCGTGCTCGCCTCCGACGCCTTCTTCCCGTTTGCCGACGGGCCCGAGCTTGCGATCGCCGCCGGCGTCACGGCGATCATCCAGCCGGGCGGATCGGTCCGCGACGGCGAGGTCGTCGCCGCGGCCGACGACGCTGGCGTCGCGATGGTCTTCACGAGCCGTCGTCACTTCCGCCACTGAGCGCCGCGGCCGGCCGCCGCCTGAACGAGCGCCTGCGCGACAGCCTCTGGCTATAGACGGATGTTGCAGATGCCGATAGGGACGGGTGATGCTGGGTCCGGACTATTACCTTGAGGAGCGGCGCTGATGCGCCTGAATCGGCGACGCCTGCTGTTCGCGCTCGCGGCGCTGCTCGTGCTCGCGAAGCTCGCCGTGCTCCTGACGACGCTGAGCGTCGCAGGCTGGGAGCTCCCGGTCGCCGGCGTCGTGCCGTCGGTCCTGCTCGGCGTGCTCGTCCTCTGGACCCTCTCCGAGGAGCGGCGCGCCACGCGCCTGCTCGCTGAGCAGATCGCCGAGCGAGACCGCGCCGAAGCGGAGCTGAGCGCCGCCGAGCAGCGCCACCACCTGCTTGCCGAGAACGCGACCGACACGATCGTCGCGTTCGGCGCCGACGGCGAGGTCACGTATGTCTCGCCCGCCTGTCGCGAGCTGCTGGGATACGAGCCCGAGGAGGTGCTCGGGCGCGTGCCGCGGGAGTTCGTGCACCCCGACGATCGCCCGGAGCTGATCGAGGCGCGTCGGCGCGTGGGCGAGCACGGCGGCACCATCACGGTCACTGCGCGCCTGCGTCACCGTGATGGCCGCGACGTCTGGATCGAGGCGCGCGTGCGCGCGATGCACGACCCGGTCACCGGCGTGCCGGTGGAGGGGCAGGCGATCGTGCGCGATGTCAGCGAGCGCGTCTCCGCCGAGGCTGCGCTGCGCGAGAGCGTCGAGCAGATCGCCGCCGCCGAGCTGCGCTTCCGCACCGCCTTCGAGGCGGCGCCGATCGGGATGGCGCTGTCCGACCTCGACGGCCGCTTCACGCAGGTCAACGACGCGCTGTGCGCGATCACCGGCTACACGCGCGAGGAGCTCGAGGAGATGGGCTTCCCGGACCTCAGCCATCCGGCCGACGCAAACCGCGACCGCGAGATGATGGACAGCCTTCTGTCCGGCGAGCAGAGCACGTATTGGATGGAGCAGCGCTTCGTCGACGTCGTCGGGCAGGTCGTGTGGGTCGCGGTGCACGCGACCCTCGTGCGCGCCGCGGACGGCACGCCGCAGCACTTCCTCGGCCAGATCCAGGACGTCAGCGAGCGCGTGCGCTACGAGGCGCAGTTGCAGCACATGGCCGACCACGACCCGCTCACCGGCCTGCTGAACCGCCGCTCCTTCGAGCGCGAGCTCAATCAGCACATCGCGCAGGTGCAGCGCTACGGCCCGGAGGGCGCCGCGCTCGTGCTCGACATCGATCGCTTCAAGCACATCAACGACACGCTCGGCCACAACGTCGGCGACGAGCTGATCGTGAAGGTCGCGCAGACGCTGCGCACGCGCCTGCGCGACAGCGACGTGCTCGCGCGCCTCGGCGGCGACGAGTTCGCCGTGCTGATGCCGCGCGGCGGCGCCGTCGAGGCGGAGAAGGTCGCACAGGCGGTCCTCGCGGCGGTGCGCGCCCAGTCGGTCCTCACCGCCGCCGGGCGGCGGCGGCCGATCACCGCCAGCATCGGGATCGCGCTGTTCGGCGACGTCGAGCGCCTGAGCGCCGAGGACCTGCTCGTCAACGCCGACCTTGCGATGTACGACGCGAAGGAGGCCGGCCGCGACCGGGCTGCGACGTACTCCTCGCACGAGCGCGGCGCCTCGCGCATGAAGGCGCGCATCACGTGGGCGGAGCGGATTCGCGAGGCGCTCGAGGAGGACCGCTTCACGCTCTATGCGCAGCCGATCGTCGAGCTCAGCAGCGGCGAGGTGCGCCAGCACGAGCTGCTGCTGCGGATGCTCGACGAGCAGGGCGAGGTGATCCCGCCGGCGTCGTTCATCCCGATCGCCGAGCGCTTCGACCTGATGCAGGACATCGACCGCTGGGTCGTCGCGCGTGCGATTCGCCTGATGGGCGAGCAGCACCGCGCCGGGCGCGAGCTCGTCTTCGAGGTCAACATCTCGGGCAGCTCAACGGGCGATCCGGACCTGCTGACGATCATCGAGCACGAGTTGCGCGAGCAGGAGGTCGATCCGGTCAACCTCGTGCTCGAAGTTACGGAAACGACGGCGGTTGCAAATATCCCTCGTGCACAGTCATTTGCTGCACGGCTTGCCGAGTTGGGATGTCGGTTTGCGCTTGACGACTTTGGAGCAGGCTTCGGCAGCTTCTACTACTTGAAGCATCTGCCGTTTGATCTGCTGAAGATCGACGGCGAGTTCGTGCGCTCGTGCACCTCAAGTCAGACCGACCAGCTGTTGATCCGCGCTGCGGTCGACATCGCCCGTGGGCTCGGGAAGAAGACGATCGCCGAGTACGTGGGCGACGACGAGACCGTTGAGCTGCTGCGGCGCCTCGGCGTCGACTACGCGCAGGGCTTCCACATCGGAAAGCCGGCGCCGCTCGCCGAGCGACTTGAGCACGATTGCGTCGGTTTGTGAGACTTTCTTCACCAATCAGCCACTGTGACGGACAAATGCCAGCTTCTTGACGAAGCGACGCATCAGGGTTCAATCCAGCGGCAAATATTGGTAGGCTGTTGCTTACCCCTCAGTCTTACCAGGAGCCACGTACATGGCAGATCTCGTCGGGCAAATTCAACGTGACATCGAGCGCCGTCTGCAGGAGCTGCGGCCTCTGCTCGCGGAGAAGGACAAGCTCGAAGCAGTGCTCGTGGCCCTCACGGGCGACGCGAACGGCGGTGCACCTCGGCCGCGTGCACGTGCACGCGCCACGGCGGCTGTCGCCGTCGCCGAGCGCGCGCCATACGCGGGCGGCAAGCAGCGCCGCGCTCCGCGTGGCGCCAACCGCGAGGCGATCCTCGCGGTCGTGCGAGAACGCCCTGGCGTCTCGGCCGCGGAGGTCGCCGACGTGACGAAGATCGCCAAGCCGACCGTTCACACGACGATCTCTCAGCTCAAGCGGAAGGGCATCCTGGAGCCGGAGGGCGCCAACGGCGTCCGGCTCGCCAAGGGCGCCTGAGGATGGGCGGGGGCCCGGGACGCGGTGCATGCGCGTCCTGGGACTCGAACCCAGCCCGCCGGATTAAAAGTCCGGTGCTCTACCCGATGAGCTAGACGCGCCCGTGCATGGTCGCACGCAGCGCGGCACAATGTCCCGAGGACGCCGAGCCCCACAGCCATCCCCCTGCCCCCATGGTGTAGCGGTCAGCACGCCAGCCTTTCACGCTGGCAGCGGGAGTTCGATTCTCCCTGGGGGTACCTCCGAAGCCCCGCCGCCGGCGGGGCTTCGTCGCTGACGCGCGGTAGCGGTTCCCTGCTCCGCTCGCGCGCAGCGCGGCTACCATCTGCAAGCTGCGGGCGGTTAGCTCAGCTGGTAGAGCGCGTGCCTTACAAGCACGAGGTCGCTGGTTCGAGACCAGCACCGCCCATCGCTGCCTCGGCAGCGGACGGCTAGCCGGTCAGGCCCGCGGGGACGCCGCGCTCACGCACGATCATCTCGAGCGGCTCGCGGGGGCTCAGCGTCGGCATCTGGCGCACGGTCAGCGTGCGGCCCGGGAACAGCTCGAGCCGGAAGCGCTGCAGCAGCAGCGTGACGATCGCCTTGATCTCGAGCTGGCCGAAGCGCATGCCGATGCACGTGCGCGATCCACCCCCGAAGGGGATGTAGGCGCCCTTCGGGAGCTTCGCCTTCGCCTCCGGCGCGAAGCGCTCGGGCACGAACGCCTCGGGCTCGGGCCAGACGTCCGGCAGCCGGTGGCTCGCCCACGAGCTGTAGTTGACATAGGCCCCGCCGGGCACCTCGTGCCCGCCGAACTGGAACGGCTCGACGCAGCGGCGCGGGCCGACCCATGCCGCCGGGTAGAGACGCAGCGTCTCGTCGAGCACCATCTCGAGCTCCGGCAGCCCGCTCATCAGGTCGGCGGCGGTCGGCATCGCGTCGCCGAGCACACGGTCCTGCTCCTCGAGCAGCTTGGCGAGCGCGGCCGGATGACGCGCCAGCTCATAGAGCATGAAGCTGATCGTCGAGGTCGAGGTGTCGTGGCCGGCGAACAGCAACGTCATCACCTGGTCGCGCACCTCGCGATCGGTCAGCTGCGAGCCGTCCTCCTCGTCGCGCGCCTCCAGCAGCATGCTCAGGACGTCGGTCCGCTCGGAGATCGGCCCGACCACTTCGCGCCGGCGTCGTTCGATCTCGGCGTAGATGATGCGATCGAGCGCCCTGCGCGCCGCCTGCATCCGGTTCCATGGCGTGCGCGGACCGCGCATCACGCGCACGGCGAAGTCCGTGCCGTAGAAGCTCAGCGCGCGCTCGAAGTCGATCGCCGCCTGCGAGCCGCGGCCCTGCTCGTCGGGGTCGAGCCCGAACAGCGCTCGCATCGCGACGCGCAGCGTGAGGCGGCGCGCCCAGTGGTAGACGTCGACGACCTGGCCGGGCCGCCACTGCTCGAGCGCTCTCTGCGCCTCCTCGGCCATCGTGTCGTAGGCACCCGCGATCCGCTCGCGGTGGAAGGCGGGCAGCATGATGCGGCGCGCGCGGCGGTGGTAGTCGCCGTCGATCGTCAGCAGGCCGTCTCCGAGCAGCGGGATCAGGTCGCCCATGCTGCCCGCGCGCCAAAGGAAGTTGCTCGCGTGCGAGACGGTCATGTAGTGGTTGGCCTCGGGACCGAGCATCATCACGACGCGCCCGTGGAAGACGCGCATGCTGAAGATCGGGCCGTGCTCGTGGTAGAGCGGCAGCAGGATCGACAGCGGGTCGCGCACGAAGCGATAGGTGCGCTCGACGTTGAAGTCGCTGGGGCCGGGCGGGTATGGGACCGACGCCGTGCGCTCCGCGTGCAGGTCGGCGAGGATGCGACGGACGGGGTTGCTCGACAGCGGCTCGGGCGCGACGACGCTCATGCGCGCAAGCGTACTGGCTGGGTAGCCAGGAGGCGAGCGAGTGTCGCGGCAGCAGTTGGCTGGAAGGTAGTGTGATCCGTGCAGGTACACCATTTGCTGCAGGAGGGGGAACCATGCATCGCACGATGGCCGGAGCGCTTGTCGTCATGCTTGCGCTTGTGCTGGCCAGCTGCGGAGGGTCGGGGGACGCGCTGTCCAAGGCGGATTTCGTCAAGCAGGCGAACGCCGCATGCGCGACCGCCCGCAAGGACGCCGAAAAGACGAGAGGCAAGGGCATCGCGGCATTCGCCGACAAGGTCGAGGCCTACCAGCGGGGCAAGCTCAAGGGCGTCGAAGCGCTCGAGCCGCCCGACGAATTGAAGACGCGCTTCGCCGCGTACAAGAACACGCTGACGCAGCGGACCAACCTGATCGCGCACCTCGTCACGATCGTCAAGGCGAGAGGGAGAGTCTCCAAGCAGGACGAAAAGACGGTCTCCGCGCTGCAGATCAAGGAGGACGAGGGCGCGACGGCGCTCGGCCTGACCGTGTGCCGCGAAAGCCGCGCTTCGGCTGCGCACTGAGCGGCTCGTGGATCGGTCGGCGGTGCGGTCCCCGCCGCACCGCCGACCCCAGTCGCCGCGTGCCATACTTCCAGCCCCCGTTGGGGGCGTAGCTCAGTTGGTTAGAGCGCTGGCCTGTCACGCCAGAGGTCGCGGGTTCGAGTCCCGTCGCTCCCGTCCCGACCTTGCGCTGACCGCAGCGTGGTCAGTTCATTTCTGTCGCGCTGCACCTCTTAGCGCTCGGTGTCGGCCGCCCGTGCCGTTTTGCCACCGCTGAGCCGGTATGTGAAAACCGGAGGGCAGTGCCGAGCGCTGAATGCAGGTGAAGGTGAGGCAGTCGTGGCAGCCGTGACGAGCTGCGCCGCTACGTCGTGAAGAAGCTGATGCGGCCGTTCGTCTCCAGCACGGCGAAGCGCACGTCGCCGAGCGAGCCGATCTTCGCGAGCCGCGCCTCCGCCTCCAGCTCGGTGCGCGTGAGGCGCTCGCGGCGCAGGGTGCGTTCGAGCACGTGTCCGTCGGCGATCAGCACGATCGGCTCGCCTTCCAGCAGCGGGCGCAGCCGTCGCACGCGGAAGCTCAGCCACGCAGTCGCGACGGTCAGCAGCGCGAGCGTGACGATCACGGTCGTCGCGCCGGTGAGCGAGTAGTCGCTCTGTGTCACGCCCTGTTGGACGAGGTCGCCGATCACGACGAGCAGGATCAGGTCGAACGGCTCCAGCGAGCTCAGCTCGCGCCGGCCGACGACGCGCGTGACCACGAGGATCAGGAAGAACACGAAGGTGGCGCGCAAGACGAGGTCCATGACGGATCAGGGCAGCACGGTGAGGGTGTGGGAGATCGTCGCGAGTGGTCGCATCCCGTCCAGCAGCAGGACGAAGGCGGGGCGCTTGCCGACGTTCGTGGGATCGACCTGAAACTGCAGCCAGATCGTCATCGACTCGCCCGGCGCGAGCCGGTCGTAACTGAGGATCACGTTGCCGCGGACGCCTGTCTCGCTTGCCGGCTGCGGCTCGATCGAGCTGACCTGCATGCCCTCGAGCCAGCCGCGCGCCAAGACGAGCCGCGGTTTCGCGATCGCCACGCGCGGGTGGATCTCGACGCGTGCCTGGAACAGCAGCCCGCCGCGCACGGTGTCCGGCGCCGACAGCGTGAGTCGCGCACGCGGGCCGTCCGCCTCCGAGCGCATGGCCTCCTGGCCGGTCAGGCCACCGAGCACGAGCGCGATGAGTACCGCGAACACGACCAGCAGCAGCCGTCGCAGCCACGGCGCGTCGCGGCCGAAACGGCCCCGCGGCTCGGGTTCGATGTCGGCGAACAGCTCCGTCATGCAGCTCACCCGGGCATTCGGGGTGTCGACGGCGCTTCCTGCGCGAGCGTCGTCGGATCGCGACCGGCAGGCGTCACCGCCTGAGACGGCGCGCGAGCGCCAGCCCGAACCAAAGCCACGCGAACGACGTGAACACCGCGGCGGTGCAGAGCACGCTCGTGAGCGTGCCGAACACGAAATCGGTGACGAGCAGCACCGCGCCGCTCATCGCGAGCGCGAGGAACGCGAGCCCGGCGAGCGCCAGGTGCGTCGCGGTGCGGATCATCCGCGCACGGTCGCCACGGTGGAACATCACGCGGTGGTAGGCAGTCGGCGCGATCAGCAGCGCGGAGGCGAACGCCGCGCACAGCAGCACGACCGCGTAGACGGTGCGCTGGAACCCGCTCGTCTGCACGAAGCGCTGGTTGAACGGCACCACGAGCAGGAACGCGAACAGCAGCTGCACGCCCGGCATCGCGACCCGCAGCTCGCCCAGCAGCTCGCCGAGCTGGCGCTCGCGCCGCGCCTCCTCGGGCTCCGCCTGCTCGGGCGTTCGGGCCATGCCGTCGGCATGCCCGCATCCGCTCCGCGCATATCGCGGAGCCTGGCCGCCGGGTCTCCAAGCGCGCCCGCTCGCCGCCGCCGGCGACCTCGTCGCGTGAAGGCTATGAATCCGGGTAGTCCCGCCTGGCTGGCTGACGGACGTGGACGTTCCCCCCGCCCCAGACGAGCGGGTTCAGGTAGACCTCGTACTCGTCGACCAGGCCCTTCTCGGCGAGGGCGTACGCGAACTCGCCGCTGCCGTGCATGAACAGGTCACCGTCGACCTCGTCCTTCAGCTTCGGGATCGAGTCCTCGAGGTCCCCGTCGAGCAGGGTCGCGTTCCACGCGAGATCGCCGGACAGGGTGTTGGACCCGACGTACTTCGGCATCGAATTGACCATGTCCGCCCATTTGCCCGACCGGCTCGGCCAATATCCCGCCAGCCCCTCGTAGGTCTTGCGGCCCAGCACCAGCCCGCTGGATCTCGCCTGACGCTCGAACGAGTAGTCGCCGTGGTCTCCGTCCGGCCGCACCCACTCGCCGACCGGGTCGATGACGCCGTCGACGGTGGCCTGCGTGGTCGCGATCAGCTTTCCCATCCCGATTCTCCTTCGGTCACGGGGCCTCTCTGAGCCCTCTACCCGATGAGACGAGCGATCACCCCGAGGAGCGCGTAGAAGGGGTCCTCTGTAGTTTGAGGCCGACCCGAACGGGATAGGCGAGCTGCCATGAACACGAGCAAGCTGCGGGTCTACATCACGGTCTCGGCGGACGGCTACGTCGCCGGCCCCAACCAGAGCGAGGAGCATCCGCTCGGCGAGGGCGGCGGACGCCTCCACGACTGGGCGTTCGCCCTGAGGATCTTCCAGGAGCTCCACGGCAGGGGCGGCGGAGTGGAGAACGAGAGCACGCCGGTCGTCGAGGAGGCGCTGGCGAACGTCGGCGCCCAGATCATGGGCCGGGGGATGTTCGGCGGCGGGCCCGGCCCGTGGGGCGAGGATCCCTGGCCCGGTTGGTGGGGCGAGGACCCGCCGTTCCACATGCCCGTCTTCGTGCTCACCCACCACGAGCGCGACCCGCTCACGCTCTCGGACACGACGTTCACGTTCGTCACCGACGGGATCGAGGCGGCCCTGGAGCAGGCCCGGGCGGCCGCCGCCGGCAAGGACGTCACGATCGGCGGCGGTGCGGACGTCATCAACCAGTACCTGGCGGCCGGGCTCGTCGACGAGCTCGACCTGAACGTCGTCCCGCTGGTGCTGAGCGGCGGGGCCCGGCTGTTCGAGGGCGTCGGTCCCGAGCTGTCGCTGGAGCAGGTCCGAGCGGTCGAGGCGCCCGGCGTCGTCCACCTGAAGTACCGCGTCGGATCTCAGCGCGGACGCTGAGGGTCGTTCATCCGGCTCGATCGCGTAGCCTGCTCGCCGTGCGCGTGGGGATCATCACCGGCTCGGGGACGTACGCGCTTCCGGGGCTGGAGGCTGGAGGCACGGAGTCGGTGACGACCCGGTTCGGGGAGGTCGGGGTGACGGCCGGGCGCCTCGCCGGGGTGGAGGTGCTGCATGTCTCGCGCCATCTGCCGGGCCATGCGCGCGTCAGCAACCACGTCACGCACCAGGCCAACATGCTCGCGCTCGCAGCGCGGGAGGTCGATGCGGTGTTGGCGGTGACGGTGTGCGGCTCGCTCGACCCGGAGCTGGCGCCGCGTTCGCTCGTCGTCTTCGACGACCTGCACTTTCCCTCGAACCGGCTGCCGGACGGCTCGCTCTGCACGCTGCACACCGAGTCGGGCGCGCCGGGGCGCGGGCACTGGATCTTCGATCGGCCGTTCTCGAGCGCGCTGCGCGATGCGCTGCTCGACGGTGCTCGGGAGGCGGGTCATGCGGTCCGCGACGGCGGCTGCTACGGCCACGTCGACGGGCCGCGCTTCAACGCGCGCAGTGAGATCCGGATGCTGCAACGGGCGGGCGTGAGCGCCGTATCGCAGACGGCGGGGCCGGAGACGGTGCTCGCCGGCGAGGCGGGGCTGCCGTTCGCGCTGCTCGGCTACGCGACCGACTACGCGAACGGCGTGATGCCGGAGCCGACGCCCGTCGAGGAGCTGATGCGCAACATCGCTGCCAGCGGCGACGTGCTGGCGAGCACGTTGACCGCGGCGGTGACGCGGGTGGAGGGCGGCGAGCTGGCGCCGGTCGGCTCGCACGTCGCCTGGGACTGAGCGGCGCTCACGCGCGGACGGCCGCGAACTCGGCGATCCCGTCGGCGAACTCCTCCTGCGCGCGGAAGCCGAGCGTCGCGGCGGCCAGCGTCGGGGAGGCGAAGACGTGGCGCACGTCGCCGAGGCGGAACTCGCCCGTCACCTGCGGCGCCGGACCGTCCGGCGCGACCGCGGCGTGCAGCGCGGCGGCGAGCTGCACGACCGTCCGCGGGGTCCCGCTCGCGACGTTGTACGCGCCCGGGGCCGGCTCCGGGCGCGTCAGCGCGAGCACGTTCGCGCGCGCGACGTCGCGCACGTGCACGAAGTCGCGCAGCTGACCGCCGTCCTCGAAGACCCGCGGCGCGCGCCCGGCGGCGAAGGCGTCGGCGAACAGCGCGGCGACGCCGGCGTACGGGGTGTCACGCGGCATCCGCGGGCCGTAGACGTTGTGGTATCGCAGCGCGGTGACGGGCACGCCGAGCTCGCGGCCGAAGACGGCGGCGAGGTGCTCCTGGTGAAGCTTCGTCGCCGCGTAGACGTTGCGCGGGTCGCTCGCGGCGTCCTCGGGCACCGGCTGGGGCGCGAGCGGCTCGCCGCAGCGTGGGCAGCACGGCTCGAAGCGCCCGGCGGCGAGGTCCTCGACGGCGCGCGGCGGCGCCGGGACGAGGCCGTGCCGCGTGCAGGCGTAGCGGCCCTCGCCGTAGACGACCATGCTGGAGGCGAGCACGAGCCGCCCCGCGAAGCGCCGTCGCGCCAGCTCCCGCAGCAGGATCGCGGTGCCCACGTCGTTCTCGGAGGCGTAGTCGGCGACGTCGAGCAGGTCGACGCCGAGGCCGACCTTCGCGGCCTGGTGGCTGACCGCCTCGACGCCCGCGAGCGCGCGCGCGACGACGTCGGGGTCGCGCACGTCGCCGCGGATCGTCTCGACGCCGTCGGGTGCGTGGCCGGCCTCGCGGTCGAGCACGACGACCTCGTGGCCGTCGGCGAGCAGCGCGTCGGCGACGTGCGAGCCGATGAAGCCGGCGCCGCCGGTGACGAGGACGCGGGTCATGGGCGGACGCTCCACGGACCGACGGGCACGCCCCCCGGCCTCACCATGGCGTGCGGATCCCCACCTGCAGCGCGAGCGCGAGCGCCACCTGTGCCGCGAGCCAGCCGCGCTGGCGGCGCGCCGGGAGCGCGGCGGTCGCGGTCAGCAGCCAGGGCACGAACGGGAGCCAGATGCGCTCGGTCTCACCGCGCGAGAGGCCGCTGAGGTCGGCGAGCGCGACGGCGACGAGCGCGCCGCCCGGCAGCACCCGGGCGGCGGACCCGCGCAGCCGCGCGAGTCCGCCGGCGAGCGCGGGGCCGGTCGCGAGCGCGAGCGCGGCGAGGTCGATCAGCAGGAAGGCGAGATACGGTCGGCGGCTCGCGACGCCGGAGGCGTACAGCGCGCGTGTCGCGTGCAGCCCGTCGAGCCACCAGAAGCCTGCGACCGCGAAGGCGGCGAGCACGACGGCGACGCCCGCGGCGGCGAGCAGCAGCGGGCGCATCCGCTGGCGGTGCAGCGCGATCGCCAGCACGATCGCGGCCAGCGGGACGGCGCCGTACGTGAGCATCAGGAGCGCGCCCAGCGTCAGTCCGCCGGCCAGCGCGAGCCCGTCGCCGCGCGCGCCGCGCCGGCTCGTCGCGAGCGCCACCAGCGCGATCCCGCAGGCGCCGACGCCCATGAAGAGCGCGTCGGCGGACGTCGCGATCCAGACCGCTCCCGGCACGAGCGCGACGAACGGCGCGGCGGTGCGCATCGCCGCCGCACCGGCCAGCTCGCGCAGCGCGAGCAGCACGGCGGGCGCCGCGAGCGCGCCGACCAGCAGCACGAGGATCGCGGCCGGCGTCGCGCCGCCGAGCCCGACGCGGTCCAGCGTCCACAGCACGAGCACCATCCCCGGCGGGTGTCCCTTGACGTGCGTCGCATACGTCGGCAACTGCGTCGTGAAGTGCGACAGGAAGGAGCCCGGCGAGCCGACGCGGGCGACGTCGTGCAGGTACTCGTAGCGGCTGGCGAGCGGCGCCGGGATCGCGCTCGGGCCCGCGCTCGCAGCCAGCAGCGCCGGCCACAGCAGCGCACCTCCGTAGGCCGCGGCGAGCAGCCGGCGCTCGCGCAGCCGGCCGGCGAGGCGCGGACTCCACCACACCGCTGAGGCGGCGACCGCGACTGCGGGCAGGATCCCGGCGTGCACGTGCAGGTCGGCCGTGCCGACGAGCGGCGGATTGCCGATGCGGATCAGGTAGTCGGCGTGATAGAGGCGCTCGCCGACGATCCGCGCGAGCACGATCAGCAGCGCCCACGCGGCGAGCGGGACCGCGGTCGCGGCAAGCGCCGGCCCGGCGCCGAGCGCGCGGCGTGGGGCTGCGATCGTGGCGTGCACGGCCGGCACGCTAGCCGCGATCCGATCGTCCGTGGCCGTCCTCCCGGCGATGTTCACCGACCTGTAAGAACCTCGCCATAGGTTGGCTCGGTGCCCGATCTGATCCTGCCGGTGCTTGACGAGGCCGCGTCGCTGCCGTGGGTGCTCGAGCGCGTCCCGGCCGGCTACGAGCCGATCGTCGTCGACAACGGCTCGACCGACGACTCGGCGCAGATCGCCGCGGCGCTGGGCGCCCGCGTCGTCGCCGAGCCGCGCCGAGGCTTCGGCGCCGCCTGCCACGCCGGCATCGCAGCCGCTCGCGCCGAGGTCGTCTGCTTCATGGACTGCGACGGCTCGCTCGACCCGCGCGAGCTGCCGACCGTCGCCGACCCCGTCGCGGCGGGTACCGCGGACCTGATGCTCGGCGCGCGCCGGCCGGCGGGCCGTGGCGCCTGGCCGTTGCACGCGCGGGTCGGGAATCGCCTGCTCGCGCGCGAGGTGCGGCGCCGCACCGGCGGCGCGATGCGCGACATCGGCCCGATGCGCGCTGCGCGGCGCGCGGCGCTGCTCGACTTGGAGCTGCGCGACCGGCGCTTCGGCTGGCCGCTGGAGATGGTCGTGCGCGCCGCCGCCGCCGGCTGGCGCATCGAGGAGGTCCCGGTCGCCTACCACCCGCGCGCCGGCGGCAGGTCGAAGGTGACGGGGTCGGTGCGCGGGACGCTGCGCGCCACGCGCGACATGGCGGCGGTGCTGCGGTGAGCGCGATCGCCGTGATCGCGAAGGCGCCCACGCCGGGCCGCAGCAAGACGCGGCTGTGCCCGCCCTGCACCCCGCACGGCGCCGCCCGGCTCGCCGCCGCGGCACTGGAGGACACCCTCGACGCGGTTGCGCGCACCGACGTCGCGCGGCGGCTGCTCGTGCTCGACGGCGAGCATGTCGTGCCGCCGGGCTTCGCGTCGATCGCACAGCGCGGCGCCGACCTCGGCGAGCGGCTCGCCAACGCGTTCGCGGACGCCGGCGGCGGACCGCTGCTGCTGATCGGCATGGACACCCCGCACGTGACGCCGCAGTTGCTCGCGCGTGGCCTTGCGCTGCTGGCGCCCGGTCGCGCCGTGCTCGGCCCGGCACCGGACGGCGGCTATTGGGCGATCGGACTGCACCGCGCCGACGCGCGCGTCTTCGCCGACGTGCCGATGAGCGTCCCGCACACCTGCCGCATCCAGCGCGAGCGGCTGCGGGCGCGCGGCCTCGCCGTCGACGAGCTGCCGCCGCTGCGCGACGTCGACCGCATCGAGGACGCGCACGCCGCCGCCGCCCTCGCGCCGCGCGGGCGCTTCGCCGCAGCGCTCGCAGAGCTGGGACACACCGCCGCGCCGGCAGCCGCGAGCGCATGAGCACGACGACGCTCGCGCCGAGCGCGCTGGACCTCTACGCGGCCGCGCTCAGCGGCGAGGCGCCCGAGCTGTGGGCGCGGCGCCGCGACGGCTCCGGCTCGCCGCTGCCGTTGCAGTGCTGGCTCGGGCCGCTCACGGCCGCCGACGAAGACGTGCTCGCGCGGGCGGCGGCGCCGGTGCTCGACGTCGGCTGCGGCCCGGGACGCCACGTGCTCGCGCTCGCCCAGCGCGGGATGCTGGCGTTGGGGATCGACATCTCCAGCGTTGCGATCGCGCATGCGCGGCGACGCGGAGCGCCGGTCGTCGAGGCGTCGGTGTTCGACCGCATCCCGAGCGCCGGCCGGTGGGGCAGCGCGCTGCTGCTGGACGGCAACGTCGGCATCGGCGGCTGCCCGCACACGCTGCTGTGCCGGCTGGCGACGCTGGTCGCACCGGGCGCCGCCGTGCTCGTCGAGCTGGACCCGCCGGGTGCGCCGACAGGCTCCGAGGAGCTGCGGCTCGAGGCCGGCGGGCGCGTCAGCGACTGGTTCACGTGGGCACGCGTCGGCGTCGACGGCGTCGCGGCGCTGGCCGCCGGGACCGGGCTCGCGGTCTCCGACGTGTGGGAGGCGTCCGGGCGATGGTTCGCCGCCCTCGTCGCTCGGTAGCGCAGCGGCTGCACGACGAGCGCACCGCGACGCTGCTCGGGATCGCGCTCGGGATCAGCTTCGTGGTCTGCTTCCTCACGGGGCTGATCACCCAGTTCGCGCAGCATCCGCTCGACCTCGGCTTCCTCTCGATGCCGGCCAGCCCCGGCTGGCTCTACCGCGTGACGCAGGGCACCCATGTCGCGGCCGGCACGCTCGCGGTCCCGCTGCTGCTCGCGAAGCTGTGGACCGTCTATCCGCGCCTGTTCACGTGGCCGCCCCTGCGCAACGTCGCGCACGCGGTCGAGCGGATCAGCCTGGTGCCGCTCGTCGCGGGCAGCCTCTTCCAGCTGGGCACGGGGCTCGCCAACGGCGCGCACTGGCGGCCGTGGCTGTTCGACTTCCCGGTCGTCCACTACTGGACGGCGTGGATCGTGATCGGCGCGCTCGTCGCGCACGTCGGCGCGAAGTGGACGATTGCGCGCCGCTCGCTCGGACGTGCCGCGCGGGAGGCGCCCCAACCTGCCGGCAGCGGCCTCGACCGCCGTGGCTTCCTCGCCGCCGTCGCCGCGGCGGCGGGCGTCGTCACGCTCACGACGGTCGGGCAGACGTTCAGGCCGCTCGGACGCCTCGCGCTGCTCGCGCCGCGCCGTCCCGACGCCGGGCCGCAGGGGATCCCCGTCAACAAGTCCGCAAGCGGCGCCGGCGTCGTGGAGCTGGCGATGGACGTGCGGTTCCGGCTCGTCGTCGAGGGCCGCGTGGCGCGCCGGCTGGAGCTGAGCCGCGCGCAACTGCTGGCGCTGCCGCAGCACAGCGCGCACCTCGCGATCGCGTGCGTCGAGGGGTGGAGCAGCGCTGCGGTCTGGAGCGGCGTCCCGATCCGCGACCTCGTCGAGCTGGCGGGCGGAGACCCGGAGCACAGCACCGTCGTCGTCCACTCGCTCCAGCGGGGCAGCGCCTACAGCAGCTCCCAGCTCAACGAGCCGCACGTGCGCGACCGCGACACGCTGCTTGCGCTCGCCGTCGGCGGCGAGCCGCTGCACATCGACCACGGCTACCCGTGTCGGCTGATCGCCCCCGACCGTCCCGGCGTGCAGCAGACGAAGTGGGTCACGCGGATGGTGGTGACGTGAGCGCTCCCACGCGCCCCCAGCGGGGCGAGCCGGGCGGGGTGCGCTTCTGGATCGCCGCGGCGGTCGGGCTCGCGATCGTCGCGTTCGGTGTCGCGGGACTGCTGCGCAACGTCCACGGCGACGCGCTCCTGAGCTGGGCGAAGCTGCTGTTCGGCGGGCTCGTCGTGCACGACGGGATCGCCCTGCCGCTCGTCGCGCTCGTCTCCGTCGTGCTCGTACGGCTTGCGCCCGCGCGCGTGCGGGCGCCGCTGCAGGGAGCCCTGATCGTCAGCGTCGTCGTGCTGCTCGTCGCGCTGCCGGTGCTCACCGGCGCCGGGCGCCTCGCGAACAACCCGTCGCTGCTGCCGAGCCATCGCTACGGCGTGCACGTGCTCGCGATCCTCGGCGTGGTGTGGCTGTGCGCGCTCGTGCTCGCGCTCGCGCGCGGTCGGCGGTGACGGGCTTTGCGACGCCCGTCACGTCGCCCGGGTCATCGCGTCGAGCCGCTCGAGGACGCGGCGCCGCATCTCCTCGGTCGGCGCTCCCAGCCCGTAGAGGTCGGCGAACCAGAGGCCGTCGGACGCGAGGCGCACGATCGTCGCATCGACGCCGTCGGCGGCGTCCGCCAGCAGGCGCTCCTGCCAGGCCTCGAAGCGGCGGCGAACCGGATCGAGGCGGTCCGGATGGCCGGTGAAGACCGCCAGCAGACCGCGGTCGGTCGCCTGCTCGTCCGTCGTGGTCTCCCCCTGCGCGCTCGCGCGCAGGTACGCGCGCGCGAAGGCGCCCGAGCCTTCGTCGTCGGTCCTGCTCAGGGACTCCTCGAACTGCTCGTGCCACCATTCGATCAGCCCGTCGACGAGCGCCTCCTTGCTCGGGAAGTGGTAGAGCAGCCCTCCCTTGCTGACGCCCGCCTCGGCCGCGACCGCCTCGAGCGTGAGCGCGCACATGCCGACCGTGCGGATGACGGTCGTCGCCGCATGCAGCAGCCGCTCGCGCGTCTCGCCAGCCACGCCGTCAGCCGATCTGCTCGCCGGGCACCTGGCGGGCCACTATAGCCACGGCACGCGCGGATCGCGGTGCCTCGGACTCACGCCGTCGCGGGGACAAGCGTCCTCCGTCGCATCAGCACGAGCAGCGCTCCGGCGGTGGACACTGCGCACGCCACGACCATCGTCACGCGCCACCCGTCCGCCTCCACGAGCGCGCCTGCGGCGGCGCTGCCGAGCGCGCCGCCGACGACCATCATCGTCACGATCCACGCGTAGGCCTCGATCCCCGAGTTGGCCGGCGCGACGAGGTTGAGCGTCTCGTTCTCCGCCGCGACGAGCGGGGAGATCGCCATCCCGGCGGGCAGGCTCAGCAGGAGCATCAGCCACACCGCCGACGAGATCGCGAGGATGCCGAGCGTGAACGGCAGCGCGACGAGCAGTCCGACGTAGCGGCGCACCGCGCCGCCGCCGCGCGCCAGCGCGCCGTACAGCAGGCCGCCGGCGATGCTTCCGCACGAGATCGTCGCGATCAGCACGCCGCCCAGGTTCGCCGAGCCGTGCGCGCGCCCGTATGCGGCGAGCGCGACCTCGACCGCGCCGAAGGCCATGCCGAGCGGCAGCGCCCCCAACGCGACCGTGCGCACGCCGGCGACGGCGATCGGCGCCCGCCGCGACCCCGGCTCGCGGCTGCCGGGCCGCCATGTGCGCGACGGCGGCAGCGCGGTGAACCAGCGCGTCCCGACCAACGTCCCCACGCCGCCGAACGCGAGCGCAGCGACCGGTGCGCCGAGCGCTGCGCACGACGCGGCCACCAGCGGTCCGAGCACGAAGGCGATCTCGCTCAGCAGTGCGTCGATCGCGTACGCCGTCGCGAGCGACGTCTGGTCCTCGCCGAGCAGCGTGCGCCAGACGGAGCGCTGCGCGGCCTGCACCGCCGGCGTCATGGCGCCGACGGTCGCCGCGCTCGCGACGAGCACGGCCGGAGCGACACCCCCGTAGGCGGCCGCGACGAACAGTCCGAGCGCCAGCACGTGCAGGACGGACAGCGGATTGAGGACGCGGGCATGCCCGAGCCGGTCCAGCAGCCGCCCCTGCAGCGGGAAGGAGACACCGACCGCGAGCGCGAACCCGCCGCTGACCGCGCCCGCGACGGCGAACGACCCGGAGCGCTCGCGCACGAGCAGCAGCATCGCGAGCGCCTCCGTCGCCGCCGGAAGCCGCCCCAGCACCCCTGCGCCCACGAGCGAGCGCGCGTGCCGGATGCCGAGGACGCTGCGGTAGCGGCTTGCGGCGTCGGTGGCGGCGCCCGCGATCAAGGACCGGCGACGGCGGCGTGGACCGCGAGCTGGAACTGCTGGATCGCGACCTCGGAGTCGACGA
Source organism: Conexibacter sp. (assembly GCA_035637995.1). Classification (GTDB taxonomy): domain Bacteria; phylum Actinomycetota; class Thermoleophilia; order Solirubrobacterales; family Solirubrobacteraceae; genus Conexibacter. Next base: position 24,431 of record DASRAV010000044.1, on the reverse strand, counting down.
GCAGCGTCCCGCGCGGGGCGACGCCGGAGCGGTGGTTGCGCTGGATCTCGCGCACGACCACGAGGTCCTGGCTGTACAGCGCCGTGATCGCCTCGAACAACTCGTCCTCGGTGACGGCGTCGTCGCTGCCGCGCGAGCTGTAGCAGTCGACGCGCGTGACGCACGTCGAGGGGCTCGTCGGCCGCCACGAGAAGACGAACACCTCCGAGGAGAGGACGTTGCCGAGGATCGCGGTCGTCGGGAACAGGTACGCCATCACGTCCTCGATCAGCTCGCCCGTGCCGCGGCGCTCGGGCGGCAGCGCCGCGTCCTTGACCGGCGCGAACTGGACCGACCAGCCCGGTCCGTGCTCGATCCGGTAGTTCTCGGGGCCGATGTCGAGCTCGGCGCTCATGCCCGGGTGGATCGTCGGGCAGTGGTAGCACTCGACCGAGTTCTCGATGATGACCTTCCAGTTCGCCTCGACCTCGAACTGGCGCGTGCCGCGGTACGTGCGCGCGGCGAGGTCGACGTCGGCGCCGGCGATCTGGTTCGGGAAGTCGCCGAGCGCCTCCTCGAGGCTCGGCGCCTGCGGATCGGCGTTGACGAAGACCAGCTCGCCGAGCGTGCCGACCTGCGCCTGCGTCAGGCAGTGCTCGCGCTTGTCGAACGCCGCCTCGCGCTCGGAGCGCGGCGCCCCGGCGAGCTTGCCGTCGAGCTTGAACGTCCAGGCGTGGTAGCGGCACTGGAGGCTCGAGCGGTTGCCGGCGCCGGCGGCGACCGGATGCAGGCGGTGCGGGCAGATGTTGAGGAAGGCGCGCAGCTGCTCGTCCTTGCCGCGCACGACGAGCAGCGGGACGCTGCCGACCTCGCAGGTGAAGAAGTCGCCGGGGTTGCGGACCTGGCCGACGTGGCCCGCGTACTGCCAGTGGCGCCCGAAGACGCGGCGCTGCTCCAGCTCGAAGATCGCCGGGTCGACGTACCACTCCGACGGCAGCGCGCGGCCGTGCTCGAGCTGCTCGGCGAGGGTCGGGTCGCGGGTGAGGTCTGCTGTTGCCACGACGGTCTCCTTCGATTTCCCGGGTGCCGAACCTCGACAACTGTACCGTCCAGACGGTACAGTCACAAGCCCACGTTCGGCGGGAGCGCGATGGATCGACAGCAGCTCGAGGCCTTCGACGCGGCGTTCGCGGAGCTCACGGCGCTGCTGGACCACGACGCGGTCATGCGCCGCAGCGCCGCGCTGGTCGCAGCGAGCGCCGAGCTCGACGTCGTCTGGATCGCCGAGCCGCTCGACGCCGACCGGCTCGTCGTCCGCCATCTCCACCGCACTCGCACCGGCGTCCTGGAGGGGCTCGTCGTGCCGCGCGGGTGGGGCCTCGGCGGCAAGGTCTTCGCGCACGGCCGGATCGAGGCGGTCGACCGCTACTTCGGCTCGCGCCGCATCACCCACCACTTCGACGAGCAGGTCGCGAGCGAGGGGATCGAGGCGATGATCGCCGCGCCGATCGTCGCCGACGGCCGCATGCTCGCCGTGCTGTGGGGCGGGCGCCGCCGCGCCGGCTCCTTCGGCAGCCGCGCCGGCACGGTGCTGGAGCGCGCGACGCGCGGCGCCGCGACGGCGCTCGTGGCGGCCGAGCGCTCCGAGCGGCTCGCCGAGACCGCCGTCCACGAGCATCGGCGCGCGCTCGCGCTCGGCCTGCACGACAGCGTCGGGGCGATGCTGTTCGCGATCCAGGCCGGCATCCACGACCTCTCGCGCGGCCTTGGCGCCGACCCGGCGCTGCGCGGCCAGGCCGAGCGGATCGAGCGCTACGCCGCGGAGGCCGCCTCGGCGCTGCGCGACTCGCTGCAGGCGCTCAGCGTGCCGCCGCGCCAGCTGGCGCTGAGCGTCGCGCTGCGCGCCGACTGCCGCGCCTTCGAGCAGCGCAGCGGCATCCCCGTCTCGTTCGTCGTGCTCGCGACGCAGCTGCCCGCGCTCGATCCGACGCGCACCGAGGCGCTCGTGGACGCCGCCCGCGAGGCGCTGCTCAACGTCGAGAAGCACGCGCAGGCGACGTCGGTCGCACTCGCGCTCAGCACGGGCAACGGGCGCGTCCAGGTGACGGTGACCGACGACGGCGTCGGGCGGCCCGCGCCCGCTCCGGGCACGCGCGGCGGGCTCGGCCTCGGGGCGACCGTCGACCGGCTGGCACGCCTCGGCGGCGGGCTGCGGCTCGAGTCGCCGGAGGAGGGCGGCACGATCTTCCGCGCGTGGCTGCCCGGCTGAGACGGTCTCGCGGCGGAACACCCTCCATTCGGAGGTGGCGCGTCCCGGGCCGCGGCGCGTAGCGTCGCGTCATGCGCAGCCCCTGCGACGTCATGCCCGCGAGCGCGCGCCGCTTCGGCTCCAAGCCGGCGCTCGTCACCGCGGCGCGCACGCTCTCCTACGCCGAGCTCGACGACGCTTCGAACCGCGTCGCCGCCGCGCTGATCGCGCGCGGCGTGCAGCCGGCCGAGTGCGTCTCGCTCTATGCGCAGAACCGCTGGGAGTGGATCGTCGCCTACCACGGTGTGCTGAAGGCCGGCGCCGTCGTCAACCCGCTCAACGTGATGCTGACGCCGCCCGAGGTGGCGTTCGTCGTCGGCGACTGCGAGGCGGTCGCGGTGATCGGCTCGCCCGACCGGATCGCTCCGTTGCAGGAGATCCGCGCGCAGATGCCGAGCCTGCGCGAGCTGATCTGCTTCGACGCGCCCCCGCCGGGCGCGGTCGCCTTCGACGAGCTGCTCGAGCGGCCGGTCGCCGCGCCGCCGCAGCCGGCGATCGCGCCGGAGTCGCTCTGCTCGATCGGCTACACGTCGGGCACGACGGGGCATCCGAAGGGTGCGATGCAGAGCCACCGCGCGGTGCTGCTCAACTGCGCCCTGACCGCCACGATGCACTGCCGCAGCGCCGCGGACACGATGGTCACCGCGCTGCCCGCCGCGCACGTCTACGGCAACGTCGCGATCAACGGCATGTTCCTCGCCGGCGGCACCGTCGTGCTGATGGAGCGCTTCGAGGCGGGTGCCGCGCTCGAGCTGATCGAGCGTCACCGCGCGACGCTGTTCGAGGGCGTCCCGACGATGTACGCCGGCCTGCTGTCCGATCCCGACCTCGCCACGCGCGACCTCGGCTCGCTGACGCGCACGACCGTCGGCGGCCAGACGATGCCGATCGCGACGATCGTCGAGTGGGAGCAGCGCTCCGGCGCACCCCTGCTCGAGCTGTGGGGCATGACGGAGATCGCCGGGCTCGGCTCCACGCACGCGCTGCACGCGCCGAACGTGCACGGCTCGATCGGCGTCTCGCTGCCCGGGATCGAGCTGCAGATCGGCAGCCTCGAGCAACCCGGGAAGGTCGAGCCGGTGGGGACGCCCGGCGAGCTGATGGTGCGCGGCCCGATCGTGATGGACGGCTATCACGGCAAGCCCGAGGCGACTGCGGAGGTGCTCGGCGCCGACGGCTGGCTGCGCACCGGCGACGTCGCGCGCGTCGACGAGAGTGGCCACTACTTCGTCGTCGACCGCGCGAAGGACATGATCATCACGGCCGGCTACAACGTCTACCCGGCGGAGATCGAGCGCGTGATCGCGACGCACCCGGCCGTCTCGATGGTCGCCGTCGGGCGCCAGGCGGACGCCGTCAAGGGCGAGCTGGCGCGCGCGTACGTCGTGCTGCGCCCCGGCGCGAGCGTCGCCGAGGAGGAGATCGTCGAGCACTGCCGCCCGCAGCTCGCCGCCTACAAGCTGCCGCGCTCGGTCCGCTTCGTCGAGCTGCTGCCGACGACCTCGAGCGGCAAGATCATGCGCCGCGAGCTGAGCACGCTCGACTGAGACTCTCCAATCGGAGGTAGTCGCGCCCATCCGGCCCGACTACGGTCGAAGCTCGTTCGGCACGAGCAGAGGAGAGCAGCGGTGAGCTTGGAGAACGCGTCCGTCGCGACGATGGAGGGCGGCCCGTCCAGCGCGGTCGACTTCGACCGCGACTACCTCATGACGATCGACGGCGAGCTCGTCGGCTCCGACCAGACGGTCCCGGCGTACAACCCGGCGACGAAGGCGGTGATCGCGGAGGTCCCCGACGCGACGCGCGCGCAGCTCGACGCGGCCGTCGCCGCCGCCCGCAGGGCGTTCCCCGGCTGGGCCGCGACGCCGCTCGCCGAGCGCCAGGCGGCGCTGTCGGCGATCGCCGACCGGATGGAGGAGCGCGCGGAGGACTTCCTCGCGCTGCTGACGCGCGAGCAGGGCAAGTCGCGCCCGCAGGCCGAGTGGGAGATCTTCGGCTCGGTCGCGTGGCTGCGCGAGATCGCCAAGCAGTCGGTGCCCGACGAGGTCGTCGAGGAGAGCGACGAGCGGCGCGTCGTGACGCGCTTCACCCCGCTCGGCGTCGCCGGCGGGATCGTGCCGTGGAACTTCCCGGTGCTGCTCGCGGTCTGGAAGATCGCGCCGGCGCTCGTGACCGGCAACTGCATGGTCGTCAAGCCCTCGCCGTTCACGCCGCTGTGCACGCTCAAGCTCGGCGAGCTGTGCCGCGACCTGCTGCCCGCCGGCGTCCTGTCCGTCGTCAGCGGCGGCGACGACCTCGGCCGCTGGATGACCGCCCATCCCGGCATCGACAAGATCGCCTTCACGGGTCACACTGACACCGGGAAGCACGTGATGCGCTCCGCCGCCGACAATCTGAAGCGCCTGACGCTCGAGCTCGGCGGCAACGACCCGGCGATCGTGCTGGGCGACGTCGATCCGGCGGAGATCGCGCCGAAGCTGTTCTGGGCCGCGTTCCAGAACAACGCGCAGTTCTGCAACTCGACGAAGCGCCTCTACGTCCACGACGACGTCTACGACGCCGTGCGTGACGAGCTCGTCGCGTTCGCGCAGACGATCAAGGTCGGCGACGGCGCCGAGGCCGACACCGACCTCGGCCCGATCCAGAACGAGCCCCAGTTCGAGAAGGTGCTCGAGTACATCGAGGACTGCAAGGCCAACGGCCACCGCATCGTCCTCGGCGGCGACGTCGACGCCTCCGCCGCGGGCTGGTTCGTCCCCGTCACGCTCGTCGACGACCCGCCGGAGGACTCGCGCATCGTCGCCGAGGAGCCGTTCGGGCCGATCCTGCCGCTGCTGCGCTGGCGCGACGAGGACGACGTCGTCGCGCGCGCCAACGACACGCGCTACGGCCTCGGCGCCTCGGTCTGGGGCAAGGACCTCGACGCGGTGCAGCGGATCGGCGCGCAGCTGGAGGCCGGCACCGTCTGGCTCAACGAGGTCCACCAGTACTCGCCCTACCAGGCGTTCGGGGGCTACAAGGAGTCCGGCATCGGCTGCGAGAACTCGCTGCACGGGCTGATGGAGTACACGAACTGGCAGACCGTCACGCTCAACCGAGCTGGCGGCGTCTGACCGGCGCCCCGATGGGCTCGACCACCGGCACGGTGGGCAGCGGGCATGCCCGCGTGGCCGTGCTGGTGGTCGACGACCATCCCGTCGTGAGCGCCGGCGTGGCGACGGTGCTGCGGTCGAGCCCGGTGTCGGTCGTGGGGCAGGCCGCGAGCGCCGAGGAGGCGTGCCGGCTCGCCGGCGAGCTGCAGCCCGACGTGGTGCTGCTGGACCTGCGCCTCGACGAGGAGCTCGGCTCCGACGTCGTCGCGCCGCTGCTCGCGGCCGCGCCGCGCACGAAGGTCGTGCTGTTCACCGCCTTCCCGGAGCATCTCGCCGTCGCGTCCGCGATCGCCGCCGGCGCCGTCGGCTGCCTCGTGAAGGACGTCAGCCGCACGCACCTCGTCGAGGCGCTGCTCGCGGTCGCCGACGGCGGCGCGCTGCCGCCGCTCGCCGGCGCCGGCGCGAAGGAGGCCGCGGGCACGCTCAGCGCGCGCGAGTTCGACATCCTGCGCCGCGTCGCCGTCGGCCAGACGAACGCCGAGATCGCCGCCGAGCTGTTCCTCGCGCCGACGACCGTCAAGACCTATTGGCAGAGCGCGCTGAGCAAGCTGCGCGCGCGCAACCGCGCCGAGGCGATCACGAAGGCCTACCGCATGGGGCTGCTCTGAGCGCCTCCAACGCCGGGCACGTAGCGCTCGAACCACTCCAGCGTGCGGCGGTCGTAGTCCCAGCGCGCCCAGCGCGGCCAGTCAAGCCAGCCGTGCGCGCACTGCGGGTAGAGCACGAGCTCCGTCTCGCGGCCGAGCACGCGCAGCAGCGAGAACATCGCCTCGGCCTCATACGGCGGGACGATGCCGTCCTCCTGGCCGTGGAGGAACAGGATCGGCGTCTCGATCTGCTCGACGTGCCGGATCGGCGAGAGGTGGTCGTAGAGCTCCCAGCGGCCCATCGGCGGCCCGCCCAGCTCGTTGTGCAGCAGGCCCATGCCGACCGCGGCGACCGCGTACATCGAGCTGAAGTCGGTCAGGCCGGCGCCCGCCACCGCGACCGCGAAGCGATCGGTCTGCGAGACGAGCACGCTCGTCATGAAGCCGCCGTAGCTGTGCCCCGTCACGGCCAACCGCGCGGGGTCGACGAGGCCCTCCTCGATCAGCGCGTCGAGCGGCGTGAGGAAGTCGTCGAGGTCCTTCGTGCCCCAGCCCTCGTTGACGCCGCAGAAGAACGCGTCGCCGCGACCGGTGCTGCCGCGCGGGTTCATCTCCAGCACGTTCCAGCCGCGCGCAGCCAGCTCGAGCGTGAACAGGCCGCCGGGCTGCATCGCGCCGCGGAACGCTCCGTGCGGGCCGCCGTGGATGTTGACCACGAGCGGCTGCGGGCCCGTGAGGTCGGCGCGCCGCCAGAGGATCCCGTGCACCTCGGTCCCGTCCTGCGTCGTGAAAGCGCGCTGCTCGGCCTTGGCGAAGTCGTCGAAGAGTCCCCGCGAGCAGCGCGTCAGCTCGCGCAGCTCGGTGTCCTCGGGGGTGCCGAGCACGACTTCGCCCATCGTGTCCGGCGTCGCGCGCGTCGTCGCCATGCGGCCGGCGGCGATCGACACGCTGCCGATGCAGTCGAAGTGCTCGCCGAGCCAGCGCTCGGTCGGGCCGCTCCCGTCGAGCGACGCGCGGTAGAGCGGCACCTCGCAGCTGTCGAACGCGGTGAACAGCACCGAGCGGCCGTCCGGGGTCAGCACCGGGTCGGTGCCCGGGTAGCCGTTCATCGGCAGCCACACCTCGAGGTCGAGGTCGGCGGCGAGCCGCGTCGTCGCGCCGCTCTCGGCGTCGACGTGCAGCAGGTGGCGGATGCCGACGGTCTGCGCGACCGGCTTGCCGCCGATCAGCAGCGAGCGGCCGTCGGGCAGCCACGTCAGCGACTCGCACTCGGACTCCGCGCTCGTGAGGCGGCGGCTGACGCCGTCGATCGTCACGAGGTACGCCGGGAAGGGTCGGTGGTAGTGGACCCCGGCGCAGTAGGCGATCACGTCCGCGGTCGGGCTCCATGCCATCGAGCGGATCAGCTGCGGCTCGGCGACGAGCTGCTCGACCTCGCCGGCGGCCAGCCGCACGACGCACAGCTCGTCGCCGTCGAGCGGGATCGGCCGCGCGTCGAAGCGGTAGCCGGCCTCTTGCAGCACGATCGGCTCGTGCGGCTCGCGCGTGACCTGCTGGCGGCGCACGAACGCGAGGGCGGTGCCGGCCGCGTTCCAGGCGAGCCGGCTGAGCGCGCGCTCGGAGGCGACCAGCCGCTCGACCTCGCCGCCGTCGGGGCTCCACAGCGAGATGCCGCCCCCGTCCGCGGCTGCGGCGGAGAACGCCAGCCGCGCGCCGTCGGGGCTCCAGCACGGCAGCGCGCCGGCGAACCGCGCCTGCTCGCTCCACGTCTCGCCGTCCGCTGCGAGCACGACGACCTCGACGACGTAGTCCTCGCGCGCCGGGTCGCTGCGCATCTCGGTGTACGCGATCCGCTGGCCGTCGGGCGCGAGCTGCGGGGCGGCCGGGATGCGGAGCGCCAGCTCCACGGCTTCGACGGAGAGGGGCGTGGCGGTCATCGCGTGGGGCTCCTGTGCTAAGCGGGCATGGCGTCAGTACGACCGATCGTTCGGTAGTTTACCGTGTCCGGCGGAACCGACGCGAACGGGAGCCCCGATGCCAGACCTCGACCTGACCGACGAGCAGCGCGCGCTGCGCGAGATGGCCCGCGACTTCGCCGCTCGCGAGCTGCGGCCGGTCGCGTGGGAGTACGACAAGGCGGGCGACTGGCCCGGCGAGCAGATCGCACGCGCCTGGGAGGTCGGGCTGATGAACCCCGACGTCCCGGAGCAGCTCGGCGGCGCGGGCGCGAGCCAGCTCGACGGCGCGATCATCGGCGAGGAGCTCTCCTGGGGCTGCTCGGGGATCTCGACCTCGATCATCAACAACACGCTCGCATACACGCCCGTCCTGCTCGCGGGCTCCGACGCGCTCAAGCGCCGCTACGTCGGCGCGCTGACCGAGGCGCCGCTGCTCGCCTCCTTCGCGCTCACCGAGCCGGACGCCGGCTCCGACGTCGCCGGCATGCGCACGCACGCCACGCGCGTCGGCGGGAGCTGGGTGCTCAACGGCGCGAAGTGCTTCATCACCAACGGCGGCTACGCCGACTGGTACACGCTCTTCGCGAAGACCGACCCGAGCGCGGGTCGGCGCGGCATCTCGGCGTTCGTCGTCCCGCGCGACGCCGGCGTCGTCGTCGCCGGCAAGGAGGACAAGCTCGGCCAGCGCGCCTCGAACACCGCGATGCTGACGTTCGAGGACGTCGAGATCCGGGCCGCGAACCTGCTCGGCGAGGAGGGCGACGGCTTTCGCATCGCGATGGAGACGCTCAACCACACGCGCGCGACGACGGCCGCGATGGCGGTCGGGATCGCGCAGGCGGCGTTCGACTTCGCGCGCGACTACGCGCTCGAGCGCGTCCAGTTCGGCAAGCCGATCGCCGAGCACCAGGCGATCGCGTTCCTGCTCGCCGACATGGCCACCGACATCCACGCCGCGCGGCTGATGGCATGGAATGCGGCCCGCCTGATCGACGGCGGCGCCGCAGGCACGCTCGAGTCCTCGCACGCCAAGCGCTTCGCGGCCGACGCCGCGATGCGGATCACGACCGACGCCGTGCAGATCTACGGCGGCTACGGCTTCATCAAGGACTACCCGGTCGAGAAGCTGTTCCGCGACGCGAAGATCATGCAGCTCTACGAGGGCACGTCGCAGATCCAGCGGCTGGTGATCGCGCGCGAGCTGCTGCGGGCGCCCGTCAGGACGTGAGCTCGCGCAGCGCGTGCGCGAGCACGCGCGCGCCGAGGTGACAGGCCGCGGGCGAGGTGTGCTCGGCGGGGTTGTGGCTGAGCCCGCCGTCGCTCGGGACGAACAGCATCGCGGTCGGGACGAGCGGCGCGAGCTGCATCGCGTCGTGGCCGGCGCCGCTCGCCAGCGCGAGCGTCGTGGCGCCCTCGCGCGCTGCGCCGCGCGCGAGGACGGCGGTCAGCTCCGGGTCGAGCGGCACGGGCGCGAGCCGGTGCGTGCGCTGCACCGCGTGCTCGACGCCGCCGTGCGCGGCGGCGTCGGCGAGCGCGGCGCGCACCGCCTGCTCGGCCGCGTCGAGCGCCTGCTCGCTCTGCGCGCGCACGTCGATCGTGAAGCGGCACTCGCCCGGGATCACGTTGAAGCCGCCCGGCAGGACTTCGACGATCCCGACCGTCACCGGCACGTCCTCGCGGCCGGCGGCCCAGTCTTCGAGCGCGACGATCGCGCGTGCGGCGGCGCTCAGCGCGTCGCGGCGGCGCCCCATCGGCGTCGCGCCGGCGTGCGCGGCCGTGCCGGTGAACGTGGCGCGCAGGCCGAGCAGGCCGGCGATCTGCGTCACGAGCCCGAGCTCGACGCCGGCCTCCTCGAGCACCGGGCCCTGCTCGATGTGCAGCTCGAGGCAGGCGGCGATGCCGTCGACGCCCTGCGCCTCCGGCAGCCGTGCGACGTCGCGGCCCCAACTCGCCATCGCGTCGGCGAGCGTGACGCCGTCCGCGTCGGTCGCGCCCGCGAGCGCGCTGAGGTCGTGGCCGGCGAACGCGCGGCTGCCGAGCGTCGGCGTCTTGAAGCGCGTGCCCTCCTCGTCCATCCACGCCGCGACGACGATCGCGCGTCGCGGCTCGTAGCCGGCGTCGCGCAGCAGCCGCACCGCCTCGAGCCCCGCGAGCACGCCGAGCGCGCCGTCGAAGCGCCCGCCCTGCGGGACCGTGTCGGCATGGGAGCCGACGAGCACCGCGTCGTCGCCGTCCGGTCCCCAGCGCGCGAACAGGTTGCCGGCGGCGTCCTCGTGGACCGCGAGGCCGAGGCGCGCGCACGTCGCCGCGAGCCAGTCGAGCGCCGCGCGCAGCGCGGGGCTCCACGCCACGCGCGTGGTGCCGCCCGCGGCGTCGGCGCCGATCGCGCCCAGCTCGTCGACCCAGGCGCGCAGCGGCGCGGGGTCGGTCGCGAGCCGCGTACCGGCGTCGCTCACCGCAGCCGCTCGACGAGCATCGCTTGGCCCATCCCGCCGCCGACGCACATCGCCTCGACGCCGAACGTGCCGTCGAGCGCATCGAGGTCGTGCAGCAGCGTCGTCATGATGCGCGCGCCGGTGGCGCCGAAGGGATGGCCGAGCGCGATCGCGCCGCCGAAGGGGTTCAGCCGTTCGGCGGGGATCCCGAGCGCGTCCATGCAGGGGACGACCTGCGCCGCGAACGCCTCGTTGATCTCGAACACGTCGACGTCTGCGACCGTCATCCCGGCGTGGGACAGTAGCGCGCGGATCGCGGGGATCGGGCCCAGCCCCATGTAGGCCGGGTCGAGCGCGACGACGGTCGAGCCGACGATCCGCGCGCGCGGGGCGAGCTCGAGGCGCGCGGCGCGCGCGTCGCTCGTCACGAGCACCGCGGCCGCGCCGTCGTTGAGCGGGCAGGCGTTGCCGGCGGTCACCGTCCCGTCGGGACGGAACGCGGGACGCAGCGCGGCGAGCCCTTCGAGCGTCGTGCCGGGACGCGGGCCGTCGTCGCGCAGCACGCGCGTCGCCGGGATCGCCTCGCCGTCCTCGCCGACGCGCTCCGGCACGTCGACGGGGACGATCTCGGCGTCGAAGTGGCCCGAGTCGCGCGCGTGTGACGCACGTGCCTGCGAGGTCAGCGCCCACGCGTCCTGCTGCTCGCGTGAGACGCCGCAGCGCGTGGCGACGTTCTCGGCCGTGTGGCCCATCGGGATGTAGACGTTCGTGATCGCGCCCGGGGAGCCGTCGAGCAGCGGGTGCGGCGGCGTGTGCGAGCCGCCGGCGATGCGCGAGACGGCCTCGACGCCGGCGGCGACGTACTGCTCGCCCTCGCCGGCTCGGATCGCGTGGAAGACGCTGCGCAGCGCCTGCAGCGAGGAGGCGCAGAAGCGGTTGATCGTGCACGCCGGCACGCGCTCGTCGATCCCGGCGAGCAGCGCGGCGTTGCGCCCGACGTTGTAGCCCTGCTCGCCCTCGCCGTATGCGGCGCCCATGAGGACGTCGGCGGTCTGCGCGAGGTCGACCGCGGGATTGCGCTCGGCAAGGGCGCGCAGCGGCACGGCGGCGAGCTCGTCGGCGCGCACGTCGCGCAGCGAGCCCTTGCCAGCGCGTCCGATCGGCGTGCGGACGGCGTCGACGATGACGGCTTCAGGCATCGGGGAACCTCGTGGATCGGGGGAGGGGGACGTCGTGCAGCGTGCGACCGGCGCGCACGAGCCGGCGCAGCAGCGGCGCCGCGCGGTAGCGGTCGTCGCCGAGCTCGGCGTGGAGCCCGTCGAGGATCGCGAGCAGCGTCTCGAGCCCCGCGGCCTCGCTCCAGGCGACCGGACCGCGCGGATGGTTGAGGCCGAGCGTCATGCCGAGGTCGACGTCGGCGGGGGAGGCGATCCCCTCGGCGAGCGCGAACGCGGCCTCGTTGACGAGCTGCGCGACGATCCGCCCGAGCACGCCGCCGGGCGCGTCGCCGACGTCGATCGTGGCGAGGCCGCAGGCGGCGAAGAAGGCGCGCGTGCGCGCCTCCGCCTCCGCGCCCGTCGCGTCGAGTGCGGCGAGCTCGACGGCGGCGCCGAGCGGCGCGAGCGCGAAGAAGGGGCACGTCGCGGGCCCGGCGAGCGCGCTCGGCGCGCGACCGGCGCAGAGGACGGCGGCGGGCGTCGCGGCGTCGGCGGGCGCCGCGACCGGGCTCGCGTCCACGCGCAGCCACGCGTGCGGCGCGGCTCCCGCATCACCGCCGAGCACGCGGAAGCCGGCGCCCGCCGCGCGCGCGGCGAGCGCGACGGCGAGCGGCGCGCCTGGCGGTCCGATCGTCACCGCGCGTCCCGCGCCGCCGCCCGGCGCGGGCGGGGGCGGATCGGCCGGACGCTCGGTGGCGTAGTCGTGGAACCCGCGCCCCGTCTTGCGCCCGTGCAGCCCGCCGGCGACGAGCCGCGCCTGTAGCGGGCTCGGCTTCCAGCGCGGCTCCCCGAAGCTCTGCGCGTAGAACGACGCCGCGATCGCGTGGTTCACGTCGACGCCGATCAGGTCGGCGAGCTCGAACGGCCCCATGCGAAAGCCGCCCGCCATGCGGCAGACGCGGTCGACGGTCGCGACGTCGGCGACGCCGTCGAGCACGAGCCGGTTCGCCTCGCCGACGAACGGCCGCCCGCAGCGGTTGACGAGGAAGCCGATCCCGTCGCGCACCTGCACGACCGTGCGGCCCATCGCCGCGGCGGTCGCGACCGCGAGCGCGACCGCCCGCTCGCCGGTGCGCTCGCCGGCGACGACCTCGACGAGCCGCATCGCCGGCGCGGGGTTGAAGAAGTGCATCCCGACGACCTGCTCGGGGCGCGGCGCGCCCGCGGCGACGGCGCTGACGAGCAGCGAGGAGGTGTTCGTCGCGAGCACCGCCTCGGGCCCGCACGCCTGCGCGAGGTCGGCCATCAGCCGCTGCTTGAGCTCCAGGCGCTCCGGCGCGGCCTCGATCGCGAGCCCGCAGCCGGCGAGGCCGTCGAGCGCGTCGACCGGCTCCAGCCGCGCGCGTGCCGCGCGCGCGTCGGCGTCCGTCAGGCGTCCCTGCTCGACGCTGCGCGCGAGCGCCCGCTCGAGCTGCTCGACGCCGCGCGCGAGCGCCGCCGCGTCGGGGTCGAACAGCCGCGTCGCCAGCCCAGAGACGCAGCCGAGCTGCGCGATCCCGGCGCCCATCGTGCCGGCGCCGACGACCCCGAGCGGCGTCGTCATGCGGCGTCGAAGTCGAGCGCGACGCGCTCGCTCACGGGATGCGCCTGACAGGCGAGCACGATCCCCGCGTCACGCTCGTGGTCCTCGAGCGCGTACGCGCGATCCATCCGCACCTCGCCCGCGGTGACGCGGCAGCGGCAGGTGCCGCAGACGCCGCCCTTGCAGGCGTAGGGCGCGTCGGGCCGCGCGCGCAGGATCGCGTCGAGGATCGGCTCGCGCTCGTGGACCTTGCAGACCGACGTGCGGCCGTCGAGCACGATCGTCACGTGCGCCGCACGGCCCGGTGCGGCGCTGTCGTCCGCGCGCGCCGGCGGCGCCGGGACGTCCCCGACGTGGAACAGCTCGCGGTGGATGCGCGCCTTCGCCGCACCGCCGGCGACGAGCGCGGCATGCACGTGGTCGGTCATGTCGAGCGGCCCGCACAGCAGCCACTCGTCGACCGTCTCGACCGGGATCACGTCGCGTACGAGCGCCTGGACCTTCTCCGCGTCGATGCGCCCGTGCAGCAGCGGGGCCTCCTGCGCCTCGCGCGAGAGCACGTGGAAGCGCTGGAAGCGCGTCGGGTGACGGTCCTTGAGGTCCTCGACCTCCTCGAGGAACATGATGCTGGCGGCCGTGCGGTTGCCGTAGACGAGCGTCGCGCGGCTGAGCGGCTCGGCGGCGAGCACCGTCTCGAGGATCGAGATGACGGGCGTGATGCCGCTGCCGGCGGCGATCGCGACGTAGTGCTTGCGGTGCGCGGGGTCGAGCGCCACGGTGAAGCGCCCAGCCGGGGGGAGCACCTCGAGCACGTCCCCGGCGCGCAGCTCGCGCTGCGCCCAGCCGGAGAAGCGCCCGCCCGCGAGCCGCTTGACGCCGATGCTGAGCGGGCCGCCGGCCGGCGAGCAGACGGAGTAGCTGCGGCGCACCTCCTCGCCGTCCTCGCGGCGCACGATCGCGACGTGCTGGCCGTGCGCGAAGCGGAATGCGCCGCGCAGCTCCGCCGGCACCGCGAACGTGATCTTCACCGCCTCGTCGGTGAGCGGCTCGACCGCGGCGACAGTCAGCGGGTGGACTGTGTGCGCGCCCGCGGCCGCGGACCCGTCGCCTGCCGCGGTATCCATCTAAAGCGACTTGAAGGCGTCGAAGGGCTCGAGGCAGTCGTTGCAGGCGTGCTGCGCCTGGCACGGCGTCGCGCCGAAGCGGCTCAGCAGGCGCGTGTCGCGCGAGCCGCAGCGCGGGCAGCGCGGCGTGCTGTCGACGATCGGGCAGCCGCTGCCCGCGACCGGCGCGGGCGGCGCGATGCCGTACGCCTCGAGCTTCGCGCGGCCCGGCTGGCTCAGCCAGTCCGTCGTCCAGGCGGGGGCGAGCTGGAGGCGCACCTCCACGTCGGCGATGCCGGCATCGCTCACCGCCCGCTCGACGTCATTGCGGATCGGATCTATCGCCGGGCAGCCGGAGTACGTCGGCGTGAGCGTCACGACGATGCGGCCGTCGTACGTCGCGGCGACGTCGCGCAGGATCCCGAGGTCCTCGATCGTCACGACCGGGATCTCCGGGTCCGGGACCGCCGCGACGAGCTCCTGCACCCGCTCCAGCCGTTCCTGCACGCTCACCATGTCGCCCCCGGGTGGCTGCGGTGCACGTGCTGCAGCTCGGCGAGCAGCAGGCCGAGCGCCTCCTCGTGGCGGCCGGCGCGGCCGCCGGTCGGGTGCCAGTCGTCCTGCGGGAGCGTGAGCGTCGCGCGCGCCAGCGCGTCGAGCACGAACGCCTCCCATGCGGGCCGCAGCGCGGCCGGGTCGACCGCGACGCCGTCGGCGGCGAGGCGGTCGGTCAGCGCGTCGGCCTCGAACAGCTCGCCGGCGTATGGCCACAGGCGCTCGAGCGCGCGCTGCATGCGCGCACGGCTCTCGTCCGTCCCGTCGCCGAGCCGCAGCGTCCACGTCAGCGCGTGGTCGCGGTGGTAGGCGACCTCCTTGACCGCCTTGCCGGCCACGCCCGCGAGCACCGGGTCGGTGGAGGCGCGCAGCGCCCCGTACAGCTCGTGCTGGTAGGCGGAGAACAGCAGTTGGCGCACGATCGTCTGCGCGAAGTCGCCGTTGTCCTGCTCGACGAGCAGCACGTTGAGGAACTCGCGCTCGTTGCGCAGGTAGGCGAGCGCGTCCTCGTCGCGGCCGGCGCCCTCCAGCTCGCCCGCGCGCGTGAGCAGCGTGCGCGCCTGGCCGAGCAGGTCGAGCGCGATGTTGCTGAGCGCCATGTCCTCCTCGAGCTCCGGCGCGGACGCCGACCACTCGCCGAGGCGCTGCGCGAGCACGAGCGCGTCGTCGCCGAGCCGCAGCGCGTAGACCCACGTCTGCTCCGTGGCTGCGGCCGCGACGCTCACAGGTGCTCCACGCCCTCCGGCACGGCGTAGAACGTCGGATGCCGGTAGGCCTTGTCGACCGCGGGATCGAAGAAGGCGTCCTTCTCGTCGGGCGAGGAGGCGCCGATCTGCGCGGCCGGGACGACCCAGATCGAGACGCCCTCCTGCCGGCGCGTGTAGACGTCGCGCGCGTTGCGCACGGCCAGCTCCGCGTCGGGCGCGTGCAGGCTGCCGACGTGCTGGTGGGAGAGCCCGCGGCGGCTGCGCACGAACACCTCCCACAGCGGCCACTCGGCGCGCGGCGCGCTCATGCGGCGACCGTCGCGGTCGCGGCGGCGTGCTTGTGCGCGTGCGCGAGCGCCGCCTCGCGCACCCAGCGCCCGTGCTCGTGCGCGGCGGTCCGCCGCTCCATCCGCCGGCGGTTGCACGGTCCGTCGCCGCGCACGACCGCCCAGAACTCGTCCCAGTCGATCAGGCCGTGGTCCCAGTGGCCGCGCTGCTCGTTCCAGCGCAGCTCGGGGTCGGGCAGCGTCAGTCCGAGCGCCTGCGCCTGCGGCACGGAGATGTCGACGAAGCGCTGGCGCAGCTCGTCGTTGGTGTGGCGCTTGATGCCCCACGCCATCGACTGCTCGGTGTGCGCGGACTCGTCGTCGGGCGGGCCGAACATCATCACCGACGGCCACCACCAGCGGTCGACGGCGTCCTGCGCCATCGCGTGCTGCTCCGGCGTGCCGCGGGAGAGCGTGTGCAGCAGCTCGAAGCCCTGGCGCTGGTGGAAGCTCTCCTCCTTGCAGACGCGGATCATCGCGCGCGCGTACGGTCCGTAGGAGCAGCGCGTCAGCGGGATCTGGTTCGTGATCGCCGCGCCGTCGACGAGCCAGCCGATCGCGCCCATGTCGGCCCACGTCAGCGACGGGTAGTTGAAGATCGAGGAGTACTTCTGCTTGCCGGCGAGCAGCAGCTCCACGAGCTCGTCGCGGCTCGCGCCGAGCGTCTCGGCGGCGCTGTAGAGGTAGGCGCCGTGCCCGGCCTCGTCCTGCACCTTCGCCATCAGGATCGCCTTGCGGCGCAGCGAGGGCGCGCGCGTGATCCACGCGCCCTCGGGCTGCATGCCGATGATCTCCGAGTGCGCGTGCTGCGCGATCTGGCGGATCAGCGTGCGGCGGTAGGCGTCCGGCATCCAGTCGCGCGGCTCGATCCGCTCGTCGGCCGCGATCGTCGCCTCGAAGCGTGCGAGCTGCGCGGCGTCCTGCTCGCGCGTCGGCGCGGGGCCGGGGGCGTCGGGCAGCCCGTACATCAGGCGACCGCCTCCTCGGCGGGCTCGTGCCAGCGCACCTGCACGACGTGGAAGCGCGGGGCGACGAACGCGGCGTCGGTCAGCGACGCGTTCGCGGCCGGGTTCAGCCCGGTCGCGTGGAAGTCGGAGTACGCCGCCGACTGGTTGACGTAGACGCCCCCGGTGAGGTTGAGCGAGAGCGCCACGCCGGCCGCGAGCGCGGTCTCCTCGGCCGCCGCGAGCACCGTCGCGTCGGTCGAGTAGATCCCCGCCGTGATCGCGCCGTGCGTGCGCGCGGTCTCGCCGAGCACGCGCAGGCTCTCCCGCGTGTCGGCGGTCGGGACGATCAGCGCGATCGGCCCGAACTGCTCCTCGCGCACCGCGGCCGCGTCGGGCCCGGCGACCTGCACGAGCGCGGGGGTGCGCACGACGGCCTGCGGGAAGTCGGGGTGCTCGACCGCCTTGGAGGCGAGCACGACCTCGCCCAGCTCGCCGACGTCGGCGAGCCGCTCGAGGATCGCGTCGTTGGCGATCGCGCCGAGGATCGCCGTCGCGCGGCCGACGTCGCCGAGCAGGCCGTCGATCGCGCCGGCGAGGTCCGCGGCGACCTCCGCGAGCGACTTGGGGCCG
Organism: Conexibacter sp.; assembly: GCA_035637995.1. Lineage (GTDB taxonomy): Bacteria > Actinomycetota > Thermoleophilia > Solirubrobacterales > Solirubrobacteraceae > Conexibacter. Next base: position 7,005 of record DASRAV010000044.1, on the reverse strand, counting down.
TCGTCGGTCGCGATCCCGTCGCGCGGGACGAGCAAATTCTGCGTCGTCGTGCACATCTGGCCGCTGTAGAGCGAGAGCGTGAAGGCGAGGTTCGAGAGCATCCCGCGGTAGTCGTCGGTCGAGTCGATCGCGACCGTGTTGACGCCCGCCTTCTCGGTGAAGACGACGGCCTGGGTCGACTCGCGCTCGAGCCGCTCGCCGAACGCGGTCGAGCCGGTGTAGTCGATGATCCGCACCTCGGGCCGCGCGGCCAGTTCGCTCGCGAGCCGCTCGTCGGCGCGCTCGGCGGCGAGCGTGACGAGGTTCGGGTCGAAGCCGGCCTCGGCGAGCACCTCGCGGGCGATCGCGACGGTGATCGCGAGCGGCAGCACGGCGCGGCGGCTCGGCTTCACGACGACGGGGTTGCCCGTCACGAGGCTCGCGAACAGGCCCGGGTAGCCGTTCCACGTCGGGAACGTGTTGCAGCCGATCACGAGCGCGATGCCGCGCGGGACGACCGTGTAGCGCTTGCGCAGCACGAGCGGCGGGCGCTTGCCCTGCGGCTTCTCCCAGCGCGCTTCGCCCGGCACCGCGTGCATCGCCTCGTACGCGTAGGCGACCGCCTCGAGCGCGCGGTCCTGCGCGTGCGGGCCGCCGGCCTGGAACGCCATCGCCGGCGCCTGCCCGGTCGTGTGCATCACGGCCTCGGCGATCTCGTGCGAGCGCAGGTTGAGCTGCGCGAGGAGCTCGAGCACCACGCCCGCGCGCAGGTCCGCGCCCGCGTCGCGCCAGGCCGGGAGCGCGGCGGCGGCCGCGGCGAGCAGCGCGTCGAGGTCGGGGCGCGGGTACGTGATGCCGAGGTCGAAGCCGAACGGCGAGCGCTCCTCGCCGACCCATTCGCGCGTGCCGGGCTGCTCGAGCGGGAACGGCGCGTCGCGATAGGCGGCGAACGCCTCCTCGCCGCGGGCGGCGGCGTCTTCGCCGTAGGCCTTCGGCACCTCGGGGTAGGGACTCCAGTAGCCGCGCGCGCGGATCGCCGCGAGCGCCTCGTCGAGCGTGGGGCGGTGACGCTCGAGCAGCGCGTGGGCAGCCGTTCGACGGGATGTGGCCTCTGCGGACATCGGGCGCTCCTCGTTCGGGTCGAGGTCACATCGTAGCGATCCATCCGATCGTTCGGTAGGTGAACCGTCGTGCGCGCCGCCAGCGCCGGCATCGTGGTTTTGCCTTCCGGCTAAGCCTCCGCGCCCGGAGCGGGAGCAGAATGCCGCTCATGACGCTTCCCGACCTCATCCACGAAGAGACGTTGTTCGCGCTGCGCATCCCGCGCGACCCCCAGCTCAGCCCCGACGGCACTCGCATCGCCTACACCGAGCTCCAGCCCGACCGCGAGCTCGACGGCTACCGCCGGCGGATCCGCATCGTGGACCCCGAGGACGGTCGACTGCTCGAGGAGCGCGACGTTCCCGGCTCCATGCCGCGCTGGTCGCCCGACAGCTCGCGGATCGCCTTCGCCGCGCCGGCGGGCGAGGAGCCGGGGATCTTCGTGTGGGGCGATGAGACGAGCGCTCCGCTGCGCCTGATCGGCGACGTCGAGCCGACGGCGATCGCCTGGAGCCCCGACGGGCGCTCGCTCGCGGTCGCCGCAGCGGCGCCCGACACGCGCGGCCCGCTCGATCCGATCGTCGTGCGCGAGACCGGGCACCGCGTCGACGGACACGCGATCCCAGTGCGCCGCCAGCGACTGCTGATCCTCACGCTCGACGGCGCCACGCTCGACGGCGCCCCGCGCGTCGTCGTCGACGAGGACTTCGACGTGCGCCACCCCGCGTGGTCGCCGGACGGCAGCACGATCGCGTTCGCCGGTGGGATCCACCCGAACCTCCCGTCGCGCGCGTACCTGTGGTCGCAGGACGACGGGCTGCGGGCCGTCACGTCGGCGGAGGGCGAGTGCTCCTACGTCACGTGGACGCCCGACGGCGCCTCGCTCGTCTGCATCCTGCGCCGCCGCGCCTCGAGCCTCGGCTCCACACGGCTGTGCCGCGTCGACCTCGACGACGGCTCGGTGCACGAGCTGGGCGAGGGGCTCGATCGCTCGCCGGGAGCCGACGACGAGTTCTGGCCCGGGTCGGCACCGGCGGTGACCGGCGACGGTCACGTGATCTACGCGGTCGACGACCGCGGACGCGTGCCGCTGCTGCGGGCGCCGCTCGACGGCGGGCCGGCGACGCGCATCCTCGAGGGCTCGACGCATGTGGTCCACGGTGCGAGCGTGGCGGGCGACCGCGTCGCCGCGGTCGTCGTGCGCTGGGACCACCCGGGGAACCTGATGGTGCTCGGAACGGACGGTTCCGGGCAGCGCTGGATCAGCGACCTCAACGCCGGCGTCCTCGACGACGTCGTCGTCGAGCCCGAGTCGCGCACGTTCACCGCGCCCGACGGGACCGAGGTGCACGGCTTCGTGACGCGCCCGCGCGGCGTCAGCGGACCGACGCCGCTGCTGGTGGCCGCCCACGGCGGGCCGCACAGCTGCTTCGACGCCGGCTTCTGGGACGTAATGGACCTGCACTACTACGAGTACGTCGCGCGCGGCTGGACGCTGCTGCGCGTGAACCCGCGCGGCAGCGAGGGCTACGGCGAGGCCTACCACGACGGCACCGCGATGGGGTGGGGGATCAACGACGGCGACGACTTCCTCTGCGCCGTCGACGCGCTCGTCGCCGAGGGCGTCGCCGATCCCGCCTGCCTGGCGATCACGGGCTACAGCTACGGCGGCTTCATGACCTGCTGGCTGCTGTCGCAGACCGACCGCTTCGTGGCCGGCGTGGCCGGCTCGGCGCCGACCGACATGGTCGGCATGTACGCCTTCGCCGTGCCCGGCATCGGGCTCTTCGGCAACGAGTTCGGCGGCGGTCCGGTCGGTCGGTGGGAGCTCTACGACCGCAGCTCCTCGCTGCGCCGCGCGGACCGCATCACGACGCCGCTGCTGCTGCTGCAGGGCGCCGAGGACCGGCAGGTGCCGACGGCGCAGCCGGAGTCGATGTTCAACGTGCTGCGCGAGCTCGGACGGGAGGTGGAGCTCGTGCTGTATCCGGGCGGCGACCACCACTTCCCCGTCAGCAGCCTCGCGCAGCGGCTGGACTACGCCCGCCGTGCGGTCGGCTGGATCGTCGACCGCATGCCGGCTCGCGCCGGCGCGCGGCCAGACTGATCGTCGATTGTTGACAATCGGCAATCTCTCGCATAGATTCCCTTCCATGACGGAGATCGCGACCGCTTACGCTGCGCGCAACCCCGCCTCGGCGGCCCTGTGGCAGCGCGCGCAGAAGAGCCTTCCGGGCGGCGACACGCGCACGAGCGCCTACTACAAGCCGTATCCGCTCGCGCTCGTCTCCGGCGATGGCCCGTACGTCTGGGACGCGGACGGCAACCGCTACGTCGACCTCGTCTCCAACGGCCTGAGCCTGATCCACGGCCACCGTTTCCGCCCGGTGTTCGACGCGCTCGTCGCCGCCTGTCGCGAGGGCTCGGTCTGGACCGGACCGACCGCGGTCCAGCTCGAGCTGGCCGAGGAGCTGTGTGCGCGCACGCGCTCCTTCGAGCGGGTGCGCTTCGCGAACACCGGCTCGGAGGCGGGCATCCTCGCGGCGAAGGTCGCGCGTCGCGCCACCGGGCGCCCGCTGCTGCTGAAGGCCTGGTGGGGCTACCACGGCTGCTACGACGACCTCGAGGCCGCGCTGCACGACAACGGAGAGCTCGAGGGCCGCACGCTCGCGGCTCCGTACGGCGACGCGGACGCGTTCGAGCGCGTGCTCGCCGAGCGCGGGGCGGAGATCGCCGCGGTCGTGATCGAGCCGGCGACGGTCAACGGCGTGATCCCCGCGCCCGCGGGCTTCATCGCGCGCCTGCGCGAGGCGACGCGCCGGGCCGGCGCGCTGCTGATCCTCGACGAGTGCGTCACGTACCGCTCGGCCGTCGGCGGCATGCAGGAGGTGCTCGACGTCCAGCCCGACATCACGATGCTCGGCAAGTTCCTCGGCGGCGGCTTCCCGCTCTCGGCGATCGGCGGGCGCGCGGACCTGCTCGCGGTGCTCGACCCCTCCAAGCCCGGCCGCATCTACCACGGCGGCTCGTTCAACGGCAACCGGCTCGCGTGCGCGACCGGCCTCGTCACGGTCCGCCACCTCGACGCGGCCGCGATCGCGCGCATGAACGGGCAGGCCGAGGAGCTGGAGCAGACGCTCGTCGCCGCCGCGGCCGAGCTGGAGCTGCCAGTGCGGTTCACGCGCCACGGCTCGATGCTCGCGCCGCACTTCTTCACCGAGCGGCCCGAGCCCAAGCGCGCGCCGGCCGACCGCGAGGCCGCCGCGCTCTTCCACCTCGCCGGCGCGAACCACGGGCTCTACCTCGGCCCGGGCGACGCGCTGATCGTGCTCAACACCGCCGTCACCGACGAGGCGCTCGAGCAGGTCAAGCAGGCGCTCGTCGCGACCTTCGCCACGATCGCCCCGCATGTTCGCGAGCTAGCCGCAAGGCCGCCCTCGGCGCAAACCAAATAGGATTCAAAACGGCGTATGCGAACGCTCACGATCTCCGGCAGCCCCACCGAGCGCGGTCGTGCGCATGGCGAGGAGCTGCGCGCCGACATCCACCGCAGCGTCGGGCGCTTCCGGCAGTCGCTCGCCGAGCAGCTCGGCGTCGATCCCGACGTCTACCTGCGCGAGTTCCTGGCGGGCGTCGACTTCGACGACGCGATCGCGACGTGGGCGCCCGACGCGCTCGCCGAGCTGCGCGGCGTCGCCGCCGGCTGCGACCTCCCGTTCGAGACGATCTACGTCTACAACCTCGTCGACGAGCTGTGGCTGTGGGCCGAGGAGCGCGGCGATCCGCTCGTGACCGGCGAGTCGCCGCCCGGCTGCACGGTCGTGAGCGTGGCGCGCGGGCCGTCGGGCGCGCCGCTGCTCGCGCAGACGATGGACATCCCGCTGCACTACTGCGACACCGAGGTCGCGCTGCGGATCCAGCGCGACGACCGCCCCGACCTCTGGACCATCACGCCCGCGGGCATGCTCAACACGTTCGGCTGGAACGAGGCCGGAGTCGGGGTCTGCACGAACACGATCATGGGCCTGAGCCACGCCCGGCGCGGGCTGCCGGTGCTCTTCGTCGTGCGCGCGATCCTCGCCGAGCGCACGCGCGAGGACGCTGCGGCGCGCGTGCGCGCGCTCGCGCACGCCAGCGGGCAGGCCTACACGATCGGCGACCCGACCGGCGTCACCTCGCTCGAGTGCTCGGCCACGGCGGTCGTGGAGTACGCCGGCGATTCGCCGGCGCTCGTGCACACGAACCACCCGCTCGTGAACGAGGACCTCGACGAGCAGCTGCTCGCGGTCGAGCGCAGCGAGTCGCAGGGTCGCCAGGCGTTCGCCGAGGCCGCCGCGGTGCACGACGTGGCGGGGATCCAGCAGCTGCTCGCCGATCGCACGCTGCCGATCTGCAAGGTCGGCAGCAAGCTCAGCGACACGACGAGCTGGGCCTCGGTCGTGATGGAGCTGACCGCGCCGCCGCACGTGCTCGCCTCGGTGGGGCCGCCGCCGCATCGCGCTCCGTACGAGCGCGTCCCCGCCGCGTAGCCAGGCCGCTCCGCACACATCCAACCGAACGATCGGTAGGATCGTGGGGATGGCGCTCCCACCCGTCTACCTCGTCGACGGCGTCCGCAGCCCGATCGGGCGCTATGGCGGCGCGCTGTCGGCGGTGCGTCCCGACGACCTCGCCGCGCACGCGATCGCCGCGCTGCTCGAGCGCCTGCCCGCGCTCGACGGCGACCAGGTCGACGAGGTCATCCTCGGCTGCGCCAACCAGGCCGGCGAGGACAACCGCAACGTCGCGCGCATGGCGGCGCTGCTCGCAGGGCTGCCCGACTCGGTGCCGGGCACGACGGTCAACCGGCTGTGCGGCTCGGGCCTCGACGCGGTCGTCGCCGGCGCTCGCGCGATCCGCAGCGGCGAGGCCGAGCTCGTGATCGCGGGCGGCGTCGAGAGCATGAGCCGGGCCCCCTACGTGCTCGCCAAGCCCGACGTCGCCTTCAGCCGCGGGCCCGAGGTCCACGACACGACGATCGGCTGGCGCTTCGTCAACCCGCGGATGGCCGAGCGCCATGGGATCGACTCGATGCCCGAGACGGCCGAGAACGTCGCCGCGGACTTCGACGTCAGCCGCGCCGACCAGGACGCGTTCGCGCTGCGCTCCCAGCAGCGCGCCGCGCGCGCGCAGGCCTGCGGGCGGCTCGCGCGGGAGATCGCGCCCGTCACGCTCCCGGTGCGCAAAGGCGAGCCGCGCGTCGTCGAGCACGACGAGCATCCGCGCGCCACGACGCTCGAGCAGCTCGCGTCGCTGAAGACGCCGTTCCGCTCGCCGGGCACCGTCACGGCCGGCAACGCCTCGGGCGTCAACGACGGCGCCGCGGCGCTGCTGCTCGCCTCCGAGGCGGCGCTCGGGCGTCTCGGCCTCACGCCGCTCGCACGCGTCGGCGCGAGCGCGACCGCCGGCGTGGCGCCGCGGATCATGGGCATCGGCCCGCTGCCCGCCACGCGGAAGCTGCTGGCGCGCACCGGCCTGGCGATCGACGCCTTCGACGTCGTCGAGCTCAACGAGGCGTTCGCCGCGCAGGGCCTGGCGGTGCTGCGCCAGCTCGGGCTGGCCGACGACGATCCCCGCGTCAACCCCAACGGCGGCGCGATCGCGCTCGGCCATCCGCTGGGGGCCAGCGGCGCGCGGCTGGCGACGACCGCGGTGAACCAGCTGCACCGCAGCGGCGGGCGCCATGCGCTGTGCACGATGTGCATCGGCGTCGGCCAGGGGATCGCGCTCATCATCGAGCGGATCTGACCGCAATCGAGGAGAATACGGCATGACATCCCGCCCACCGAATCTTGCGAGCAAGACGCTCGCCGGCTATCGCAAGCCCGACCGCGGCACGCAGCCGGACTACAACTACCCGCCCTATGCGTCGACCGTCAAGCGCTC
>DASRAV010000043.1:0-15163 GCA_035637995.1 Conexibacter sp. | reverse complement strand
CCCCGAGAACTACGGCGTCGCGGAGCTCAACGGCGACAACACCGTCACGCGGCTGGTCGAGAAGCCCAGCGAACCGGCGACCGACCTCGCGCTCGTCGGCGTCTACATGTTCACCGCCGGGATCCATGACGCGGCGCGCGCGATCGAGCCCTCCACCCGCGGCGAGCTGGAGATCACCGACGCGATCCAGCAGCTCGTCGACGACGGCCGGCGCGTCGAGCCGCACATCGTCACCGGCTGGTGGAAAGACACCGGTCGGCTCGACGACATGCTCGAAGCGAACCGGCTGATCCTCGAGAACGTCGAGCCGCGCGTCGACGGCGAGCTGATCGACTCGCAGGTCGACGGACGCGTCGTCGTGGAGGCGGGCGCCAAGCTCGTGCGCTCGACGGTGCGCGGGCCGGCGATCATCGGCGCCGGAGCGCGGCTGACCGACTGCTACGTCGGACCGTACACGGCGATCGCGGAGGACTGCACGATCGAGAACGCCGAGGTCGAGCACTCGATCCTGCTCGCCGGCTCGTCGGTCTGCAACCTCGCCGGGCGGATGGAGTCCTCGCTCCTGGGCCGCAACGTCGCGATCCGGCGCGACGACCGCCAGCCGCGCGCCTATCGCTTCATGGTCGGCGACAACTCCGAAATCGGCATCCTGTAGCCGGTCGTGCGCGTTCTGGTGACAGGCGCCGGGGGGATGCTCGGCCAGGACGTCGTCGCAACCGCGCGCGTGGCCGGTCATGAGGTCGCTGCGCTGACGCGCGTCGAGCTCGACGTGACCGACGCCGAGGCCGTCGCCGGCGCAGTCGGCGCCGCACGCCCGGAGGCGATCGTGCACTGCGCAGCGTGGACCGACGTCGACGGTGCCGAGTCCGACCCGCGCGGCGCGTCCGCGGTGAACGAGGTCGGCGCCGGCAACGTCGCCCGCGCCGCCGCGGCCGCGGGGGCCCGGCTGGTGCACGTCTCGACCGACTACGTCTTCGACGGCGAGCAGCACACGCCATACGTCGAGTCCGACACGACCGGCCCGCGCTCCGTCTACGGACAGACGAAGCTCGCCGGCGAGCGCGCAGTCGCCGACGCCGGGGGATCGCATGCGATCGTGCGCTCGTCGTGGCTGTTCGGCCTCGGCGGACCCAACTTCGTCGCGACGATGCTCGCGCTCGGCGCCGAGCGCGACGAGATCTCGGTCGTCGCCGACCAGGTCGGCTGTCCGACGTCGACCGCACAGCTCGCGCGCGCGCTGCTCGAGCTTGCGCAGGCCAACGCGCAGGGGATCTTCCACGTCGCCGGCGCCGGCAACTGCTCGTGGCACGACTTCGCGGTCGAGATCTTCCGCCAGGCCGGCGTCGACTGCCGCGTCCTGCCCTGCGCGACCGCCGAGATGCCGCGACCGGCGCCGCGACCGGCGTTCAGCGCACTCGGCAGCGAGCGCACCACCACGCCGATCCTGGTGCCTTGGCAGCAGGCACTGTCCACCTATCTCGCGCAGCGGAGGATCCACGCATGAAGCTCTTGGTCTGCGGGGGCGCCGGCTTCATCGGCTCCAACTTCGTCCGACTCCGCGTCCGGGACCATGGCGACGAGGTCGTCGTGCTCGACAAGCTCACGTACGCGGGCCGCCGGGAGAACCTCCACGACACGATCGACGACGTGCGCTTCGTCCACGGCGCGATCGAGGATCCCGACGCCGTCGCCGACGCGATCGCCGGCTGCGAGGCGGTCGTGAACTTCGCCGCCGAGACGCACGTCGACCGCTCGATCGCCGAGCCCGACGCGTTCGTGCGCACGAACGCCCAGGGCACCTACGTGCTGCTGGAGGCCGCGCGCACGGCGGGCGTGCGCTTTCTGCAGGTCTCCACCGACGAGGTCTACGGCTCGATCGACGAGGGCTCCTTTACCGAGGAGTCGCCGCTGCGCCCGTCCTCGCCCTACAGCGCGACGAAGACGGGCGCCGACCTGCTCGTGCTCAGCTACTTCCACACGTTCGAGCTGGAGACGCTGATCTGTCGCGGGTCGAACAACTACGGGCCCTATCAGTACCCGGAGAAGCTGATTCCGCTGATGATCCTCAACGCGCTGCACGGCGACAAGCTGCCCGTCTACGGCGACGGCATGCAGGTGCGCAACTGGCTCTACGTCGAGGACTTCGGCCGGGGGATCGGACATGCGCTCGAGCACGGCGCGGCGGGTGAGGTCTACAACGTCGGCGGCCCGGACGAGTGCCCGAACCTCGAGGTCGTCGAGCGGATCCTCGCGCTGACCGGCAACGACGCGTCGCTGATCGAGTACGTGACCGACCGACCGGGGCACGATCGCCGCTACTCGCTCGCCTCCGAGAAGCTGCGCGCGCTCGGCTGGGAGGCGCAGATGCGCTTCGCCGAGGGGCTCGAGCGCACGGTCGACTGGTATCGCGAGAGCACGTGGTGGTGGGAGTCGATCCGCTCCGGCGACTACCGCGAGTACTACGAGCGTCAGTACGGCCGTGCGCTTGGCGGTAAGTAGTCCTTCCCGATCTTGTGCATTCGCGGACATTGCGATGATCCGATCGCACGGGATGGGTAGCACTAGGGACGTGCACCTGCACCGCAACGCCCCTGCGCCCGCCCGCTGGCGCGTCACCTGCGTCGACGGACTGCTGCATGTCGCCTACGCGGCCGCCGTCGCGGCCGAGTCTGCGGCGCATCGCTGCGCCGAGCGTCTGGCCGACGCCCAGCCCTCGGCGCGACGGCGCGGGCCGCTCGGGATGCGTGCGCGCGGCAACGGCAGGCAGCGGCGCCCGCTCGGCGCGCGCGCCGGCCGGCGCGCGCGGCAGCGCCACGGCTCCTGACGCGCGCGCGGCGCGGTTTTTCCGTCACATCGCGGGACGGAGTTACACTCACCATTGATCGTTGGCGATGGCAACTGAGGATCGCACCCCCACCCGTCCCGCAGTCCCCCGTGGTCGCCACGCGCCGCCGCTGGAGGTGCGGCTCTCGCGTCAGCGCGACCGACTGTTCGAGGCCGCCGCGTTCGTGTTCGCGACGACCGGCTACGCCGACGCGAGCGCCGAGTCGATCAGCCGCGCCGCCGGCATGTCGAAGGCGACGTTCTACGAGCACTTCGCGAACAAGGAGGAGTGCATCCTCGCGCTCTTCGACCAGGCCTACGCCGTCGTGCTCGAGCGGATCGTCGAGGCGGCCACGGCCGCCGGCGAGGACCCGGTCCGGCGCATGCGCGACGGGATGCGCGCGTTCCTCGTGGTGCTGGGCGAGTACCCCAACGAGGCGCAGACGCTGCTCGTCGAGATCATCGGCGCCGGCCCCGCCGCGATGCGCCGCCGCGACGAGATCATCACGCTCTTCGCGCAGGTGCTGGACCGCGAGAACGAGGCCCACGCCGAGGAGGGCGTGCTGCCGCGCTTCGCCTCGCCGCACGACGCGTTCGCGATCGTCGGCGCGATCGTCGAGCTCGTCTCGCGCCAGCTGCGCCTTGGCGAGCCGGAGCATCCGCTCGACCTGCAGCCGCTGATCGAGCGCTTCGCGTTCGGGCTGCTGGGCCAGGCGCCGCCGCATCCGTGAGCGACAGCCTCGCCGCGCTCGGCGCGGAGGTCGTCGTCTGCCGCCGCTGCCCGCGGCTCGTCGAATGGCGCGAGCGGGTCGCGCGCGAGAAGCGCGCGGCGTATGCGGACGACGTGTACTGGGGCCGCCCGATCACCGGCTTCGGCGATCCCGACGCGCGGATCCTCGTGCTCGGCCTCGCCCCGGCCGCGCACGGCGGCAACCGCACCGGTCGCGTCTTCACCGGCGACCGCTCGGGCGACTGGCTGTTCGCCGCGTTGTGGCGCTGCGGCCTCGCGAACCAGCCCGTGTCGCGTTCGCGCGACGACGGCCTGCGGCTCCAAGGCGCGTACGTGACGGCCGCCGTGCGCTGCGCCCCGCCTGCGAACAAGCCCCTGCCGGCCGAGCGCGCCGACTGCGCCCCCTACCTGGAGCGCGAGCTGACGCTGCTGCACGACGTGCGTGTGATCGTCTGCCTCGGCGGCTTCGCCTGGGAGTCCGCGCTGCGCCTGCGCGCCGCCCTCGGCGAGCCGACGCCCCGCCCGAAGCCGCGCTTCGGCCACGGCGCGGAAGCGGCCGGCGAGCGCTGGTCGCTGCTCGGGTGCTACCACCCGAGCCAGCAGAACACGTTCACCGGGCGGCTGACCGAGCCGATGCTGGACGCCGTCGTCCTGCGGGCGCGCGAGCTGGCGGAGCTGGGGCCGCACGCTAGGCTCGTCTGAGCCGATGGCGCCGGATCCGCTCTCCTCCTTCACCCCGCGCGTGCGCGACTGGTTCGCCGGCGCGTTCGCTGCGCCGACGGAGGCGCAGGCGCAGGCGTGGCCCGCGATCGCGACGGGCGAGCACGTGCTGATCTCGGCGCCGACGGGCTCCGGCAAGACGCTGGCGGCGTTCCTGTGGGGGCTCGACCGGCTCGCGGCGGATCCACTTAACGGGGATCCCGCCCGCCCGCGGCGCACCCGCCTCGTCTACGTCTCTCCCCTGAAGGCGCTCTCCTACGACATCGAGCGCAACCTGCGCGCGCCGCTGAAGGGCATCGGCGCGGACATCCGCGTCGGGCTGCGCACCGGCGACACGCCGCAGCGCGAGCGCCAGCAGATGCTGCGCGAGCCGCCCGACGTGCTGATCACGACGCCGGAGTCGCTCTACCTGATGCTCACGAGCAGAGCGCGCGAGATCCTGCGCGGCGCGCAGTGGGTGATCGTGGACGAGATCCACGCCGTCGCCGGCACGAAGCGCGGGGCGCACCTCGCGCTTACGCTCGAGCGGCTCGACGCGCTCGCGGAGCAGGAGGTCCAGCGCATCGGCCTCTCGGCGACGCAGAACCCACTTGAGGAGGTCGGCCGCTTCATGGTCGGCCCGCGGCGGCAGTGCCGGATCGTCGACACGGGCGTGCGCAAGCCGCTCGACCTGAGGATCCACGTGCCGGTGGAGTCGATGGTCGAGCCCGATTCCGCGGCCGACCCGCTCGACCCGCTCGTCGGCGGCGAGGCGACGCGCCGCTCGATCTGGCCGGCGATCTATCCCGAGCTGCTCAAGCTGATCCAGGCGCACCGCTCGACGATCCTGTTCGTCAACAACCGCCGCAGCGCCGAGCGGATCGCGCTGCGGCTCAACGAGCTGGCGACGACGGAGGGCGAGCCGACGGCCGAGATCGCCCGTGCGCACCACGGCTCGCTCGCGCGCGAGGAGCGGCTCGTCGTCGAGGAGCAGCTGAAGGCGGGCGAGATCCCCTGCATCGTCGCGACCTCCTCGCTGGAGCTGGGGATCGACATGGGCGCCGTCGACCTCGTCCTCCAGGTCGAGTCGCCGAAGTCGGTCGCCGCCGGGCTGCAGCGCATCGGCCGCGCCGGCCACAACGTCGGCGACACGAGCAAGGGCCGCATCTTCCCGAAGTTCCGCGCCGACCTGCTCGAGTGCGCGGTCGTGGCGCAGCGGATGCGCGAGGGCGCGATCGAGCCGACCGTCGTGCCGCGCAACCCGCTCGACGTGCTCGCCCAGCAGGTCGTCGCGATGGTCGCCTGCGAGGACGAGGACGAGCCGCTCGCCGTCGACGAGCTGTACGCACGCGTCACGCGCACCTACACCTACGCGGAGCTTTCGCGCGGGCAGCTCGAGAACGTGCTCGACATGCTCGACGGCCGCTACCCCTCCAGCGAGTTCGCCGAGTTGCGGCCGCGGATCGTGTGGGATCGCGTCGCCGGCACGCTCCGCCCGCGCCAGGGGGCCCGCGCGCTCGCCGTCGTGAACGCCGGCACGATCCCCGACCGCGGCCTCTACCTCGTCACGCTGCCCGACGGCCGCCGCGTCGGCGAGCTCGACGAGGAGATGGTCTACGAGGCGCGGCCGGGCCAGACGTTCCTGCTCGGGGCGTCGAGCTGGCGGATCGAGGAGATCGGTCGCGACCGCGTGATCGTCACGCCGGCGCCGGGTGTCCCGGGTGCGATCCCGTTCTGGAAGGGCGACGGGATCGGTCGCCCGAAGGAGCTCGGCGAGGCGATCGGCGCGTTCGCGCGCACGGCGGTCGACCGGCCGGTCGAGGAGCTGGAGCGCGACTACGACCTCGACCCGCTCGCAGCGCGCAACCTGCTCGACTACCTGGCCGAGCAGCAGGCCTCCACGCGCGTGATCCCGAGCGACCGGACGATCGTCGTCGAGCGCTTCCGCGACGAGATCGGCGACTGGCGGCTGTGCATCCTCTCGCCCTACGGCGGGCGCATCCACGCGGCGTGGGGGCTCGCGCTCTCCGCCCGCATCCGCGACGAGCTGGGGCTGGAGGCGGACGCGATCTGGTCCGACGACGGGATCATCGTCCACCTGCCCGATGCGGACGAGCCGCCGAGCGCGGACCTCGCGTTGATCGAGCCCGACGAGCTGGAGGATCGCGTCGTCGCCGAGCTGTCGGCCAGCGCGCTGTTCGGCGCGCGCTTCCGCGAGAACGCGGCGCGCGCGCTGCTGATCCCGCGCGCCTACCCCGGCAAGCGCACGCCGCTGTGGCAGCAGCGGCTGAAGGCGCAGACGCTGCTGGAGGTCGCCAAGCGCTATGGAGAGTTTCCGATCATCCTCGAGACCTATCGCGAGTGCCTGCGCGACGTGCTCGACCTGCCGGGCCTGCGCGACCTGCTGACGCGGCTGCACCGCCGCGAGCTGTCGCTCGTCGAGGTCGAGACCGCGAGCGCCTCGCCGTTCGCCTCCTCGCTGCTGTTCGACTACGTCGCGACGTACATGTACGAGGGCGACACGCCGAACGCCGAGCGGCGCGCGGCGGCGCTCTCGCTCGACCGCGACCTGCTGCGCGAGCTGCTCGGCCAGGAGGAGCTGCGCGACCTGATCGACGCCGACGCGCTCGCGCAGGTGGAGGACGATCTGCAGCACCGCTCGCAGCGCACCCGCGCCGCCACGCGCGACGAGCTGCACGACGTGCTGCGGCGCGTCGGCGACCTGACGGAGGCCGAGGCGGCGCAGCGGGTGCACGCCGGCGTCGACGCGAGCGGGCTGCTCGCCGAGCTGGCGCACGAGCGCCGCGCCGTGCGCGTGCGGATCGCCGGCGAGGAGCGCTGGATCGACGCCGCCGACGCCGGCCTCTACCGCGACGCGCTCGGCACCGTCCCGCCTGGCGGACTGCCCGAGGCGTTCGTCGAAGACGTGCCCGACGCGCTCGTGCGGCTGCTGCGCCGCTACGCGCAGACGCACGGCCCGTTCCCGACGGCCGATCCGCGCGCCCGCTACGGGCTCGATCCGACGCCGGCGCTCGCCGAGCTGGAGCGCGCCGGTGAGGTCGTGCGTGGCGAGTTGCGGCCAGGCGGCAGCGAGCGCGAGTGGTGCGACGCCGACGTGCTGCGGCGTCTGCGCCGCGCCTCGCTCGCGGTGCTGCGCAAGGAGATCGAGCCGGCCGACCAGCGCGCCTTCGCGGCCTTTCTGCCCGCCTGGCAGGGCGTCGACAGCCATCAGGCGGGCGGCGCGGGGATCGACCGCCTGCGCGAGCAGCTCGTGCCGCTCCAGGGCCTCGCGCTGACGCCGGAGACATGGGAGCAGGACGTGCTGCCGCGCCGCGTCGGCGCCTACGCGGCGACGTGGATGGACGCGCTGTGCGCGAGCGGCGAGCTGGTGTGGGTCGGCGCCGGCGCGCTCGGGCGCACGAACGGACGCGTCGCCCTGCTGTTCCGCGAGGACGCCACGCTGCTCGGGCCGCCGCCCGTCAAAACCGAGGCGCCCGCCGGCCCCGAGCACGAGGCCGTGCGTGCGCGCCTGGAGGCGGGCTCATGCTTCTTCAGCGACCTGCTGATCGACGTCGACCTGCCGCCCGAGGCGCTGCAGGAGGCGCTGTGGGACCTCGCGTGGGCCGGCGCGGTGACGAACGACGCGTTCGCGCCGCTGCGCGCGCCCCGCCTCACGCTCGCGCGCGCTCAGCGCGCGGCCGCGGCGCGCTCGGGGCGCGCCGGGCGCCGCTTCTCCACGCGCCGCGGCGGCACACAAGCGCAGGTGCAGGGCCGCTGGTCGCTCACGGCGGCTCTGTTCGCCGCACCCGCCCAGCCGGTCGACCCGGCCGTTCGCCGCCGCGCCCACGCCGAGCTGCTGCTTGAGCGCTACGGGATCCTGACGCGCGAGCTGGTGCTCGCCGAGGGCGTGCCCGGTGGGTTCTCGGCGCTCTATCCCGAGCTGAGCCAGTTGGAGACGCTCGGCGTCGCCCGCCGCGGCTACTTCGTCGAGGGGCTCGGCGGCGCGCAGTTCGCGCTGCCCGGCGCCGTCGAGCGGCTGCGTGCGCTGAAGGCGCCGGAGGAGGCACCGCCGCTCGTGCTCGCCGCGACCGATCCGGCGCAGCCCTACGGCGCCGCGCTCGCGTGGCCCAGGCGCGACGCCGAGCCGCGCCGGCCGGCGCGCACGCCGGGTGCGACGGTCGTGCTCGCCGGCTCCGATCCCGTGCTCTACCTCGAACGCGGCGGCAAGGCGCTGCAGACGCTCGTCGACGCCGCGGACCCGCGCATCCCGGCCGCCCTGCAGGCGCTCGCCGACCACGCCCGCGCCGGCCGCATCAAGCGGATCGCGCTGGAGAAGGTCGACGGGGAGCCCGTGATGGGGACCCCCTGGGAGGCCGCGCTCGGCGAGGTCGGCTTCCGCGGCGGCCCCCGGCGCCTGACGCTCAGCGCGTAGCTAGGATCGCCCGCGATGGACGACGGCGTCTCCTTCACGCAGCTCGACCTTCCTGCCGGCGAGCGCTTCCAGTCGCTTCGCCGCGAGCTCGGCGTCTCGACGTTCGGAGTGAACGCGATCGCGTTCGAGCCCGGCCAGTGCGGCCGTGTTCACCGCCACGAGCGCCAGGAGGAGGTCTACCTCGTGCTCGAGGGCGAGCTGTCGCTGCTCGTCGAAGGCGAGGAGCACCGCCTCGGCCGCGGAGCGCTGGCGCGCGTGGCACCCGGCGTGCGCCGCCAGCTCGTGAACCGCCGGCCGCAGCGGCTCGTGCTGCTCGCGCTCGGGGGCGCGACCGAGCACGAGGGCCGCGACGGCGTCGCCTTCCCCTCCTGGGAGGCGACCGAGGGAGCCTCGCCGCAGGAGATTCCGCTTCCCGACGACGTGCCCGTCGAGCCTGCCTGACCGCCCAACCGCGCGCCTCGGACCCCAGAGCGCCCTACCCTTGAGTCATGCCTGAGGGCGACACCATCCTGCGAGCGGCGAATCGGATGCGTCCGGTGCTCGAGGGGATCGTGCCCGAGGAGATCGCCACGCCGCAGCCGCGCCATGCGCGCGACCGCTGGCCGGAGCGACTCGCCGGTCGGTCGGTGCTCGGCGTCGGGACGCATGGCAAGCACCTGTTCCTGCGCTTCGAAGGCGACCTCGTGCTGCACTCTCATCTGCGCATGACGGGCGCGTGGGCGGTGCATCCGTGCGGCGCGCACTGGCGCCGCGCACCGCGGCGCGCATGGCTGGTGCTGCGCGCCCGCGGCCACGAGGTCGTCGAGTTCGACGGCCCCGTCCTGGAGCTGATGACCGCGTCGCGCAGCCGCTTCGACCAACGGCTCGCCGCGCTCGGCCCCGACGTGCTCGCCCCCGAGTTCGACGGCGAGCGCTTCCTGGCGCGCTTGCGGGCAGACGACCCGGCGCGCGCGATCGGCGACGCGCTGCTGGACCAGCGGATCGTCGCCGGGATCGGGAACATCTGGAAGGTCGAGGGCTGCTGGGGCGCCGGCGTCGATCCGTGGCGACCTCTGCGCGCGGTCGGCAACGCGGAGGCGCTCGCACTCATCGAGGGATTGCGTCAACGGATGCGCGCCGCGGCGGAGGAGCCGCGCGCGCGCAGGCGCGACCGCCGCGTGTACGACCGCGCCGGCATGCCGTGCCCGCGCTGCGAGGGCACGATCCGCGCGCGCGGCCAGGGCGACGACAACCGCACGACCTACTGGTGCCCGGCATGTCAGCGCTGAGGCGGGTCGGCCACAAGGGCGCGGACCTGATCGCGCCCGGCAACACGCTCGCGAGCTTCGACGCGGCGCGCGCGCATGGCGTCGACATGATCGAGTTCGACATCCTGCCCGTGCTCGGCACCGACGGCCAGCCGCAGCTCGATGGCGAGCTCGTGCTCGCGCACGACTATCTCGACGCCGGCTCGCGCATCCCGCTCACACTCGCGGAAGGGCTCGCGCATCTCGCCTCCCACGCGTTCGCGGGGCTCGAGTTCGACGTCGACCTGAAGCTCCCCGGTTACGAGCTGCGCGTCGTCGAGGCGCTGCGTGCACACGGGCTCATCGAACGCTCGCTCGTGTCCTCGACCTACCAGCACAGCCTCGCGCGCATCCGCGCGGTCGAGCCCGGCCTGCGTCTCGGCTGGTCCGTTCCGCGCGCGCGGCGCGACTACACCGCCTCGCGCATCTACATCGCCCCGGCGCTCGTCGCGCTCGGGATCGGGCGCCGCATCCTGCCCGGGCGCGCGAGCGAGGCGATCCGCGCAGGGCGCTGCGACGCGCTGATGGTCCACTGGCGGCTCGTCTCGCGCCGGCTCGTGGACGCGATCCGCGACGCCGGCGGCGAGCTGTACGTCTGGACGGTCGACGAGGCGCCGCGCATCCGCACGCTCGAAGCGCTCGGCGTCACGGGCGTGATCACGAACGACCCGCGCCTCTTCACAGCCCCCGTGACGGTGTAGGTTCGGCGCGCACGGGCTGCGTGTGATGAAACGCACGCCCACACGTAGTGAGGGCGTGAACGCAACCATGACCGCGACGCCGACGGCGCTCGACACCACCTGGGAGCGCTTCGAGGCGCTCTATCGCTCCAGCCGCGACGACGTCTACGCCTACGCCATGACCCTGCTGCGCGACACGGCCGCCGCCGAGGACGTGACCGCGCTCGCCTTCGAGCGCGCCTATCGCCGGCGGCGCTCGTTCGATCGCCAGCGCGGCGAGGAGCGCGCATGGCTGTTCGGGATCGCCCGCAACGCCGCGCTCGACGAGCTGCGTCGGCGCGGCCGGCACGCCACGCTGGCCTTCGACCCCGCCGACCACGACCGCCCACACGAGCCGGTCGGCGAGGACGACGAGCGTCGCGGCGTCGTGCGCGTCGCGCTCGACGGTCTCGACGCGCGCGAGCGCGAGCTCGTGGCGCTGAAGTTCCACGCCGGCCTCTCGAACGCCGAGATCGCCCGCGTGCTCGGCGTGAGCGAGTCGAACGCCGGCACGCTCCTGCACCGCACGATGACGAAGCTGAGGAGGGCCTGCGATGCGACGCCCTGACGACGAGCACATCACGCAGGAGGAGATCGCCGAGCTGGGCACGCTCCTGCTCGCCGAGCGGCCGCGCCCCTCCGCGGCGTTCGCCGCCGAGCTGGACGCACGGGTCGCGGGGCGCTTCGAGCGCCCGCGGCCCGCGCGTGCATCGGCGAGCCTCCGCCCGCGCCGCCTCGTGCTGCGCTGGCCGACCATGCCCGCGCTCGGCGCGACGGCCGCGGTCGCACTCGTGGCGGTCGTCGTCTTGACGCTGCAGACCGACGGCGGGAAGCCGACGGGAGGCGCGTCGTCGTCCGCGGATCACGCGGCGCCCCCCGCCGCCGTACAAGGCGGGGCGCTGATGCAAGAGGGCGCAGCCACGAGCGACACCGAGGCACTGAAGTCCCCGGCCCCCTCGACCGCCGTCCAGCGGCTCGCACACCTCTCCCCCGGCGCCCGCAAGGTCGAGCGGTCCGCCACGCTCGCGCTCGACGCCCCCGCCGACCGCGTCGACGACGTCGCGCAGAGCGTGCTCGTCGTCGTCGCGCACGCCGACGGGATCGTCGACGCCTCGTCCGTCTCGCAGAACGGCGACAAGGACGGCGCCGCGCAGTTCACGCTGCGGATCCCCGCCGGACGGCTCCAGGGGACGCTCGCGGAGCTGTCGAAGCTGCCGCATGCGCACGTGCTCTCGCGCAGCGACGACAGCGTCGACGTCAACCAGGCCTACGTCTCGCTGCGCCGCCGCCTCGCCGACGCGAACGCCGAGCACGCCGGACTGCTGCGCGCGCTCGCAGCAGCCGACACCGAGGACGAGACGCTGCGCCTCAAGGCGCGCCTCGACCAGGTCGAGCGCACGATCGCACTGACCGAGCGCTCGCAGCGCGGGCTGAACCGCCGGATCGACTACAGCCGCGTCGACCTCACCGTCAGCTCCGAGCAGGGCAACGACGGCGGCGGCGGGTCGTTCACGCCCGGTCGCGCGCTGCACGACGCGGGCCGCGTGCTGGCCGTCACGGCCGGCGTGATCGTGATCGCCGCGGCCGCGCTCGTGCCGCTGCTGGCGCTGCTCGCGCTCGGCTGGCCGCTTGCGCGCACGCTGCAGCGTCGGCGGCGCGAGCAGGCGCTGGACGCCGGCTGACCCGGCGTCCGTCTGATACACACCCCATGTGGCGACGAGCACCGCGGACACCATCGCGCTGCTGGCGCGGGTGCCCACCTTCGAGGCGCTCGGGCCGCTGGAGCTCGCGCGCGTGGCGGAGGTCGCCGTGCCACGCAGCTACGGTCCCGGAACCGTCATCTTCCGCGAAGGGGACGCGAGCGACACCTGCTATGTCGTGCGCAACGGTCATGCGCGCGCGATCCGCGAGCACCTCGACGGCCGCACGATCACGCTCGCGAACTTCGGTCCGGAGGACATCTTCGGCGAGCTGGCGATGTTCGAGGACGAGCGCCGCTCGGCGACGATCGAGACGCTCGACGAGATGGAGGCGGTCGCGATCCTCGGCGCCGACATGCGCCGCCTCATGCACGAGCACCCGGACATCGCGGTCGGCGTCGTCGTCTCGCTCGGGCGCCGCCTGCGCGCGGCGAACGAGCGGATCGCGAGCCAGTCCTTCCAGACCGTCCAGAGCCGCGTCGCGACCGTCCTGACGCAGCTCGTCGCCGAGGCGCAGGCCGAAGGCGCCGGCGAGCACGACGTGCTCGTCGTCGCGACGCAGGCCGACGTCGCCAAGCTCGCCGGCTCCTCGCGCGAATCGGCGAGCCGCTTCCTCGCGGTGCTCGAGCGCGCGGGCGTGATCGAGCAGGGCCGCGGCAAGCTCACCGTCCACGATGCCTCGGCGCTCGACCGCTACGTCTTCTGAGCACGAGCTTTCTGCCGGCGGCGTCGTCGTGCGCGACCGGGAGACGATCGTGATCGTGCCGACGCGGCGCGGCGCGCAGGGCCAGCGCGTGCTGGGACTGCCGAAGGGCCACGTCGACCCCGGCGAGACACCGGAGCAGGCGGCGGCACGGGAGGTGCGCGAGGAGGCCGGTGTAGAGGTCGACCTGATCGGCAGGCTCGGCGACGTGCGCTACTTCTACCAGCGCGGCGGGAGGCGGATCTTCAAGCGCGTCGTCTTCTTCCTCTTCGCATACCGCGGGGGCTCGCTGGACGATCACGACGACGAGGTCGAGGAGGCCCGCTGGATGGCGCTCGCGGAGGCGGCGCAGGCGCTCAGCTACGCCGGCGAACGCGAGATGGCGGCGCGGGCACTGTCGAGGATCGCGCCGGACCGGTAGGCTGCGCGCCCGTGCGCGTCCTGAACTTCTACTCGGCCGTATTCGCCGACCAGCTGCGCCGCGGCCGCAAGACCGCGACGATCCGGCTCGGCGACAAGTCGCACAAGTACCACAAGAACGAGTGCGTGCTCGTGACGATCGGCTACCAGTACTCGCCGCGCGAGCGGATCTTCGACGCGGTCATCGACCAGGTCGAGGTCAAGCGGGTGCGCGATCTAAGCCCGCGTGACATCGAGCACGACAACCCGGAGTCGCGGCGCGTCGAGGAGCTGATGAGCTTCCTCGAGCAGATCTACGACCGCCCGGTGACGCTCGACGACGTCGTCACCGTCGTGCGCTTCTCGCAGATCATCGACCGTCCGCCGACGATCCGCGACCACCTGCACGGCATCGGCGGGGCGCAGAACTAGCTGCCGCATCGGCTTTTGGCACTCGCTTCGCACGAGTGCCAACCATTGGCTATAGTGCGTCGCTGTTGGCACTCGCATGGGACGAGTGCCAAAACAGGCACACCGCACTCCCCTTCCACCGGAGGTTGCAACAGATGAAGCTCAAGCCACTCGGCGATCGCGTGATCGTGCGGGCGATCGAGGAGGAGGAGACCACCGCAAGCGGTCTCGTGCTCCCCGACACGGCCAAGGAGAAGCCCCAGAAGGGCAAGGTCATCGCCGTCGGCGATGGCAAGTGGGACGAGGACGGGGAGAAGCGAGTCCCGCTCGACGTCAGCAAGGGCGACGAGGTCCTCTACAGCAAGTACGGCGGCACCGAGATCAAGGTCGACGGCGAGGACCTGCTGGTCCTGCGCGAGTCGGACGTGCTCGCCATCGTCACGTCCTAGCCCCACCAGGAGAACTGAACGCACATGGCACACAAGGAGCTCAAGTACGACGCGGAGGCGCGCAAGGCCCTCGAGGCCGGCGTCGACGCCGTCGCCAACGCCGTCAAGGTGACGCTCGGCCCCAAGGGCCGCTACGTCGTCCTCGACAAGAAGTTCGGCGCCCCGACGATCACGAACGACGGCGTCACGATCGCCCGGGAGATCGAAGTCGAGGACGTCTTCCAGAACCAGGGCGCACAGCTCGTGCGCGAGGTCGCCACGGCGACCAACGACATCGCCGGCGACGGCACGACGACGGCGACCGTGCTCGCGCAGGCGATCGTCCGCGAGGGCCTCAAGAACGTCGCGGCAGGCGCGAACCCGCTTGCGCTCAAGCGCGGCATCGAGAAGGCCGTCGACCAGGTCGTCGAGTCGATCGGCAAGCAGTCGAAGGAGATCTCCGGCAAGGACCAGATCTCGCGCGTCGCGACGATCTCGGCCGGCGACGACGAGATCGGCGACGTGATCGCCGATGCGATCGAGAAGGTCGGCAAGGACGGCGTCGTGAACGTCGAGGAGGGCCAGACGTTCGGCATGGACCTCGAGTTCACCGAGGGCATGCAGTTCGACAAGGGCTACATCTCGCCCTACATGGTCACCGACCAGGACCGCATGGAGGCCGTGCTCGAGGATCCCTACATCCTCATCGCGAACTCCAAGATCGGCTCCGTGCGCGACGTGCTGCCGGTGCTCGAGGCGGTCATCCAGTCGGGCAAGCCGCTGCTGATCATCGCCGAGGACGTCGAGGGCGAGTCGCTCGCGACGCTCGTCGT
>DASRAV010000042.1:0-28396 GCA_035637995.1 Conexibacter sp. | reverse complement strand
CGCTCGTGCTCTACGAGGCCGACGACCTGGTCGCGCTGGCCTCCGAGGAGGTCGCGATCCGTCAGATCGTCGACCGCGAGATCGACACGTACGACCCCTACGAAGGCGCGGTGATGGTGTGGACACGGTGACGCGCGACGCGCGGCTGACCTACGACGCGCGCGGGCTCGTCGAGCCCGACGCGACGGCGCCGCGGATCTCCGAGATCGACGGGACGCGGGCGGTCTTCGACGCGGCCGAGCTGACGACGCGCACGATCAACCTCGAGCTGCGCCGGCTGCTCTACGAGCAGGGCGTCACCGACGTCACCGTCCTGAATCCGGGCGCGCGCCACTCGCTCGGCACCGGCATCCTCACGCGCTGTCGCATCACGTTCGCCGGCAGCCTCGGCTACTTCGGCTGCGGGATGATCGACGGGCCTGAGATCCACATCGAGGGGCGCGTCGGCTGGTCCGCCGGGCAGAACATGATGTCGGGGGTGATCGCGATCGACGGCAACGCCGGATCGCTCACGGGCGCCGCGCTGCGCGGCGGCGACCTCGTCGTCAAGGGCCAGGTCGGCGCGCGCACCGGGATCGACCAGAAGGGCGGGACGATCGTCGTGCTCGGCTCGGCCGGATCGATGACGGGCTTCATGCTCCAGCGCGGTCGCCAGATCATCTGCGGAGACGTCGGACCCGGGCTCGGCGACTCGATGTACGACGGCGAGCTCTACGTCGCCGGCGCCGTGAAGTCGCTCGGCGTCGATTGCGTCGAGGGCGAGTGGACGGACGCCGACAGCGAGCTGATCGAGCGCAAGTTCCGCATCCACGGGCTCGGCGCCCCGCCGGCCTTCAAGAAGTTCGTCTGCGGCAAGCAGCTCTACAACTACGACACCCTCGAGCCGTCCGAGCGCAAGCTCGTTCTCTAGGAGCTTCCATGGCCGACGAGACCGCGCCCGACCAGCGCACCGTCCTGGGGCAGAGCCGCATCTTCACGCCTGAGGTCATCAACGACATCCACATGAAGGCCGAGCTGGGCCGCTACCGCATGCGCGGCTTCTCGATCTTCAAGAAGATCCCGCACTGGGATGAGCTCGTGTTCCTGCCCGGCACGCTGACGCGCTTCGTGATCGAGGGCTACCGCGAGAAGTGCGAGACGAAGACGGTGCTCGGGGCGCGCTTCGCGCAGAAGCCGATCGAGCTCGACATCCCCGTCTACATCACCGGCATGAGCTTCGGCGCGCTCTCGCTGGAGGCGAAGATGGCGCTCGCGAAGGGCGCCTCGATGGCCGGCACCGCGACCTGCTCGGGCGAGGGCGGCATGATCCCGCCCGAGCGCGACCTCTCGACGAAGTGGTACTACCAGGTGATCCAGAGCCGGTACGGGTTCAACCCGCACCACCTGATGCTCGCCGACGCCGCGGAGTTCTTCATCGGCCAGGGCTGCAAGGTCGGCCTCGGCGGCCATCTGATGGGGCAGAAGGTCACCGAGCAGGTCGCCGAGATGCGCTCGCTGCCGGTCGGCATCGACCAGCGCTCGCCCGCCCGCCACCCCGACTGGCTGGGGCCCGACGACCTCTCGCTGAAGATCCAGGAGATCCGGGAGGCGACCGACTACCAGATCCCGATCCAGCTCAAGCTCGGCGCCGCGCGCGTCTACGACGACGTACGGATGGCCGCGAAGTGCGGCCCCGACGTCATCTACCTCGACGGCGCGGAGGGCGGCACCGGCGCGGGCCCGCACCTCGCGACCGAGGAGACCGGGATCCCGCTGATGGCGGCGATCCCGGAGGCCCGCCGCGCGCTCGAGGACGTCGGGCTCGTCGACGAGATCGACCTCGTCGTCGCGGGCGGCATCCGCAACGGCGGCGACGTCGCGAAGTGCCTCGCGCTCGGCGCGAAGGCGGTCGCGATCGGTCACTCCGCGCTGATGGCGCTGAACTGCAACAAGGAGCTCCCCGGCGTCACCGACTACGAGGGCTCGGTCGGCGTGCCGGCGGGCAAGTGCTACCACTGCCACACCGGCCGCTGCCCGGTCGGCGTCGCGACGCAGGACCCGGAGCTGCGCAAGCGGCTCGTCGTCGACGAGGCGGCGGAGCGCGTCTACAACTTCCTCCACACGCTGACGCTCGAGGTGCAGCTGCTGGCTCGCGCGTGTGGGAAGACGGACGTCCACAGCCTCGAGCCGGAGGATCTCGCGGCGCTGACCGTCGAGGCGGCGGCGATGGCGCGCGTCCCGCTCGCCGGCACGACGTACGTGCCGGGCGTGAGCGAGGAGCGCGCGCTCGCGCGCATCGAGCGACTGCTCGAGCGCCAGCTTCAGGCCCCGATCGACCTGGTCGCCAACCCATGAGTGAGCATCGCACCATCGACATCGACGCCGAGCAGCTCTCCGGGCAGCGCTTCCCCTACCAGGAGGATCCGAGCCTGATCGAGGACGTCGATCTGCTCGCCGCGACCCCCGGCGAGGACCTCAACTGGCTGGAGGACGTCCACCTGCTCGAGGAGGAGGGGACGCCGGCCGTCTTCGACCGCTACTCGAACTGCTTCCTGCGCATCTACTTCCCGATCCCGCCGGGGCGCGAGGACGAGATCGCGCGCAAGGTGCTCGTCAAGCACCTGCAGTCCGGCAACTCCTACGGCATCCAGCTGAAGGAGCGCCATTGCAAGTTCCCCCAGCCGCAGCTGGGTCCGTGGGTCGCCGGCTCGGCGACGGCCGGGAGCGACTGGACGCCGCCGCGGCTGGAGGGTTGGGAGCCGGAGCGGTCGCATTGACTCCCGCGATCCCCTCCTCGACCCAGACGCTCGTCGTCGGCGCCGGCGTGCATGGGCTCTCCACGGCGTGGCATGCGGCCGCGCGCGGCCGCGAGGTGCTCGTCGTCGACAAGACGGGCGTCGGCGCCGGCGCGTCCGGCATCGCGTGCGGCGTCGTGCGCAACAACTACTTCCAGCCTGCGATGGCCGAGCTGATGGCGGCGTGCGTCGAGGTGTGGGAGTCCGACCCGGCCGGGCTCCACTACCACGGCAGCGGCTACGTCGCCCTCGGCCCCCCGTCGCAGGAGGCGGACCTGATCGAGGTCCACGAGCGCCACCAGCGCATCGGCTACCCGTCCGAGCTGCACATCGGCGAGGCCGAGGTGAGCGCGCACATGCGCTCGCTGTACGCGGATTGGCGCGCGCCCGGGCTGACCGTCTGCCTGCACGAGCACGCGGGCGGCTTCGCGTTCAACCGCGAGTCGATGGCCGGTCTCGCCGCCAAGGCGCTCGCCGCCGGCGCGACGATCGCGGAGGGCGTCGAGGTGCTCGGCTTCGACTTCGACGCCGCGGGCGCCGTGACGGCCGTGCGCACGAGCGCCGGCACGATCGCCGTCGAGCAGGTCGTGATCGCGGTCGGTCCCTGGATCGCGCGGCTCTGGTCACTGCTCGAGCTGCCCGCGCGGCTCGACGTGCGCAACCCGGACGGCACGGTAGCCGAGGATCTCGACATGTGGACCTACTGGTATCTCCAGGAGGGGGAGATCGACGTCGATCCGTCCTCCTTCGCGACGGCCGCCGGCGCGCTCTCGCCGGTGCTGCACGTCGACAGCGACCGCGAGCTGCGCGACGACGCCGGCCGGCTGATCACCGACGAGCCGTGGGGCATCTACGTCAAGCCCGACCGGCATAGCGTGCAGGGGGGCGCCGCGCCGATCCGCCTCGGACATGCGTTCGACGTCGATCCGTATCCGACCGGGAGCGTGGACGCCGGCTTCCCGGACATGTGGTGTGCGGCCCTCTCGCACTGCCTCGGGCGGTTCGCGGGCACCCGCCCGCGCTACCGGCAGGTGCGCTCCGGCGGCGTCGGTGCGTTCACGGTCGACAACTTCCCCGTGTTCGACGCGATGCGCCCCAACGTGTTCGTCGCCGCCGACTCCAACCACGGCTACAAGATGATCGCGGTCGGCCGCGAGATCGCGCGCGTGCTGGACGGCGAGCACTCCGCGCTGCTGCATCCGTTCCGCTACGAGCGCTTCGCGACCGGCGAGCTGCACCCGGTCTCCAGCAGCCCGTACCCGTGGAGCTGAGGACGGCTAACGGGTGGAGTCGGCGGCTGCGCCGGCGCCGAGCTTGTGCGAGAGCTGCGCGGCGGCGTCGAGCAGCAGCGGCAGCATCTCGCGGCGGCGTGCGGTCGCCATCCGTGCCAGCGGACCCTGCAACCCGATGATCGCGGCGAGCGGGCCGGCGGCGCCGCGCACGGGGGCGGCGAGCGCGGCGAGATCGGTCTCGCGCTCGCCGACCGACTCCGCCCAGCCGGCGCGACGGACCTGCTCGACGACGCGCGCGAGCGCGTCGCGGTCGGTGATCGTTCGGTCGGTGAGGGCCGTGAGCCGCTCTGCCGCCGGCAGCGTCGCTTCCGCTCCGAAGGCGAGCATCGTCTTGCCGATCGCCGTCGCGTGCAGGGTGTTCGGGCGGCCCACGCGCGCCATGCTGACGACGCTGCTGCTGCCGGGGACGAAGTCGACGGTGACCGCCTCCTCGCCGGTGGGGAGGGAGAGCGTCGCCGTCTCGCCGGTTTGCTCGACGAGCGCGTGCAGGTGCGGGCGCGCAAGCTCGCGCACGTCGAGGCGCGCGAGCACGCGATCGGCGAGCGTCACGAAGCGCAGCCCGAGCTGGTAGCGGCCGTTGGGCCGACGGTCCGCGAGCCCGCCGTCCTCCAGCGTCGCGAGCAGCCGCGAGGCGCTGCTCGGGTTGACCTCGATCTGCCGCGCGAGCTCGTTGACGCCGAGGCCCTCAGGCGCGGTCGAGAGCGCCTCGATCAGCGCGATCGCGCGTCCGACGGACGCGACGGGCCGTCGGCCCGACGCCGCGCCGAGCGTGTTCGTCTCGGTGCTGTCCATACGCGGGGGAGCGTAGTCCACGGCGTGCGCAGCAGGCCGCGCGCGGGGTTGTCGTCGCTTGCTGGCCATGGTACGGTTTGCCTGTAGCGCAATAGTATTGCCTATACGGCAATACTTGCCCCGCGAGATCTGCGATGTCCTTCCTGCTCACCTGTCCGAACTGCGGCGTCCGCGAGGTGACCGACTTCGGCTACGGCGGCGAGAGCTCCAAGCGGCCGGCCGAGCGCCCGGCGTCGCTGCGCGAGCTGAGCGCCTACAACTACTTCCGCCGCAACGTCGCGGGCGTCCAGCGCGAGTGGTGGGTGCACCGCTCGGGCTGCCGCGCGTGGTTTCTTGCCGAGCGCGACACGACGACGAACGCGGTCCTGTGGACGGTGTTGCCGGCCGACGCGCCGCGCGCTGACGGGGCCTCGTCGTGAGGCGCCTGCCGCCGCAGCCGGGCGAGCGGATCGATCGTTCCGCGCCGCTGTCGTTCACATTCGACGGCGACGCGATCGAGGCGTTCGCGGGCGACACGATCGCCTCGGCGCTGCTGGCCTCGGGGCGCAGCGTCCTCTCGCGCTCGTTCAAGTACCACCGCCCGCGCGGCGAGCTGTGCGGCTGCGGGCAGTGCGCGAGCTCGCTCGTGACCGTCGACGGCGCGCCCGGCGTGCGCGCATGCGGCAGGCCGGTCACGGCCGGGATGGTCGTCGAGCACCAGAACGCGTGGCCTTCGCTGCGCTTCGACGCGATGCGCGCGACCGACAAGCTCGGCGGGGTGGGCGGGACGTTCTTGCAAGTCGGCTTCTACTACAAGACGTTCATCCGCCCGCGACGGATGTGGCCCGTCTACGAGCGGGTGCTGCGCCACGCTGCCGGGCTCGGGAAGCTGCCCAACCGCCAGGAGCAGCGCGCGTGGCGCACCGAGTACCGCCGCCGTCACTGCGACGTGCTCGTGATCGGCGGCGGGATCGCGGGCCTGACCGCCGCCGTGCACGCGGCGCAGCTCGGCGCCGACGTCGTGCTCTGCGACGACGACGTCGAGCCGGGCGGCGTGCAGCTCGCCGAGGGCGGTCACGAGCGGATGCGCGAGCTCGCCGCCCGGGCGCGCACGGCGGGCGTGGAGATCCTCTCCGGCGCATCCGCGCTCGGCTACTTCGACGGGCTCGTGCCGGTGTGGCAGGGCGACACGCTGCACCAGGTGCGCGCGCGCCGCCACGTGGCGGCGACGGGAGCGATCGAGCAGCCGCTCGTCTTCCCCGACAACGACCTGCCGGGCGTGATGCTCGCCGGCGGCGCGCGCCGGCTCGCCGCGCTCTACGCGCTGGCACCGGGCGCGAGCGCCGTGGTGGCGTCGGTCGACGAGCGCGGGGTCGAAGCGGCGCTCACGCTGCACGCGGCCGGTGTGCGCGTCGCGGCGGTCGCGGACCTGCGCCGCGACGCGGCCGACTGCCCGGCGGCCGGCCGCCTCGCCGAGGCCGGCATCCCGCTGCACGCCGAGACGACGGTCGTGCGCGCCGAGGGTCGCCGCGGCGTCGAGCGCGCCGTGCTCGCGCGCGTCGATCGCACCGGCCTCGCGCTGCCCGACAGCGCACAGCAACTCGAGTGCGATCTGCTCGCCGTCAGCGGCGGCGCGGTCCCGGCCAGCTCGCTGCTGCTGCAGGCCGGCGGGCGCTCGCGCTACGACGTGGCGACGGGTCGCTTCCTGCCGGGCGAGCTGCCGGAGGGCGTGCATGCCGCCGGCGCGGTGGCCGGCCACGACGAGCTCGGCGCGGCGGAGCTCTCCGGCGAGCTGGCCGGCATCGAAGCGGCGCTTGCGCTCGGCTTCGGCGGCGAGGCCGTGCGCCGCGAGCTGGCAGAGCGGCGCGCCCGCCTCGAGGCCCGGCCGCTGACGCCGTGCGCGGCGCCGCCGGCGCATGCGCGCGACGGCCGGCGCGGCGGCAAGGCGTTCGTCGACCTCGACGAGGACGTCACGGTCAAGGACGTCGAGCAGGCGGTGGCGGAGGGCTACGACTCGATCGAGCTCTCCAAGCGCTACACGACGGCGACGATGGGTCCCTCGCAGGGTCGCTTCTCGCAGCTGCCCGCGGTGCGCGCGCTGGCGGCGGCGACGGGCATGCCGGTCGGCGAGATCGGGCTCACGACGGCGCGACCGCCGTGGACGACGGTGGCGCTGGGCGTGCTTGCCGGGCGTCCGTTCGAGCCGGCGAAGCGCTCCTCGATCCACGCCCGTCACCGCGCGCTGGGCGCGACGGTCAAGTGGGCCGGCGACTGGCGGCGCGCCTATGACTACGGCGATGCGGCGGCCGAGGCGCTTGCGGTGCAGACGACGGTCGGGCTGATCGACGTCTCCACGCTCGGCAAGCTGATCGTCCGCGGTCCCGACGCGGGCGAGCTGCTCGACCGCCTCTATCCGAACACGATGTCGAGCATCAAGCCGGGGCGGATCCGCTACGGCGTGCTGCTCTCCGACGCCGGTCGCATCACCGACGACGGCACCGTCTGCCGGCTCGACGACGAGACCTTCTACGTCACGACGACCTCCTCGGGTGCCGCTGCGGTCGAGCAGTGGTTCTCGTGGTGGCTGGCCGACTGGGACCTCGACGCGCACCTGACCGACGTCACGCAGGGCGTCTCCGCGCTCAACCTCGCCGGCCCCGAGGCGCGCGCGCTGCTCGGCCGGCTGACCGAGCTCGACCTCTCCAACGAGGCGTTCCCATATCTCGACGCCCAGCACACGACGGTCGCGGGGATCCCGTGCTTGCTGCTGCGGATCGGCTTCGTCGGCGAGGTCGGCTACGAGATCCACTGCGCGAGCGCGCACGGCGAGCGGCTGTGGGACGCGCTCGCAGCCGAGGGCGCGCGACCGTTCGGGCTGGAGCCGCAGCGGATTCTGCGTCTCCAGAAGCAGCACATCCTGGTCGGGCAGGACACCGACTCCGAGTCGACCCCGTACGGCGCGGCGCTGTCGTGGATCGTCAAGCTGGAGAAGCCGCAGCAGTTCATCGGACGCTGGGCGCTGGAGCATGCGGCGCAGCGGACGGCGGCGACCGCGCTCGTCGGCTTCACCGTCCCGAGCGGCCGGGTTCCGACCGAGGGCGCGGTCGTCCTGCACGACGGCAAGCCGGCCGGTCAGGTCACGAGCGCGCGCCGCTCGCCGAAGCTGAACCAGGCGATCGGGATGGCGTGGGTGCCGGCCGCCCAGGCCGTCGACGACGCCCGCATCCACATCTCCGACGTCGGCTCGACGTTCGAGGCGCGCGTCACGACGAAGCCGTTCTACGACCCCGAAGGAGCGGTGCTGCGCTCATGAGCCTCGACTTCCTCACGCTCGGCTCCGACGCGGGCGTCGTCGCGAAGAGCCCGCTCGCCGCAGGCACCGCCGCCGCCGGCGCGACGTACGCGGTGCGCGACGGCTGGGAGGTCGCGACGCGCTTCGCCGAGCCCCGCGTCGAAGCGCTCGCCTGTCGCGAGCGCGTCGGCTGGGCCGACGTCTCGCACCTGCGCAAGCTGGAGCTCCAAGGCACGCCCGAGCAGCTGGTTGCGGCGAAGCCCGACGACGGCCTGTGGCTGCAGGTCACCCCGGAGCGCGCGCTGCTGATCGACAGCGCCGGTCCGCGCGAAAGCGCCGCCCACGTCCTCGACGTGACGAGCCAGCTCGGCGCGCTGCGGATCGCCGGCCCGCTTGCACGCGAGCTGTTCGCGCGCTTCTGCGCGCTCGACCTGCGCCCCGGCTCGACGCCGCCCGGCGCCTTCCGCCCCGGCTCGGTCGCGCGCACGCCCGGCTATCTGCTGTGCGAGGCGCCGGACCGCTATCTCGTGCTCTTCGGCGCGGCCTACGGCGCCTACGTCTGGGAGGTCGTCAGCGACGCGGGGCTGCACCTCGGCGGCCGGCCCGTCGGCGTCGACGCGCTCGTCGCGCAGGAGGCCGCGTCCCATGCGTGACCTCTTCCGCACGCGCCGCATGTGGCGCCCGCGCCCCGAGCTGCAGGGCTCCTACGACGTCGTGATCGTCGGCGGCGGCGCCCACGGCCTCGCCACCGCCTACTACCTCACGCAGCATGGGATCGCGAACGTCGCGGTGCTGGAGAAGGGCTACATCGGCTCCGGCGCCGCGGGGCGCAACACGACGATCCTGCGCTCGAACTACAAGACGCCCGAGGGCGCGCGCTTCTACGACGCTTCGGTGAAGCTCTACGAGGGGCTCGGCGCGGAGCTGAACTTCAACCTGCTGTTCAGCCAATGCGGCCACCTCACGCTCGCGCACTCCGACCGCGCGCTGTTCGTGATGGCCAACCGCGCGGAGGTCAACCGCCTGCAGGGGATCGACTCGCGCCTGATCTCCCCCGAGGAGGTGCAGCAGCTCGCGCCGGCGATGTACGTCGGCGAGGACACGACGTACCCGATCATGGGCGCGCTCTACCACCCGCCGGGCGGGATCATCCGCCACGACGCGGTCGTGTGGGGCTTCGCGCGCGGCGCCGACGCGGGCGGCGCGGAGATCCACCCGGGCACGGAGGTGACCGGCTTCGAGCGCGACGGCGACCGCATCGCCGCCGTGCGCACGAACCGCGGCACCGTCCGGGCGGGCACGGTCCTCAACTGCACCGCCGGCTGGTCGACGCTGATCGGCGACATGGCCGGCGTGCCGCTGCCGATCACGACGCACATCCTGCAGGCGTGCGTGACCGAGCCGGTCAAGCCGTTCCTCGACATCGTCGTCGTGTCCTCGCAGATGCATGTCTACATCTCGCAGTCGGACCGCGGCGAGTTCGTGATGGGGTCGGAGATCGAGCCGTGGACGACGTACCGCATGCAGGGCACGTTGAACTTCCTGCAGGACCTCACCCGCCACACGCTGGAGCTGTTCCCGCAGCTGGAGCGTGCGCGGCTGCTGCGCGCATGGGCCGGCCTCTGCGACCTCTCGCCCGACTACAGCCCGATCCTCGGTCGGACCGAGGTCGAGAACTTCCACGTCAGCGCGGGGTGGGGGACCTACGGCTTCAAGGCCGCCCCGATCGTCGGCGCGACGCTCGCCGAGCTGGTCGCGACCGGCCGCACGCCGGACCTGATCGCGCCGTTCGCGCTGGAGCGCTTCTACGAGGACAAGCTCGTCTCCGAGCTGGCGGCAGCCGCAGTGAGCCACTGATGAGCGCGACGGCACCGATCCCCGCCCCGGCAGCGCCAGCAGAGCATCGCGCCGGGATCACGCGGCTGCTGATCTCGTGCCCGGACCGCGCCGGGATCGTGGCGGCGGTCTCGCAGTTCCTCGAGCGCGCGGGCGCGAACATCGTCTCGCTCGCCCAGTACTCGACCGACCCGGCGAGCGGCGCGTTCTTCATGCGCAACGAGTTCCACCTGCCGCTGAGCGCCGTCGAGCGCCCGGCGTTCGAGGCGCGCTTTGCGCGGGAGGTCGGGGAGCCGTTCGAGATGGAGTGGCGGATGTGGGATGCGACGCGGCCCAAGCGCGTTGCGATCCTCGTCTCGCGGTACGACCACTGCCTGCTCGACCTGCTGTGGCGCTGGCGCCGCGGGCAGCTCGAGGCCGAGATCCCGCTCGTCGCCTCCAACCACCCCGACCTGCGGGCCGACGTCGAGGCGTTCGGGATCCCCTACCACCACGTGCCGGTCGCGAAGGACGACAAGGCGCCCGCGGAGGCGAAGCTGCTCGAGCTGCTCGAGGGCAAGGTCGACCTCGTCGTGCTCGCGCGCTACATGCAGGTCCTCAGCGACGACTTCCTGGACCGGGTCGGGGTGCCCGTGATCAACATCCATCACAGCTTCCTGCCGGCGTTCGCCGGCGCGAGCCCGTACGAGCGTGCGAAGGAGCGCGGCGTCAAGCTGATCGGCGCGACTGCGCACTACGTCAACGAGGAGCTCGACGCCGGCCCGATCATCGAGCAGGACGTGATCCGCGTCACCCACCGCGACGACGCGCGCGGGCTCACCCGTCTCGGAGCCGACATCGAGCGCGCCGTGTTCGCCCGGGCGGTCGAATGGCATTGCGAGGACCGCGTCCTTCTGCACGGCAACAGCACGATCGTCTTCTAGAACGAGCAGGCCCCGCCGCCGAAGCCCCGCACCATCGCCTCCGCGTTGTGGCGCACCATCGCCACGTACGTCGCGCCGTCGGAGCCGGCCGGGCCGAGCGCGTCGCCGTAGAGGCTGTCGTCGCTGCGCGCGCCCGTCTCGTGGGCGATCGCCTGTGCGAGCTTCGCGTTGACGGAGTGCTCGGAGAAGACGATCGAGACGTGCTCGCGGCGGATCGTGCGGACGAGGGCGGCGAGGTCGCCGGCGGACGGCTGCGCCTGCGTCGTAAGCGATGGGATCACCGCGCCGACGAGCGCGATCCGATAGCGGGCGGCGAAGTAGCCGAAGGCGTCGTGGTCGGTGACGAGCTTGCGCTCGCGCGCGGGGACGGCGCGCATGCAGGTGCGCACGCCGGCGTCGAGCATGCGCAGCCGGCGCAGGTAGGCGGCCGCGTTGCGGGCGTACGTCGCGCGGGCCGACGGGTTCGCGCGCACGAGCGCGTCGCGGATCGTCGCCACGGCCGCCTCCGCGTTGCGTGGGTCCTGCCACCAGTGCGGATCGACGTCGCCATCCGCGCCTCCCGCGCGCTTGACCGGAACGCGCGCGCCGACGTCGAGCACGCGCGGATGCCCGCCCGACTCGCGTGCGACCTCGTCGATCCAGCCGTCGAGCCCGTCGCCGCTGGCGAACACGACCTTCGCGCCGGCGGTCGCGACGACGTCGGCCGGGCGCGGCTCGTAGTCGTGCGGGTCGCTGTTGGGCTGCAGCAGCTGGTGCACGTCGGCCGCGCGTCCGGCGACGTTGCGCACGAGGTCGCCGAGCACCGTCGTCGTCGCCACGACCTTCGGGCCGCTGCCGCCGCTGCCGTTGCCGGTGCCGCCGCAGCCGACTGCCGCGAGCGTCGCGGCGAGCGCGAGCGGGAGGGCGAGCGATCGCGCCATGGAGTGCACGGCGCGACAGCATACACAAGAATGAGAATCAGTATCGTAATCTCAACCGGCCGCTTGCACCGCCCGCTCCAGGATGCCGGCGAGCGGCTCGATGACCTCGGTCTGGTTGTTCCAGTAGTCGTGCGCCTGCAGGCCGCCGCCCTCGCTGTTGGCGAGGTTGTCGACCTGCGTGTCGCGGATCGCCACGTGCCGCGATGCGCCGCCGTCCGGGTTGAGCGCGACGAGCAGGCCGACGTCGCCCTCCGGCCGCACGCTGCGGTCCTGGCCGGGGCGCCATGCCGTCGCCGCGTCGAGCGGATCCGCGACGGGGTCGTGCGCGTCGAAGAAGTTCGTCCACCCGGGCGCGCCCGGCGCTCCGGTGAGCACGGTCGAGAGCTGGCCGACCTGCTCGCCCCACGAGAAGAGGTCGACGTACTTGCGGATCGGGCTGCCGGACGTCACGTAGTGCCGCAGCTTGCTCGTGCCCTGCCGCTGCCATGAGGAGAACGGCAGCCGGCAGAGCACGTCCCACGTCAGCACCGTGCCCTGGCTGTGTCCGTTGACGACGATGCCGGCGACGTCGTCGCGGTCGTGGAGCGCGAGCAGCGCCTCCTGGACGAAGCCGCGCACGCGCTCGCGCAGGTCGTTGCGGGCGACGTAGGCGGCGACGTCGTCCTCGAGCGCGCGCAGCATCCCGAACGCGCCCGGATCGGACGGGGGAGGCGGGTCCTCCGGGTCGGCGTGCCCGTGCAGGAGCCGATGGATCAGGCCGTGGTTCGCGTGCTCGATCGGCGGGTCCACGCGCGGTCGCAGCGTGGACTCGGCCGCGGCCGCCTTCGTCTCGTGCAGGGCGGCCCAGGCGTCGCCGACGACGAGCCGCAGCGCGCCGAGCGCGGAGGTGTAGTGCGCGTGCGCGAGCAGCGTGCGCGCGAGCGTGTCGGCGACCGAGCCGAGCCGCGGGACGAGCGGCTCCGACGGCGAGTAGACGAGCGCAACGTGCGCGATCTCGTTGTCGTCCTGCGTCAGCGGGTCGTCGAGCCGCGCGAGGCCCTCCGCGCGCGAGCCGCCGACCTCGCTGCGGACATAGACCGGGCCCTTGCCGCGGATCGGGTCGCTGCCGAGCAGCTCGCCGAGCTCGCTGCCCAGCCGCTCGTGCAGCACGTCGGCGTAGCCGGGCAGCTCCTCGCCGCCGGGCCGTTTGATCGGCGGCTGCTGGAAGCCGATCCCGTGCACCGTCACGAGCACCAACGATCCTCCGCTCATCCCCTGCCCCTGTCGTCGCGGTCGTTGCCGCCACCGTATCGGCTGGCAGCTCCGGAAACGCGCAGGACGTCAAGGGGCGAGCGTCGCCAGCTCGCTGGGGCGCGCGAGCCGCGCGGCGCCCGGTAGACACGCGCCGTAGCCCCACGCGGCGTGGTAGAAGCGCATGCCGGCGTTCGACGCCGCCTCGCAGTCGACCTCCATGTCGCCGACGAAGACCGCGTCGCGCACGCCGACTCTCGCGTCGCTCGCCGCGAGCAGCAGCGGGAAGGGTGCGGGCTTGCCGGGGCAGTCGGTCTCCGGCGTCTGCACCGTCGCGAACGGCACGTCGAACTGCGCCAGCGTCCACGCCGTCTGCGCCTGCGCCTTGGAGGTCACGACGCCGAGCTTCACGCCGCGCTCGTCAAGCTGCGCGAGCGCCGCCTCGACGCCGGGGAACGCGGGCACGCGGGGCGCGGCGCTGAGCGCGCTCGCGCGGTAGACGCGCTCGATCTCGGCGGCGTCGTCGACGAGCCCGAGCCGCCGCATGATGTCCGGGAACGGCCGGCCGATCTCGCGGAAGTAGGCGGCGAACGGGACGGTCACGCCCAGCTCGCGCCGAACCGCCTCCCATGCCTCTTCCATTGCGTCCCGCGAATCCACCAGGACGCCGTCGAGGTCCAGTAGAACGAGCGCGCATCCCACCCCGGCGGCGCTCCCTCACCCGACCATCAGAGAATGGACAGCTCGCGCATCGCGGCGAGGACCTCGTCCTTGCGGATCTCGTCGAGCGGCGTCAGCGGCAGCCGCGTCGTCGGCGAGGCGATCACGCCCTTCGCCGCGAGGATCTCCTTGTAGCAGCGTATGAACGCGTTCTTGGCCGTGATGCAGACGGCGACCGCCGGCACCACCTGGTGCAGCAGCAGCGCGCGGGCGGCGTCGAGGTCGCCGCGCTCGAAGGCGCGGTGGATGCCGGCGATCGCGTCCGGGGCGACGTTGCTCCAGCCGACGGTCGAGCCGATCGCGCCGTGGCGCAGCCCCATCAGCAGCATGTTCTCGTCGCCGGCGAGCGGCTCGACGGCAGGCGCGCCGGCGCGCATCGCGCCGACCTTCGCCGGGTCGGGGATCGACATCTTCACGTAGCGGATGTTGGACGCCCGCTGGTTGAGGCTGTGGATCCGCTCGACGCTCAGCTCGATCCCGGCGGAGCCGTCGTAGATCATCACCGGCAGGTCCACGGCGTTGGCGACGGCGAGGAAGTGCGCGTCGATCGCGTCGCTCGCGTGCGCCCAGTAGTAGGGCGACTGCAGCATCACGCAGTCGGCGCCGAGCTCCTGCGCATGGCGTCCGAGCGCGATCGAGACGCTCGTCGCGGTGTTGCCGATCCCGAACGTGAGCGGGACGCGGCCGCGCACCTGCTCGGCGAGGACGCTCATCAGCCCCGCCTGCTCGTCGAGCGAGAGCGTGAAGAACTCGCCCGTCGTGCCGAGGCCGACGATCCCGTCTATGCCGGCCGCGATCACGTACTCGACGAGCGCGGCGAGCGAGCGCTCGTCGACCTCGCCGTCCTCGGTGAACGGCGTCAGCAGCAGCACCTGCGCGCCGGTCGGCGGCTGCGGGGCGCTGCCGTTGCCCGCGTGCGCGCTCACGCGAACGCCACCAGCGCCTTGCCCACCGGGCGATTGGCGAACAGCGCGCTCGGATCGGCGAGCGCGGCGAAGTCGTGCACCTCGGTGACGGCGTTCTGCAGCGCGACGGGCGTGCTCGCGACGAGCCGGATCGCCGGCGCGAAGTCCTCGTAGAGCGTCTCGCCGCTGCCGATCACGCGCAGGTCGCGCAGGCAGATGTCGCTCGGCTTGATCGCGACCGTCCCGAGGTCGGCGAAGTTGCCGAGCTCGACGAGCGTGCCGCTCCACGCCAGCAGCTCCAGGGCGCTCGCGAATGCGGCCGGCGTGCCGGCCGCGTCGACGACGAGCGCGAACGAGCCCGTCGCCTCCTCCGCGTCGGCGAGCGTCGCGAAGCCGAGCTCTTCGGCGAGCGCGCGGCGGACGGGGTCGAACTCGAGCACCGTCACCGGGCCGCCGGAGGCGTGCAGCGCAACCGCCGCGCAGACGCCGAGCGCGCCGAAGCCGAGCACGAGCCCTCCGCGCCCAGGGGGAACGTAGTCGGCGTCGAACGCCTTGCGCAGCGCGCTCAGCACGCACGCCATCGGCTCGGCGAAGGCCGCGCGTGCGGCCGGCGTCTCCTCGGGGACCGCGTAGATGCGCGAGCCCGGCAGCAGGCTCATCAGGGGCGAGAAGCCGCCGGTGAGGCCCTCGCCGCCCATCGTCAGGCCGTAGCAGGGGCGGTCGAGGCAGCGTCCGGCGCGCGCACAGCCGTCGCAGTCCCCGCACGGCACGCCGGGCGCGACGAGCACCCGGTCCCCCTCGGCGACGCCGTCCTCGAGCACGAGCCCGTGGCCCGGCGTCAGGCGCTCGAGCCGGCCTATGACCTCGTGCCCGAGCAGCAGCGGGGTCGGCACGGCGATGCGCCCGGCGAAGATGTGGTGGTCGGTGCCGCAGACGCCGGTCGTCTCCAGCCGCAGCAGCGCGCCCGCTGCCGGGACGACGCGTGCGCCGACGCGCACCGCGCCCGGAGCGTGCAGCTCGAAGACCCGGACCGTCGCCTGACCGGCGCTCGGCGGCGCCTCCGTGCTGGCAGCGTTGAATGAAGACATGGTTAAGTGCACCTCGAACGAGGTGGCGGCGCGGCGTACGACATCCCCCTACGGCCGTCCGAGCCCGGACGACCCGACTGCCAGCGTACAGGTGCGGCAGAAGTGGTGCAACACACGACCAGCGCGTTGACCCAGCCCGTGGGCGGGCATATAATCATCGCCGAGCCGGCCTGGGGGTGGCGGCTCGAAAACCGTTGCGAGCGTCCGTAGCTCAACTGGTCAACGGCCAATCGAATAGACATACCTGCGAAGGCGAGTGCGAGCCGTCTAGCCGAGGGATCGAAGCCGAAACTCTTCAACCTTTCGGTGGCTCTTGCCGCTCTGCGGCCCTTGTCCGGAGCAGCGTGTCGAAAGTCGGCTTAAGAGCAGCGGGTTTAGGGCCCGCAGGTTGCGGGTTCAAATCCCGTCGGGCGCATCGGAAGACAGAAAATTCAAGTTCGTAAAGGCGACGATTGCGAACGTCACCGTCGGCGGGACTCCGTGCGCTCGTCCGACGTCATGAGTGACCGAGAACAACAGGGCCGATTTTGGGGGGACGGATGGCCTCGCAGAGCGTGATACCGGATTACAAGCCGGCGGCGATCGAGGAGCGCTGGCAGCAGGCGTGGCGCGAGGCGCGCTCGTTCGCCACGCCGACGGACGGCGAGCCCGAGAACGCGGCATACATCTTCTCGGCGTGCCCGTTCACGTCGGGCAGCGCGCACATGGGCCACATCCGCAGCTACTCGATAAGCGACGCCTACGCCCGCTACCTGCGGATGAGCGGCCGCGACGTGCTCTTCTCGATCGGCTTCGACGCGTTCGGCCTGCCGAGCGAGATCGGCGCGATCAAGAACGAGCTGACGCCACAGGAGTGGGTCCAGCAGTGCAGAACGCGGATGCGCGCGCAGTTCGACCGCCTCGGCTACTCGTTCGACTGGGAGCGCGAGTGGGTCACGAGCTACCCGGAGCTCTACAAGTGGACGCAGTGGCTGTTCCTGCAACTGCTCAGAGCGGGGCTCGTCTACCACGCCGAAGGCCAGGTCGACTGGTGCGAGAACTGCAGAACGGTGCTCGCGAGCCTGCAGGTCGAGGACGGCGCCTGCTGGCGCTGCCACGAACCCGTCACGCTCGTGAACCGCTCGCAGTGGTACCTCGGCGTCGAACGCTACCTCGTGGAGAACGAGCAGGGGATCGAGCTGCTGAGCGGCTGGAACGCGGCCGGTGTCGCCGCGCAGCGCACGATGCTCGGGCGCGTCGACGGCGTCGAGGTCGACGGCGCGACGCTCGACGGGATCGCGCTGACGGTCTTCACGCCCTACAAGGACGCCGTCCAGCAGGCCGAGTTCGTCGCGATCTCGGCCAGCCATCCCGAGATCGACGCCTGGACGACCGACGACGCCGTGCGCGCGAAGGTCGAGCAGGTGCGTCGGGCAGGGGTCCAGCGCGACGATCGCAGCGTCGAGGCCGCGCCGCTGATCGAGACCGGCAGAGCGCTCGGGATCGCCGGCTTCAAGGCGCCGCTGCCGGTCGTCGTGACCTCGGCCGTCGACGACCGCTTCGGCCACACCGCCGTGCTCGGGATCCCCGCCGTCGACAAGGTCGACGCGGCGCTGGCCAGGCGCCTGAAGGCGGGCTCCGGCTTCGCCTGGAAGCTGCCGCCCGGCCCGCCGAAGGTGCGCGAGGCCGCGCGCTACCGCGCGCGCGACTTCCCCGTCTCGCGCCAGCGCGCGTGGGGCGCGCCGATTCCGCTGGTGCACTGCGAGCAGTGCGGCACGGTGCCGGTGCCGGAGGATCAGCTGCCGGTGCGGCTGCCGGACGACCTGCGTCCGACCGGCGAGGGCAACGTGCTCGCCCAGCGCGAGGACTTCATCGCCTGCACCTGCTCGCAGTGCGGGGCCGCCGCGAAGCGCGAGACCGACACGCTCGACTGCCACGTCGACGGCCTCTGGCAGTGGCTGCCGTTCTCGGTGCCGGCGGCCGAGCGCGAGTCCGCGATGTTCACGAGCGAGGAACTGAAGCGCTGGCTGCCGGTCCACATCGTGATCTGGGGCGCCGACGGCGGCGGCTCGATGTTCGACCAGCGCATGACCGCGAAGTTCCTGCGCGACCAGGGGGTGCTGCCGCACCTGGCCGACGGCGAGCCGCACGAGCGCGTGCTGATGCACGAGATGGTCCACCTCGACGGCCGCAAGATGAGCAAGCACCTCGGCAACGTCGTCGACCCCGATGCGCTGCTCGAGCGCGTCGGCGCCGACACCGTCCGGCTCGCGGTGCTCTACGCGGCGGCGCCGACGAACATCCTCACCTGGACCGACCAGGCGCTCCAGTACTGCCACCGCTGGCTGCACAACTTCTGGCAGTACGCGCTGCCGCGGTTGGAGGGCGCCGGCGAGGTGGCGGAGCCCGATCCGGAGGAGGGCGCCGCGAAGCTGCGCAACCGGCTCGAGAACTGGCGCGGCGTCGCCGTGCGGCGCATCACCGAGAACATGGCGGGGCTCGACACGCACCGCGCCGCGCGCAACGTGATGACGCTCGTGGAGCGGATCCGCGACTTCGAGCGGCGCGTGCTCAAGCAGCAGGATCAGCTGACGCCGAGCGACACCGCCGCGCTGCAGCGCGCGCTGCTCGACGCGATCCGCATGCTTGCGCCGATGGCGCCGCATATGGCCGAGGAGCTGTGGGCGGCGGCGGGCCAGGACGGCCTCGTCGCGGCGGCCTCCTGGCCGCACTAGGCAGCGCCCAT
The DNA here is from genome assembly GCA_035637995.1 of Conexibacter sp. Classification (GTDB taxonomy): domain Bacteria; phylum Actinomycetota; class Thermoleophilia; order Solirubrobacterales; family Solirubrobacteraceae; genus Conexibacter. The sequence continues at coordinate 9,920 of DASRAV010000042.1, read as the reverse complement.
CCCGGCGCGGCGCGAGGTCGGTGAAAGAGGCCTCGCGCCGCGCGATCTGCCATCCTGCGGCGGGTGCAGCGCCGTCTTCGGCTCACGCTCGTCTCGACCGCGCTGACGGCGCTCGCGGCCTGCGGCGGCGCCGGCGCGGGCCGCGCCCAGACCGGTCCCGTGACCGCCGGCACGGCGAAGACGGGCTACGGACTCACGCGCATCGGCTCCTTCGACTCGCCGGTCTACGTCGCCCAGGCGCCCGGCGACGCCCGCCGCCTGTTCGTCGTCGAGCAGGGGGGCACGATCCGCGTGATCCGCGACGGCCGGACGCTGCCGACGCCGTTCCTGGACATCCACGCGCGCGTCAAGAGCGGCGACGAGCAGGGCCTGCTGTCGATGGCCTTCGCGCCCGACTACCAGCGCAGCGGCCGCTTCTACGTCTTCTATACCGACCTGCAGGGCACCGAGCGCGTCGTCGAGTATCGCCGCGGCGCGAGCGCCGACCGGGCCGGCCCCGGCAGCGCCCGTTCGATTCTGGCGCTGCGCGACCCGGAGCCCAACCACAACGGCGGCCTGCTGCTGTTCGGTCCCGACGACCTGCTCTACATCGGCATCGGCGACGGGGGCGGCGAGGGCGATCAGCACGGGCCGATCGGCAACGGGCAGAGCCTCAAGACCCTGTTCGGCAAGATCCTGCGGATCGACCCGCGTGCGGCGCACGGGCACCGCTACACGATCCCGCGCTCGAACCCGTTCGTCGGCCGCAGGGGCGCGCGACCGGAGATCTACTCCTGGGGCCTGCGCAACCCGTGGCGCTTCTCGTTCGATCGCGCCAACGGCGACATCGCGATCGGCGACGTCGGGCAGGACACCGTCGAGGAGGTCGACTTCCGCCGTCGCGGCGGCGCGCGCGGAGCGAACTTCGGCTGGCGCGCGTTCGAGGGCACCCACCGCTACGACCCGAGCCTGCGTGTCGCGCACGCGATCAAGCCCGTGCTCGAGTACCTGCACGACGGTGACACGTGCTCGGTCACCGGCGGCTACGTGATCCGCGACCCGCGCCTGCCTTCGCTCGACGGCCGCTACGTCTACGGCGACTACTGCGCCGGCGAGCTGCGGAGCGCGCGTCTGCGCCAGAGCGGTGCGACCGCGCGCCGCGACCTGCACCTGCACGTGCCGTCGCTGACGTCGTTCGGGCAGGACAACGCCGGGCGGATCTACGCCGCTTCGGGCGACGGGCCGGTCTACCGGCTCGATCCCCGCTAGAGCGTGGGAAGCTAGGACCGACCATGGAGTTGCTTGCGTCTCATGACGTCGCGCTCGTGCGTGCCGACAACCCCGGCCCGTTCTCGCTCACGGGCACGAACACGTGGATCGTCGGACGCGACCCCGCATGGGTCGTCGACCCCGGTCCGGCGCTCGACGCGCACGTCGCCGCGGTCGCGCAGGAGGTCGAGCGCCGCGGCGGGCTCGGCGGGATCGCGCTCACGCACGATCATCCCGACCACGCCGACGCGATCCCCGTGCTGCGCGAGCGACTCGGCGCGGCACCGGTCGCGGCGGCGCGCGGCGCGGTCGAGCTGCTCCTGGTCGACGGCGATCGCGCCGGACCGCTCACCGTGCTCGCGACTCCGGGGCACGCGCCCGACCATCTCGCCTACGTGCTCGACCGCACGATCGGCTTCACCGGCGACGCGGTGCTCGGCACCGGCAGCGTCTTCATCGCGCCGGATCCGCATGCGCTCGCCGACTACCTCGTCGGCCTCGCACGCCTGCGCGCCTACGGGCTCGCGCTGATCTGCCCCGGGCACGGCCCGCTCGTGCAGGACCCGGCCGCGAAGATCGACGAGTACATCGACCACCGGATCCAGCGCGAACGGCTGCTGCTCGTCGCGCTCGCGGACGGGCAGCGCAGCGTCGACGGCCTGCTCGCGGCCGCCTGGCCCGACGTGCCCGACGTGCTGCGCTCCGCGGCCGCGGTCACGCTCGCCGCGCACCTCGACAAGCTCGCCGACGAAGGCAGGCTGCCGTGGGGCGTTGAGCGCCCCGCCTGGCCGGTCTCGCCGCGCGGCTGAGGTCGCTGGGTCGGCTGGCGCCGCCCGCGTCGCGCGCTACGGCGTCGGGGCGGGCGCGCTCGGCGCGGAGGCGCCGGCCTGCTGGCCGACCGGCTGGCTGCCGCTGTCCGAAGACGGGTCCGTGGCGGGCGCGGTCGTCGGGTCGCCGGTCGGCGGCGTGGTGTTCGCGTCGGTGGGCGGTTCGACCGGCGTCGTCGTGTCGCCCGGGGTCGTCGTGCTGCCGGCGGGCTCCTCGCTCAGCTCGGGTGGCGGCGCCGCGCCGCCGTTGCCCGGCTCCTCGGCGGCAGGGTCCGGCGTCACGACCGCCGGATCGGGGGTCGCGGACGGGTCGACGATCGTGCTCGCGTCCTGCGGGTGGGCTTTGAACTTCACGGCGGTCGGCGGTCCCGCGTCGGCAGGAGAGGCCGGCGTGCTCGGAGACGCGGCCGGCGGCGCCGCGTAGGAGCGCACGACGGCGGCGGGGTGGTGGCGGTGGTGATGGTCGAGCGTCTGCTGCACCTCGACGGCGCCGCCCGCGCCGACGACGACCGCGACGACCGCGGCTACGTGGCTCACGCTGACGCCGAGCGCGCCGCCGCCCGCGGCGGCGCCCGCGCTTGCCGCCGCGGCGGCGCCTCCGCCGGCGGCACCCGCACCGGCTCCGCCGCCGCCGATGCCGAGCAGCTTCGCCGCGAGCGCGACCGGACCGAGCGCCGGCACGAGCGCGGCGAAGCGCTCGTGCGTGGCACGCAGCTCACCGCGATACGCGCGGCAGCCGGCGCAGTCGTGCAGATGTCGCTTGGCGAGCCCGCTCGCGCGCACGCCGCGCTCCTGCGCGTCGGCGAGCTCCTCGCGGATCGTCACGCACGCGGTGTCGCGCGCCTCGGACGCCTGCGCGAGGCCGATCCGCGCGCGCACGAGCAGCGACTTCACCGCTGGGACGGTCACGTCGAGCGCCGTCGCGAGGCCGTCGTAGGACATGCCGGAGATCTCGCGCATCAGCAGGGCGGAGCGCTGCTGCTCGGGCAGCCGTCGCACGTCCTCGACCAGGCGGCGCAGCGACTCGCGCTGTTCGGTTGCGCTGATCGGGTCGTTCGCGGGCAGGCGGATCAGCTCGAACGTCTCCGGCGGCGGTGGCGCCGGCCGGCGGATCTCGTCGATGCAGCGGTTGTGCGCGATGCGGTAGAGCCAGGCGCGCAGCGAGATCTCACGGTCGTTGGCGCGCAGCGCCGCGTATGCGCGCACGAACACGTCCTGCAGCGCATCCTCGGCGTCCGGGCGCGAGCCGGCCAGCATCTGGCGCGCGTAGGCGAACAGGCGCGGGCGGTAGCGGTCGTGGATGACGCGGAACGCCTCCTCGTTGCCGGCGCGGAACAGCTTCACGAGCTGCTCGTCGGAGCGCAGGCGCAGCAGCGGCCCCGCCGAGACGCGTGCCCGCTGCTGCGGCGGGGCGAGAACGGCTGTGGCTGGGATGGTCGACGCCTCCACTCAAGTCCTCCTGACCAAGCTCAACGAAGCGTATCGGAGGAAGTTGCGCGCGAGTAATCGCTCACGCGATGTTCGCCATCACATGCTTGATGCGCGTGTAGTCCTCGAAGCCGTACTTCGACAGGTCCTTGCCGTAGCCGGACTGCTTGAAGCCGCCGTGCGGCATCTCGGAGACGAGCGGGATGTGGTCGTTGATCCACACCGCGCCGAAGTCGAGCGCCTTCGCCATCCGCAGCGCACGGCCGACGTTCTGCGTCCAGACCGAGGACGCCAGCCCGTAGGGCGTTCCGTTCGCCCACGCGATCGCCTCCGCCTCGTCGCTGAAGCGCTGCACCGTGATCACCGGTCCGAAGATCTCCTGCTGGATCATCTCGTCGCTCTGCCGCAGGCCGGCGACGACGGTCGGCTCGTAGTAGAAGCCGGGGCGGTCGGGCGCGCGCCCGCCGGTGACGACCTCCGCGTTGGCGGGGCGGCGCTCGATGAAGCCGCCGACGCGCTCGCGCTGGCGCTCGGAGTTGACGGGGCCGAGCGTCGTCTCGGCCGAGAGCGTGTCGCCGAGCGTGAGGCCCTGCGCCTGCTCGGCGAGGCCGGCGACGACGTCGTCGTGGACCTTCGGCCCCGCGAGCACGCGCGTGGCCGCGGTGCAGTCCTGGCCGGCGTTGTAGTAGCCGGTGCCGGCGATCGTCTCCAGCGCGACGTCGAGGTCGGCGTCGTCGAAGACGACGACGGGCGCCTTGCCGCCGAGCTCGAGGTGGACGCGCTTGAGCGTGTCCGCGGCGGCGCGCGCGATCCACTTGCCGGTCGCGACCGAGCCGGTGAGCGAGACCATGTCGACCTGCGGATGCGTGACGAGCGCCTGCCCGGCGGGGTCGCCGTGGCCGGTGATGACGTTCAGCACGCCCGCCGGCAGATGCTCCGCGGCCAGCTCGGCGAGCCGCAACGTCGTGACGGGCGTCGTCTCGGCCGGCTTGAGCACGATCGTGTTGCCGGCCGCGAGCGCGGGGGCGATCTTCCAGATCGCCATCATGAGCGGGTAGTTCCACGGTGCGATCTGGCCGACGACGCCGATCGGCTCGCGCCGGATCATCGACGTGTGATCGGCCATGTACTCGCCCGTCGCGGTGCCCTCCAGCATCCGCGCGGCGCCGGCGAAGAAGCGCAGGTTGTCGGCGACGACCGGCAGCTCGTCGGCCCGCACGTTCTCGATCGGCTTGCCGGCGTCCAGCGCCTCCAGCTCGGCGAGCTCGTCGGCGTGCGCGTCGATGCTGTCGGCGAGCTTCAGCAGCGCGAGCGAGCGCTCGCCGGGGGTCGCGTTCGCCCAGCCGCCGAAGGCACGGCGTGCGGCGGCGACGGCGTTCTCGACGTCGGCGGCGCCGGACAGCGGCGCCTGCGCGATCTCCTCGCCCGTCGCCGGGTTGAGCACCGGCTCGGTCGCGCCCTCGACCGGGTCGACATGCGCGCCGTCGATGAAGTTGCGCAGCGTGCGCGTCACGGTGGCCATCTTGGATCTCTCTCCTTGCAGGGGGTGAGCGGAAGATACCCTTCTGAGCACGATGGATCCCGCCAATGGAGTCGGCATTCCGCTCGCCGTCGCGGCCGGGCTGGTCTCGTTCCTGTCTCCGTGCGTGCTGCCGCTCGTGCCGGGCTACATCTCGGCGGTCGCCGGCGTCACGCCCGAACAGGCGCGCGACAGTGGCGGCACGCGGCGGGTGCTGGTGCCGAGCCTGCTGTTCGTGCTCAGCTTCTCGACCATCTTCATCCTGCTCGGGCTCGGCGCGACCGCGGTCGGCTCGACGCTCAACGACCACCGTGAGACGCTGCAGAAGATCTCGGCGGTGCTGATCGTCGCGATGGGGATCTTCTTCCTCAGCGCCCCGTTCGTGACGCGGCTGAATCGCGAGTTCCACGTCGGCGGGCTGATGCAGCGCGCCGGCCGTGGCGGACCGCTGATCGCCGGCGCCGCGTTCGCGGTGGCGTGGACGCCGTGCATCGGCCCGACGCTCGGCTCCATCCTCACGGCCGCCGCCCTCTCCGACTCGGCGGGCCGCGGCGCGCTGCTGCTCGCCTTCTACTCGGCCGGGCTCGCGATCCCGTTCCTGCTGACCTCGCTTGCGTTCGGTCGCATGACGAGCGCGTTCGCGGTCGTCAAGCGCCACTACGGCGTCGTGATCGCGACCGGCGGGGTCGTCCTGATCGCGATGGGTGTGCTGCTCTGGACCGGCGAGTTCTTCCGCCTCAACATCCAGGCCCAGGAGCTGCTCAGCAACCTGGGCCTGGACTTCTGGAACCAGATCTGAGTCAGACGAAGCGGGGATACAAGGTCATGCCCCCATCGACGAACAGCGTCGAGCCGACGACGTAGCCCGCCTGCTCGGAGGCGGCCCAGGCGACGGCGGCGGCGACGTCCTCGACGGTGCCCCAGCGGCCGAGCGGGATCTCCTCCTCGACTGCGGCGCGCGACCGCGGGTCGGCGAGCACGTCGGCGTTGATCGGCGTCGCGATCGCGCCGGGCGCGACGTTGAGGACGCGGATCCCGAGCGGCGCGAGCTCGCGCGCGATCGACTGCGCGAACAGCTTCACGGCGCCCTTCGTCGCGCAGTAGTGCGAGAAGCCCTCCCACGGGATCAGCTCGTGCACGGAGGAGATGTTTACGATCGCGCACGCGGCGTCGGCGGGCTCCGCCGCCATGATCCGCGCGGCCTCGCGCGAGCAGAGGAAGACACCCGTCAGGTTGATGTCGAGCACCCGCTGCCACTCGTTCAGCGGCATGTCGACGAGCGCGTACTTGCGCTCCACGCCGGCGTTGTTGACGAGCAGGTCGAGCCCGCCCATGCGGGCGCGCGCCTGCGCGAAGCCGCGTTCGACCGCCTCCTCGTCGGCGACGTTCATCGCCAGCGCGAACGCCGTGCCGCCGCCCTCGGCGATCGCCGCCGCCATCGCCTCGGCGATGTCGGGCGGGCCGACGTGGTCGATCGCGACGCTTGCGCCGTGCGCCGCGAGCGCGTACGCGATCCCCTGGCCGATGCCGGAGTCCGCGCCGGTCACGAGCGCGCGGCGCCCGCGCAGCAGCTGCGCGTCGGTTGGCATGCGCTCGAAGGCGGGTACAGTCGGCATCGCATGCCAGCATCCCCTGCGCCAGAGACGGCTCAAACGCCGGCGACCGTATGAGCACCAGGCGCAGAAAGCCCCGCGCCAACGCACGCGCGCATCGGCGCGAGCCCGCAAGCTCGCCGTTCCCGCCGATCGCCGACTACGCGTTCCTGTCGGACTGCCACACCGGCGCGCTGCTCGCGCCGAGCGGGACGATCGAGTGGCTGTGCGTGCCGCGCTTCGACGCGCCGAGCGTCTTCGGCGCGCTGCTCGACCGCGGTGCCGGCGCCTTCCGGGTGGCGCCGTACGGGGTCACCGTGCCCGGCGCGCGCCGCTACGAGCCGGGCACGAACATCGTCGAGACGACGTGGATGACGCCGTCCGGCTGGATCGTCATGCGCGACGCGCTCACGATCGGCCCGTGGTCGGGCAGCAGCGACCCGGCCGCCCACACGCGCCCGCCGACCGACACGGACGCCGACCGCGTGCTCGTGCGGACGATCGAGTGCATCCAGGGCAGCGTGCAGATCGAGATGGTCTGCGAGCCGGCGTTCGACTACGCGCGCGCCCCGGCGACCTGGGAGGCCGTCGACGGCTACGCCGCCGCCGACGCGACCGACGGCACGACGACCATGCGGCTCACCAGCGACATGCTGATCGGCATCGAGGGCAACCGGGCGCGGGCGCGTCACACGCTGGAGGAGGGCGAGATGCGCTTCTGCGCGCTCTCCTGGGCCGGGGAGCTGCGCGGACCGTCCACGGCCGAGGAGGCGACTGCGATGCTCGACCGCACCTCGCACTTCTGGCGCGGCTGGATCGACGACGGTCACTTCCCCGACCATCCCTGGCGGACCTACCTGCAGCGCTCCGCGCTCGTGCTGAAGGGGCTTACCTACACGCCGACGGGCGCGATGATCGCCGCGCTCACGACCTCGCTGCCGGAGACGCCGGGCGGCGAGCGCAACTGGGACTACCGCTACACGTGGATGCGCGACGCGACGTTCACGCTCTGGGGCCTGCACGCGCTCGGGCTCGACTGGGAGGCCGACGACTTCATGCAGTTCGTCGCCGACGTCGATCGCAACGGCGACGGCACGCTGCAGATCATGTACGGGATCGGCGGCGAGAAGGACCTGGCCGAGCACACGCTCGACGAGCTCACCGGCTACGACGGCGCGAAGCCGGTGCGGATCGGCAACGGCGCGTTCGACCAGCGCCAGAACGACGTCTACGGCGCCGTGCTCGACTCGGTCTACCTCCACACGAAGGTCGGGGGGCGCCTGCCGCAGCGGCTGTGGCCGGTGCTCGAGGCGCAGGTGCGCGGCGCGATCGGCTGCTGGGACCAGCCCGACCAGGGCATCTGGGAGGCGCGCGGGAAGCCGAAGCACTACGTCTCCTCGAAGCTGATGTGCTGGGTCGCGCTCGACCGCGGGGCGCGGCTGGCGGAGATCCATGGCGAGCCCGAGCTGGGCGCGGAGTGGCAGCAGCTCGCGCAGGAGATCAAGGACGACATCCTCGAGCACGGCGTGCGCGACGGCGTCTTCCGCCAGCACTACGACACGGACGCGCTCGACGCCTCGACGCTGTTGATCCCGCTCGTGCGCTTCCTGCCGCCCGACGACGAGCGCGTCGAGCAGACGGTGCGCGCGATCGCGCGAGACCTCACCGAGCACGGCCTCGTGCTGCGCTACCGCACCGGCGAGACGGACGACGGCCTCTTCGGCGAGGAGGGCTCGTTCCTCATCTGCTCCTTCTGGCTCGTCTCCGCGCTCGAGGAGATCGGCGACCACCGTCGCGCCAAGACGCTGCTCGAGAAGCTGCTCGGCCACGCCTCGCCGCTGCTGCTGTTCGCCGAGGAGCTCGACCCCCACAGCGGCCGCCAGCTCGGCAACTTCCCGCAGGCCTTCACCCACCTCGCCCTCATCAACGCGATTATGCACGTGATCGAGGGGGAGGAGGCGGAGCGCTGAGGCGGCGCCAGATAAAGATGTGACGATCGGCGCGGTCCGCCGGATGGTTGGATACGACTGTCGTCATGACGGTCGGAGACCAGCGCAAATCCGTGGCGACGCGGTTCCGCAATGAGGTGGCGCATGCGCTTGCCGTCGACGTGACGAAGCGGGTCGTCTATCTCATCGGCGTCAGCTCGTGCGGCGGATTGGGCTTGCTGATCTGGCGGGGAGGAAGCGTGCCGGCATGGACGCTTGCCCTGGCATGTCTCGCAGTTGTCGCCCTCGCCTTGACGCTTCGCATGCGCGCATTCCGGTACCTCGCTGCTTTGGAGTGGCATGAGACGTATTCCGGCCACGTCGCTCGAGCGCTCGATGCCCTGCAACGGATCGTCGCGGGCGACATCGACATCCCGATTCCGCATTACATCGAAGCGGGGATTCTTGAGCCGGCGCGCGACCTGATCACCGACAAGCCGGCCGAGCACGTGCGGTTCTCCATCCTGTTGCCACGGGATGATGGGGCACGCTGGTGGATGCCCTGGTCCGCGGGCCATTCGATCACCGGGAAAGCGAAGTACGATCAGCGCATCGTCGATACGCTCTCTCGCCACGCGTACGAGAGCGGCCACGCGCAGCATTGGCCGGACGTCGGGGTCGACAGTGCGTTTCGGCAGAACCCAATGGCGTCTCACGAAACGAGCGCGCTTCTGTCGTTGCCTCTGCGGTGGGGCGATCAGACGCTTGGGGTGTTCAACGTGGTCTCGTCGGAGTCACATGCGTTCGACCCTGCCGAGGAGACGTACATCACCTCGCTCGGTGCTGTGATCTCCGTGGCCGTCGGGATCCATCTCAAGGATCAGTTGCACCACGCCGGTTCCGAGTGACGGTGTGGGTACCGTTGTCACCCAGCAAGAACGGAGGAAGAATGGGAACCCCGTCCCCGATCCCACAGGAAAAGTCGTCGCGTGAGTACGAGCGCCTGCTCAAAGGGCAGATCGACTCCAAGCAGTACGTGAAGTCGCTGCGAGAGGACGCGCGCGCGCGGGTCGCACGGGTCGCGAAGCAACGTCCGATAGCGACCTGAGCTACGCCGGGATCTGCACGAGGTCCCGCATCGGGTCGATCGCCCAGCGGCCGGCGAGCTCGTCGAGGGCCGGCTCGAGCGGCCAGCGGTCGGGCAGCGGCGGGCCTTCGTAGCCGGGTGCGGCGCCCTTGAGCGCCATCGAGCCGGTGTTGTCGCCGATCGCGCGCAGCTCGGCGACCTCCTCGTCGCTGAGCAGGATCTCGGCGGGGAGCGCCGCCAGCTCTGCGCGCTTGTCCTCGACCGGCCGCGCGTTGGGGCCGGCCTGCTGCA
>DASRAV010000041.1:0-35295 GCA_035637995.1 Conexibacter sp. | reverse complement strand
CGATGATCCCCGCCGGCCAGGCCGCGCGGGACATGGTGGGCTGAGGCATGGGCGAGCCGGGAACCAAGGAGCTCATCAGCCTCGACGAGCTGGAGGCGGCCGGCGGCCTGAGGACCGGGCGCAAGCACATCCTGTCGATCCTCGTCGAGAACAAGCCGGGCGTCCTGACCCGCGTCGCGGGCCTGTTCGCGCGGCGGGCGTTCAACATCGACACGCTCGCGGTCGGGCCGACCGACGACGAGTCGATCTCGCGCATCACGCTCACGCTCGACGGCGCGGTGCACCCGATCGACCAGGTCACCAAGCAGCTGCACAAGCTCGTCAACGTGCTGAAGATCCGCGACCTCGAGCCGCAGGACACGCTCGCGCGCGAGCTGGCGCTGTTCAAGCTCGCCGTCGACGGCAGCGCGCGCAACGAGGTCATGCAGCTGTGCGAGATCTTCCGCGCGAAGGTCGTCGACGTCTCGAAGCGCTCGATCGTCGTCGAGATCACGGGCACCGACGACAAGATCGAGGCGTTCGAGGCGCTCGTGCGCCCCTTCGGGCTCGTCGAGATGGCGCGCACCGGCGAGATCGCGATCGCGCGCGGACGCAGCGAAACGTAGATGTCGTTCACTCGCACGCGGCCGGGAAGTCGGGAGTGGCTCGACCCGGCCGCGCGTGAGCTGCTCGCCGCGCGCCTCGCCGCCGCGGTCCGCCGTGCGCGGGCGCGCGGCGGAGGGGAGACGCTCGCGGCCGTCACCGTGCCCGTGTCCGACGTCGATCCGACCGCGGTCGTCGCGGGCTCGCGGATGGCGAACGAGCCGTGGTTCTGCCTCGAACAGCCCGACCGCGACGGCTCCGCGCTCGCGACGCTCGGCTGTGTTTGCGCGCTCGAGCCGCGCACCGACGATCGCTTCGGCGCCGTCGCGCGCGTCTGGCGTGCACTCGCCGCCCAGGCGCTCGCCGACCCGCCGGCCGGCCCGGCCGGTGCCGGGCTCGTCGCCGTCGGCGGCTTCGCGTTCGCGCCGCAGGGCGCGAGTGCACCGCAGTGGGCGGGCTTCGCACCCGCCTCGCTGCACGTGCCGCAGATCGCGTTCGCGCGCCGCGGCGGCGACGTCCGGCTGACGGTCGCCGCCCTCGCCCGCCCCGACGACCTGCCCGACGAGCTGCTCGCCGCGATCGAGGAGCGCCTCGCCGCGTTGCGCGAGGCGCCGCTGCCGCTGCTGGACCCGGCGCCCGCCGGCCGCTATCGCGTCGTCAGCGCGATGCCGCCAGAGCACTACGAGAGCGCCGTCGCGCGCGCGGTCGAGCGGATCCGCGCGGGCGCGCTGGAGAAGGTCGTGCTGGCGCGCGAGGTGCAGGTCCACGCGCCGATCGCGCACGACCCCGGCGCCGTGCTCGGCGTCCTGCGCGACGCGTTCCCGGCCTGCTACGTCTACGCCGTCGGCCGCGGCGAGGCGACCTTCCTCGGCGCCACCCCGGAGCTGCTCGTGCGCCGCGACGGGGAGCGTGCGAGCACCGTCGCGCTCGCCGGCTCGACGCGCCGCAGCGCCGACCCGGCCGTCGACGACCACCTCGGCGAGGCGCTGCTGCGCAGCGACAAGGATCGCGGCGAGCAGGCGATCGTCACGCGCCGCATCGTCGAGGCGCTGCGTCCGCACTCCGTCTGGGTGACGGCTGCGCCTGAGCCGGTCGTCGTGCGGATCGCGAACATCCAGCATCTCGCGACCCCGATCCGCGCGCAGCTCGCGACGCCGCGCGCGGCGATGGCGCTCGCCGAGCTGCTGCACCCGACGCCCGCCGTCGGCGGCGAGCCGTTCGCGGTCGCGGAGCGGCTGATTCCCGAGCTGGAGGGCTTCGACCGCGGCTGGTATGCCGGCCCCATCGGCTGGACCGACGCCAACGGCGACGGCGAGCTATGCGTCGCGCTGCGCTGCGCGCTGCTGCGCGGCCAGGTCGCTCACTGCTACGCCGGCGTCGGCGTCGTGCACGACTCCGAACCGGCCGCGGAGCTGGCCGAGACCGAGGTCAAGCTGCAGGCGCTCTTACCCGTCCTCGCCGGCTGACGCCGCCAGGGACGTGGAGACCGCGTCCCACACGCGGCGATGCAGCACGACGTTCGCCTCGCGCTCGGTGCGGACCTCGAGGATCGTCACGCCGTCCTCGGCGAGCGCGAGGCCGAGGGCGTCGCGCAGCTCGCCGGGCGTTGAGACGAGCTGATGGCGCGCGCCGTAGAGCGCTGCGGCCTGCGCGAAGTCGAGCCCGTGCGGCGTCGCGACGTGCTGCTCGAAGGCGTCCGTCTCGCCGGCGACGGGGAGGAAGTGGAAGATCCCGCCGCCGTCGTTGTTGACGAGCACGATCGTCAGCGCGAGCTGCAGCCGGCGCGCGGACAGCAGCGCGCCGAGATCGTAGGCGAGCGCGACGTCGCCGATGTGCAGGACGACCGGACCGTCGCCCGCGGCAGCGGCGCCGAGTGCGGCGGCGACGGTGCCGTCGATCCCGTTCGCGCCGCGGTTGGAGAGCACGCGCGGAGCCCCGTCGCGCGCGGCGGCGAACGTCTCGACGTCGCGGATCGGCATCGAGGAGGCGACGAACAGCGTCGCCTCGCTCGGCAGGGCGGCGACCAGCTCCGCGGCCACGCGCGGCTCGCTCAGCTCCTCGCCGAGCGTGGCCGCGATCGCGCCGGCGGCGGCACGGTCGGCGCCGCGCCAGCGCTCGAGCCAGCCGGCGTCCCCGGCGCCGCGGTGCTCGGGCGCGAGTGCGGCCAACGTGGCTCGCGGGCTTGCGGCGATGCGCGTGGCGGCGACGCCGTCGGGGTCGTGCCAGGCGTTTTCGGCGTCGAGCACGACCTGCTCGGCATCCAGCCCCGCCAGCCATGTCCTCAGCGGCTTGGAGGTCGGCAGGTCCCCGACGCGCAGCACGAGCTGCGGTCGCAGCTCCGCGGCGAGCGCGGCGTCGCGCAGCAGCGCGTCGTAGTGGGCGATCGCGGCCGGGCCGCGACGCGCACCGGAGAGCGGGTCGGCGAGCAGCGGGTAGCCGGCGGCGGCGGCGAACGCCGCCACGGTCGCGCCGAGCAGCGGGTCGCGGCTCGCGCCCGCGACGACGACCGTCCGCGGAGCCGGTGCGACCGGCACGGGCGCCGGTTCGCTCGGCGCCGGCACGACCGGATGTGCGACCCACGGGCGCCCGTCGGCGCGGCCCGGCGATGGATCGTCGCCCGGCAGGGGCGCGTCGAGCACGAGCGGCTCGCGCAGCGGGAAGTTGAGGTGCACCGGCCCCGGGCGGCCGTCGAGCGCCGTCCAGGCTGCGCGGCAGGCAAGCGCGCGCATCCAGCGCACACGCGACGGCGTGGCCTCGTGCGTGCCGACCTCGACGAACCACTTCGCCGCGTCGCCGTAGAGCTTCAGCTGGTCGATCGTCTGGCCGGCGCCGACGTCGCGCAGCTCCGGCGGGCGGTCGGCGCTCAGCACGAGCAGCGGGACGCGCGCGTGCGCGGCCTCGATCACGGCCGGCATCAACTCGGCGGCCGCCGTGCCCGACGTGCAGGCGATCGCGACCGGGCGGCCGGTCGACTTCGCCAGCCCGAGCGCGAAGAAGCCCGCCGCGCGCTCGTCGATGTGCGACCAGCACCTCAATCCGGCGGTGCGGGCGAGCGAGAGCACGAGCGGCGTCGAGCGCGAGCCGGGGGAGGTGCAGGCGTCGCCGACGCCGCAGCGGGCGAGCTCCTCGCAGAACGCGCGCAGCAGCAGGTAGGTGTCGGTCGCGGAGGCGGTCATGGAAGATGTCCGGGATGTCAGCGTCGCTCGTGCTGCTTCACGGCTTCACCCAGACGGGGCGCAGCTGGGCTGCGACGACGGCGGCGCTGGGCGAACGCTATCGCGCGCTCGCCCCCGACCTCCGCGGCCACGGCTCGGCTGCCGCGGCACGGCCCGTCGACTTCGCCTCCGTTCACGCCGACGTGCTCGCACTCGCACCGGACCGCTTCGCGCTTGCCGGCTACTCGATGGGCGGCCGGATCGCGCTTGCGCTGGCGCTCGCCGCGCCCGAGCGGATCGAGCGATTGACGCTGATCTCCGCCAGCCCGGGGATCGCCGACGCCGCCGAGCGCAGCGCCCGCCGAACAGCCGACGCGGCGCTCGCCGACCGCATCGAGGGGGAGGGGATCGAGGCGTTCGCCGCGCGCTGGTCCGCGTTGCCGCTGTTCGCCGGTCAGTCGCCTGCGGTCTCGGCGGCCGCCCACGCGATGCGCCGCGGGCAGTCGCCGGGCGGCCTCGCGGCCGCCCTGCGCGGCCTCGGGACGGGCGCGATGGAGCCGCTGTGGGAGCGCCTGTCCGAGCTGGCGATGCCGGTGACGCTGATCGTCGGCGAGCGCGACGCGAAGTTCCGCGCGCTCGGCGAGCGGATGGCGGGCGCGATCCCGCACGCCGCCCTCCACGTGGTCCCCGGCGCCGGCCACGCGCCTCAACTCGAGGCGCCCGAGGCCGTCGCGGAGCTGCTCTACTCCGGCTCGCCGTCGAAGTAGCCGAGCTGCGGCTCCATCGGGAGCATGTAGGCGACCGCGTCCGGCGTGCCCCATTTGCCCGCCTGTGCGGAGATCTTCTTGCTGTCGGGATACTCGATCAGGTCGGCGCTGTTCTTCGAGCTGAGCATCAGGAAGCGCACCACGCCGTCGCTGCGGTTGATCAGCTGATGCGCGCCCGCGCGGCCCGGCGGACAGGCGACGATCTCGCCCTCGGCCAGCTCGCGCTCGCCCTCGGGCGTGCGCAGCGTCGGCGTGCCCCGCAGCACCACGACGACCTCCTCGATCCCGAAGTGCGCGTGGTAGGGAAGGTTCCGCTTGCCCGGGTCGAGCTCATAGACGGAGACGCCGACCTGTGTCGCGCCGGCCTGGGTGCCGACGGGGGCGGCGCGCAGGCCGTAGCCGCCCTGGTCGAGTGTGCGCTGCCAGTCCGTCGTGTAGACGTTCGCCATCTGATCCGGCCTCCTGTCTGTTCGCTACGCCCGGACGCCGAGTCCCGGACCGGTCGGGACCTGCATGAAACCACCGACGACGGCGAGCGCGGGATCGACGTCGAGGTCGGCGAACGCGGAGAGCGTCGCGAGCCCGCAGGGCCGTGACGGCTCGAGCAGCGCGGCGACGTGCAGCGCGCCGGCGATCCCGAGCGGGCCGTCGAGCGTCGAGGCGAGGTAGACCTCGCTGCCGGCACTGCGCGCGCGCTCGGCGGCGTCGAGCAGGCCGGAGATCCCGCCGCAGCGGCTCAGCTTCAGGCAGACGATCGGCGTGGCGCCGCTGTCGAGCGCCCCGGGGGCGATGCTCGTCTCGTCCATCGCGATCGGAATCTCGCTCTCCGCCTGCACGGCGCGCAGCTCCGCGACCCCGTGGGAGGGCTCCTCGCACAGCTCGACCCCGCTCGGGGCCAGCGCGCGCAGCTGCGCACCCGCCTGCTCGGCCTGCCACGCGCCGTTCGCGTCGATGCGGATCGCGACGTCCGCTCCGACGGCCGCGCGCACCGCGGCGAGGCGACCGCCGTCGTCGCCGATGCCGACCTTCAGCTTCACGCACGCGAAGCCCGCGGCGACCGCCGCTGCAGCCTCCGCCGCAGCGCCCGCGCGGTCCTCCGCGGCGAGCAGCGCGTTGACCGCGACCCGGCCTCCGTGCTCGGCGCCGAGCAGCCGCCACACCGGCTCGCCTGCGCGTCGGCCGTAGAGGTCCCACAGCGCGAGGTCGACCGCGGCGACCGCCTGCGGCAGCACGGCGGCCTCGCGACAGGCGGCGGCGACCATCCCGCGCGGCAGCCCCTCGGCGTCGCCCAGCACGTCGCGACAGTCCTCGAGCGCGTCGCGGACCTCGGCAAGCGCGACGCCGTCGTAGCTCGGCAGCGGTGCGGCCTCGCCGGCCCCCGCCACGCCGTCGGCCGCGATCACGATCACGTCGAGCAGCTCCCGCTCGGCGATCGTCCCCTGCGCCGTGGTGAGCGGCGTCCGCAGGCGCAGGCGGCGCGGGGCGATCTCGAGTCGCATGGTGGGGCCTCTAGCTCAGCAGGACGCCGGCGGACAGCAGGACGCAGAACGCGAGCTCCAACCTGCCGGTGCTCGCGAGCGCCTCGTTGAGCGAGGGCCCGTCGACGCGGGTGCGGACGGCTCGCACCACGGGCGCGGCGAGCGGCAGGCAGAGGAAGGGCAGCAGCAGCCACGGCGACAAAGGACCGAACAGCCAGGTGACCGGGGTCAGCAGGTACGCGCCGTAGACCATCGTCGCGAACAGCGTCTGGGTTCGGGCTCGCCCGAGCCGCACCGCGAGCGTGCGCTTCCCCGCCCGGCGGTCGGTCTCGACGTCGCGCACGTTGTTGACGACGAGCACCGCGGCGGCCAGCAGGCCGACGGGGACGGCGAGCGCGAACGCCTCCCACACGAGCCGCTCCGTCTGCACGAAGAACGAGCCGGCGACCGCGACGATCCCGAAGAAGAGGAAGACGAACAGCTCCCCGAGCCCCTCGTATCCGTACGGCCGCGGCCCGCCGGTGTAGAGCACGCCGGCGACGATCGAGGCGGCCCCGACGAGCAGCAGCTGCCAGCCGGCGACGGCGATCAGGTAGACGCCGCAGAGGATCGCCAGTCCAAAGGTCACATAGGTGGCGATCAGCACCTGACGCGGCGGCACGAGCCCGCCGGCGGTGACGCGCACCGGCCCGAGCCGGTCCTCGGTGTCGGCGCCGCGGCGTGCGTCGGAGTAGTCGTTCGACAAGTTGGCGCCGACCTGGATGAAGAGCGCGCCGAGCAGGGCTGCGGCGAAGCGGAGTGGATGGAAGACGTCCGCCGTGCCTGCGAGCGCAGTGCCGACCAGCACCGGAGCCAAGCCGACCGGCAGCGTCTTCGGCCTGGCGGCCATCAGCCAGATCCGCGCCACCCCCGTGCTGGTCGCGGCGGTCATGGGCGTCGCGGGAAGCGGGTGAAGTCGGGCGCGCGCTTCTCGAGGAAGGCCGTGCGCCCCTCCTTCGCCTCCTCGCCGCCGTAGAGCAGGAGGTTCGCGTCATGCGCGAGCTGCTGGATCCCGGCGAGCCCGTCCTCCTCGGCGTTGAAGCTGGCCTTCAGCAGGCGCAGCGAGAAGGGGGAGAGGGCCAGCATCTCCCTGCACCACGCGACCGTCGTGTCCTCCAGGTCATCGAGGGGGACGACGGTGTTCACGAGGCCCATCGCGAGCGCCTCCTGTGCGTCGTATTGCCGGCACAGGAACCAGATCTCCTTCGCCTTCTTGATTCCGACGTTGCGCGCGAGCAGGCTCGCCCCGAAGCCGCCGTCGAAGCTGCCGACACGTGGTCCCGTCTGCCCGAAGCGCGCGTTCTCGGCGGCGATCGTCAGGTCGCACACCACATGCAGGACGTGCCCGCCGCCGATCGCGTATCCCGCGACCATCGCGACCACGGGCTTGGGCAGACGGCGGATCTGGACGTGCAGGTCGGTGACGTGGAAGCGCCCGACGGCCGGGTTCTCTCCACCCGCCCCCTGCACGTAGCCCGCCTCGCCCCGGACACGCTGATCCCCGCCGGAGCAGAAGGCGTCCGGTCCCTCCCCGGTGAGGATGATCGCTCCAACCGCCGTGTCCTCCCGCGCGCGCTCGAACGCGTCGCAGAGCTCGATCACCGTCTCGGGACGGAACGCGTTACGGACCTCCGGTCGGTCGATGGTGATCTTCGCGATCCCATCCCCCGAGAGCTCATATCGAACGTCCTCATAGTCGCCACCCAAAGTCCAGTTCACAGGCACGTCAAGGTTCTCCCACGGTCGATGTCGGACACACCCTATTGCGCTCGCTCGGGGGCGAGATCCGTGGACTCCGCAGGTCTATGGGTCGTATGGACCCAAAGACCTGCACAGTTCAGCCGGATAGGTCGATCACCGCGCTGGCGGCGCGCCAGTACGGGGTGGTGGCGGGCTGGCAGCTCGCACCACTCGGCGTCACCACGACGGTGATCAAGAAGCGAGTTGCTCGCGGCACGCTGATCCGGCTCCACCGTGGCGTCTACGCAGTCGGGCATCGACAACTGCGAAGAGAGGGAAGATGGCTCGCGGCCGTGCTGGCGATCGGTCCGGGCGCGGCGCTGAGCCACCGCGACGCGGCGGGGCTGCACGGCATCAGGCCCGCGAACCATCAGCGGGTGGATGTGACGACCCCGAAGCGCGGGCGTGCGAGCCAGGAGGGGATCGAAGTCCACCACGCCACGCTCGTTCCCCTCGATGTCACTGTCGTTCGCGGCGTTCCGGTAACCACTGTCGCCCGAACCCTCGTCGATCTCGCGGCGATCGTGCCGAAGGATCATTTCGCGAAGGCGTTGAGCAGGGCGGAGCTGAACCGCGTCCTCGACGCACCGGCGCTGGAGGCCGCGATGCGGCGAGCGCGCAACCGCCCGTCGGGCCACGCCGCGCTTCGAGCTGCGCTCGCCGAGCTGCGCGATCACGGCCCAACCCTCACCCGCTCCGAGCTCGAGGATCGGTTCGCCGCCCTCCTCACTGCCCACAACCTGCCACCCGCGAAGATGAACCACCACGTCGAGGGCTTCGAGGTCGACGCGGTCTGGCCGGAGCACCGGCTTGCGGTAGAGCTCGATGGGTACGCCCACCACCGCGACAAGCAAGCCTTCCAACGCGACCGCGGAAAGGGGAATGCGCTCACCCGCGCAGGCTGGAAACTCCTCCGGTACACGTACGACGACGTCGTCAGGCGTCCGGCGCGGACCGCGGCGGAACTTGTGGAGCAGCTCGCCGCGTAGCCTTCGCGCCGATGGAGTCCTGGCTTCCCCGCGCCGCGGCGCTGCGGCCCGACCGCGCCGCGCTCGTGACCCCGACGGAGACGCTCAGCTACGCGGAGCTGCTCCGCCAGGCCGGCGCGATGGCCGCCACGCTGCGACAGGCGGGCATCGAGAGCGGCGACCGGATCGCGATCGCGCTCCCGCCCGGCGTCCCCTTCCTCGTAGCGCTCCATGCCACGTTCCTGCTCGGTGCGGCGGCGGTGCCGATCGATCTGCGGTTGGGGGAGAGCGAGCGAGCGGAGCGGACGTCGTCGGCGAAGCTCGTCATCGAGGAGGCGATCAAAGGTGAGGGATCGATCGAGCCGGGAGACATCGACCCGAACGCGGTCGCCACGGTCATCCACACCTCCGGCACGACCGCGAGCCCGAAGGCGGTGGAGCTCACCTACGGCAACTGGCTCGCGAACGCGCGCGGCTCCGCGGCCGCGCTCGGGCTCGACCCCGGCGAGCGCTGGCTCTGCACGCTCCCGCTCAGCCATGTCGGCGGGCTCTCGATCCTGATCCGCAGCGCGATCTACGGGACGACGGTCGTGCTGCACGAGCGCTTCGACGCGGAGGCGGTGAGGACGGCGATCGTCGAGGAGGCGGTCACCGTGGTCTCGCTCGTCCCAACCACGCTCGAGCGCCTCCTCGATGCGGGCCTCCGCTCTCCGGCCTCGCTGCGCGTCGCGCTCGTCGGCGGCGCCCCGCTCACGAGAGCGCTCGCGGCACGAGCCAAGCAGGCCGGGATCCCCGTCGCCCAGACGTACGGCATGACCGAGGCGTGCTCCCAGGTCACGACGTCCGCGATCGGCGAGCCGGAGACGGCCGGCCCGCCGCTGCTCGGCACGACGGTGGAGATCGCCGCCGACGGGGAGATCCTCGTCGCCGGCCCGACGGTCGCGCCCGGCGCAACCGCCGCGGACGGCTGGCTGCACACCGGCGATCTCGGCGCGCTCGACACCGAGGGCCGGCTGATCGTCACCGGCCGCAAAGCCGACACGATCGTCACCGGCGGGGAGAACGTCGCGCCCACGGAGGTCGAGACGATCCTGCTCGCCCACCCCGCGGTCGCCGACGCCGGCGTCTACGGAGCACCGGACGAGCAGTGGGGGGAGGCGGTCGTGGCGGCGGTCGTCCTGCGCGCGCCCGCCAGCGAGGAGGAGCTGCGCGCCCACGTAGCCGACCAGCTCGCCCGCTTCAAGGTCCCGAAGCGAATCGCGTTCGCCGAGCAGCTGCCGCGCACGCCGTCGGGGAAGCTGCTGCGGCGCGAGCTGCGCGAGATAGGCTGAGCGGCGATGAGTGCCGAGCACGATCGCAGTCCCGACGAGCAGCGCGCCGCGGCGCGCGCCGGCTGGGAGCAGGTCGCGGGCGGCTGGCGCAAGCTGCAGGACCGCATGAACGCCGTCGGGATGCCCGTCTCGCGCTGGCTGATCGACGCGATCGAGCCGCAGCCCGGCCATCGCGTCCTCGAGCTGGCGGCGGGCGTCGGCGAGACGGGCTTCCTCGCGGCGGAGCTGATCCAGCCCGGCGGGACGCTGATCTGCAGCGACGGCGCCGAGGCGATGCTCGAGCAGGCGCGTACGCGGGCGGCCGAGCTGGACGTGAAGAACGTCGAGTTCAAGCAGCTCGAGCTGGAGTGGATCGACCTCGACGCCGCCGGCGTCGACGGCGTGCTCTGCCGCTGGGGGTACATGTTCGCGCTCGACCGCGATGCCGCGCTGCGGGAGACGCGCCGCATCCTGCGACCCGGCGGCCGGCTCGCGTTCGCGACCTGGGCCGCGCTCGAGCACAACCCGTGGGCGGCGATCCGCCAGCAGGCGCTCGCAGCCGAGGGGCATCCGCCGCCGACGCCGCCGACGCCGTTCGACCTCGGCAGCGAGGAGCTGCTCCGGACGCTGCTGCAGGACGCCGGCTTCACCGAGATCGTCACCGACAACGTCGAGGTCGCCTTCCTCAACGACGACGCCGAGGACTACTGGCAGTCGACGCTGTCGATCTCGCGCCACTTCGCGCAGCTCGTCGAGGGGCTCGACGAGTCCGCCGTCGCCGCGCTGCGCGGGCGGATCGAGGCGGGCGTCGCGCCCTTCGCCACGTCGGACGGATCGCTGCGCTTCCCCGGCCGCGCGCTCGTCGCGGCCGCGAGCGCGTAGAGCCGCTCAGCCGATCGCGACCGAGGCGTCGGCATCCGGCACCGGGGAGGGGGCGGCCAGGGGCGGCAGCTGCGGCGTCGGTCGTCCGCGGTCGATGCGCCGACGCTCGGTCGCGGCCACGAGCGCGAAGCTGCGTTCGTTCGATCCCTGCGTGACCACGCTCGGGGCAACGCGGCGCAAGCCGCGGAGCATGGCCACCGCGGCGCGGAACGCCACGGCGTGCGCGGCGCGCCAATCCAGTCCGTACAGCTCGCGCACGCGCGCAGGCAGGCTGCCGAGCATCACGAGGTCGTGGAGGCGCTTCGCCGGCTGGTTGACCACGGGCAGCGGGATCTCGAACGCCGCCGCATGTCCCATGTACCGCGCCTCGTCCGTCAGGTGCAGCTCGTCGCTCGCCAGCCGCTCCTCCCACCACGCGCGAAACGCCGCGTACGTGGGCGGTGCGATCGCGCGCTCCATGCCGAACAGCTCGCCGAAGCGCACCCAGTCCTGCCAGCAGGCGTCGCGCTCCCAGTCGCTGAGGCGGCGCACGAACAGCTCGTAGAAGCAGAACGACGAGTCGGCGATCACGGCGACGGTCCACAGCATCAGCTCCGGGTCGACGGCGGAGTAGGGCGTCCCGGCGGGGTAGGGGCCGGCGTCCTCCGGCAGCTCGCCGCTGACGCGGTCGTGCAGCTTGTGCACCTTCGCAAGCACGCGGTCCGCCTCTGCGCGGGTACCAAGGAAGATCGTCTCGAAGTCCTTGGCGGTGCGGGCGAGGCGCTTGAACGGCATCGCGCGGCCTGCGGTCGCCTGGCTCGTGCCGACGTAGTTGACCGGATTGAGCGCGCCGATCATGAGGGCGCGCTGACCGTAGAAGAGCCCGACCATGCGCTCCTCCTGCACCTGGCGCAGGACCGAGCTGCCGCGGGGGAAGTAGCCGTCGTCCATCGCTTGCCTCACAGGTCTGACTACGGACGTGCTCAGTCTCCATCGCACCGGCGCCATCTGTCAAGCTCGCAGGCATGGCTCGCGCCTCCACCGGCGTCTACCGCGGCGTCGGCGCCGACGAGCGGCGTGCTGCGCGGCGCGCGGCGCTGCTGGAGTCCGCGCTCGAGCTGGTCGGCAGCGGCGGTTGGAGCGCGGCGACGGTGCGCGCCGTCAGCGCGCACGCGAAGCTCACGACGCGCTACTTCTACGAGAGCTTCGAGAGCCGCGAGGCGCTGCTGCTCGCGCTCTTCGACGCGATCACGCAGGAAGCGGCCGCGGACGTGGTCGCCGCGGTCGCCGCGGAGCCGGGCGACGCCGAGGCGAAGGCGCGCGCGGCGATCGGCTGCTTCGTCGATCTGCTCGTCGAGGACCCCCGCAAGGCCCGCGTCGCCTTCACCGAAGCGGAGGGCAACGACGCGCTTCTGCGTCGCCGGCGCGACGGTCGACGGCTGTTCGCGCGACTCGTCGCCGAGCAGGCACGCGGGTTCTACGGCGCTCCGCCCGAGCATGTCGACCATGTCGTCGAGGTGACGGCGACGCTGCTCGCCGGCGGCTTCGCGGAGCTGCTCATCGTCTGGCTCGACGGCGACATGGCGGCGACGCGCGACGAGCTCGTCGACGACGCGGCCGCGCTCTTCGCCGCCGCGGGCGGCACCGCGGCCGCGATCGCCCGTCGGCGGGCGTCGGGTGCGGAGACCCGGTAGCCTGCCGCGCCATGTTCTACGACGACGACGCTGACCTCACGCTCCTCGACGGCAAGACCGTCGCCATCATCGGATTCGGCTCTCAGGGCCACGCCCACGCGCTCAACCTCAAGGAGTCCGGCGTCGACGTCGTCGTGGGCCTGCGCCCCGACTCCGGCAGCGTCGCGAAGGCCAGGGAGCACGGCCTCGAGGTGCTCGACCCGGTCGACGCCGCCAGCCGCGGCGACGTCGTGATGATCCTCACGCCCGACGAGCGCCACCGCGAGGTCTTCGCGGCGATCCGCGACGGCATCGCCGGCGGGAACCTGCTGCTGTTCGGCCATGGCTTCTCGATCCACTACGGCGAGGTCGAGCCGCCGGCCGACGTCGACGTCGCGCTCGTCGCGCCGAAGGGTCCCGGCCATCTCGTGCGGCGCCAGTACACCGAGGGCTCCGGCGTGCCGGGGCTGATCGCCGTCCACCAGGACGCGACGGGCAACGCCCGCGCGCTCGCGCTCGCCTACGCGAAGGGCATCGGCTGCACGCGCGGCGGCGTGATCGAGACGACCTTCAAGGACGAGACCGAGACCGACCTCTTCGGCGAGCAGGCCGTCCTCTGCGGCGGTACGAGCGAGCTTGTGCGCGCCGGTTACGAGACGCTCGTCGAGGCCGGCTACGACCCGCGCCTGGCGTACTTCGAGGTGCTGCACGAGCTGAAGCTGATCGTCGACCTGATGTACGAGAAGGGCATCGCCGGGATGCGCTACTCGATCTCGAACACGGCCGAGTACGGCGACATCACGCGCGGCAAGCGCATCATCGGCGCCGAGACGCGCCAGGCGATGAAGGACGTGCTGAAGGAGATCCAGTCGGGCGACTTCGCGCGCGAGTGGATCGCCGAGGTGCGCGCCGGCCAGGAGAACTTCAACCGCATGCGCGCCGAGCAGGCCGGCCACCAGGTCGAGGTCGAGGGCAAACAGCTGCGCGCGATGATGTCGTGGATCGACGACAGCGGCTTCACCGACGGGTAGCGCCGGCTGCACACCAGCACCCGCGCTAACCTAGCCGCGCCGCCGATGACGACGATCAACCCCTTCACGAAGCAGATCCTGATGACGGCCGGGCCGACCCCGGTCCCGCCGCGCGTGCTCGCGGTGATGGCCGAGCCGGTGCTCTACCACCGCGCTCCGGCGGGCGTTGCGCTGTACGCGAGCGTGCTCGATCGCCTGCGGCCGATCTTCCGCACGCAGAACGACGTGCTCGCGTTCGCCTCCAGCGGCTCGGGCGCGATGGACTCGGCCGTCGCCAACCTCGTGCGGCCCGGGACGAAGGTGCTCGCGTGCGCCGCCGGCAAGTTCGGCGAGCGCTGGATCGAGCTGTGCGAGGCCTACGGCGCCGAACTCGTCCGCTACGAGCCCGGCTGGGGCACGCGCCTGGACGCGCAGGAGATCGCACGCCTGCTCGACGCCGAGCCGGGCATCGAGGTCGTCTTCGCGACGCTGTCGGAGACCTCGACCGGGATCGTCCACGACGTCGAGGCGATCGCCGCCGTCGTGCGCGAGCGCGGCGCGCTGCTTGCGATCGACGCGGTCTCGGGCCTCGGCGCCGCGCAGCTCGAGCAGGACGCGTGGGGCGTCGACGTCGTCGTCGCGGGCTCGCAGAAGGCGCTGATGATCCCACCCGGCCTCGCGTTCGCGAGCGTCTCGCAGCGCGCGCTCGACGCGGCCGCGGCGAAGCCGGGCGGCCGCTACTACTTCGACTGGGTGCAGACCGCCAAGCAGCAGCGCAAGGACCCGCCGAACAGCCCCTTCACGCCGCCGGTGACGCTGCTCGCCGCACTCGACGTCGCGCTCGGGATGATCGAGGAGGAGGGGATCGAGAACGTCTG
This sequence comes from Conexibacter sp., assembly GCA_035637995.1. Classification (GTDB taxonomy): domain Bacteria; phylum Actinomycetota; class Thermoleophilia; order Solirubrobacterales; family Solirubrobacteraceae; genus Conexibacter. The sequence goes on along the minus strand of DASRAV010000041.1, from coordinate 20,834 downwards.
GGAGCGCCACGCGCTGCTCGCACGCGCGACGCGCGCCGGAGCGGCCGCCCTCGGGCTCGAGCTCTACGGCGACCCGGACGATCGCGCGAACGTCGTGACCGCGATCGTGCTGCCGGACTCGATCGACGGCAAGCAGGTGCCGAAGATCCTGCGCGACGCCTACGGCATCACCGCCAACGGCGGCCAGTCGCAGCTCGCCGGCAAGATCCTGCGGATCGCGCACTGCGGCTACTTCGGGGGCTTCGACATCCTCACGTCGCTCTCCGGCCTGGAGATGACGCTCGCGCAGCTCGGCCACCCGGTCGAGCAGGGTGCGGGGGTCGGCGCGGCGCAGCGCGTCTTCCTCGAGGCTGGAGTTCCGGTCGCGACGGGCTCGCCCGCGTGAACGAGCGTCCGCGCATCCTCGTCAAGGAGGAGATCGCCGCCGCTGGCGTCGAGCTGCTGCGCGAGCACTTCGAGGTCGACCTCGGGCTCGACTGGAGCGACGAGCAGTTCCGCGAGCGGCTCCCGCTATACCACGGGATCCTGATCCGCTCGGCGACGAAGCTGACCGAGGAGCTGATCGCGCTCGGCGGCAACCTGCGCGTGATCGGGCGCGCGGGCGTCGGCGTCAACAACGTCGACGTCGCCGCGGCGACGAAGCACGGCATCATCGTCGCCAACGCGCCGCAGTCGAACGTCGTCACCGCGGCCGAGCACACGCTGGCGCTGATGCTCTCGCTCGCGCGCCACGTCCCGCAGGCGCACGCCTCGCTGCTCGCGCACACGTGGAAGCGCTCGCAGTTCGGCGGCGTCGAGGTCTACGAGAAGACGCTCGGGATCGTCGGCTTCGGGCGCATCGGCCAGCTCGTCGCCGAGCGCGCCAGGGGCTTCGGCATGCACGTGATCGCCTACGACCCGTTCGTCGGCGTCGACCGCTACCGCGACCTCGGCGTCGAGAAGGCGCCCACCGCCGAGGACGTGTATCGGGTCGCCGACTTCATCACGATCCACCTGCCGGTCACGCCGGAGACGACCGGCGTCCTGAACGCCGCGGCGTTCGCGCAGATGAAGGACGGCGTGCGCGTGATCAACTGCGCGCGCGGCGAGCTGATCGACGACGCGGCCTTGAAGGACGCGCTCGACTCCGGCAAGGTCGCCGGCGCCGCGCTCGACGTCTTCCCGTCAGAGCCGATCACCGACTACCCGCTCTTCGACGGCTACGACAACGTCGTCGTGACGCCGCACCTCGGCGCCTCGACGACCGAGGCGCAGGACCGCGCCGGCACGCAGACCGCGGAGCAGATCATCGCCGCGCTGACCGGCGGCGTCGTCACGACCGCGGTGAACGTCCCGGCGATCTCGCCCGCCGACATGGAGGTGCTCGGCCCGTTCGTGCCGCTCGCCCGCCAGCTCGGCCGCCTGGCGGTCTCGCTCGCCGAGGGCTCGGTCGATCGCGTCGAGGTCGAATTCCTCGGCCGCATCGGCGAGCGCGACACGCGGCTGCTGTCGATCGCGGTGCTGATGGGCGTGCTCGCCGGCCACGTCGAGGAGGAGGTCAACGCGGTCAACGCGCCGGGCCTCGCCGAGGAGCGCGGGATCGAGGTCGCGGAGACCAAGCGCGCGACCGCGCACGACTTCACCGACCTGGTGCGCGTGACGATAGTCAGCGGCGATGCGCGCGTGCGCGTCGTGGGCACGACGCTGGGACGGCGCAACCGGCCGCACCTGCTCGAGGTGTGGGGCCAGCGCTTCAACCTGCAGCTCGACGAGCACGTTGCCTTCTTCCGCTACTCCGATGTGCCGGGGATGATCGGCCGCGTCGGCTCGATCTTCGGCAAGCACGGCGTGAACATCGTCTCGGCCGCGGTCGGGCGCCAGCCTGACGGCGAGGGCGCCGCCTACGCCGCGATGGCGATCACGACCGACGTGCCCGTGCCGCAGGCCGTGATCGACGAGATCGTCGCCTCCGACGGCTTCCTCGCCGGCCGCGCCGTCTCGTTGTAGTCGCGCCGGCGCGTACGCCGAATCGTCCAATCCGCGGAGGCGAATCGGGCCCGAGCGCTCGCCCGCATTCATCGCTTCCGTTTGCGACGAGTGCCACAATGTCCACACGTCCCATCCCACTGAGGAGGAACAGGTGGAGAGCGCAGCGGTACCCCAGCCCATCCCAGGCGGCGAGGTGAAGCTGAAGGAGGGGGCGCTCGGCTACCTCTCCAACCTCGTCATCGGCGTCGCCTCCACCGCGCCCGCGTACTCGCTTGCGGCGACGCTCGGCTTCATCGTCGCGGTCGCCGGCGTCGGCACGCACGCGCCCGCGGTGCTGCTCGTCTCGTTCGTGCCGATGCTGCTCGTCGCGACCGCGTTCCGCTACCTGAACAAGGCCGACCCGGATCCGGGCATCACGTTCGCGTGGGTGCGCAGGGCGATGGGGCCGCATCTCGGCTGGCTCAACGGCTGGGCGATCGTCGTCGCCGACATCATCGTGATGGCGGCGCTCGCGCAGATCGCGGCGAAGTACACGTTCCTGCTCGTCGGCTGGGACTCGGCCGCGAACTCGAACGGCGCGCAGATCGCGATGGCGGTGGTGTGGATCGCCCTGATGACGTGGATCTGCTGGCGCGGCATCGAGCTGTCGGCGCGCATCCAGGTCGCGCTGCTCTCGGCGGAGGTCGTGATCCTCGCGCTGTTCGCCGTCGTCGCACTCGTCAAGGTCTACGCGAACAGCCCCGCCGGCTCGATCACGCCGCAGCTCTCCTGGTTCAACCCGTTCGACCTCGGTTGGAGCGCGCTCGTCGACGGCGTGCTGCTCGGCACGTTCATCTACTGGGGCTGGGACTCCGGCGTCTCGGTCAACGAGGAGTCCGAGGACAGCAACGAGGGCCCGGGCCGCGCCGCGGTCGTCTCGACGATATTGCTCGTGCTCATCTACCTCGTCGTCTCCACGGCTGCGCAGGCCTACGGCGGCACGAAGCTGCTGTCCGACAACTCCGACGACGTGCTGAGCGTGCTCGGCACGCAGGTCTTCAGCTCGCCGTGGGACAAGCTGCTGATCCTCGCGGTGTTGACGTCGGCGTCGGCGTCGACGCAGACGACGATCCTGCCGACCGCGCGCGCGACGCTGTCGATGGCCCGCAAGAAGGCGATCCCGTCGCGCTTCGCCGACGTGCACCCGCGCTACCTGACGCCCGCCTACTCGACGATCTGGATGGGGACCGTGTCGATCATCTGGACCGTGCTCGTGATGGCCCTCAACCCCGCGCAGAACGTGCTCGGCGACTCGATCTCCGCGCTCGGCTTCGCGATCTGCTTCTACTACGGCTTCACCGGTCTCGCGTGCTTCGTCTACTTCCGGCGCGAGATCACGAAGAGCGTGCGCAACTTCCTGCTCGCCGGCGTCGCGCCGCTGGTGGGCTTCGTGATGTTCGCCTTCATCTTCGGCAAGGCCGCGCACGACTACTCGCAGGCCGGCTTCAACTACTCAGCGCCGTTCCTCGGCATCGAGGTGCCGATCGTGATCGGCATCGGCGGCCTGCTGCTGGGCGTCGTCGCGATGCTGTTCGCGATGGTGCCCTACCGCGAGTACTTCGGCCGCCGGCCGTACACCGAGGTCTCGGAGCCGGGCCTGCTCGAGAAGCCGGTCGAGCGCGCGCCCATCCACCTCGAGGGCCGCAACTGGTAAGTCCCCCGCGAGCGGGCGGGCGGCTCCGCGCAGCCGCCCGCCCAGCGCCGGCGTGCGCTTGGACGCCGGCAGGGCGCCTGGTACGCTGAGCGACGCACATGTCGCGCCAGCTCGCCCTTCGACTTCTTCTCCTCCCCCCTCGGGGGGAATAGTGCGTGGCGGCCGCTGCAAGCCGCAAACCCATTCGAGAAGAAGCGAAGCACCGAGCCGATAGGAAGAGCACGACATGACCTCTGAAGCGCAGGACCCCAACCGCGTACTGATCTTCGACACGACGCTGCGCGACGGCGAGCAGTCGCCCGGCATCTCGCTCAACACGAGCGAGAAGCTGGAGATCGCACACCAGCTCGCGCGCCTCGGCGTCGACGTCGTCGAGGCCGGCTTCCCGATCGCCTCGCCGGGCGACTTCGAGGCCGTGCAGGCGATCGCCCGCGCCGATTTCGGCCCCACCCACCCCATCATCGCCGGGCTCGCGCGCATCCACGTCGGCGACATCGACGCCGCCTGGAACGCCGTGCGCGACGCCGAGCGCCCGCGCATCCACACGTTCGTCTCCACCTCCGACATCCACATCGAGCACCAGATGCGCTCCACGCGCGACGACGTGAAGGGCTTGGCCCGCGCGGGTGTCGCGCATGCGAAGAGCTACGTCGAGGACGTCGAGTTCTCGCCGATGGACGCCACGCGCGCCGACGTCGCCTTCACGGCCGAGGTCGTGCAGATCGCGATCGACGAGGGCGCGACGACGATCAACATCCCCGACACCGTCGGCTACACGATGCCCGCGGAGTTCGTCGCCTGGCTGGGGCGCCTCTACGAGCTCGCGCCGGGGATGCGCGACGTCGTGCTCTCGGTCCATTGCCACGACGACCTCGGCCTCGCCGTCGCGAACTCGTTCGCGGGCGTGCAGGCGGGCGCCCGGCAGGTCGAGTGCGCGATCAACGGCATCGGCGAGCGGGCCGGCAACGCCTCGCTCGAGGAGATCGTGATGCTGTTGCACACGCGCCGGGCCGACATCGGCGGCCTGCACACCGGCGTCGTGACGCAGGAGATCGCGCGCACGAGCCGCCTCGTCTCGCGCCTGACCGGCTACGCCGTGCAGCCGAACAAGGCGATCGTCGGGCGCAACGCGTTCGCGCACGAGTCCGGCATCCACCAGGACGGCGTGCTGAAGGAGCGCACGACGTTCGAGATCATGGACGCGACGACCGTCGGGCTGGACGCGAACTCGATCGTGCTCGGCAAGCACTCCGGCCGCCATGCGCTGAAGCAGGCGCTGTCCGAGCTGGGGATCGAGGTCGACGGCCAGGTGCTGAACATGGCGTTCAAGCGCTTCAAGGAGATCGCGGACAAGAAGAAGCAGGTCACCGCGCTCGACCTGGAGGCGCTCGTGACCGACGAGCTGCGCGAGGAGATCCCCTCCTACGCACTCGAATGGTTCGAGGTCGAGGCGTCGTCCAAGCGCCCGCCGCACGCGACCGTCGGCGTCAAGCTCCCGGACGGCAGCGAGGCGACCGGCTCGTTCACGGGCGACGGTCCGATCGACGCGATCTTCCATGCGATCAACGCGGCGACCGATCAGGACGCGAAGCTGCGGGAGTTCCGCGTCGACGCGGTCACCGGCGGCCAGGACGCGCTCGGCGAGACCTCCGTCGTGCTCGAGCTCGGCGGCGTCACCGGCGCGGGCCAGGGCGTCTCGACCGACATCATCGAGGCGGCCGCGCGCGCCTACGTGCGGGCGCTGTCGAACGCGGTGCGGCGGCGCTCGGTCGCCGACCAGGCCGCGGACCTCACCGCAGAAGCGGCGCGCGCGTCGCGGGTCTCGACGCCGTAGTCACGACGCAGATGTGCCGCTGAATCGGCACGTCTGCGTCTAGATCCGTTGCGGGCCGGTCCGCGAGGATCGGCCTCGTGATGAAGCGTCCTCCTTTCGCGGGCTGTCGGCACGGAGCCGACCGGCGGCTCCACGACGGAAGGGAGGAGGGAGTGGCCACAGCCGTGGCAGTCCTCGCAGTTGCACTGCTCCTTGCCATGGTGGTCATCGACCGCCTGGCGAGGTAGCAGCGCAACCGCGAAAGCCTCATCACAAAGGCTTCGGGCGGGAGTCGGCTCCGAGCCCGCCCGAAGCGTAGCGCCGGCCTCCGAAGAGATTCAACCCGAGAGATCTGGGATCGCGCTCAGCGCCCGCGCGCGAACGCGAGGCCCTGGCGATAGCCGGTCAGGCGGGCGTGCTCGCCGGGCTCGCCGTCGTGCGGGGCGATCACCTCGAGCACGGCGCCGCGGTGGCGCAGGGCGAGCGTCTCGAGCGTGAGCGCGGTCGTCGTCGCGGCGCGGATCGCGGCGTGGCGGGGGTTGCCGTCGAGGCTCCCGGCGATCGGGGCGAGGCAGAGCACGTGCGTGTCGCGCAGTGCCGGCGCCGCGTCGACGTTCGTCGGGCTCCAGACGGCGCCGTCGACGTACTCGTGCTCGCCGATGCGCACGGCGTGGTGCGTCCAGGGCACGCTGCAGGAGGCCTGCACGGCCTCGGCGACGCTCGCCTTCGGCGAGCCGGGCGCGCCGAAGACGACCCTCCGGCCCGATTCGCGCTCGACGCAGACGACGCGCAGGCGTCCGTCGAAGCGCAGCCCATGGCCGGCGATCCGCTCGCGCAGGTCGTCGAGCGCCGCGTCGGGCGACGCGATGCGCCCGAGCGCAGCGGCGCGCAGCCGGGTGCTGATCGGATTCGCAGCCGCTAGGGCCAGCGGCACGAGCGGTGCGGCTGCGGCGCTCCCGAGCAGGGCACCGAGGCGGGCTGCGCCGCCTTTCAGGCCGCCATTCTCGCCGTCGCCATCGGGCTCGGGTTCGAGCGGTGTCGCATCCGCCGCGCCCTCCGGCACGCGCGGCTCGACTCCCGCGAGCAGGTCGGCGGCGACCATCGAGCCGGCCGACGTGCCCACGAGCTGCTCGGTCTGGCCGAAGTCGATCCCGGTCTCGGCCGCGATCCCAGCCAGCACGCCCGACATCCATGCGGCGCCGATCGTGCCGCCTGCGCCGAGCACGAGGACGTCGGGACGCTGCATCGCGTGGATCCTAGATGGTCGGCTGCGCCGCCCTCGTGTACGTGATAACGTACGATCGTAATGACCAATGGCGACATCACGGCGATCGGATCGCGGGTGCACGCGCTGCGCGACGCGATGGGCCTCTCGCTGCGCGATCTCGCCGAGCGCACCGGCGTCAGCGCGCCGATGCTCTCGCAGGTCGAGCGAGGGGAGACGAGCCCGACGCTGCACGTCGCCGCCCGCATCGCCGCCGGCCTCGAGCTGCGGCTCTCGCAGCTGCTGCGGCTCGACGAGGACGGCGCCGTCACGGTCGTCCGCGCCCGCGAGCGACGTCAGGGGCCGAGCGGCGGGGGGCGCGCGAAGCAGCACCGCTACGAGATCCTGACTCCGCCGCTGCCCGGCCAGCGCGCCGAGCTCTCGCGGCACGTGCTCGCTCCCGGCGCAACCACCGGCGGCCCCGGCGACCCGCCGATGCACGAGCCGGGTAGCCGCGAGACCGCGCTCGTCGAGTCGGGGCGCGTCGTGCTGCACTGCGACGGCGCCGCGCATGAGCTTGCGACGGGCGACTGCGTGACGTTCGACGCCGACCTGCCGCACCACTTCGAGAACCCCGGCCCGCAGGAGGCGACCTTTCTCGGGATCGTCTCCGCGGGCCTGCGACGTAGTTGAGCTGAAGGAGCCACCGATGCCGAGCACCCTGTTCGACAAGATCTGGGACGCCCACGAGGTCGCCCCCGGACTGATCTACGTCGACCTCCATCTCGTTCACGAGGTCACGAGCCCGCAGGCGTTCGACGGGCTGCGTCTCGCCGGACGCACGGTGCGCCGCCCCGATCGCACGCTCGCGACCGCCGATCACAACACCCCGACGGACGGCACCCCGGTCGCCGCGCGCATCCGCGACGAGCTGAGCCGCGTGCAGGTGCAGACGCTCGAGCGCAACTGCGCAGAGTTCGGGATCCCCGTCTACTCGCTCGGCTCCGAGCGCCAGGGGATCGTGCACGTGATCGGCCCGGAGCTGGGCGTCACCCAGCCCGGCATGACGATCGTCTGCGGCGACTCGCACACGGCGACCCATGGCGCGTTCGGCGCGCTCGCGTTCGGGATCGGCACGAGCGAGGTCGAGCACGTGCTCGCGACGCAGTGCCTCGTGCAGCACAAGCCCAGGTCGATGCGGATTCGCTACGAGGGGCAGCTCGGCTTCGGCGTGACCGCGAAGGACCTGATCCTCGCCACGATCGGCCAGATCACCGTCGCCGGCGCGACCGGCCACGTGGTCGAGTTCGTCGGCCCCGCGATCGAGGCGCTCTCGATGGAGGGCCGCATGACGGTGTGCAACATGACGATCGAGGGCGGCGGCCGCGCGGGCATGATCGCGCCCGACGAGACGACGTTCGCCTACGTCGAGGGCCGCGAGGGCGCGCCGAAGGGCGCGGCGTTCGAGGCGGCCGTCGCGCGCTGGCGCATGCTGTCCACCGACGCCGGCGCGAGCTTCGACACCGACGTCCTGGTGGATGCGGCCGCGCTCTCACCGCAGGTCACGTGGGGCACGACGCCCGACATGGTCACCGACGTGACCGGCGCCGTGCCCGCCCCGCAGAGCGAGGGCGACGAGCGGGCGCTCGTGTACATGGGATTGGAGGCCGGCACGCCGATCGCCGAGATCCGCCTCGACCGCGTCTTCATCGGCTCGTGCACGAACTCGCGCATCGGCGACCTGCGCGCCGCCGCGGAGGTCGTGAAGGGCCGTCGCGTCGCTTCGACGGTGAACGCGATGGTCGTGCCCGGCTCCCAGCAGGTGAAGGCGCAGGCCGAGCGCGAGGGGCTCGACGAGGTCTTCAAGGCCGCCGGCTTCGACTGGCGGGTCGCGGGCTGCTCGATGTGCCTCGGGATGAACCCCGACACGCTCGCGCCGGGCGAGCGCTGCGCCTCGACCTCGAACCGCAACTTCGAGGGGCGCCAGGGCCGCGGCGGGCGCACCCACCTCGTCTCGCCCCAGATGGCCGCCGCCGCCGCCATCGAGGGCCGCTTCGTCGACATCAGGAACTGGAGCTGAACATGGATCCGATCAGGACCGTCGCGGGCGCTGTCTCGGTGCTCGACCGCGACGACGTCGACACCGACCAGATCATGCCCAAGCAGTTCCTCAAGCGCGTCGAGCGGACCGGCTTCGGCGAGTTCCTCTTCTTCGACTGGGCCAAGGAGGACGGCTGGGACCTGCCGCCGAACCCGATCCTGGTCACCGGCCAGAACTTCGGCTGCGGGTCGAGCCGCGAGCACGCGCCGTGGGGCCTGCAGGACTACGGCTTCCGGGCGGTGATCGCGCCGAGCTTCGCCGACATCTTCTTCGGCAACTGCACGAAGATCGGGCTGCTGCCCGTCGTGCTCGAGCAGGACGCCTGCAAGGCGGTCGCGGCGGCCGGGGAGGCGGAGGTCGACCTCGAGGCGCTCGAGGTCCGGGCGGGCGGGCAGACCTACGCGTTCGAGCTCGACGACGAGATCCGCCACCGGCTGCTGAACGGGCTCGACGACATCGCGATGACGCTCCAGCAGGACGACGCGATCGTCGCCTTCGAGCGCGAGCGCGAGCGCAGCGGCCCCGTCACGACAACGATCTGATCCCGCCCACCCACCCCCAAGGCCACCAGATGACCCACACCATCGCGCTGCTCCCCGGCGACGGGATCGGCCCCGAGATCACCGCGCCCACGGTCGAGCTGCTGAACCGGCTCGGCGATTTCCGCTTCGAGGAGCACCTCTTCGGCGGCTGCTCGATCGACGCGCACGGCACGGCCCTCACCGACGCGGTGCTCGACGCCTGCCGGCAGGCCGACGCCGTCCTGCTCGCCGCGATCGGCGGGCCGAAGTGGGACACGACCGACCCTTCCAAGCCGCGCCCGGAGCAGGGCCTGCTCGGGCTGCGCAAGGGCCTCGGGCTCTACGCGAACCTGCGCCCGGTGCGTCCGCTGCCGGCGCTCTACGACGCGAGCCCGCTCAAGCGCGAGGTGATCGACGGGACCGACCTGCTCGTCGTGCGCGAGCTGACCGGCGGCCTCTACTTCGGCGACCGCGGCCGCGAGGGCGACCGCGCGTGGGACACCTGCGTCTACACCGTCGCGGAGATCGAGCGGATCGCGCGCACGGCCTTCCAGGCGGCGAAGTCGCGCGTGACGAGCGTCGACAAGGCGAACGTGCTCGAGTCCTCTCGCCTGTGGCGCGAGATCGTCAAGCGCGTCCACTCCGAGGAGTTCCCCACCATCGAGCTCGAGCACGTGCTCGTCGACAACGCCGCGATGCAGCTCGTCTCCAACCCGCGCCACTTCGAGGTGATCGTCACCGAGAACATGTTCGGGGACATCCTCAGCGACGAGGCGGCGATGCTCACCGGCTCGATCGGGATGCTGCCGAGCGCCTCCTTGGGGGGTGACGGACCCGGCCTGTTTGAGCCCGTCCACGGCTCCGCGCCCGACATCGCCGGGCGGGGCGTCGCGAACCCGCTCGCGATGTTCCTGTCCGCCGCGCTGCTGCTGCGCCACGGACTGGCTATGGAGACCGAGGCTGCGGCGGTAGAATCGGCGGTCGATCGTGCGCTCGCCGACGGCCTGCGCACGGCCGACCTCGGCGGCTCGGCCTCCACGGACGAGGCCGCCGAGGCCGTGCTGAACCACCTCTAAGGAGTCGTCGTGGACCAAGCGGACCTCATCTGGATGAACGGAGAGCTCGTCGCCTGGGAGGACGCGAAGGTCCACGTACTCACGCACGCCCTGCACTACGGCACGGGCGTCTTCGAGGGCATGCGGGCGTACGAGACGCAGCGCGGCACCGCGGTCTTCCGCCATCGCGAGCACCTCGACCGCCTCTACAAGTCGGCCGAGCTGTACTACATGCCGATCCCGTACACGCTCGAGGAGCTGCGCACCGCCGTCCACGACGTGATCGCCCAGAACGGGCTGCCGTCGTGCTACATCCGGCCGATCGCCTTCCGCGGCACGGGCGTGATGGGGATCAACCCGCTCGAGGCGCCCGTCGACGTCGTGATCGCGGCGTGGCCGTGGGGCGCCTACCTCGGCGACGAGGCGAAGGTCCAGGGCGTGCGCGCGAAGGTCTCCAGCTGGCGGCGCATCAGCTCCGACTCGCTGATCCCGCACGCGAAGGCCTCGGGCCAGTACCTCAACAGCGTGCTCGCGAAGATCGAGAGCGTGAAGGCCGGCTACGAAGAGGGGATCCTGCTCGACGAGCACGGCTTCGTCTCCGAGGGCACCGGCGAGAACATCTACATCGTGCGCGACGGCGTCATCTACACGCCGCCGCAGACGGCCGGCATCCTCGACGGCATCAACCGCAGGTCGGTCATCCAGATCGCCAAGGACGAGGGCTTCGAGCTGGTCGAGCGCAACGTCGCGCGCGCCGAGCTCTACCTCGCCGACGAGCTGTTCATGACCGGCACCGCCGCCGAGCTGACGCCGATCCGCGAGATCGACGACCACACGATCGGCGACGGCGGGCGCGGCCCGATCACGCACCAGCTCCAGCGCGTCTTCGAGGACGCGCTGTACGGCCGCGATCCCCGCTACAGCGCGTGGAACGACGTCGTGGCCGTCCCCAGCCCGAAGGCGCCGGCGTAGCCGGCACGCGATGACCGCGATCCAGCTCTACGACACGACCCTGCGCGATGGGATGCAGGGGGAGGACATGTCGCTCTCCGCCGAGGAGAAGCTGCGCGTCGCCCATCGCCTCGACGCGCTCGGAATCCATCTGATCGAGGCCGGCTTCCCCAGCTCGAACCCGAAGGAGCTCGAGCTGTTCGAGCTGCTCGCGCGCGAGCAGTTCCTGACCGCGGACATCGCCGCCTTCGGCATGACGCGCCGCCGCGAGACGCGCGCCGAGGACGATCCTGCGCTGCGCGTGCTCGCCGACTGCTTCGCGCCCGTCTGCACGCTCGTCGGCAAGACGTGGGGGCTGCACGTCGAGAAGGTCGTGAAGGTCGACCGCGACGAGAACCTGCGCATGATCGAGGAGTCGGTCGCCTTCCTCGTGGCGCAGGGCAAGCGCGTCGTCTACGACGCCGAGCACTGCTTCGACGGCTGGCGCGACGATCCCGAGTACGCACGCCGCTGCGTGCGCGCCGCCGCCGAGGCGGGGGCGGAGACGGTCGTCCTGTGCGACACGAACGGCGGCTCGCTGCCCGGCCAGATCGCGGAGGCGACGCGCGACCTGGCGGCCGCGCTCGCAGGCACCGGCGCGCGCGTCGGCATCCACTGCCACGACGACACCGGCTGCGGCGTCGCCGACACGCTCGCCGGCGTCGAGGCGGGCGCGTCGCACGTGCAGGGCACGATGAACGGCTACGGCGAGCGCTGCGGCAACGCGAACCTCGTCACGATCGTGCCCAACCTGCAGCTGAAGCTGGGCTACGACTGCCTGCCGGCAGACCGTCTCGCGACGCTCACGGAGACGGCGCACTTCCTCGACGAGCTGTTGAATCGCACGCCGAACGCCGACCAGCCGTACGTCGGCAAGAACGCCTTCGCGCACAAGGGCGGCATGCACGTCGCCGGCGTGCTCGAGGACGCCTCGACGTTCGAGCACGTCGACCCCGCGCGCGTCGGCAACAGCCGCGAGCTGCTGATCTCCGAGCTGTCCGGGCGCGGCACGGTGCGCGCGCGCGCCGAGGACGCCGGGCTCGCGCTCGACGACGAGGCGGCCCGTCGGGTGATCGAGCGCGTCAAGGAGCTCGAGCATCGCGGCTACCACTACGAGGCAGCCGACGGCTCGTTCGAGCTGCTGCTGCGCAAGGAGTCGGGCGCCTATGAGCCGCTGTTCCAGCTCGAGTCGTGGCGGGTGATCGTGGAGAAGCGCGCCGACGGCAAGGTCGAGACGGAGGCGACGATCAAGATCTGGGCCAACGGCGAGCGCTATGTGCGCACCGGTGAGGGCAACGGCCCGGTGCATGCGCTCGACAACGCGCTGCGCGCGGCGATCGAGGAGAGTCATCCCGAGCTGCGCGGCACCGCCGGGCTCGTGAACTTCAAGGTCCGCATCCTCGACGAGACGAAGGGCACCGAGGCGGTCACGCGCGTGCTGCTCGACGCCTCTGACGGCGCTGACGTCTGGGGCTCGATCGGCGTCTCGGAGAACGTGATCGAGGCGTCCTGGGACGCGCTCGTCGACTCACTCGAGTACGCGATCCAGCCCGGGCGGTCCAAAACCGGTCCCGCCCGGACGCGTCCAGCACGCAGCGCGTCGTCGTGAGCGCGACCCCCGTCCACACCGACGTGATTCCGCTCGCCCAGCCGGTCCTGGGGTCGGAGGAGGAAGCGGCCGTCGTCGAGGTGCTGCGCTCCGGGCAGCTCTCGCTCGGCCCGCGCGTGCCGGCGTTCGAGCAGGCGTTCGCGGCGCGGCTCGGCGTCCCGCACGCCAGCGCGGTCTCCAGCGGCACCGCCGGCCTCCATCTCGCGCTGCGCGCGGTCGGCGTGGAGGACGGCGACGAGGTCGTCACGAGCCCGCTGTCGTTCGTCGCCTCGGCGAACGCGGTGCTGTTCGAGCGCGCGCGGCCGGTGTTCGCCGACATCGATCCCGTCACGCTCAACCTCGATCCGGCGGCCGCGGCGGCGGCGATCGGGCCGCGCACGACGGCGCTGCTGCCGGTCCACATCTTCGGCCATCCGGCCGACGTGCCGGCGTTCGAGGCGCTCGGGCTGCCGGTCGTCGAGGACTGCTGCCAGTCGCTCGGCGCGGTTCACGCCGACGGGACGCCGGTCGGCGGGCGCGGCAATCCGTCGGTGTTCGGCTTCTACGCGAACAAGCAGATCACGACCGGCGAGGGCGGGATGGTCACGCTCGGCGACGCGGCGCTGAAGGAGCGGATCGACTCCGAGCGCAACCAGGGCCGCGCACCCGACATGGGCTGGCTCGACCACGACCGCCTCGGCTTCAACTACCGCCTCTCCGACATCGCCTGTGCGATCGGCCTCGTCCAGCTGCGGCGCCTCGACGGGATGCTCGCCGACCGTGCGCGGGTCGCCGGCTGGTACCGCGAGGCGCTCGCGGGGATCGAGGGCTTGGCGCTGCCCTGCGAGGAGGCCCCCGGGGCGCGGCGGGGATGGTTCGTCTTCGTCGTGCAGCTCCCGCACGGCGTCGATCGCGACGAGACGGTGCGCGCGCTGGCCGCCCGCGGGATCCAGAGCAAGCCGTACCTGCCGGCGATCCACCTGATGAGCTTCTACCGCGAGCGCTTCGGCCACCGCGAGGGCGAGTTCCCCGTCTGCGAGGACGTCGCCGCCCGCTCGCTCGCGCTGCCGTTCTTCCCGGCGATGAGCGAGGGTCAGGTGGAGCGGGTGGCGCAGGAGCTGCGCTCCGTGGTGGCCGGCTCGTAGACTCCGCGGCCGATGAGTCGCTTCAGCGAGCCGCAGCACCCGGTCTTCCGCCAGCTCAACGCCTCGATCGGCTTCGACTGGCGCCTCGGGCCCTACGACGTCGAGCTCTCGCGCGCCCACGCCCGCATGCTCGCCGGCCAGGGGATCGTCTCCGAGCCCGATCGCGACGCGCTGCTGGCGGCGCTCGACGTGGTCGAGCGCGAGCTGGAGGAGGGCACGTTCCCGTTCCAGCCCGACGACGAGGACGTCCACATGGCGGTCGAGCGGCGCGTCACCGAGCTGGCCGGACCGGTCGGCGGTCGGCTGCACACCGCGCGCTCGCGCAACGACCAGGTCGCGACCGACATGGCGCTGTTCACCCGCGCGCACGCACAGGCCGCACAGCAGGCGATCGGAGCGCTCGCCGCGGCGCTGATCGATGCGGCCGAGCGCCACCTCGACTGGCGCATGCCCGGCTACACGCACCTGCAGCGCGCCCAGCCCGTCTACCTCAGCCACCATCTGCTCGCGTACGTGTGGATGCTCGCGCGCGACCGCGAGCGCTTCGCCGCGGCTGCGGCGGCGACGGCGAAGCTGCCGCTCGGCGCGGGCGCGCTCGCGGGCGTGAACTTCGACACCGACCGCGGCCGCGTCGCCGCCGACCTCGGCTTCGCGGGCGTCGCGGAGAACTCGATCGACGCCGTCTCCAACCGCGACTTCGTGCTCGACTACCTCGCCGCCGCGGCGACGTGCGCGACCCATCTCTCCCGGCTGGGCGCCGAGCTCGTGCTGTGGTCCAGCTCCGAGTTCGGCTTCGCGGAGGTCTCCGACGCGTGGGCGTCGGGCTCCTCGATCATGCCCCAGAAGAAGAACCCCGACGCGGCCGAGCTGCTGCGCGCCAAGGCGCCTCGGATCGCCGGCCACTTCGTCGCGCTCCAGGGCGTGATGCACGCGCTCCCGCTGACCTACAACAAGGACATGCAGGAGGACAAGGAGCACCTCTTCGACGCCGTCGACACGCTCGAGCTCTGCCTGGCGGCTGCGACCGGGATGATCGAGGGGATCCGCTTCGACCGCGAGCGCATGGCCGCCGCGGCGAGCGACGAGCTGGCCGCCGCGACCGACGTCGCGGATCTGCTCGTGCGCCGGGGGATGCCGTTCCGCGAGTCGCACGGCGTCGTCGCCGCGCTCGTCAGGCGCGCCGTCGACAGCGGCCGCACGCTCAGCGAGCTGGCACCGGAGGAGCTCGCCGAGCACTCCGAGCTGCTCGACGACGAGTTCTACGCCGTGCTGCGCGGCGACGCATGGCTCGAGTCGAAGGACTCCGAGGGCGGCACGAGCCTGCGCCGTGTGCGCGAGCAGCTCGACCGCGCCCGCGCGCTGCTGGCCTGACGATGGCGCCGCTCGCGGCTGCCTTCTACGACCGCCCCGTCGTCGACGTGGCACGCGATCTCGTCGGCTGCGTCCTCTCTCACGGCGGCGCGAGCGGCGTGATCGTCGAGACGGAGGCCTACCACGACAGCGAGCCCGCCTGCCATGCCTACGTGGGGCTGACCGCACGCACCGAGACGCTCTTCGGCCCGCCCGGACGCGCCTACGTCTACCGCTCTTACGGCATTCACGCGCTCTTCAACGCCGTCTGCGAGCCGCAGGGCGTCGGAGCCGCGGTGCTGATCCGCGCGCTCGAGCCGCTGACGGGGATCGAGCTGATGCGCGCGCGGCGCGGGCTCGAGCGCGACGAGGACCTCTGCTCGGGGCCCGGGAAGCTGACGCAGGCGCTCGCGCTCGAGCTCGACGTGCACGGCAGCGACCTCGCCGCCGGCCCCGCCACGATCGACCCGCGCCCGCCCGGGTGGTGCGACGTCGAGCTGCTCGCCGGCCCGCGCATCGGGATCACGAAGGCGACGGAGCTGCCGTGGCGCTTCAGCGCGCGCGGCAACCCCCACGTCTCGCGCCCGCGGCCGCTGCGGCTCGGCGCCGCTGCGACGCCCGTCTGAGCGGGCGACGGGGCGCTACCCGCTGGGTGGCGCCGGCACGCCGCCGGGGCTTGCGCCGCCGGTCGTTCCGCCGGATCCGGTGCCGCCGCCACCCGTCGGTGGCGGCGGGGTGCCCGTCCCGCCGCCGGTCGTGCCGGTCCCGCCCCCCGTGTCACCAGTCCCAGCGCCGGTCGTGTCGGTCCCACCTGCGCCGCCGCCCGTCGTGGTCGTGTCGCTCGGCGTCGTCGTGGTGGCCGTCCCGCCGCTCGGCGCCGCCAGCGTGTCCGGCGTCGTCGTCGTGACGGTGCTCGGGTCCTCGCCGTTGCGCAGCGCGTCGGCAACGGCCTTGCGCTGCTCCATCAGGGCGGTGACCGAGACCATGAAGTTGTGCCAGATGAGCGCGGGGAAGGTTCCGCCGGCGACCGGCTCGCCGTTGAACTGCGTCAGCATCGGCACGAGCTTGTCCGGGTAGCCGACCCACACCGCGACGGTGAACTGGTCGTTCCAGCCGACGAACCAGGCGTCGCCGTAGTTCGAGGTCGTGCCCGTCTTGCCGGCGGCGAAGCCCGGGATCGCGGCCGCCTTGCCGGTGCCGTAGGAGACGACCGTCTGCAGGATCTGCGTGGCGGTCGCCGCCACGCTCGCCGGGAGCACCTGCGTGCGGCGCAGCGTCTTGACGTTCTCGATCGTCCGGTCGCCGTCCTTGAC
Organism: Conexibacter sp.; assembly: GCA_035637995.1. Lineage (GTDB taxonomy): Bacteria > Actinomycetota > Thermoleophilia > Solirubrobacterales > Solirubrobacteraceae > Conexibacter. The sequence goes on along the minus strand of DASRAV010000041.1, from coordinate 4,093 downwards.
GCTGTGGATGCCGATCGGCCCCTCGTTCGGGGCGCCGAGGTCCTTGTTCCAGACGCGCTTTCCGCCGGTCGCGAACGTCTCGTACGCATGCGCCATGTCGAGCGGCGTGACGCCCTGGTGCAGGCCTCCGAGGATCATCGCGAGGTTCGTCGAGATCGGCGTGCGGACGCCCATCCGCCGTGCGACGCGGGCGATCTTCCGCGTGCCGACGTGGACGCCGACGTCGGCGTAGACGGAGTTGTCGGAGGTCGTCGTCGCGCTCGCGAGCGTCTGCGAGCCGTAGTAGGCGTCGCCGTAGTTCTTGACGACGAAGAACTCCTTGCCGCCGCTGTTCGGGACCGGGAACTCCTTCTCGTGCGAGCTCCACACCGAGCTGGGGGAGATGCCGTTCTCGAGCGCCGCCACGAGCGTGAACGGCTTGAAGGTCGAGCCGGGCTGGCGCTGGCCCTGCGTGGCGAGGTTGAACGGGCTGCTCGCGTAGTCCTCGCCGCCGACCATCGCGCGCACCTCGCCGGTGCGGTTGTCGATCGCGACGAGCGAGGCCGACGGCAGGCCGGTGCCGGGCGGCAGCATCTGGTCGATCGCGTCCTGCGCCGCCTGCTGCATGTCGAGGTCGAGCGACGTGGTGATCTGGAGCCCGCCGCTGAACGCCTTGAACGGGCCGAAGTGGTCGACGACCTGTTGGCGCACCCAACTCGTGAAGTAGGGCGACTCGCTTTTCTCCGTCGGCGGCGTGAGGTCGGTCTGCGTCGGCAGCGGGTCCTGGACGTCGGTCGCGTACTCGCTCGGTGTGATGTAGCCCTGGTCGCGCAGCTTGCGCAGCACGAGGTTGCGGCGCGCCTCGGCGGCGGCGTGGTGCGTGATCGGGTCGTACGCGCTCGGCGAGGCGACGATCCCGGCGATCATCGCCGCCTCCGGCGTCGTCAGCTCCGCCGCGCACATGTTCGCCGGCGTGCTGCCGCAGCCGCCCGCCTGGTTGAAGCCGTGGCGGCTGCCGAAGTAGACGCGCGCGGCCGACTCGATGCCGTAGGCGCCGTTGCCGAAGTAGATCGCGTTGAGGTACTCGGTGAGGATCTTCTCCTTCGACCACTTGCGCGTCAGGTGGTAGGCGAGCGCGGCCTCGCGCAGCTTCTGGAAGATCGTGCGGTCGTTCTGCGCCTCCAACGCGGTCTTCACGAACTGCTGCGTGATCGTCGAGGCGCCCTGCGCGGCGCGCTGCTGGCCGACGTCCTCGTAGAGCGCGCGCGCGATGCCCTTGAGGTCGTAGCCGGGGTTGGAGTAGAAGTGTTGGTCCTCGGTCGCGATGATCGCGTGCTTCATCGCGGCGGCGATCTGCGAGGGCCCCACGAGCACGACGTTCTGGTTGTTCGTGAGGATCCCGAGCTTGCGGCCCTTGTAGTCGAGCAGGACCGAGTTGTCCTTGCTCGCGCGGTACTGCTCGCTGTTCTCGAGCTGCGGCAGGTCGGATGCGACCGCCATCATCATCCCGAAGATGGTCGAGATCACCGCCAGCACCGAGAGGCCGGCGAGGATCGAGAGGACGCGCAGCTTCTTGATGCGCGGGCGCGGGTGAGCGGGATCGGCGCGCCGCGGACGACGGAACGGCAGCAGCTTCGTGCGCTGGCGGCTCGGCGTCGATGTCGTGACGTCGTCGGTCATGCGTGCATCGCGGCGCTCTCGCGCTGCCGGGCGGATCGCGCTCCGGCGGGTTTGGCGGACCAGGCGGCAGGGGGCCTCGCCGAGGGCGGCAGTCTAGCATTCGCCCGGATGGATCCCGAGAACGCCTCGCCCGCGGCGGCCGCTGCGTGGCTCGCCCGCAACGCGGTCGACTGCCTGCCCGCCGGCGGCCTGGAGCGCAAGCTCGCCGCGGCGGCGAAGGCGGGCCGTCCGCTGCGCGTGAAGCTGGGGATCGACCCGACCGCGCCCGACATCCACCTCGGCTTCACGGTCGTGCTTGGCAAGCTGCGCGAGTTCCAGGACCTCGGCCACACGGTCGTGCTGATCGTCGGCGACTACACCGCACGCGTCGGCGACCCGAGCGGACGCTCGGCGACGCGCCCGCAGCTGAGCGGGGAGCAGATCGACGCCAACGCGGCGACCTTCCAGCAGCAGGCGCTGAAGGTGCTCGACGCCGAGCGCCTGGAGGTGCGCCGCAACGGCGAGTGGCTCGACATGCCGATGGAGGAGCTGTTCCGCCTCGTGCGCACCGCGACCGTCGCGCGGATCCTCGAGCGCGACGACTTCTCCAAGCGGATGGCGGCCTCGACGCCGATCTCGCTGCTCGAGCTGCTCTACCCGCTGCTGCAGGGCTACGACTCGGTCGCGATCGAGGCCGACGTCGAGCTCGGCGGCACCGACCAGACGTTCAACCTGCTGCTCGGCCGCGACGTGCAGACCGCGTACGGCCAGCCGGAGCAGGTGATCCTGACCATGCCGATCCTGCCGGGGACCGACGGCGAGCGCAAGATGTCGAAGTCCTACGGCAACTACGTCGGCGTCACCGAGCCGCCCGAGGAGATCTACGGCAAGACGCTGCGCCTGCCCGACACGGCGCTGGAGACGTGGTATGAGCTGCTGCTCGGCGAGCGGGCGCCCGCGGGCGTCGGGCCGCGCGACGCCAAGCGCGCGCTCGCACGCGCGCTCGTGGCGCGCTTCCACGACGAGGCCGCCGCGCTGGCGGCGGAGGCGGCGTTCGACCGCGTCCATCGCGAGCACCGCCCGCCGGAGGATCTGCCGGAGGTCGACTTCGACGGCGACGGCGGTACGGTCCACCTGCCGGCGCTGCTCGCTGCGACGTTCGGCGTCTCCACCTCGGAGGCGCGCCGCGCGCTCGCTCAGGGCGGCGTCAAGCTCGACGGCGCGCCGCTGCCTGCCGAGCCGCTCGACCGCGCGGCGGGGGAGCTGGACGGGCGCGTGCTGCAGCTCGGCAAGCGACGCTTCGCGCGGCTGCGCGCGCGCGCCTGAGGCGATGGCGGTCCACGGCGGCCTGCTGCGGCTCGAGACGGCGGGCGACGGCGAGGCCGTCGACCTGACCGAGGGCGTGCGCTCGATCGTGCGCGCCGGCGGCGTCGAGCGCGGCGCGGTCGTCGTCTTCGCCCGCGGCTCGACGGTCGCCGTCACGACGATGGAGTACGAGCCGGGCGGGATCGCCGACCTCGCCGAGCTGCTGGAGCGGCTCGCGCCGCGTACGGGGGAGTACGAGCACAATCGCCGCAATGCCGACACGAACGCCCATGCGCACCTGCGCGCGGCGCTGATCGGTCCGTCCGAGACGGTGCCGATCGTCGACGGCGAGCTCGTGCTCGGGACCTGGCAGCAGCTGGTGCTGCTGGACTTCGACGACCGCCCGCGCCGGCGCGAGGTCGTGGTCCAGGTGCTCTCCTGACGGCTGGCAAAGAGGGAGCTTCCCCCCTTGCCGCGGGACCGCTATACTCATCGGCCGCACACGAGAGCCGCGTGCTCTCGCGTGTCCCTGCGGAGGCATCCCCTCCAAAGAGGCACGGCGGTCTTTGAAAACTCAACAGCATGTGCACCGATTGGCCGGAATGGTCCGGCCGTCGTGTGCGTCCAGGTTTCGAAAAGCGGCCGCCCACCGCGCCAGCGCGGGTGGGAGAACGGTCGCGCCAGAATTGACCCTGTCCGATGCCCGGGTAGCCCCTACGTGTACGTGGGCTCCCGCTGTGGGCGTCGCGACACTCTCTGTAAGAAGTACACCTAGTAGTTCTTCACGGAGAGTTTGATCCTGGCTCAGGACGAACGCTGGCGGCGTGCTTAACACATGCAAGTGGAGCGACGAACCAGGGCTTGCCCTGGGGCAAAGCCGCGAACGGGTGAGTAACACGTGGGTAACCTGCCCTGATGATTGGGACAACCCGAGGAAACTCGGGCTAATACCAAATGTGCTTTCCGGTCATAAGACCGGTTCGGAAAGGTAGCTTCGGCTTCCGCATCAGGATGGGCCCGCGGCCCATTAGCTTGTTGGTGAGGTAACGGCTCACCAAGGCTTCGATGGGTAGCTGGTCTGAGAGGACGATCAGCCACACTGGGACTGAGACACGGCCCAGACTCCTACGGGAGGCAGCAGTGGGGAATC
>DASRAV010000040.1:0-99051 GCA_035637995.1 Conexibacter sp. | reverse complement strand
GGGATCGAGGACGGGCCGCTGTACGAGGAGATGCAGCGCAACATCCTGCACCTCAACGGCCCGGACCACGCGCGCCTGCGCGGGCTCGTGAACCCCTCGTTCACCCCGCGCGCGGCCGAGCGCTGGCGTCCGGCGATGCGCGGCTACCTCGAGGAGCTGCTTGCGGCGGTGCCGGCCGACGGGCGCTGCGAGTTCGTCGGCGCGTTCGCCAAGCCGTACCCGTCGCAGGTGATCGCGACGGTGATGGGCGCGCCCCTGGCCGACGCACCGCGCCTGCACGAGTGGTCGAACTGGATCCAGCGGCAGTTCGACCCGCCGGTGCTGATGGCCGAGCGGCCGCGGATCGAGCAGGCGGTCACGGAGTTCTACGTGTGGGCGGAGGCGCTGCTCGAGCGCCGCCGAACCGACCCGAGCGACGACCTGATCTCGCAGCTGATCGCGGCCGAGCAGGATGGCGACCGCCTGTCCGACGTGGAGTTGGTGAACCTCGTGCTGAACGTGCTCGTCGGCGGCGTCGACACGACGCAGAGCCAGCTCGCGCACGCCGTGCGGCTGCTCGCGGAGCACCCCGACCAGTGGGCGCTGCTCCGCGCCGACCCCTCGCGCGCGAGCGCGGCCGTGGAGGAGGCGCTGCGCTACGAGCCGATCACGCCGTTCACCGCGCGGATCCTCGTCGAGGAGGTCGAGTACCGCGACGTCGTCTTCCCACGCGACACGGTGTTGCTGGTGTCGTCGTTCAGTGCCAACCGCGACGGCGTCGAGGACGGCGAGCGCTTCGACATCGCCGCGGCGCGCGATGCCGGCAAGCCGTTGACGTTCGGTGCAGGCGTCCACTACTGCCTCGGCGCGAACCTTGCGCGTGCTGAGTTGCAGGAGGGGCTGAGCTTCCTCGCCGAGCATGTGGAGTCGATCGCGCTCGACGGCGAGGCGGTGTATGAGGGCGTGCAGGGGGTGTATGGGCTGCGGGAGCTGCCGGTGCGGTTCAAGTTCAGGGACTCAAGCCTCTTGTGAGCTCCCCGCGAGGATCTCCAGAAACCGGCTCGGGACACAGTTGTCCGAGCCGGCCCTGAAGCGTGCCGTTGCTGCTCAGACTAGAGTCAGTGTGCGTGGTCTTTCCAGTCTGATGCTGCCTCTGAGTTCGCCTTGTCTCGGACATTCTGCTGTGCTACCGGCCAAAAGTCTTGCTCTCGGTTCGGCTAGGAACGAGCCGCCTTCAAAGGTCAGGCTTCCTCTAGCTTCTCTCGCGACCGGCGCCAGGAAGCCCACACTGCCTTCGTATCTACAGGTTCTCCCCGCAGTTGCTATCTGCCATCTTGCCCCTAAGAGTAACAATAGATGGAACGTTATCAGCGGTAGTGTCCCTCCTATAGAGTTATAAGTAGCTGTAAATGGAACTCCGGCTTCCGCTTGAACGATCACCGTTGCGCCGATGAATCCGAAGGCTGTGCATTCCGCCGTTCTGCCTTCTGTAACAGTTCCAACCGATGCGCCGGAAGTCTTGGCTACTCTTTCGCCGCCGTGCCCTCTAAGCGTGACTCCCGCGCAAACGGTTCTAAGAAACCCCCCTCCTTCTTCAAAGCTAACTCTCGCCCCGGTTCCGGACACCACTTCGAGATAGGAGGAGGATTGGAGGCTTCTTAGCGCAAACGCAGGACTCGCGATGCTCGTGATCGCCATGACCACCAAGCACGCACCGACCATCAAACGCGCAGACTGTTTCATTTCAGCTCCCATTAGGTATCATTATTTGAAGAAGCCAGTGCGGCTGCGAAGCGCGGTGAATGCGGCCCGTCATCCACTCACAGCAAGCGGGGCCCGAGATTAATGCTTATAGACTCGAGCCCCACCCCGGCTATCTGTTCTTACTCAAACTAGCGTGACCGTACGCGTTCTTTCGAATCTCAGTCTGCCTCTGATGGAGCCTTCTCTCGGACAGCTTTCTGAACTCCCAGCGACAAGTCTCATTTTTGGTTCAGCTAGCGTCGAGCCGCTTTCGAATGACAGCGCGCCTCTCGCTTCTCTCGCAACTGTGAGTAGAAAGCCCACTCTGCCTTCGTATCTGCAGGTTCTACCGCCGGCGACCACAGAGAATCTGATGCCTTCGGTGAGTACTAGCGTCCCGGTTATCGTGGGTAGGGTGCCTAGTATAGAGTTGTATGACGCTCTGAACGGTCTTCCCGGTTCCACTTCGACGGTAACTGTTGCGGAAACGAAACCGAACGCTCTACACCCAGTTGTTCTGGCTTCGGTTATCGTTCCGACCGCTGCCCCTACGCTCTTGGCTACTCTTTCGTTGAGAGATCCTCTGAGCGTCACTCCCGAGCAAGCGGTTCTCAGGAATCCTCCTTCTTCTTCAAAGCTGATGTTCGTCCCGGTGCTTTCGGCCGCACCGGGATTCGACCCTTGAAGGCTTCTTAGCGCGAGCGCAGGACTCGTGAGCATCGCGAACGCCATGACCAGCAAGCACGCACCGACCAGCAAATGCGTCGACTGCTTCATATTCAGCTCCCAACTACTATGGATTATTTTGAGGAGCCGGCTGGTGCGGCCATGAGGCAGCCGGATGCGGACCACGGCCCGCCTCGCGTGCGCCGTTGGTCCGACGCGGCGCAGGCCGCCACCGTAAGACGTGCTTCGACCCGTGATCATTGCGTGGGTATGGACTTACCTCCCTCCGGTTATCACCGATGCGGCGATCCGGATTAGTGACGCGAATGTTGGCGCAAACTGGCCCCCGCAAATTTGCGCCCTTGTAGCGTTGTCACGCTCCTCAACGCTCCAATGGGAAATATAAAGGTCTTTCGCCTAGCAGTCAACCCGCATGCTGAGACGTCCCCCGGGTCGGTTGCCGTTGGAACCAGGGGGACCGAAGCACGCAACCAAAGCCGCAGACGTTTATCGAGCGCAGTCATGCGCTCCACGCCCAGGACCGCTACGCCCGCAGCTTGTACCCCGTAGCGAACAGCCGGTGGTTGACGGCATAGAGCGCGAGCACCGCCGCCGTCAGCAGGCCGAGCGACAGCGCGACGTTCGCCTCGGTGTAGCCGAGGAAGCCATAGCGCACGAGGTTGATCATGTAGTAGACGGGGTTGAAGTGGGTGAGCGTCTGGAACGGCTGCGGCAGCAGCGACGCCGAGTAGAAGACGCCGCCGAGGAAGATGAGCGGCTGCAGCACGAACGTCTGCGCGACGGCGACGTCGTCGAACTGCTCGGCGCGCACGCCGATCAGCACCCCGAGTTGGGCGAAGAAGAAGCCGACGAGGAACAGCGCCGGGATCAGGACGAGCACGTGGTCGACGGGCAGGTCAACGAGGAACGACGCCGCGATGAACGTCAGCAACGAGACGACCATCCCGCGCAGGAAGCCGCCGAGTGAGAAGGCGAACAGCAGCTCGGTCGGCGAGGCCGGCGAGGAGAGCTGGTCGTCGATCGAGCGCTGGAACTTCTGCTGCAGGATCGAGGAGGCGTTGTTGGAGAAGGCGTTGATCGCCCACGCCATCATGATCAGGCCGGGGATCACGAACACCACGTATTTGAACCCGTGCAGCGTGTTGATGCGCGAGCCGAGCGCGGCGCCGAAGACGGAGATGTAGAGGAACGTCTCCAGCAGCGGCGCACCCACCGTCTGGCGCTTGATCTTCAGGAACCGGCTGACCTCGCGCCGCACGAGCGTGAGGAAGCGGATCTGCCGCCGGCTCACGAGGCGACCTCGTCGGGGATGAGCCCGCGCGAGAGCTCCTTGCGCCCGACGAGCTCCAGGTAGGCGTCCTCCAGCGAGGCGACGCCGAAGCGTGCCGCCAGCTCGCCGCTCGTGCCCGTCGCGACAATCTCACCGCCGTTGATGAAGGCGATCTTGTCGCACAGCTGCTCCGCCTCCTCGAGGTAGTGCGTCGTGAGCAGGATCGTCGTGCCCTCCTGGTTGATGCGCTGGACGTAGTGCCACAGCTCGAGCCGCAGCTCGATGTCCACGCCGGCGGTCGGCTCGTCGAGGATCAGCAGCGGCGGGCGGTGCATCAGCGCACGGGCCAGGATCAGGCGCCGCTTCATGCCGCCCGAGAGCGTGCGCGTGCGCTCGTCCTTCTTGTCCGTCAGCGAGAACGCCTCGAGCAGCTCCCCTGTGCGCTCGCGACGGTCCTTGCGCGGCATGCCGAAGTAGCCGCCGTGGTAATCGAGCGTCTCCTCGACGGTCAGGAACCAGTCGAGGTTGAGGTCCTGCGGCGCGAGGCCGACGCCGAGCCGCGCCTGCTCGTAGTGGTCGATCGCGTCGTGGCCGAAGACCCTGATCGAGCCCGACGTGGGCTGCGCGAGCCCGGTCGTGCAGTGGATCAGCGTCGACTTGCCGGCGCCGTTGGGGCCGAGCAGTCCGAAGAACTCGCCCTCCGCGATCGAGAGCGAGACGCCGCGCAGGGCCTCGGTGCCGGTCGGGTAGCGCTTGACGAGGTCGGTGATCTGCAATGCCACGACCACCCATGATGCACGTTCGCGGCCGAAAAGCGCGGTGCCACCTTCCGCTACCGTCGGCGCGTGCCGCTCCGCGAGGGTCCCGTGCTGGTCGCGCCCGACGCCTTCAAGGGGACGATCTCCGCGCGCGAGGTGGCAGACGCGATCGCGGAGGGGATCGAGCGGACCGGCCTGTCCGCCGACCGCTGCCCGGTCGCCGACGGCGGCGAGGGAACGCTCGACGTGCTCGCGCCCGCATTCGATGCCGAGCTGCTGGCGGCCGACGCGCACGACCCGCTCGGACGGCCGCTGCGTGCGCGCTTCGGCCTCGCAGCGGGCAGCGCGATCGCGATCGTGGAGAGCGCCGCCGCAAGCGGGCTGGCGCTGGTCGACGCCGGCGAGCGCGACGCGTGGGCGGCGTCGACCGCCGGCACCGGCGAGCTGATCGCCGCGGCGGTACGCGCCGGTGCCGAGCACGTGCTCGTGGCGGTCGGCGGCTCGGCGACGACGGACGGCGGCGCCGGCGCGTTGGCGGCGATCGCAGCAGCCGGCGGGCTCGGCGACGCGCGGCTGACGGTGCTGTGCGACGTGCGCACGCCGTTCGAGCAGGCGGCCGCCGTGTTCGCGCCGCAGAAGGGCGCCGACGCGGCGACCGTCGCCGCGTTGAGCGCGCAGCTGGACGCGCTCGCCGCCGGCTTCGCGCGTGACCCCCGCGGCGTGCCGATGACCGGCTGCGCGGGCGGGCTCTCGGGTGGGCTGTGGGCGCAGCTCGAAGCGGACCTCGTGCCGGGGGCCGCGTGGGTGCTCGACGCGCTCAGGTTCGACGCGCGGCTGCGCTGCGCCCGCGCCGTCGTCACGGGCGAGGGCCGGCTCGATCCGCAGACGCTCGACGGCAAGCTCGTCGGCGAGGTCGCCGCGCGCGCCCGCGGCGCCGGGGTCCCTGCGTTCGCCGTGGTCGGGAGCGATGCGCTGGCCGCCGCAGGGCGCGCGGCGCTCGGGCTGCGGGACGTGGTGGAGGCGGGCACGCGCGACACGCTCATGGACGCGGGCGAGCGGATCGGACGGGCGCTCGGTGGAGCTTGAGGTTCGCGTCATCCCGCGCGCACGGCGCGACGAGCTCGCGGGCGCGCGCGACGGCCGCCTGCTCGTCCGCGTCACCGCCCCGCCGCTGGAAGGCCGTGCGAATGCCGCCGTCTGCGAGCTGATCGCCAAGGCCGCCGGCGTGCCCAAGACGAGCGTCGCCGTGATCCGCGGCGAGCGCTCGCGCGACAAGCTCGTGCGGATCGCGGGCAACGTGGAAGCGGCGCGGGTGCGCGCGGCGCTGGGCCTGTGAGCGAAGATCCGCGCATGAGCACGACCGAGCTGAGCGACGAGCAGCGGGAGATCCGGGCGCTGGCGCGGCGCTTCGCCGAGCAGGAGATCGCGCCGCACGCCGCCGGGTGGGACCGCGAGCACCACTTCCCCAAGGAGGTCTTCGCACGCCTCGGCGAGCTGGGCTTGATGGGCGCGTGCGTGCCGGTCGAGCACGGCGGTGCGGGGGCGGACTTCCTCGCCTACGTGCTCGCGCTGGAGGAGCTGGCGCGCGCCGACGGCGGCGTCGCGGTGACCGTCGCGGTCCACACCTCGGCGGTGACGCTGCCGCTGCTGGCGCACGGGAGCGAGGAGCAGATCGGGCGGCTCGTGCCGCCGCTCGCCCAGGGCCACGAGCTGGGCGCGTTCGCGCTGACCGAGCCGGAGGTCGGCTCCGACGCCGCCGCGTTGCGCACGCGCGCCGACGCGGAGGGACGCATCACGGGCGCCAAGCAGTTCATCACGACCGGCTCGCACGCCCACACGCTGATCGTCTTCGCACGCGACGCCGAAGGACCGGCTGCCGGGAAGGTCTCCGCGTACGTCGTGCGGCGGCCCGCAGCGGGGCTCACGGTCGCGCGGGAGGAGGAGAAGCTGGGGTTGAACTCGTCCTCGACGGCGGCGCTGAGCCTCGAGGACACGCCCGGTGAGCGGCTGGGCGCGCCGGGAGCGGGGATGCGGATCGCGCTCGCGACGCTCGACGGCGGGCGGATCGGGATCGCGGCGCAGGCGGTCGGGATCGCGCAGGCGGCGCTCGACCTCGCGACCGCCTATGCGCAGGAGCGCCACGCGTTCGGCCGTCCGATCGGCGCGCTTGGCCAGATCCAGCACAAGCTCGCCGAGATGCAGACGGAGATCGAGGCGGCCCGCGCGCTCACCTGGCGCGCGGCGCGGTTGAAGCAGACGGGGCTGCCGCACACCGTCGAGGGGGCGCAGGCGAAGCTGTTCGCGAGCGCGGTCGCGCGCCGGCAGACCGGCGAGGCGATCCAGGTGCTCGGCGGTTACGGGTACACGAAGGAGCTTCCGGCCGAGCGCTATTACCGCGATGCGAAGGTGACCGAGATCTACGAGGGCACGAGCGAGATCCAACGGCTCGTGATCGCCCGGGCGCTGCTGGGCGAGGCGGCGCGCGGCGCGCTCGGCTGAGTCGCGACTGCGAGGCGCCGTCCGGGGGTATCCCTGCGGACGCGATGGCAGATGCCGCACAGCTGAGCACGATCGAGACGAACATCCCCGCGCGGCTCGACCGGCTGCCGTGGGCGCGCTTCCACTGGCTGATCGTGATCGGCCTCGGGACCGTATGGATTCTCGACGGGCTCGAGGTGACGATCGTCGGCGCGCTCGGGAGCCGCCTCACCGAAAAAGGCAGCGGAATCACGCTCACCGCGAGCACGATCGGCACCGCGGCCGCGTTCTACGTCGCCGGCGCATGCCTCGGCGCGCTGTTCTTCGGGCAGCTGACGGACCGCTTCGGCCGCAAGAAGCTGTTCCTGATCACGCTCGGCGTCTACCTGCTGGCGACCGGCGCGACGGCGTTCGCGTTCGCTCCCTGGTACTTCTTCATGACGCGGTTCTTCACCGGCGCCGGGATCGGCGGCGAGTACGCCGCGATCAACTCGGCGATCGACGAGCTGATCCCGGCGCGCGTGCGCGGTCGCGTCGACCTGATCATCAACGGCAGCTTCTGGGTCGGCGCCGCGCTCGGCTCGGTCGCAGCGCTCGTGTTCCTCGACACGAGCCTGTTCGCGATCGACTTCGGCTGGCGGCTCGCCTTCGGCATGGGCGTCGTGCTCGGGGTCGTGATCCTGTTCGTCCGCCGGAACGTGCCGGAGAGCCCGCGCTGGCTCTTCATCCACGGCCGCGAGCAGGAGGCCGAGGAGATCGTGAGCGACATCGAGCGCGCGATCGAGGCCGAGACCGGGCAGCAGCTCAGCGATCCGGACGAGTCGATCACGGTGAAGCAGCGCCGCACGATCCCGTTCCGGCGGATCGCCCGCACGGCGTTCCAGGACTATCCGCGGCGCACCGCGCTCGGGCTCGCGCTGTTCGTCGGACAGGCGTTCCTCTACAACGCCGTCGTGTTCGACCTCGGCACGCTGCTGGGCAAGTACTTCGGCGTCTCCTCCGGCAGCGTGCCGTACTGGTACGTCCTGTTCGCGGTCGGGAACTTCCTCGGGCCGCTCACGCTCGGGCGGCTGTTCGACACGGTCGGGCGCAAGCCGATGATCTCCTTCTGCTACCTCGGCGCGGCCGCGATGCTGATCGCGACGGCCGTCCTGTTCGCCGGCGGCTCGCTCGCGGTCGGCTCGTTCATGGCACTCGTCTGCGTGACCTTCTTCATCGCCTCCGCTGGCGCCAGCTCCGCCTACCTGACGGTCAGCGAGATCTTCCCGATGGAGACCCGCGCGCTGGCGATCGCGTTCTTCTATGCGATCGGAACGGCCGCGGGCGGGATCACCGGGCCGATCCTGTTCGGTCACTTCATCAACTCCGGCGACCTCGACCAGGTGGCGCTCGGCTTCTACATCGGCGCGGCGGTGATGGCGATCGGCGGCATCGCGGAGCTGGCCTTCGGCGTCAAGGCGGAGCGCAAGTCGCTGGAGCAGATCGCGACCCCGCTGACAGCCGAGGACGGAGCCGAGGGGGGCGAGGAGGCGCCCGTCAAGGCGCCGCCCGTCGCGCCGCGCCGCCGCCAGCCCGGCCGCTACCGGCCCGGGCCCGGTTCGTACTCCGCCTCGCCCGGGATGCCCGTCTCGACGCCGTCGGCGCTGGTCGCGCTCGACCGCGAGGTCGACAGCATCGTGCGCGCGCTCGAACAGAACGGCCCGACCGAGCGGCACGCGCTCGCGGCGCGCGTCGGAGCGCGCTACTGGGGCCCCGGGGTCTTCCGCCGCGCGCTCGCGCTGGCGTTCGCCGAGGGACGCGTGCGACGCGTCTCGCGCACCCTGGTGGACGCCGTGCATCGCGACGGCGCACCCCCGCCAGCCGGCGTTACCTAGACACTCCTGGTAGCGTTTCACCATTCAGACCGGATCGACGATCCGGAATCATCAGTGTCAGCGCTCGTAGTCGTTGCTTTTCAGCACCTCCGCGTTCGCAGCACATTCACCCGGAGGGCATTGCAGATGGCAACTGGAACCGTGAAGTGGTTCAGCGACGACAAGGGCTTCGGCTTCATCACCCCCGATGACCAGTCGAAGGACCTCTTCGTCCACCACAGCTCGATCGTCGGCGACGGCTACCGCTCGCTGGCCGAGGGCGCCAAGGTCTCCTACGACTCCGAGCCCGGGCCGAAGGGCCCCAAGGCGATCAACGTCCAGACCGTTTAGGTAGGACGCCCGGCTCGCCGCGCCCTGCGGCGCGGCGAGTCAACCGCCGGGCCGCTGCTCGCGGTCCCGGTCCTCGGATTGGCCGACGAGCAGGAACGCGAGCGAGACGAGCAGCACGCCGGCGATCCCCACGAAAGCCCAACCGATCGCGTTCGCGACGATGGCGTCGGTTGCCAGCAGCAGGACGAGTCCCACTGCCAGGACAGCGGCGGCTGTAGCTGTGATCCGACCAGCGGTCATGTTTGATGGCCTACCCGCGGCGGCGCGATCTACACCGGAGACCTGCGGCGCGATTCGTGGTGGGGCTCAGGACTGATCGGCCCGAGCCCCACCCGGAAGGTCTCCCACTCAGGTTAGTCTGACTTCACTTGCTGTTTCGAATCTCAGGCTGCCTCTAAAAGAGCCTTCTGCCGGGCATTCTCTCGTGCTGCCAGCGAGAATTCTGGATTTCGGTGTAGCTAGGAATGAGCCGCCTTCGAAGGTGCCTCTCGTGACGGGGAGTAGGAAGCCCAGTCTGCCTTCATATCTGCAGGTTCTTCCGCCGGCGACTATCGTGAATCTCACGCCTTCGGCAAGGGTTAGTATGCCAGTTATGGTCGGTAGCGTGCCTAGTATGGATTGATACCCAAGTCTAAATGGTCTTTCTCTGGTGACTTCAAAGGTAACAGTAGCTCCGACGAACCCGAATGCTCTGCATCCTGTCGTTGCACCTTCCGTCATCGTTCCTGCTGAAGAACCGGGAAACTTTTCCCAGAAGGTTGCGAATCTATAGGTGAGCGTAACTCCACTGCATACTGTTCTAAGGAATGCGCTTTCTTCTTCAAAGCTCACATTACTTCCAACGCCCACGCTGCTCAACGGCGCAAATACAGTTAACTTTCTTAGCGCGGCCGCGGAATCTGTGAATACGGCGAGCGTGGCAACTGCCACACATGTGCCGAGCAGCGCGCGAGCAAGCTTGTTTCCTGACATCTTTTCTCCCCATTCGGATGTCGAGCCAAAGCGCAGTCAATTGAGACCCGTTCGAGCCTCACCGATCGGCCATCCCCCTCCCGCGTGTGATAGCGTCAATGTAGCGGCTGGTTTACCAGCAGTCAACCCTCGCACTTAAGAGCCGCTTGTGTTTACGAATTGCACACTGGCTCGCGAGCAGACTTTGCGCGGCGCAGCGAGTCGTCAAGCCTGGCGAAGCGCGGGTCGTCGACCGCGATCATCGTGCGCAGTGTGTCGCGAGACGTTGACGTCGATGTCGCTCGTGCCGCGCGGGTCGCGCGTCGCGCCCGCTGCAGACGCACGTCAGCGCCGCAGCTCGCGCTTCGCGCGACGCACGAGCGGCATCTGCTCGATGCGCTCGCGCATCGGTGAGCGTGGGACGGGGAGCGCGGCGACCTCCTCCGCGGAGATCGTGAGCGTCACCGCGCGCTCGGCGATGTGCCCGACCTCGGGCGCGTCGACGAAGCGCTTGCCGCGGCGCGTCTCGATGACGATGCCGTCGAAGATGTTCTCGCGCACGTTGTCCTGCACCCGCCGTACGCGGCCGACCTCCGTGCCGTCGCTCGCAAGCACGCGCGTGCCCTTCGGCAGCGCCTTGTACGAGATCGCGGGACCGGGGTCGTCCGTGTCGCTCACGCTCTGAATCACAGCACGTTCGAGCCGTGGCGGCGCAGCAGCATGGAGCGTCGAGCCGCGGCGAGGAGAATGCGGGCATGAGCGCGCGCACGCTGATCGTCAACGCCGACGACCTCGGCCTCAGCGAAGGCGTCGACCGCGGTATCGCCCGCGCCCATGAGCAGGGCATCGTGACGAGCGCGAGCCTGATGGTGCGCGCGCCGCACGCACGCGCGGCCACCGCGTATGCCAAGCGGCATCCGGCGCTGAGCGTCGGGCTGCACGTCGACCTCGGCGAATGGCGCTACGCCGGGGAGCCGTGGGTCGCGGCGTACGAGGTCGTCCCCATCGACGACGCGGCGGCCGTCGCCATCGAGGTCGCCGCCCAGCTCGAGCGCTTCCTCGCGCTGACCGGGCGCGCGCCGACCCACCTCGACTCCCACCAGCACGTCCACCGCGACGAGCCGGCACGCGCGATCGTGCGCGAGCACGGCCGCCGGCTCGGCGTGCCCGTGCGTCACTTCACCCCAGGCGTCCGCTACGAGGGGGGCTTCTACGGTCAGAGCGGTCGCGGCGAGCCCTGGCACGAGGGAATCGGGCCCGACGCGTTGTGCGCACTGCTGCGCGAGCTGCCGCCCGGGACGACCGAGCTCGGCTGCCACCCCGGCATCGACGACGACTCCGGCTCCTCGTACTCGCGCGAGCGCACGCTGGAGGTCGCGGCGTTGTGCGACCCGGCCGTGCGCGCGACGCTCGCGCAGGAGCGGATCGAGCTGCGCTCGTTCGCGGCGCCTACGCGCGGCTGAGCGCCGTCGTCAGCGCGGGCGCGCTGGCAAGCGTCTGGTAGACGACGCAGTAGCGCTCCGTCAGCCGTTGGAGCGTCGCGAGCTGCCCCTCGTCGGCGTCCGTCTCCAGCTCGAAGCCGAGCCGGATCGCGGAGAAGCCGACGGGCGCCTCGCGCTCCACGCCGAGCGTCCCGCGGAAGTCGAGGTCGCCCTCGGCGTGCACGCGCCCCGCGCGCACCTCGATGCCGAGCGACGTCGCCACCGCGCGCAGCGTCACGCCCGCGCAGGCCACGAGCGCCTCGAGCAGCATGTCGCCCGAGCACAGCAGCGTGCCGTCGCCGCCGGAAGCGGGATGCAAGCCGGCCTCGGCGAGCGCGCGCCCCGTCTGGACTGAGCAGGAGACGCCCTCCCCGAGCGTGCCCGTCGCCGACAGCGTGATCTGCGCCGCGCCGGGCTCCGCCCGATAGCGCTCCTTCAACGGCGCCTGCACGGCGCGCAGCTCGTCTCGCTCCATGCCCGAAGCCTACGCCGGCGCGCCGTCCGCGGCACGCAGCGTGAAGCGCACGCGCGTCCCGCGCGCCGCCGGCTCCAGCCAGATGCGCCCGCCGTGCGCCTCGACGATCGCGCGGGAGATCGCGAGCCCGAGGCCGGCGCCGTCGCCGGAGGAGCGCGCGGCCGCACCCGCGCCGCCGCGGTAGAACGGCTCGAAGACCTGCGCGCGATCCTCCGGCGCGATCCCCGCGCCGTCGTCGGCGACCTCGACCTCGACGCCGTTTGCGCCCGCGCGCGCCCGCACGGTCACGCTGCCGTCGGCGGGCGTGTGACGGATCGCGTTGACGATCAGGTTGAAGAGCACCCGCTGGACCTTCTCCGCGTTGGCCTGCGCGTGCACGCCGCCGTCCGGCAGCTCGGTCGCGACCTCGACGCCGTGGGCGGCGGCCTGCGTGCGCAGCGCGGCCACCGTCTCGCTCACGAGCCCGCCGATCTCGACCTGATGCATCGACCACGCGATGTCGCCCGCCTCCAGGCGCGAGAGCTCGAAGAGGTCGTCGATCAGCACGCTGAGCGTGCCGACGTGCGTGCGCATCTCGCGCAGGTAGCGCTCGCGCGTCGCCCCGGTGGCGACGCCGTCCTCGATCGACTCGACCAGCAGCCGCAGCGAGGAGAGCGGCGTGCGCAGGTCGTGCGAGACGGACGCCACGAGCCGGCGGCGCGCGTCGTCGGCCTCCGCGTGCATCGCCTCGACGTCGCTCAGGACGCCGTGCGCGAGCAGCTGGCCCGCGCGCACCGCGAGCACGCCGCCGACGGCGGTCATCGCGGTGATGACGAGCGCGTCGTGCTTGGAGACGAACATCGCCTCGGTCCCCGCCCACACGGCGACCAGCACCGTGCCGACGGCGAGCGCGGCGGCGAGCGCGAGCTGGCGCGAGAGCCCGCCGACGGACGCGCGCCGCGCGGCCGCGAGGTGCGCGGCGCTGAGCATCCCGACCGCGACCCCGAGCAGCAGCAGGAACGTCGTGCGCCCGGCGCCGAAGCCGTACGGGATCCCGATCGCCGCCGCGCCCGCGAGGCAGGCGAGCAGCGCCAGCGCGAGCGAGCGGCGGATCCCGCTCATGGCGCGAAGCGGTAGCCGACGCCCCACACGGTCTCGATCCAGCGCGGCCGCGCCGGGTCGGCCTCGAGCTTCGCGCGCAGGCGCCGCACGTGGACGGTGACGGTGCTCGTGTCGCTGAAGAAGCTGTAGCCCCACACGTCCTCGATCAGCTGGTCGCGCGAGAAGACGCGACCGGGGTTCTTGGCGAGGTGGCGCAGCAGCTCGTACTCGCGCAGCGTCAGCGCGACCGCCTCGCCGGCGAGCGTGACGGTGCGGGCCGCCTGGTCGATCCGCAACGGGCCGTGCTCGATCGGCTCCTCGATCGCCGACGTGCGCGGCGTGCCGCGGCGCAGCACCGCCTCGACGCGCGCGACCAGCTCGGCGGGGCTGAAGGGCTTGACGACGTAGTCGTCGGCGCCGCGACGCAGGCCGATCAGACGGTCGGACTCCTCCGCGCGCGCCGTCAGCAGGATCACCGCGATCGGATCGCCCGGCAGCTCGTGCAGCCGGCGCATCACCTCGATCCCGTCGAATCCCGGCAGCATCACGTCGAGCACGACGAGGTCGGGGCGCTGCTCGCGCACCGCCGCGAGCGCGCCCGGCCCGTCGAACGCCTCGCGCGTGGCGTAGCCCGCGCGCGCCATGTAGCGCGCGACGACCTCGACGATCGTCGGCTCGTCGTCGACGACGAGGACGGCGCCGCGTGTGCCCGGAGCCATGTCCGGGATCGTCGCAGGCTCAGCCGAACGTGAAGGCATAGCCCTCGACGCCCTCCTCAGGCTCCAGTCGCAGCAGGTGCGTCCCGACCTGCGGCAGGTCCACGAGCTCGTAGAGCCGCTGGCCGTTCACCGTGACGACGCCGCCGTGCACGTCGGCACCCGCGCCCGTGCCCGTGAGCGGCTTGCCGTCGAGCAGCACGCGCACATGGCGCACCCGGCCGGGCGAGCCAAGCACGAGGTAGGCGCGTCGCGCGCCGAAGCGCAGTTCGAGCGCGGCGCCGGCAGCGGCGGTCGCGGAGTCCTCGTGCACGTTCCAACGCCCGGCGTAGGCGAGCTGATCGTCGGACGGCGCCCGCGGCGCGCCGAAGTCCTGCGGACCGGGCAGGATCGTGCCGTTGACGAAGCGCTCGGCGCGCGCGGCGCCGATGTAGCTCTCCGGCGTCGTGACGCCGGCGGAGGCGGTGATGCCGTGCGCACCGGACCCACCGCTTCCGACGCGCCGCCCGGCCTCGGCGAGCAGGTCACGGATCACCTGCTCCTTCTTGCCGTAGTCGCCCTCGCCGAAATGCGCGAAGCGCACGCGACCGCGCGCGTCGACGAAGTACTCGGCCGGCCAGTGCTGGTTGCCGTACGCGTCCCACGTCGCCATCTCGTTGTCCTGGACGACCGCGTACCCGATGTGCTCGCGGCCGATCGCCGCGGCGACGTTGCCGGCGTCCTTCTCGAACGGGAACTCGGGCGTGTGGACGCCGACGATCGTGAGCCCGTCCTTGCGGTAGCGCCTGTCCCACGCCTCGAGGTAGGGCAGCGTGCGCAGGCAGTTGATGCAGGAGTAGGTCCAGAAGTCCACGAGCACGACGCGGCCGCGCAGCCCGGCGAGCGTCAGCGGGCGGTCGCCGGGGGTGTTGAACCAGTCCTGGGTGCCGGTGAAGTCGGGCGCGGTGCCGAGCACGGGCAGCTTCGCGGCGTGGCCGTGCGCGGGCGGCGTCGCTTCCGCCGCAGCCGCCGCGGCCCGGCCGCCGACGCCGTGCGCGCCGCCGTTGAGGTCGGCGAGCGCGCGCTGGGCCGAGCGCGTCGTCTCGAGCCTGTTCGTCGGATCGACGAGGAACGTCGGCAGGTCCTTCGCGATCGCGCTCTGGAAGCGCAGGTCGTAGTCGTTGAGCATCGCGAGCGCGACGAGCACCATCACGGCGCCCAGCGCCAGCTGCAGCGCGCCGCTGCGACGCGCGAGCGGCGCCGTCAGCCGCCGCCCGCCGAGCATCAGCGCGTAGAGCACGAGCGCCGAGCCGACGCCGTAGGAGAGGGCGACCGCAAGTCGCCCGGCGGTGAACGGCTGCGAGGCGGAGACGGTGATGACCCCGGCGAGCACCGGGCCCGCGCAGGGCGCGTAGACGAGCCCGAGGCTCGCGCCGACGAGCAGACCGGAGCGGAAGCCGTCGCCGCCGGCACTCGCCGGACGGGCTCCGGCGAGCGCGGCGAGCCGGCTGAGCGCGCCCTCGACGCGCGCCGCCAGCGGCGGCACGAGCAGCGAGACGCCGAACGCGAGCAGCACGACGATCGCGAGCGTCCGCAGCAGGTCGTCGGGCAGGCCGAGCGCGTCGAGCACGTAGACGAGCGCGACGGTCGCGAACGTGAAGGAGGCCGTCAGCCCGACGACGATCCCGAACGGCCGCCGCCGTCCGCCGGTCGCACCGGCGGAGAGCGCGATCGGCAGCACCGGCAGCACGCACGGCGACAATGCGGTGCCGGCGCCGGCGAGCAGGCCGAAGAGCATCAGCAGGGCCATCGTGACCGAGGATGCCACGCGGCCATTACGAGTTCCTGAACGCCGGCGCGACGCGTGCGTCGCTCGGAGCGCGCTCGGTCAGCGATCAGCGCGCCCGCTGGGCGCCGGTCCCTCGATCAGGGATAGACCTGCTCGCCGGTCACGTCGTCGAGCACGACGATCGCGACCGTGGGGCAGGCTTTGGCCGCGGCGAGCAGCTCCGGGTAGGAGGCGGTGCCGATCACGACCGCGCCGTCGTCCGCGAGCTTGAAGGCGGCGGGGGCGATGGGGACGCAGTCGCCGTGGGCGCTGCACGCGGCGGGGTCGATGGTCGGTACGAAGGTCATGACGAGCACGGTGCTCATGCGCGTCCCAAGGGCTCCCGAAGCGCAGGTAATGGAATGGCAAAATCTCACGCGAGCGGCGAAGCGCCAACATCGCGACAGGCCCCGTGGGGCGTTAGCCTCACGCCATGCCCGACGCCGACCCGCTGCGGATCCTGTTCGTCGAAGACGAGCCGTCGATCGCCGAGCCGTTCTCGCATGCGCTCGCGCGCGCCGGGTTCGCGACGACGACGGTCGGCACAGCCGCCGAGGCGCTCGCCGCCGCCGAGCGGGTCGCGCCGGATCTCGTGCTGCTCGATCTGATGCTCCCGGACGGCGACGGGCGCGAGGTCTGCCGCGAGCTGCGCCGCCGCGGCGACGTGCCGATCGTGATGCTCACCGCGCGCGGGACCGAGTCCGACCGCGTCGTCGGGCTCGAGCTCGGGGCCGACGACTACGTCGTCAAGCCCTTCAGCGGCGTCGAGGTGATCGCGCGGATCCGCGCCGTGCTGCGCCGCACCGGACGCGTCCGCGAGGACGAGCCGACGCCGGCGATCCTGCGCGCCGGAGCGCTGGAGATCGACACCGGCGCGCGGCGCGCCCGCCTCGGCGGCGAGGAGCTGCAACTCGCGCGCAAGGAGCTCGACCTGCTCATGCGACTGATGCGCGACGCCGGCAAGGTCGTCACGCGCGAGGACCTGATGGCGGAGGTGTGGGACGCCAACTGGTTCGGCTCGACGAAGACGCTCGACGTGCACATCGGCTGGCTGCGGCGCAAGCTCGGCGACGACCCGACCGACCCGCGCTTCATCCACACCGTGCGCGGCATCGGCTTCCGCTTCGCCTCGGACGAGGAGCTCAGCTGAGCCTGCGGCTGCGCCTGGTCCTCGCGCTCGCGTACGTGCTGCTGCTGGCCGTCGTCGCGCTCCTGGTGCCGCTCGTCTTCAACCTCAACCGCCGCGTGCACGCGGAGGTCTACTCGCAGGCGCGCGGCCAGGCGGACGTGGCGGCCGCGACGGTCGCCGCGCTCGTCGCCCCGCCCCACCGCCGGACGCTCGCGCGGCTCGTCGCCTCGGCCGCGCAGACGGCGCGTGGGCGCGTGATCGTGCTCGACGCGCGCGGGAGGCTGATCGCCGACAGCGCGGGCGCGACGCTCGGGACGAGCTACGCGAGCCGCCCCGAGGTCGCGGTCGCGCTGCGGGGCCGCAGCTTCCAGAACCAGCGCGACAGCGAGACGCTCGGGCGCACGATCCTCGCGACCGCCGTCCCCGTCGTACGCGGGACGACCGTGATCGGCGCGGTGCGGATCACCCAGAGCGTCGCCGCCGTGCGCCGCGCGGTGCGCCGCTCGGCGCTCGGGCTGCTGCTCGTCGGAGCGATCGTGCTCGCCCTCGGGCTGCTGGCGGGGATCGCGATCGCCGGTCAGTTCGTACGCCCGATCCGCCGCATGCGCGCAGCCGCGGCGCGCGTCGCGGCCGGCGACCTCGAAACCCGCGTCGCGCTCGAGGGCTCCACCGAGGAGCGCTCGCTGGCCCACTCCTTCAACGACATGACCGACCGCATCCGCGACATGCTCGCCCGCCAGCAGGCGTTCGTCGCCGACGCCTCCCACCAGCTGCGCACGCCGCTCGCGGCGCTGCGGCTGCGCCTCGAGGAGGCCGAGGCGGCCGGGGTGAGCCCGGAGGCCGCGCGCGAGCTGGCCGCCGGCGAGCGCGAGATCCAGCGGATCGCGCAGCTCGTCGAGGAGCTGCTCGTGCTGAGCAGCGCCGGCGAGCGCGAGGGCACAGCCGAGCCGATCGACCTCGCCGCCGCGACGGCGACCGCGCACGAGCGCTGGGAGCCGCTCGCCTTCGACCGCGGGCTGGCGCTCGCGCTCGCGCCGTCAGCCGCCGCCGAAACCGCGATGGCCTCGCGCGCCGACCTCGACCGCGCGCTCGACGCGCTCGTCGAGAACGCCCTGCGCTACGGGCCGCGCGGGACGACCGTCACGTTGCGCGCGGCCGGCACGACGATCGCGGTGCTCGACGAGGGGCCGGGGATCGCGGCGGACGAGGCGGAGGAGCTGTTCGAGCGCTTCCACCGCGGGACCGTCGGCCGCAGCGTTCCCGGCGGCACCGGGCTCGGGCTCACGATCGCGCGAGCGCTCGCGCGTCGCTGGGGCGGGGACGTCGAGATCGCCAACCGGACCGGCGGCGGCGCTCGCGCGCTGCTGACCTTGCCCCGCTTGGCCCCCTCTTTGCCGGGTCCGCGGTAGCGTCGTGAGCGTGCGCATGCATCGCCTGGTCATGTGGCTTGCCGTCGGCCTCGTCGGGCTTGCGCTCGCGGCCGGCGTGACGTATGCCGCGACCCAGCTCTCCAGCCAGCGGATCGGCCTCTCGGCCGAGCCGCCGTCGGCCGGCGACGAGCTGGCGACGCCCGCCGGCCGCGACACGGGACGCGGCGAACAGCGCGAGCACCCGGGGCCGATCTACAACGACCACGACGCCGACGACGACTGACGGCCGTCGCCGTCGGCGATCAGGACGCGCGCAGCGCCGCCGGCGGGCACGCTGCCGCCTCGCGGTCGGCGAGGTACGGCGCGAGATGGCGTGCCGCGACCTTGTGCGGCGGCCACCACGGGCAGTGGTGCGACACGCTCGAGATGACGCTCTCGCCCCCGGTCGTCGTCGCGCGCAGGTACAGCGGATCGCCGCCGGTGAGCAGCATCGCGCGCAGCAGCGGGCGGGTGCGTGGCTCGGGGACCGCGACACCCGCCCGGCGCGCGACCAGCGCGGCCACGACGTCGGCCTGCTGGGAGGCGATGCCGCCCTGCTTGAGCGGGAAGGTGGTGGCGTCGCCGATCGCGAAGACGTCGGGCACGACGGCGACGCGGCCGTGCTCCTCGACGTGGATGAACCCGTCCGCGTCGCACGGCACACCGGCGATCGCCGGGCCCGTGAGCACGGGCAGCGCGACGACGCGGTCGGCCGCCAGCGAGCGGCCGCCCGGCGCGAGCTCGAGCATGCGGCCGTCGTAGGCGCGCGCGTACGTCGCCGGCAGCACCGCGATGCCCGCCTGCGCCAGCAGCGCGGCGACGGCGTCGCTGCCCGCGCCGCGAAAGGCGGCGAGCGGGACGTCCTCCGGCGTCACGAGCGTGAGCTCGAGCGCGTCGGCGCCCATGTCGCGTGCGCGCGCCGCGGTCATCAACGCCAGCTCGTAGAGCGGCAGCGACCAGCCGGCCCCGGCGGGCACGACGAACGCCACGCGCGCCGTCATCCCCTCCTCCACGTCGCGCAGCAGCAGGTGCAAGCCGTCGGCGTCCGCGTCGGCGACGAAGGTGTGCACATGCTGCAGCGGCGGGTGCGGGCGCGCGCCGACCGCGATCGCGAGGCTGTCGTAGTCGATCCGCTCGCCGCCGTCGGTGACGAGCGCATGCGCCTCGCCGTCGACCGCGCGCAGCGCACCGCGCCGCAGCGTCATGCCGAGGTCTGCGCAGATCGCGTCGAGCCGGTAGCGGCGCAGCGGATGGCCGAACGGCGAGGCGACCGCCAGCGGCCGGTAGCGCAGCTCGTCGCTGGGCGCCAGCAGCGTCAGCTCGACCGCCGCACCGGCGAGCGCGCGCAGCGCGAGCGCCAGCTCGACGCCGGCGATGCCGCCGCCGGCGATCACGACGCGACGGGCTGCGTGAGGACGCGCGGGCATGTCCGCACGGTATGCAGGACGGGCCGCGCGGACATCGGGAGCGTCTACCCGCCTGCGGCGGACGAACTACGGACGTGCGGCTACGTCCGCCGCCAGTCGACCGCGCCGGCCTTCAGCACGTGCGAGCCGAGCGGACGGCCGAGCACGTCCTGCGCCGCGCGGGCGGCCTCGATCAGCCTGCCGAGGTCGATCCCGGTCGCGATGCCCATCTCGTGCAGCATCGAGACGAGGTCCTCCGTCGCGATGTTGCCCGTCGCGCCCGCGGGCACCGGGCAGCCGCCCAGCTCGCCGAAGCTCGACTCGAACGACGCACAGCCCGCCTCCAGCGCGGCGAGCACGTTCGCGAGCCCCTGCCCGCGCGTGTTGTGGAAGTGCGCGGTCAGCTCGACGTCGCCGCCGAGCTGCTCCTGCGCGCGCGCGAAGAACTCGCGCACCTGCAACGGGTTCGCCATCCCGGTCGTGTCGCCGAAGCCGACCTCCTGCGCGCCGGCCGCCGCCAGCCGCCGTGCGATCTCGAAGACCCGCTCGGGCGCGACCGCGCCCTCGTAGGGGCAGCCGAAGCTGACGCTGATGACGCCCTCGCCGCGCAGGCCGGCCGCGCGCGCACGGGCGAGCACGCGCTCGCAGCCGGCGAGCGACTCCTCGACCGAGCGGTTGACGTTCCTGCGGTTGTGCGTCTCAGAGGCGGAGAGGAAGACGTTGACCTCGTCGATGCGGTCGCGCAGCTCGAGCGCGGCGTCGAGCCCGCGCTCGTTCGGTACGAGCACCGACACCGACACCTCCTCCGGGATCGAGGCCTGCTCGAGCACCTCACGCGCGTCGGCGAGCTGCGGGATCACGTCGGCGCGCACGAAGCTCGTGACCTCCAACCGCCGCAGCCCGGTGCGCGCCAGCAGCTCGATCAGCCGCACCTTGTCGGCGGTCGCGATCGTCTCCGGCTCGTTCTGGAAGCCGTCGCGGGGCCCCACCTCGCGGATCCGGACGTCGGCCGGAAGCGCGCCCGCCACGTCAGGCACCGAGCGCCCGCGCGATCACCATCTGCTGGACCTCGTCGGTGCCCTCGCCGATCGTGAGGATCTTCGCGTCGCGGTAGAAGCGGCAGACGGGGTACTCCTCGATGTAGCCGTAGCCGCCGTGGATCTGCACGGCCTCCTCGGTGCAGCGCACCGCCAGGCGGCCGGTCTTGAGCTTCGCCTGCGCGGCGGTCAGCGAGAAGTTCTCGCCCCTGTCCTTCATGCGCGCCGCCTTGTAGACGAGCAGCCGCGCCGCCTCGATCTCCGTCGCCATGTCGGCGAGCTTGCCCTGGATCGCCTGGAACTTGGAGATCGGCTTGCCGAAGGCCTTGCGCTCCTTCGCGTAGGCGAGCGCCTGGTCGAGCGCCCCCTGCGCGAGGCCGAGGCCCATCGACGCCACGCCGATGCGGCCGATGTCGAGCACGTGCAGGAACTGCTTGAAGCCCATCCCGCGCGGGCCGAGCAGGTTCGCCTCCGGCACCTTGCAGTCGGTGAACGTGAGCGGGCGCGTGTCGGAGGCGTGCCAACCCATCTTGCGGTAGGGCGCCCCCTGCTCGTAGCCGGGCGTGCCGTTGGCGACGATCAGGTTCGAGATCTCGTCCTCGCCGGTCTTCGCGGTGATGCAGACGACGCCGGAGACGTCGGTGCCGGCGTTGGTGATGAACTGCTTGGCGCCGTCGATCGTCCAGACGCCGTCGTCCAGCCGCGCACGTGTGCGCACGTTGCCGGCGTCGGAGCCGGCCTCCGGCTCGGTCAGGCCGAATGCGCCGAGCTGCTGTCCCGAGCACAGCTGCGGCAGCCATTCGCGCTTCTGCTCCTCGCTGCCGAACACGTAGATCGGCTGCGTGCCGAGCGAGGTGTGCGCGCAGAGCGTGATCGCGATGGAGGAGTCGACGCGCGCGAGCTGCTCGACGGCGAGCACGTAGGCGAGCGTGTCGCCTCCGCCGCCGCCATACTCCTGCGGGAACGGGATGCCCATCAGGCCGAGCTCGCCGAGCTTGGCGACGAGCTCGTAGGGGAAGCGCTTCTCACGGTCCAGCTCCTCCGCGACCGGCGCGACCTCCTGGGTCGCGAAGTCGCGGACGGTGCGCTGGATCAGGTTGTGCTCATCGGAGAGGTCGAAGTTCATGCGCCGGACTATACCGAGCGATTGCTCGAAGTTCGAGTGATCGCTCGGTGTGCTGTATTTTGTGCGCCGATGGCCGCCGTCTCCCCACCCACGCGCCCGGCCCTGCGCGCCCGTTACGACCGCCGCCAACAGGAGGTGACCGCCGTCGCCGCGCACCTGTTCGCCGAGCGTGGCTATCAGGCGACCTCGATGGCCGACCTGACGGCGGCGACCGGCCTCGCGGCCGGCGGGCTCTACCACTACATCGGCAGCAAGGAGCAGCTGCTGCTGCGCATCTGCGACGAGCTGCTCGACCCGCTGCTCGAGCAGGCGCGCGCGATCGTCGCACGCGAGGCGCCGGCCGCCGAGCACCTGCGCGAGCTGGTGCGCGCCTGGCTCGCGCACGTCGAGACGCACGGCCACCACATGCTCGTCTTCAACCAGACCCGGCACGTGATCGAGCGCGAGCCGCAGTGGCGCGAGGTGCGCCGCCAGCGCAAGCGCTTCGAGCAGATCCTCGACGACGTGCTCGCGCGCGGCGAGGAGGACGGGACGATGGCCTTCCCCGACCGCGGCCTGGCGCTGCGTGCGCTGCTGGGGATGGTCAACCACACGCCGCAGTGGCTGCGCCCGCGCGGCCGCTTGTCCGCCGAGCAGATCGCCGACGGCTACTGCGACCTGATGCTGAAGGCGGGCGCACCGTGAGCGCCGCCGCCCCGCCCGTGCTCTGGTCCCCCTCGGCCGAGCGCATCGAGCGCGCAACGCTGACGCGCTTCCAGCGCTGGGCCGCGCAGCGCACGGGCCGGGATTTCGATACCTACGATGCGCTGTGGCGGTGGTCGGTCGAGGACGTCGAGGGCTTCTGGGCGGCGATCTGGGACTTCTTCGAGGTGCGCGCGAGCGCGCCGTACGAGCGCGTCCTGGGATCGCGCTCGATGCCGGGCGCCGAGTGGTTCCCCGGCGCGCGCCTGAACTACGCCGAGCACGTCTTCCGCGGGCGCGACGACGCCGCCGTGGCGATCCGTCATGCCTCGGAGCTGCGCCCGCTCGCGCAGATGACGTGGGGTGAGCTGCGCACGCTGAGCGCCCGCATCGCGGCGGGGCTGCGCGCACAGGGCGTCGGCCCGGGCGACCGCGTCGTGGCGTATCTGCCGAACGTCCCCGAGGCGATCGCGGCGTTCCTCGCCTGCGCGTCGATCGGCGCGGTGTGGTCCTCGTGCTCGCCGGACTTCGGCGCCGCGAGCGTCGTGGACCGCTTCGCGCAGATCGAGCCGAAGGTGCTGCTCGCGGTCGACGGCTACCGCTACAACGGCCGCGACTTCGACCGGCGCGAGGTCGTCGACGGGCTGCGCACGGCGATGCCGACGCTGTCCGCCACCGTCCTGCTGCCCTACCTCGATCCCGACGCGCGCCTCGACGGCACGCTGCCGTGGGAGGACCTCCTCGGCGCGGCCGACGCCGAGCTGAGCTTCGAGCAGGTCCCGTTCGACCACGCGCTGTGGGTGCTCTACTCCTCCGGGACGACCGGTCTGCCGAAGGCGATCGTGCAGGGGCAGGGCGGGATCCTGCTCGAGCAGCTCAAGAAACAGAACCTCCACCTCGACGCGCAGGCCGAGGACCGCGTGTTCTGGTTCACGACCACCGGCTGGATGATGTGGAACTTCCTCGTCGGCGTGCTGCTCACGCCCGCCTCGATCGTGCTCTTCGACGGCAACCCCGCGTACCCGGACATGGGTCGGCTGTGGGACCTCGCCGCGGAGGCCGGCATCACGACGTTCGGCACGAGCGCGAGCTATCTCGCGCAGTGCATGAAGCAGGGACTGCAGCCGGCCGCGGGCCGGGACCTGAGCGCGCTGCGCAACGTCGGCTCGACCGGCTCGCCGCTCGCGCCCGAGGGCTTCCAATGGGTCTACGACGAGCTCGGCGCCGACACGTGGCTGTTCTCCACCAGCGGCGGCACCGACGTCTGCACTGCCTTCGTCGGCGGCGTCCCGACGCTGCCCGTCTACCTCGGCGAGCTGCAGGGCCCGTCGCTCGGCTGCAGCGTCGAGGCGTGGGACGAGGACGGGCATGCGCTCGTCGGCGAGGTCGGCGAGCTCGTGATCACGCAGCCGATGCCCTCGATGCCGTTGTACCTGTGGAACGACCCCGACGGCTCGCGGCTGCATGCCAGCTACTTCGACACCTACCCGGGCGTCTGGCGCCACGGCGACTGGATCGAGCTGACCGAACGCAACACCGCGATCATCTACGGCCGCTCGGACTCGACGATCAACCGCGGCGGCGTGCGGATGGGCACGAGCGAGATCTACCGCGCGGTGCTCGCGCTGCCCGAGATCCTCGACGCGCTCGTCGTCGACGTCGACGGCTGGATGCCGCTGTTCGTCGTGCTCGGCGACGGCGCGACGCTCGACGACGAGCTGACCGCGCGGATCGCCGCCCGCGTCCGCGAGGACTGCTCGCCGCGCCACGTCCCCAACGAGGTGCATGTGATCGCAGCCGTTCCGCGCACGCTCTCCGGCAAGGTGCTCGAGGTCCCGGTCAAGCGGATCCTGCAGGGCACCGACCCCGCCAAGGCCGCCAGCCGCGACAGCCTCGCCAACCCCGACGCGCTCGACTGGTTCGTGCGCTTCGCAGCCGAACGCACCGCGTAGCCGCGCATGAACTTCGCGCGCGACGTCGTCGAGGCCGCGAGCCCGGGCGAGCGAGCGCTCGTCGAGCGCGCCCGCGACGGCACGCGCCGCGAATGGTCCTTCGGCGAGGTCGCGCAGCGCAGCGGCGGGATGGCCGCGACGCTGCTCGCGGCCGGCGTCGGACGCGGCGACGTCGTCCTGACGCTGATCGGCAACCGGCCCGAGTGGGTCTTCACGCTCGTCGCCTGCTTTCGCATCGGCGCGGTCGCGCTGCCGTGCACCGAGCAACTGCGCGCGCACGACCTGCGCGTGCGGATCGACGCCGTCGCACCGCGCGCGATCGTCGTCGACGAGCGCAACCGCGCGGTGCTCGAGCAGGCGCTCGACGGACGCGCCGGCGTCGCGGTGCTGAGCATCCCCGACGCGACGCTGTTCGAGGCGTCCGCGCCGCCGGCCGCGGAGCTCGCGCCGGAGGACCCGTGCCTGATCACGTTCACGAGCGGGACGGCCGGCGAGCCGAAGGCGGTCCTGCACGCGCAGCGCTACCTCGCCGGTCAGCGGCTGCAGGCCGAGCACTGGCTCGCGCCGCGCGCGGGGGAGCTCGTCTGGTGCACCGCCGCCTCCGGCTGGTCGAAGTCGGCGCGCAACGTCTTCATCGCGCCGTGGATCCGCGGCGCCGCCGCCCTGCTGCACGACGCCCGCTTCGATCCGGCGCAACGACTCGAGCTGCTGCGCGAGGAGCGCGTCGACGTGCTGTGCATGGCGCCGACGGAGTACCGCATCATCGCCAAGCGCGCCACGCTCACGCGCTTCGAGCACCTGCGCGGGCTCGTCGCCGCCGGCGAGGCGCTCAACCCCGAGGTGCTCGCGGCCTGGTCGGAGGCGACCGGGCTCGACGTGCGCGACGGCTTCGGGCAGACGGAGACCGGCCAGCTCACCGCCAACCCGCCGGGCGAGCCCGCGCGCCCCGGCTCGATGGGCCGTCCGCTGCCGGGCGTGCGCCTGTGGATCGACGACGGCGAGCTGGTGGTCGACCCCGCGAGCGTGCCGACGTTCTTCCTCGGCTACCTCGGCGAGCCGCCGCACGACCGCACCGTGCCATGGCGCACCGGCGACCGCGTTCGCCAGGACGCGGACGGCTACCTCCACTTCGAGGGCCGCAACGACGACGTGATCATCAGCGCCGGCTACCGCATCGGCCCGTTCGAGGTCGAGTCGGCGCTGCTCAGCCACCCGGCCGTCGCCGAGTCGGCCGTCGTCGCGGCGCCCGACGAGGAGCGCGGCAGCGTCGTGCGCGCGATTGTCGTGCTGCGCGACGGCGACGGCGACGCGGCGCTCGCGGCCGAGCTGCAGGAGCACGTCAGGCGCCAGACCGCACCGTACAAGTACCCGCGCATCGTCGAGTTCCGCGACGAGCTTCCGAAGACCGCCAGCGGCAAGGTGCGCCGCGCGGCGCTGCGCGAGGAGGCCGCGAGCGGAGGCTGACCGCCGGCGCCGGCGCCGAGCCCGCAGGCAGTAGCCCCCGCCCAATCGCTTCCACAACGGCTGTGCGCGCGCACAACGTGCGCGGACAGCCGGGTCGATACGTTTGAGCCGAGCGTGATCGAAGCCTTCCGCACCCACCTGCGTGCCCAGCTCGACGAGATCGAGCGCTCCGGCCTGACCAAGCGCGAGCGCGTGATCGCCAGCGCGCAGGACGCGACCGTCACGCTGCTCGACGGGCGCGAGGTGCTCAACATGTGCGCCAACAACTACCTCGGGCTCGCCGACCATCCCGAGGTGCTCGCCGCGGCGCGCGCGGCGCTCGAGGAGCGCGGCGCCGGCATGGCGTCGGTGCGCTTCATCTGCGGCACGCAGGACCGCCACCGCGAGCTCGAGCAGCAGCTCGCCGCGTTCCTCGGCTGCGAGGACGCGATCCTCTTCCCCTCCGCGTTCGACGCGAACGGCGGCGTCTTCGAGACGCTGCTCGGCAAGGAGGACGCCGTCGTCTCCGACGCCCTCAACCACGCCTCGATCATCGACGGCATCCGCCTCTGCCGCGCCCAGCGCCTGCGCTACGCCAACCGCGACCTCGACGAGCTGGAGGCGCGCCTGCGCGAGGCGCGCGAGGGCGGCGCACGCCACGTCTTGATCGCGACCGACGGCGTCTTCTCGATGGACGGCCTGATCGCCCCGCTGCGCGAGATCTGCGACCTCGCCGACCGCTACGAGGCGCTCGTGATGGTCGACGACTGCCACGCGACCGGCTTCCTCGGGGCAAGCGGCCGCGGCACGCACGAGCATGCCGGCTGCGCCGACCGCGTCGACGTCCTCACCGGCACGCTCGGGAAGGCGCTCGGCGGCGCGAGCGGCGGCTACGTCGCAGGCGCGCACGAGGTCGTCGCGCTGCTGCGCCAGCGCGCCCGCCCCTACCTCTTCTCCAACGCCGTCGCCCCGCCGGTCGTCGCCGCGAGCCGGCGCGCGCTCGAGCTCGCCGCGGAGGACCCGGAGCTGCGCCGGCGGCTGTGGGACAACACGACGCGCTTCCGCGCCGGTCTCGACGCGCTCGGGCTGACCGTGCTCGGCGACGTGCACCCGATCACGCCCGTGCTGCTCGGCGACGCGCACGTCGCGGGGCGGTTCGCCGAGCGGCTGCTCGACCACGGCATCTACGCCGTCGCCTTCTCCTACCCGGTCGTCCCGCACGAGACCGCGCGGATCCGCACGCAGCTGAGCGCAGCCCACACGCCGGAGCAGCTCGACCGCGCGGTCGCGGCCTTCGGCGCGGTCGCGCGCGAGCTGGAGCTGATCGCATGAGCGCAGCGGGCGAGCGGGTCGCGCTCGTGACCGGCGGCGCGCGCGGCCTCGGCTTCGCCTGCGCCGAGCGGCTCGCCGACGACGGCATGCGCGTCGCGCTGCTCGACCTCGACGGCGACGCGGCCGCCGCGGCCGCCGCGCGCCTGGGCGAAGGGCACCTCGGCGTCGGCGGGGACGTCACCGCGGCGCAGGACGTCGCCGCGGCGCTCGCCCGCACGACCGCGGCGCTCGGCGCACCGACCGTGCTCGTCAACAACGCCGGCCTGCTGCGCCCGACACGCTTCCTCGAGATCTCCGAGGCCGAATGGGATGCGGTGCTCGCGGTCACGGTGAAGGGCGCGTTCCTGTGCTCGCAGGCGTGCCTGCCGGCGATGGTCGCGGCCGGCTTCGGCCGCATCGTCAACTTCTCCTCGACGGCCGGCAAGAACGTCTCGACGCTCGGCGGCGCCCACTACACGACGGCGAAGGCGGCGATGCTCGGGCTCACGCGCGCGGTCGCGAAGGAGCACGCCGCGCACGGCGTCACCGTCAACGCCGTCTGCCCGGGGCTGTTCAGCACCGAGATGACGCTCCAGACGGTCCCGGCCGACGTGCTCGAGCGCTACGCGGCGTCGTTCCCGATCCCACGGCTCGGGACGCCCGAGGAGGTCGGCGCGCTCGTCGCGTTCCTGTGCAGCGAGAACGCCGCGTACATCACCGGCGCCGCGCTCGACATCAACGGCGGGGACCTGATGGTCTGAGGCGTCGTGTCGCGGGCCGCGGGCCGCGTCACCCGCCTACGAGCTCGAAGCCCGCTTGCGCCGTCTTGCCGCGGACGCCCGCGGCGTCGGTCGCGAAAGCCTCGATCGTGTAGCGGCCGGCCTTGAGCGCCTTGCCCTTGAGCCGCCCGCTGAACGCGAGCCGATGGGCGCCGCGCTTGAGGTGCCTCGACGTCAGCCGGTGCCGTGGCGCCTTCGACGTCGTGCAGCGCCTGTGGCCGTGGACGCGACGGCAGTGCCGCACCGGCGTGCCGACGACGGTCAGCGTGACCTTGGCGTCCTGCGACAGCGTGAAGTGGATCGTCGCGCCGCGCGGGATCCGCCGCCGCGATCGATGGACAGCGGAGCGGGCGAGCGCCGCGACCGCGAAGCGCTTGGGCGAGACCGAGAGGCGGCCAACCGACGGGCCCGCGGTGACGGTGACGACACGGGTCGCGGCGCGGCCGGTGTTGCCGAGCGCGTCGGTGGCCGTGACGGTGACGGTCTTCTTCCCCGGGGTGGCGTAGGCGTGCTTGACGGTGGCACCGCGCGCGAGCTTGCCGTCGCCGAAGCTCCAGTCGATCGAGGCGACGCTGCTCCAGTTGCTCGACGCGGCAGCCGAGAGCGATACGGCGCGCCCGACCGTCGCGGTCGCCGGGATCGACGCGGCGGTCACGCGCGGGCCCGCGCCGGCATAGGGCGCCATGCGCACGCGCTCGCTGGTCCCGTCGAAGTCGGGCCACAGCGCGACGCCGTCGCCGTCGTCGTCGAACGCCAGCGCGCCGAAGCTGACCATGATGTGCTCGCCGGTGGCAAGCGTCTGCGCCGCGCCGACGGTGCCGTCCGGGGCGATCATCCGCACGACCTCGCGGGAGCCGTCGACCAGCCGGTAGAGCGAGCCCGCAAGGTCGGGTCCGCCGCTTGCCGTCGTCACGCCGCCATCGAAGGTGTCGCCGCCGATCTGGACCGTGCCGACCTTGAACGCCCCGCCGGCCGGGCGGACGAACTCGCGCGCCATCCCGGCCGTGCTCTGGCGCGCGTCGACGAGCAGGTCGCCGGCGCGATCGGAGGTGAGCTGTCCGCCGATGAACCCGAAGGAGCTCACAGCCGCCGTGCCCGGAATCGCGACGGCCGCGCCGAAGCCGGCGCCCGCCGGGCGATCGGCGATCCGCAGGTCGCCGGACGCGAAGCCGAAGCTCCCCCTGAGGCTGCTGGAGATCAGCGCATGCGCGGCTCCGGAGGCGTCCGTGGTCAGGCCGATCAGCGCGCCGCCCTGCGTCTCGTCGTCGGACGGCGGCGCGGGACCCACCGTCCCGGGGATGACCGCCGGCGGGGAGAACCCGCCGCCACGCGGCGCGACGCTGACGTCGACTCCCGTGGTCACGCGATTGGTCGCAGCGGTCGCCTGGGTGGTCCAGCCGACGATCGTCTCGCCGGCCGGGGTGATCGCGAGCTGCGCCGCGGCAGCCATCGATCCGGTCACGGTCACCGGTCCGCCGATCCCGCCGCCCGGCGCGCGCCGCGCGACCTGGATCAGCCCCGGGGCGAGCGGCTGGAAGGCGACCGCGAAGTCGCCGGAGTCGCCCGCCGCGACTGTCAGGTCGGCGAACGAGCCGCCGCCCGTCGCGGTGGTGCCGAGCAGGCCCGGTCCCGTCAGGTCCCGGCCTGCGTGGCCGACCGCAGCGAAGACGCCGCCGTTGGCCTCCGTCCACGCGACGAGCGCGTCGCCGTTGTGGGACACCGCGAGCCGCACCGAGGTGCGGTCGACGTTCGCCGTCGAGGAGCCGAGCGTCTGCGTGTGGATCGCGCCGCCGCGCAGCCGCTGCACGACGCCGACGCGGTAGTGGCTGCCGTCCCACTTGCGGAACGCCACGAACAGGTCGCCGTCGCCGTCGAAGGCGGCCTGCGGCCCCGGGTACATCGCGACCTGGTGGTTCATGCCGACGACCTCGGTCGGCAGCGGCCCCACGAGCGTCGACGCCGGCAGCCACCGGGGCGCCGCGGCCACGGGGGCAGCACCCGCCGCCGCGCACAGCGCGGCCGCGACCGCCGGCGTCAAGCGGCGCAACGCGGGCGCCGCGAGGACGTCCAACACCTTGGCGAGCATCCTGCGCGGCATCATCGCACGCCCGGCGACGCCGGAGGGACAGCGGCACGTCGAAGGAGCCTGTTCGCACGCTGACAACTCGTGAAGCACTTGTGTCGAGTCGTCAATGGCCCGTTACCCGACCTTGCCCAGGGTGCCGGGAACTGGCAGGTTGCACGTCGTTGTGCGTCCCCGCAATGGAGTGTGAGCGTTGCTCGAGGTGATCGACGAACGGTGGAGCGTGCCGGCTCCGAGCACCACGGCCCCCGAGCTGTTCGTGCGCACGCTCGGGCACACGCGGCTGCTCCGCGAGAGCGTGGAGATCGGCGGGCCCTGGCTCGAGCAGCTGCCCGGGCAGCTCCTGAAGTACCTCGTCACCTTCCGCGACGAGATGGTCCCCGTCGAGCGGATCGCCGAGGCGCTGTGGTCGAACGGCAGCGTCAACGTGCTCGCAAGCGTGCGCTTCACCGTCCACCAGCTGCGCAAGCGCATCGACGCGCAGGTCATCGGGGGATCGTTCGTGATCTCCCACCGCGGCGGCTACCGCCTCGACGGCTCGCGCGTGCTGTGCGACGCCGACGTCTTCGCCGAGCGCGCCGCCGGCGGCCTCGAGGAGGTCGATCGCGGCGACGACGACGCGGCGCGCTCGCTGCTGGAGACGGCGCTGAAGCTGTACACCGGCGACTACGTCGGCGACGAGCCGTACGCCGAATGGCTCTTCCCCGAGCGCGAGCGCCTGCGCGACCTCGCAGGCCGGGCGTTGAGCGCGCTCGCCGGCCTCTGCGAGCGGGCGGGCGACCTCGATCTCGCCGCACGCCACCTCGAGCGCCTCACGCGCCTGGAGCCCTACGACGAGGACGCGCAGCGCCGGCTGATCGAGGTCTGTCTGCGCCGGGGACGGCGCAGCGAGGCGATGCGCCGCTTCGCGATGCTCGAGACGCTGCTGCGGCGCGACCTCGGCGCGCGGCCGAGCTTCTCGCTGCATGAGCTGCTTGCCGACGTCGTGGCGTAGCGGCTAGCTCGCTGCACGCACGAGGGGCCCGACGCGCGTGCCGGGCCCCTCGTGAAGCTGCTTGGCGAACGCGCGCGCTGCTCAGTGCGGCGTGCCCGGGTTGACGATCTCGAAGCCGTTGCCGGCCCACGGGTCGAAGACGCCCGTCAGCGGATCGACCGGCGCGTCGCAGTTGCGGGCGCGGTCGAAGCCGCCTCCGCCGAAGCAGTGGTCGACCTGCGCCGGTCCGTCGCCCCAGCCGCTCATGCGGTCGCTGCCGTTGTCGCCGAAGCCGTAGTCGGAGCCCGGCCCGAGGTTGATGTCGTCGTCGTCGCCGCCACCGGCGTAGACGACGTCGTCGCCGCTGTTGCCGCGCAGGACGTCGCGGCCGTTGCCGCCCTCGACGAGGTCGTTGCCGGCCCAGCCGGCGACGACGTCGCGACCGGCGCCGCCGTCGAGCTGGTCGTCGCCGACGTTGCCGACGATCTTGTCGGCCCCGCCGCGGCCGCAGATGCGGTCGTTGCCCTTGTGGCCGAAGATGGTGTCCTTGCCGTCGGTGCCGAGGATGACGTCGTCGCCGTCGGTGCCGACCGTCACGAGGTTCTTGTGGGCGATGACGATCGTCGGCGTCATGCCGAAGCACTTCGGGTGGCCGTGAGACTCCGAGTATCCGGTCGGCGGTGTCGACGACGGCGCATGGTGGTGCGCCATCGCACTCGGCGCGAGCACCGCCGAGAGCACGCCGGCCGCAGCCAGCGTGCGCAGTGAGACCTTGAGTGATGTTGAACGCGTTCGCATGCGGCGCAAGGTATGACGACTGACCTCGAGCGCGCGACCCAAAAAAGGACAGATCCGCTGCAAGGTGCCGAAAAGGGACACCTTCGGGGGCGCAGCGCGAGAACAACCCCTCGACGCGCGTTCCCCAGCTTGTGACGTCAGGGGTCGATGCCATCGCGCGCGCGGGCGAGGCGCCGCTCGTGCACGAGCGCGAGGCGGAGGTCGCCGGCATGATCCGCAACCTCGAGACCTGGGGCCGCGAGCGCGACTGGCGCGGAAGCGACCCCTACGACGGCCTCACGGCGACCCGCCTGCCGCGATGGGCGCATCGCAACGGCATGGCGCGCCGGCTCGTGCAGCAGCTCGTCAAGCGCAGCCCGCTCGACCTGCGCCCCGCGCTCGGGATCCCACCCGCGGAGAACGCCGCCGCGCTCGCGTGGGTGGCGTCGAGCTACGCGCTCGGCGGCTTCCGCGAGGACGCGCTGGAGCGGGCGCGCCTGCACGACGTGCTCGCGCGGCTGCAGCGGCTGCGCTCGCGCGAGTTTCAGGAGCCGTCATGGGGCTATCACTGGCCGTTCGCCTCGCGCGTCTTCCACAAGCCGGCAGGCGCGCCGAACACGATCGCCACGACCTACGCCGGCATCGCGCTGCTCGACGCCTGGGAGCGCCTCGGCGATCCGGAGCTGCTCGAGACGGCCGTGCAGACCGGCTGGTTCTTCCTGCGCCACGTGCCGCAGACGCCGGGACCGGGCGGCGCGTTCTTCGGCTACTGGCCCGGCGACACGACGCCCGTGCACAACGCGAACCTGCACGTGTGCGGGCTGCTCGCGCGGCTGTTCGCCGCCACCGGCGAGCGCGAGTTCGCCGAGCGGGCGCGGCGCGGGGTCGGCTTCGCGCTCGCGCACCAGCGGGCGGACGGCGCGTGGCACTACGGCGAGTGGCCGAACCTCGGCTGGGTCGACAACTTCCACACCGGCTACGTGCTCGACTCGCTGCGCATGTGCCTCGACGCGGCGATCGACAGCGACGCGATCGCGCCCGCGCTCGACCGCGGGATGGCGTACTACCGCGAGCACCTGTTCCTGCCCGACGGGACGCCGAAGTACTTCGACGACGAGACGTGGCCGATCGACTCGCAGTGCATGGCGCAGGCGATCCAGACGCTCGCGATCGGCGCCGCGCGCGATCCGTCGCTGCTCGCGGACGCCTGGCGCACGTTCGACTGGAGCTGCGAGCACATGCTGCGCCCGGACGGCGCGTTCATGTTCCAGCGGCGGCCGCACTGGACCAACCGCGCCGCGCACATGCGCGGGACGGTGACGTCGATGCTGCTCGGCTGCGTCCACCTGCTGCATGCGCTGCGCGCCGCGTCGGCGTGAGACGGCACTCCGGGCTGCTCGCGTTCCTGCTGGTCGCAGCGACCTTCGTCGGGCTGCTGCTCACGGTCGCCGATCGCCACGGCGACGGCAAGCGCTGGGTCGCCGCCGCGCGACCGGCGAGCGTCGTCGCGCGCTCGCTGCCGGTCGACGGGCGCTGGCTGGCGCCGGACAGCATCTTCAACGCGCCGATCCCCCGCGACGCCCCGCTCGACCCGCATTCGGCTGCGCTCGTCGCGCATCTCGCGCGTGAGGCGCGACGCGCCAGCACGATCAACGCGCGGCGCTGGAGCACGCCCGTCTACCGCGTCCCCGCCGATCAGCCGACGGTGCCGGTGCGACTCGACGTGCGCGACGCGCCGGAGCTGCAGGACCGCCTCGCGCGGGTGCCGCTGCCGCCGGACGCGCGCGCGGCGGCGGGGACGGACGGGGACGTCGTCGTCGTGCAGGCGGCGACCGACACCGCCTGGGAGCTGTGGCGGATGCGGCGCGACGGCGCCGGCGTCGTGCGGGCGCGCTGGGCGGGGGTGGTGCATCCGCTCTCCGCGCACGCAGGCGCCTTCGGCGACGTGCGCGGCCCGGACGGCAGTTGGCGCGAGCGCTGGTTCTGGGGCATCACGGCAGCGAAGCTCGTCAAGCTCGGCGGGCTGCTGACGGCGCGCGAGCTGGCGACGCGCACGATCCCCCACGCGCTCGCGCTCGCCACGCCGGACGCCCGCGCGCGCGTGTTCGCCGTTCCCGCGCAGGGGACGGACGGCGACGGCGGCCGCGCGGACGCGCTGCCGGAGGGGGCGCACCTGCGCCTCGACCCGCGCCTCGACCTCGACCGGCTGCACCTGCCGCCCGTCACGCGCGCGCTCGCGCAGGCCGCGCAGCGCTACGGGATCGTCGTCAACAACCGCACCGGCTCGACGGTCAGCTTCTACGCCGAGGACCCGCACGGCCTCGGCTTCGATCCCTATCCGCAGATCTTCGGCGCCTCGACGCCGTGGGCGCTCGCCCATGCCTTCCCGTGGGAGCACCTCCAGGTGCTGCGGATGGACCTGCGCACGCGGCCGCGGCCCTAGCGCACAGACAGCAGGCACCGCCACGACGAGGGCGTGCCGCGACCGCCGGGCAGCCGGGCGCGCAGGGCGTCGCGCGTGAGCGTGCGGGCGACGTCCAGTGCGTCGCGGGCGGTGGCGCCCGCGGGGGGCGAGCCGAGCGCGTCGAGCTCGCGCAGCAGGTCGTCGAGGTCGTAGCCCATCACGGCGAGGCGCTCGCGGCCGATCCAGCGCAGGTAGCGCCGGCACCAGGCGCGGCGGACCGGCGAGGCGCCGACCGTCGTGCGCCACTTCGCGAGCGGGTCCGCTGCGAGCGCGCGGTAGGCGCGCACGCCGGTCGGATCGCCGAAGCGTCCGTCGAGGCGGATCTCCGCGAAGCGCTCCAGCGCAGCGTCGTCGAACGGCACGTCGAGCGCGGCGGCCAGCGCGCGCCAGCGCTCGGGCGGGCCGCCGATCAGCTCCTCGAAGCGGACGGCGACGGCACGCGCCTCGTGTCGCACAGCGGCGGCGACGAGCGCGTCGAGGCCCGCGAACAGCGAGATCGCATAGTCGTCCGGGCGCCAGCGCCCGCCGCGGAACGTCTCGACGAGCGAGCTGACGACGGCGAGCGGATGGCGCCACAGGAACAGGACGGGCGCGGTCGGGAACGCGGTCAGCAGCTCGTCGGCCAGCAGCGCGTACGGCGGCGACTTGTCGAGGAAGAAGCGCGGCCCCGGCCCGGCCGCCTCGCGGTAGAGCCGCAGCGCCGCGTCGCGCATGATCGCGCGGTAGCCCTCGGCGCCGCCCGGCAGCACGCCCGCGAAGTCGCCCAGCGCACCCGCGACCTCCGCCTGCCAGCGCCCGCCCTGCGGCAGCGGACGCAGCGCGCCGAGCAGCGGCAGCAGCACCCACGGCTCCGACGCCGTCGCGACGTCGGGATGGACCGAGAGCACGCGCTGGACGAGCGTCGAGCCGGCGCGCGGCAGCGAGAGCACGAACAGCGGCGCGATCGGCTCGCTCATCGGCTGCCGGCGACGAGTGCGGCGAGCAGCTCCGCGAGCCGCCCGCCCTCGTGGTGGCAGTCGAACTCCTCCACCACCGTCGCTCGCCCGGCGGCGCCGAGGCGCGCGCGCTCCCGCGGGTCGGCGGCCAGACGGCGCAGCGCGGCGGCGACGGCGTCGGCGCGGCCGGGCGGCACGAGCAGGCCGGTGCGCTCGTGCTCGACGAGCTCCGGGATCCCCATCACCTGCGTCGTGAGCACCGGCAGCTCCATCGCCATCGCCTCCATCAGCACGACCGGGACGCCCTCCGCGAAGCTCGGCAGGCAGAAGACGTCGGCGCGCTCGAACCACGCGCGGATGCGGTCCTGGCCGACGCTGCCCGCGAACCGCACCGCCTCGCCGAGGCCGAGCTCGGCGGCGCGGCGCGCCAGCCGCTCGCGCTCCGGCCCGTCGCCGACGAACGCCGCCTCCACCGCCAGCCCCTCGTGGCGCAGCCCCGCGAGCGCGTCGAGCAGCAGCGCGTGCCCCTTCGCCGGCACGAGCCGGCCGACCGTGAGCACGCGCAGCGGACCGCCGCGACCGGCGCGGTCGGGAGCGCGCCACACGCGCGGGTCGACGCCGCAGTGCACGATCGCCAGCTTGCCCCAGTGCTCGGGCTCGACATGGCACATCGCCTGGCTGCGGCAGAAGTCCGAGATGCACGCGACGAGCGCCGCCGAGCGCACCTTCGCGGCGAGCTTGAAGCGACCGACGTCGTAGAGCTCGTCGGGGCCGTGCAGCGTCAGGCTCCAGCTCCAGCCGGGGCCGCCCAGCGCGCACGCGAGCAGCGCGACGTCCGCCGCCTGGTTGAGGTGGTGGGCATGCAGGTGGCGGATCGCGCGGCGCTCGCACGCCGCCCACACGACGAGCGCCTCGGCCACGTAGAAGAGCTGCCAGACGAGCGCGCGCAGGCCCGGTCCACGCAGCGCGATCCCGCGCCGCAGCGCGCGCACGAGGCCGCGCCGGTTGCCCACGACGGCCCGCGCGAGCGCGAGCGCCAGGGCCGTCGCAGTGGCGAGCGGCGGACCGAGCACGACCGTCGTCGCGGCCCGCTCGGCGCGATCCTCCGGGGCGAGCAGATCGTCGGCGCCGGGGGCGTGGATCGAGAACGTCGCGACCTCCGCGCCGCGCGCGCGCAGCGCCGCGACCTCGCGCTGGATGAAGGTGTGCGATGCGGCCGGGTAGCGCCCGACGACGTAGGCGACGCGCAGCCCGGTCGCCGCCCCGCCGGCGGCGTCGAGCGCGGGCGCGGGCGCGTCGAGCGCGCTCATCGGCGCAGCCTTTGCCGGAGCGCCCGCCGCGCGCGCGTGCCGGTCTCGATCCGCATGAAATGGCCGAACAGCGGGTCCGCGACCGGCTCCGCCGGCCCGAGCGCGGCGTGCACGTAGCCGCCGAGATAGGCGAGGCCGGACGCGCCGTAGGGGCGGAACCGCCCCGCGACGAGCGCAGAGCGGGCCGTCACCCACCACCACGGGTAGCGCACGACGTACTGGTAGGCGCCATGGCGCGCACGGCCGCGCAGCGTCCCGTCGGCGGTCGCGATCGGGCGCAGGTGGCGCACGCGCAGCGCGTCGTCGTCGAACGTGCGGGTCGCGAAGCCCTGCATCCGCGCGCGTGTCGTCGTGATCACGTCGGCGCCGAACCGGGGCGGCCAGCCGCCGATCGCCGCGTAGCACTCGGCGGTGAAGAGGCGGCACGGCGCGGCGACCTGGTCGGCCGGGGTCGGCAGCAGCCGCCAGACGCCGTCGTGCAGCTCGGTCAGCGCGCCGCTCGCCATCCCGAGCGTGCGGTCGGCGGCGAAGCGCGCGAGCAGCTCGTCCTGGTAGCCGGGCGGCAGCACGACGTCGCCGTCGAGCTTGCCGACGTGCGTCCACGCCGCCGGCGCGTCGTGCTCGAAGCCTTGGCGCCAGGCGCGATCCGGGCCGCCCGCGGCGAGCCGGTCGCGCGTCGCGCGCGCGAGGTCGGGCGGCGTGGCGAGCACGTGCAGGAACGGCAGCTCGCGCGCGAGGCGGCGCAGCAGCGCCGCCGTCCCGTCGCTCGAGCCGTCGTCGACGACGGTCCACCGCACCGGCGCATGCGTCTGCGCGGCGAGCCCTTCGGCCACGCGCTCGAGGTGCGCGGCCTCGTTGCGAACGGGCGAGATCCACCACACGCGCGGCGCGCTCGTCATGCGAGCAGCGGGTCGGGCGCGGGGCGCGCGCGCAGGTCGCGCAGCGAGTAGCCGAAGCGCGCGACGCGGCGCTCGAACGCGAGCGGCGCCGCCGCGGCGAGCGCACGGCGCGGCGCCGGCCGCAGGCTGCGCCAGGCGGCGAAGTAGCCGTCGTCGGCGCCGTGCGTCACGTCGGCCGGCACGGGCGGGGGCTCGGACAGCCCGAGGAACGCGCCGACGCGGCGCAGCACCGCGCCCGGGTCGGCGGTCAGCTCCTCGTAGCGCACGACGATCAGGCGCTCCAGCCGCGGGGCGTCGGCGAGGAACAGCTCGTGCGCGCGCAGCCAGTGCCGCAGCAGCGACGGCGCCGCGACCCAGCGCGCGGGGCGCCGGATCCACTTCTCCGTCGCGAGCGCGACCGCCACCGGGTGGCGGATCACCACGACGAACGCCGCGCCGGGAAAGAGCGCTTGCAGCAGGCGCGTGCGCAGCAGGTTCGGCGGCGACTTCTCCAGCAGCAGCGGACGCTCGAGGTCCCAATAGGGCGTCCATGCCTCCACCAGCCGTCGCGCGAGCGCCGGCGTCGCGCGCGGCGAGGTCTCGACCTCGTGCATCCCGCGGGCGAACGCGAAGCGGCCCGGTCCGCCGTGGTCGATCGCGGTCGGCAGCAGGTCCTGCAGGTGCTGGCCCTCGTCCTCCCACACGCCGGTGTCGCGCAGGCCGGCGACGTGCGGGCTGGCCACGAGCCAGCGCGCGAGCGGCGTCGTGCCGCTGCGATGCAGGCCGGCGACGAACACGAGCCGCTCGCCCGTGACCGCGCTCGGCGCGGAGACGCTCACGCGCCCACCGCCCGCTGCGCCGGAGGGTGCAGCGCCTGTGCGCGCAGCGCGCCGGCCCACGCGAGCAGCACGACGAGCGGCCACGGCTGCAGCATCGGCGTGAAGAGCGCGAGCGCGAGCGCGACGACGGCGAGGCCGAGCAGGGCGTCGCGCCACGGGTCGGCGGCGCGCGGTCGCCGCGCGCGCAGCGCGGCGCCGACGGCTGCCGCGATCCCGCCCGCCCACAGCAGCGCCGCCGGCAGCCCCAGCTCGGCCGCGTTCGCGAGCAGCGCGTTGTGCGGGATCACGTCGCCCGCGGTCAGCGGCACGTTGCCGTCCTGCCAGAAGTACGGTGCGCTCGTCGCCGTGAAGCGATCCCAGCCGAAGCCCGTCAGCGGACGCGCCCGCACCATCGCGAGCGCGGCGTGGTCGAGGTTGATGCGATCCCACACCGAGTGCTGGGCGACGCGGCGCTCGGCGGCGCGGCCGGCGAGGCCCGGCACGACCGCGAGCGCGCCGAGCACGAGCAGCGCGGCGGCGGCCGTCGCCGGCAGCAGCCAGCGGCGCAGCTCGCGGCGGCTCAGCAGCACGACGAGCAGCGCGGCGGAGGCGCCGATCCAGATCGTGCGCTGCAGCGTCAGCACGAGCCCGAGCGCACACAGCAGCGCAACCGCGATCGCGGCCGCGCGCGGCAGGCGCGCGCGCGTGCGAGCCGCCAGCACGAGCGCGGCGGCGCCGCAGGCGAACAGCGCGAAGCCGTTCGTCGCCGCCTCGACGAACGGGCCGCGCGCGCGGCCGGGATGGATGCCGTAGCTCGGGTCGGCGATGTAGCGCGGGATCACGAGCGCGTGCGGCCCGGCGATCTCGAAGATCGCCGTGAGGCCGAGGTAGCCGCCGAGGCCGGTCAGCGCGAGCAGCAGCGTGCGGCGGTCGCGCTCGTCCCGGAAGGCGACGGGCGCCGCGAGCGCGACGACGAACGCCATCGTGCCGTAGCGATCGAGCAGCCGGAACGCACCCGACCCCAGCGTGCCGGCGGCGAGCGCGGACAGCACAGCCCAGGCGACGGCGCCCGCGAGCAGCGCGTGCTCGACGCCGAGCCGCGGCCGCGCGCGGCTGCTCCGGCCGAGCAGCGCGGCGGCGGCGCCGAGCAGCAGCAGGAAGCGGTCGGGCGCGACCGCGGCCGGCAGGCCGAGCCGGTCCCAGCTGCCGGAGAAGCTCAGCAGCACGATGCCGGCGCTGAGCATCGCCGCCGGCCGCACCGTCATGGTCGTGCGGCGCGTCGGCGCTCGGCGAGAAGCGCGAGCGCCAGGCCCGCACCGAGACCGGCCGCGAGGCCGATCACCAGCAGCAGCTGCAGCGTCGCGCGGCGGTCGCTGACGGCGCGGCGCGCCGGCGCGACGATCTGGACGGCCGGCGTCGCCGTCACCGCCTGTGCGCCGGCGAGGTACGCGGCGCGACGCGCGTCGAACGCGACCTGCGCGGCGGCGACGGCCGCCTCGGCCTGTGCGAGCGCATTCGCGTTCCCCGGATCGAGCTGGCGCTGATGCTGCACCGCGCGCGCCGTCGCGAGGCTCGCGGCCGCGCGGTGCAGCGCGCGCAGCCGCCCCGCCCGCTGCGCCGCGCTCGGCATCCCGAGCCGCTCATGCGTGAGGGCGGCGCCCGCGGCGTTGGCGATCGCGACGACACGGCGCGCGTCCGCACCCTGCGCACGCACGCGGAAGACGGGGCTCTCGGGGATCGCGCTCGCGCTGAGCGCGTCGGCGGCGCGCTGCTCGGTGACGCCCGCCCGGCGCGCGACGGCACGCACGACCGCCGGCTCGTCGA
The DNA here is from genome assembly GCA_035637995.1 of Conexibacter sp. GTDB lineage: Bacteria > Actinomycetota > Thermoleophilia > Solirubrobacterales > Solirubrobacteraceae > Conexibacter. The sequence goes on along the minus strand of DASRAV010000040.1, from coordinate 59,087 downwards.
CCGACCAGCTGTACGTCGCCGCGAGCGCGACCGCGGTCGTCGCGTAGCCGGTCAGTGCGCCCGGCACGCTCGGGTCGAAGCCGGCGACGCGCAGCCGCGCCGTCGCCGTGTAGACGGGCGCGCGCGTCAGCCCGACGGCGAGCGCGAGCGCGAGCGCGACCAGCAGCGGGCCGACGAGCAGCAGCGGGTGACGGCGCGCGGACTCCAGCACGCCCGGCGGTGCCGGAGCGGGCAGCCGCGACAGCTCGAAGTCGAGCCCCGCGGGCACGTCGAAGCGCTCAGACGTCTCAGGCATCCTGAGGAGTGGAACGCGTGACGGGGGCGTGGACTTCCACGGCGCCCGCGCCGAGCCGGCGCCGCAGCGCGGCGAGGCCCGCGCGAGCGCGCTCGCGGTCGCGCGGGGCGAGCCCGCCCGCGAGTGCGAACGCTGCGCCGTACGCGGCGAGGCCGGCGGCGAGCGCGAGCGGCAGCGCGCCCGGCAGCGGGAGTGCGAGCCACGTCGCGCGCGCCGCGCCGAAGCCGGCCGCGTAGGCGATCGGCACCGCGAGGCGCAGCCGCCACGACAGCAGCCGCCGGACCGGGAGGGCGAGCTGGCGCCGCGTCATCGTCCACGAGAACGTCAGGTCGACGGCGAAGCCGGCGGCGACGCCGAGCGCGGTCCCCGTCAGGCCCAGCCAGCGCGTCAGCGCGAGCGTCGCGCCGAGCGTGACCGCCAGCCGCAGCGCCGCGCCCGCGCTGCCGAGCCATGGCCGCTCGACGGCGTAGAGCGCGTGGCGCTGCATGTTCGACAGCGTCGCCGCCGCCGGCACCGCGCACAGCACCGCGAGCGCCCCCGCCGCGCGGCCAAAGCCCGGGCCGAACAGCGCCATCACCCCCGGCGCCGCGCCGCCGACCGCGGCGGCCGGCAGCAGCATCCCCCCCGCCGCATAGCGCAGCGAGTCGAGCAGCGCGCGGTCGAAGCCCTCATGATCGTGGCGCGCGCGGCGCTCGACGAGCGTCGGGAAGAGCATCTCGTTGAGGCGGTAGCTGAGGTCGGTGAAGCGGTTCTGCAGCGAGGCGGCGCGGTTGAAGGCGCCGACCTGCGCGAGGCTGCCCGTCGCCGCGAGGATCCACGTCGGCGCCTGGTTCGCCGTGCCGTCGCAGATGCCGCCGGGCACGATCTTGAGGCCGAAGCGCACGATCCCCGGCAGCGCGGCGAACCCGTCGCGCAGCTCCGCGCGCGCGATCCGCAGGCGCATCAGCGGGCGCAGCGCGACGATCCGATGCACGAGCGAGAGCGCGTAGGAGACGATCCCGGCGAGCACGAGCGACATCGCGCTCGGGGACGCGAGCCCGAACGCGACCGCGCAGGCGAGGAACGCGAGTCCCTGCCCGAGCCGGATCCAGAACAGCGCGCGCGCGGCGCGAAACGCCGCCAGCACCGTGTCGAGGTTGAAGCACGAGTTCGTCACGAGCACGTAGCCGGCCATCGCCACGCCGGTCGCGCGCACGAGGTCGGGGTGGTGCAGCGGCCCGCGGTAGAGCGCGGCGGCGACGACGAAGCCGAGCGCGCCGACGACGAGCGTCAGCGCGGTCGAGGCGGCGAACACCGCCGCGACGAGCGCGGTGACGCGCGGCGCGCGCGGCGGCAGCAGCGCCAGCTCGCGGACCACCGCCGGGCGCTCGCGGAAGCTGGAGAGGAACGCGGCCGCGCTGGCCGGCGCGCTCGCCAGCGCCCAGCGTCCGATCTCCTCGACGCCGTAGAGGCGCGCCACGACGACGCTGCTGATCAGCGACACGACGCCCATCGCGCCGAAGCTGAGGACGCCGAGCGCGGCGCCCTGCCGGTAGCTCATGCGCATTGCCGCAGCGGGGCGTAGACGTGCAGCAGCTCCTCGGCGGAGCGCTCCCAGGTGAGCCGGCGCACGCGCGCGAGCCCCGCCTCGGCGAGCGCGCGCCGGCGCGCCGGATCCGCGGCGAGCGCGGCGACCGTCGCGGCCAGCCCCTGCGCGCCGGGCGCGGCCGCGTAGGCCGCCGCCTCGCCCGCCGTGCGGCGGGTCTCCAGCAGCGGGTGTGCGACGAGCGGACGACCCGCGGCGAGGTACTCGGCGACCTTGATCATCGTCGAGCGATCGTTCAGCGGCCCGGGCGGCGCCGGGTCGACGCAGACGTCCGCGACCGCCAGCAGCGCCGGGATGTCCGCGTGCGCCACCGTGCCGGTGAACGTGACGGCGCCCCCCACCCCCGCCGCGCGGCAGGCGGCCGCGACGGCGGCGCGCCGCCCGCCGTCGCCCACGCACGTCAGCGTCGCGCCGCTCAAGCCGTGTTGCTCGCGCACCGCCGCGAGCAACGCCGGCAGCTCGTCGACGCCGTCCTGGGACTCCATCGAGCCGACGAACACCAGCCGCGGATCGTGCAGCGCGCCGTCGCGCAGCTGCGGCGCGGGGACGATCGTCGCGGCGAGCGGCCCGTTGCGCACGATCGTCACGCGCTCGGCCGCGACGCCGTCGCGCGCCAGCACCTGCTCGCGCGCGGACGCGTTCGTGACGACCACGGCGCTCGCCACGCGCGCGCTCCAGCGCTCGAACGCGCGCAGCACCCGCTCGACGGCCCGCCCGCCGAACTTCTCCGCGAACAGCTCCGGCGCGAGGTCGTGCAGGTCGAAGACGACCGCGCGCCCGAGCGCGCGCGCGAGCGCGCCCGCGAGGAACAGCGTGTCCGGCGGGTTGTGCAGGTGCAGCACGCGCGCGCCGCGCAGCAGCGCCCGCGCCGCGCGCACGTGCAACTGCACGTTCGCCACGAGGTACTCCAGCACGAGCGCGCCCGCCCCCTCGCGCTCCGGCGGCAGGCGGAAGCGCTCGACGCGCACGCCGTCGACCAGCTCGCGCGCGGGCTGGCGCGACCCGCGGGGCGCGATCACGTGCACGTCCCAGCCGTCGTCGCGCAGCGACTCGGCCTCGCGCCGCACGCGCACGTCCTCCGGGTAGGCGTTGTTCTCCAGCAGCATCGTGACGCGTGGGTTCGGTCTCATCGGTGACTGGGCCCTCGGCGAACGGCATCTGGGGAGGGGGTGGGAAGGGAGCTGTGGCTCGTGCCCGTGCCGGAATCCCCAACGCAGCTCACACCTGTTTTATGCGTGTACGTCAGGGGTCCTATAGGGACCACAGACGTACACGCATAAAACAGGTGCAATGGTTCTTGTGGGAAAACCGGCTGCGGACCGGGCGCCAGGCCGTACACCTAGTTCGCCCCCCGTCGGCTGAGCACGACCGGGACGGTCCGCAGCAGCAGCCGCACGTCGCCGCGGGCGGACCACGTCGTGACGTAGAGGTGGTCGAGCTCGAGCATCTGCTCGAAGGGGATCTGCGTGCGCCCGAGCGTCTGCCACAGGCCGGTGAGGCCGGGCTTGAGCTCGGTGCGCGTGCGCTGCCAGCCGGTCAGCTGCGCGTCCTCGGAGGCGATCAGCGGCCGCGGCCCGACGAGCGACATCTGGCCGCGCAGGACGTTCCACAACTGCGGCAGCTCGTCGAGGCTCGTGCGGCGCAGGCGGCGCCCGAGCCGCGTCACGCGCGGGTCCTCGCCCAGCAGCAGCCAGCCCGGATCGCGGCTGCCGGCGCGCAGCGCGTCCTGCAGACGCTCGGCGTCGGGGACCATCGTGCGCAGCTTCACGATCCGGAACGGGCGCCCGCCGCGGCCGATGCGCCACTGGCGGAACAGCACCGGGCCGCGCGAGTCGAGCTTGATCGCGACGGCGAGCACGGCCAGCAGCGGCGCCGCGAGCAGCAGGCCGACCGCCGCGCCGACGACGTCCATCGCACGCTTGAGCGCAAGCGACGGCCGGCGGGCGGAGGGAACCGACCGCACGCCGGTCGCGGTCACGTCACCAGGCCCGCGGGGACCAGGTCCGTGGAGCCGCGCCGCTGGAAGCGGCGCACCGGCCCGATCTCGACCTCGGAGCCCCCCTGGCGCAGCGAGGCGTCGGCCGCCTCCGTCAACAGCACGACGTCGCGCGCGAGCCGCGCGAGCACCGGATCGCCCGCGCCCGCGCGCGCCATCCGCACGAAGTCCGCCAGCTCGGCGCCGAGCGGCTCGTGCCCCTCGAGCTTCGGCGAGAGGATGTCGCCGGTGCGGTAGGAGAGGTGGTACTCGCCGAACGTCTCCGGGTCGCGGTAGACGACGCCGCGGTCGAACAGGCGCACCGGCTCGGGCGCGCCGTCCTCGTAGACGACCATCTTCTCGCGCCCGACGAGCACCGTGCGGCGCAGCTTGCTCGGCGCCAGCCAGCTCAGCTCGATGTTCGCCACCAGGCCCGAGCGGAACGTGAGCGCGACGAAGGCGACGTCTGCGACGCCCGGCACGACCGAGTCGCGCCCGACGGCGCGCACGGCGATCGGCAGCTCGCCGAGCCAGTGCAGCAGGATCGAGAAGTCGTGCGGCCCGAGGTCCCACACGACGCTCACGTCGCGCTGGTGCAGGCCGAGGTTCACGCGGCTGGCGGAGATGAAGAAGAGGTCGCCGATCGCGTTCTCGTCGAGCAGCGTCTTCACCGCCCGCACCGCCGGGCTGTAGAGGAACGTGTGACCGCACATCAGCGCGAGGCCGCGATCCTCGGCGGCCATCAAGAGGCCGTCGGCCTCCTCGCTCGACGGCGCCAGCGGCTTCTCGACGAACGTGTGACGGCCCGCCTCCAGGCAGCGTGAGGCGAGGTCGAAGTGCGTCCACACCGGTGTCGCGATCGCGACCGCATGCACGCCGTCGTCGGCGAGCACGTCGTCGAGCGAGCGGGTCGTGCGCACGGCCGGGTAGCGGCGCGAGAAGCGCTCGAGCCGCGTCGGGTCGAGGTCGCACATCCAGCGCACCTCGACGTCCGGCAGCTCGGCCAGCACGCGCAGCAGGTTCGGCCCCCAGTAGCCGAGCCCGACGACCGCCACGCCGAGCGGCGCCTCGCCGCCGGAGGCGCTCATGCCAGCACCGCGTGGCAGGCCGCGCTCACGTGCTCGATCTCGTCCGGCTCGAGCTCGGCGAACATCGGCAGCGAGAGCTGCTCCGCCGCCCACGCGACCGCGCTCGGGACCGCGGCGTCCAGCGGCGCCTGCGTGCGGAACGGCGGCTGGCGGTGCGCGGCGGGGTGGTAGTGGACGCCGGTCTGCACGCCCAGTTCGGCGAGGCGTGCCGCGACCGTGTCGCGCGCCGCCACGCGCACCGCGAAGACGTGGTGCGTGCTCGGGCTCTGCGGCCGCTCGGCGACGATCCGCAGCGACGCCGGCAGCAGCTCGCGGTAGCGCTCGGCGTGCGCGCGACGTGCCGCGTTCCAGCCGGCGAGGTGCGGCAGCTTCACGCCGAGCAGCGCCGCCTGCAGGCCGTGCAGGCGCTGGTTCTCGCCGAGCAGCAGGTGCTCGCCCTTGCGCTGCTGGCCGAGGTTGCGCAGCATCCGCGCGCGCTCGGCGATGCCCGCGTCCGCCGTCGTGACCGCGCCCCCGTCGCCGAGCGCGCCGAGGTTCTTCGACGGGTAGAAGGAGAAGCAGCCGACGTCGCCGAGCGAGCCGGCCGGCCTGCCGCGCCAGCTCGCGCCGTGCGCCTGGGCGGCGTCCTCGACGAACAGCAGCCCGTGGCGGCGCGCAAGCGCCGTGAGCGCGTCGGCGTCGCACGCCTGCCCGTAGAGGTGGACGCCGAGGATCGCCGCCGTGCGCGTGGTGATCGCAGCCGCCGCGGCGTCCGGGTCGAGCAGGCCCGTGTGCTCGTCGACGTCGGCGAAGACCGGCGTCGCGCCGGCGTGCACGACGCCGAGCGCCGAGGCGATGAACGTGTGCGCGGGCACGATCACCTCGTCGCCGGCGAGCACGCCCGCGGCGCGCAGCGCGATCGACAGCGCCGCCGTCCCCGACGCGACGCCGACGACGTAGGGCACGCCGCACGTCGTCGCGAACGCCTGCTCGAAGGACTCGACCTCCGCCCCGAGCGTGTAGGCGTTCGTGTGCAGCACGCGCCGGAACGCCGCTTCGAGCTCGTCGCCGAGCAGCGCGTGCTGGCGCTCCAGCGCGACGAACGGCACGCTGCGGGTGGCGGTGCTCACGCCCACGGCAGCGGATCCGCGGCCAGCTCGGCGTCGGGCTGGATCGTGGACAGGACGGTGCGGCCGACCGGCTCGTCGGGGTCGAGCACGAGCGTCGCCGCCTCGCGTCGCGAGGCGACGCCGAGCTTCGCGAAGACGGACGTCAGATGGCTCTTGACGGTGCTCTCGGACAGGAACAGCCGCTCGGCGACCTGGCTGTTGGCGTAGCCGAGCGTCACGAGCGCGAGCACCTGGCGTTCGCGATAGGAGAGGGCGGGCACGAGCATCGCGCGCTCGCGGCGCGGCACGACCGTGAGGCCCGAGAGGACGGCGCGGACCGTCGCGCCGAGGCCCCGCTCGATCTGCGCGACCGTCAGCAGCCCCTCGACGCGCGCGCGCAGCGCGCTGCGCACGAGCCGGCGCTCGCTGCCGTCCGGCACGACCACGACCAGCGGCAGCTCGTCGAGCCGCTCGCGCAGCAGCCGCGGCTGCTCGAGCGCGAACGCCCCGCCCTCGTCGTCGATGCCGAGCACCACGAGCGCCGCCGTCTCGGGCACCTCGGCGACGTCGGTCAGGCGCAGCCGCTGCGGCAGGCCGGCGTGCTCGAGCGCGTCGGCGATCCGTGCCGCGAGCGCGACGTCGGCCGTCACGCTGACGATCCCGCCGCTCGTGCCCGTCACGCCGCCTCCGGGCGGACCGAGGGGCCGGAGCCGAGCGCGCACAGCTCGCGCCGCAGCGCGGCCCGCCCGCGGTGGTGCAGGCCGTGGATCGAGCTCTCGCTGCGGCCCAGGTGCGCGGCGATCTCGCCGGGCGAGAGACCGACGAGGTGGCGCAGGACGATCACGTCGCGCTGGTCGCGCGGGAGCGCGTCGATCGCGATCCGCAGCGTCGAGGGCGCCGGCTCGGCGGACGGCGCCTCGTCGAGCGCGTCGTCGGGCAGCGTCTCGCGGCGGCGGCGCAGATGGTCGATCGCGAGGTTGCGCGCGAGCTGCAGCAGCCAGGCGGCGAACGTCGCCTCCGCGCGCGGCTCGTAGCGGTCGATGACGAGCAGCAGCTTCGCGAACACCTGCTGGCTGACGTCCTCGGCCTCGTGCGCGTCGTGGACGACGCGGCGCACGGCGGCCAGCACCGACGGGCGGAAGCGCACGTAGAGCCAGCGCATCGCGTCGCGGTCGCCGCCCTGCGCGGCCGTGACCGCGAGCGTGACCTGGGCGCGATCGCGGCCGTCGGGAGCCGGGTGGTTGTGGCGCGTAAGCACTATGAGCGGCACGTTAGGAGGGGTCGGTTTGCTCGCCGTTCGACGGACATGAGATCTCCGTTTGCTGGCGCTGAGCCGCCAGCGCGGCGACGCGGCGGCGGACGTCGTCGTCGAACGGCTCCTGCGCCGCGAGGCGCGCGAGGTGGCGTGCGGCGCCGTCGAGGTCGCCGACGAGCTCCGCCAGGTCGGCGAGCGCGCGCCACACGTCGGAGGCGAGCGCGCGCAGGCGCTCGCGCTCGACCAGCACGACCCACGGTCCGTCGCGCTCGCCGAGGAACGGTCCGCAATAGAGGCGGTCGGCCGCACCCAGCTCGCGCAGCGCGCGCGAGCGCGCGCCGCTGCGCCAGGCGTCGAGTCCTTCGCCGGCGTGGAGCGCGAAGCGGTCGGCGTCGATGACCACGTGCTCCCCCAGCCGATAGCCCCGACCGACGGTCGCGATCGCGCCGTCTGAGCGCCCGCGCAGGCGACCGGGCTCGAGCCGGTCGCGCAGGACGCTCACGAAGTGGTGCACGGTGCCGAGCGCGCTCGCACCGCGACCGGGCCAGAGCACCTCGGCGATCTCCTCCGCCGCGAGCGCCCGCTCGCGCTCGGCGACGAGCAGCGCGAGCAGGTCCCCCGGGCGCTGCTCGAGCCACGGGCCGTCGAGCGACGTCCGGGGCGGTCCGGGCTGGAAGACGGACAGGCCGCCGAGCGCATGCACGGCGACCTGTCCTGGTCCTGTCTCCATGCGGGCGGGCGGAGGGGCCGACATCCTGGTCGTCCCGTCCGCCCGTGCCTCTCCCGCCCCCTACTTGTTCCAGTTGATCGCGGCCGCGCCGTTGATCGCGATCGTGCTCAACGACGTCGGCAGCTTCGCGTAGTCGAAGCGCGGCAGCAGCGACTGGCCGGTGCCGCCCGTCATGTAGGTCACGTAGTCCTTCACCGTGCGGGCGAGGTTCTGCTCGGAGCCGCCCGTGCCGAAGCCGTACGCGTCCTTGTCGTCATCCCAGGCACCCACGTAGCTGACCAGGCAGATCCCGTAGCCGGCGGGCGAGTTGCCGGCCGTCGTGTGGGACCAGTCGGTGTCGAGCGTCGGGTCCGGGTTGCTCGGGATGTTCACGACGGTCGCCTTGTTGCAGGCGGCGCCGCGGTCCGTGGAGGTCGACTTGAAGCCGAACTCCGTCGTCTGCGGGTCGAGGTACGCGGCCGAGCCGTTCTGCACCGGGACCCAGAACTTGCGGTCGGCGGTGAGCAGCGTCGCGGCCGGGGTCATGTCGAACCCGTTCGCGCGGGCCGTGGCGAGGTCGACGTAGCCGACCGAGCCGTTCGTCGCGTTGACCTGAGCGGCGACGCCGCCGTTGCCGTTGCCGCGCACGACGGCCGTCGCGCCGGAGTCGTTGGGCCAGTCGAGGTTCGCGAGGCCGCCCGGCGTGTTCTCGTCCCAGCTCGGCGACTGCGACGGGTCGACCGTCTCAAGCCACTGCTTGAAGTTGAACGTCGTGCCGGAGACGTCGGAGCGCACCGCGCGCTTGATCGGCGTCGCGACGCACTGCGCGTTCGTCAGGCCGCTGCCCGCGATCGCGGAGATGCCGGGGATCGTCGGGCTGATGGCGAGCAGCTGACCCCACGTCGAGATGGAGCCGTCGAAGACCTGCTCCCACTTCGTGTTCGGCAGCTTGAAGCGCGTCGTGAAGTCGCTGTTGTTGACCTTCCAGTCGTAGTCGCTGCGCCACTTGCAGCCGTCGGGGAAGTGGACGGAGATTGTGATGGCGCCCGTGCCGACGGGGATCACGCGGATGTTGGCGTTGTCGGTGCTGATCGCCGGATCGCCGGCGTCCATGTTGGCGATCTCCGTCGCCGTCGGCGCGTCGTCGAACGCGACGAAGCGGTCCGGTCCGTTGCCGGCGCGGTACGGTGCGACGCCGTCGGAGTCGAACGTCCTCTTGCCGGCGCCCGAGCCGGTCGAGTTGTACGTGATCGTGTTGTTGTTGTCGTTGAACGGCGAACCCGGCAGGCAGAAGCTGAGGTTGGCGTTCGAGCCGGCGAAGCCGCCGGTGGCGAGGTCGTTCTGCGTCCAGATGTTCTGCTGGATGATCTTCTGGAAGCTCGAGCCGCTGCCCACGATGCTCGAGCCGTTGCACTTCTGGACGTTGAAGCCGGCGTGGGCGGCCGGCGCCATGGCGGCCAGCGCGGTGGCGCAGACCGTGGCGGGCAGGACTGCCCGCCGCAATGCTCGCTTCATGTGTTCCTCCTGGCCCCCCGTGGGACGGGAGGGCGTCGATGAGCGGTGCATCCCGGAGCCTGCTCCGCGGTGACGCCCACCGGGTGAACACGACGTGAGGCGGAGTGCCGAAAAGGTGCGTTGCGGCGGCGCGTTCGCCCGACGGCCGTCCCCGCGCCGGCACCCACGAGCACGACGAGCAGCAGCGTGAGCGCGCTCGGCAGGATCCATACGTCGTCGGGGTGGTAGGCGGCGAACGCCGACTGCGACTCCGGCGCCGCCTCCTCCTCGCGCTTCTCCTCGAAGACGCGCACGACCGCGCCGCCCGGCGGGATCGGCCGCGCGAACGAGCTCACCGGCGGCGGCGGGATCGCGAGCGGCGGCGGCGTCACGGGCGGGGTCAGCGCCACCGCCGCGTAGACCGGCGGCGCCGGCACGGGCGGCGGCGGCGAGGGCAGCGGCTGCGGGGCCGGCGGCGGCGGGGGCGGCACGACGGCCGCGATCTGCGGGTCGATCGGCGGCTGGTTCGCAGGCGGCGGCGACGTCTTCGTCGGCGGCCGGTGGAAGCGATCGCGGTTCAGCGGCCGCGTCCCGCACGGCCGCTGGACGGCGCCGCCGAGGATCCGCACCGGCTGCGAGTAGGAGAAGCCGCCGGCGGCGATCGTCACCTGCGTCGTGCCGGCGTTGAAGGCGCAGAAGAGGCCCGAGGTCGGATCCGCGATCGGGTGCCCGTGGGCGTCGAGCAGCACGGCGCGCACGTTGATCGAGCGCGGGTCGTGCGCGACGAAGTCGCCGAGGTCGGGGTCGGCGGAGCTGAACGTGTACTCCGGCGCGATCTTCGTCACGCACGTCGGGTCCCCGACGCACGGCGTCGGCGGCAGCGCGACGTACGGCGGCGCCGCCTCCGTCGCCCGGTTCGCCCGCCCGGCGCGCGGCAGGCGCCCGAGCCCCTGGAAGAGGGCGACGCGGCTGCGGCGCAGCAGCGTGCCGTCGGTCGCGTCGATGCTGACGTCCTCGAGCACGGGGATCAGCCGCACCGTCACCGGCGCGCGATTCGTCTGCGGGTCGCGCGCGGCGGCGTCGACCTCCGCCAGCAGCTCGCCGCTCTCGCCGAAGTAGGCGGCCGCGTTGACCTGCGGCTGCGGGTAGCCGAGCGTGCCGGTCCCGTAGGCGGGCAGCGTCGTCGGCGAGCCTGCCGGGATGCGGCGCGCGCGGTTCTCGTGCGGGCTGTCGTAGAAGTAGGCCGAGGCGCCGTGGTCGAGCAGCAGCTGCGCGATCCGGTCGGCGTCGGCGGCGGCGCCCGCGCGGTCGGAGGAGTCCAGGCTGCGATCGCCGACGACGATCGCCGGCAGGTCGTTCGCGCGCGCGTCGTCGAGCACCGCGGCGAGCCAGGGCTCCTGCGGCTCGTGCGGGTTCTGCGCCGGGTCGCTGGCGGCAAGCGAGCCGGCGGAGTTGTCGATCACGATCACGCGCACCGCGCCCTCCGGTCCGTAGCTGTCGAACGCGTAGTGCGTGCGGGCGCCGCGGCGCGGGTCGGCGGGCGCGCCGGGGATCGAGGCGGTGTCGATCGTCGCCGGCGACGCGGCGGCGCCGAGCGGACGCCCCATGCCCGCGAACCCGGCGCGGAAGGCGGAGGAGTCGCCGCCGGGCGCGTCCCCCGCGCCGAGCGCGGGGAAGAACGGGGGCGCGGCCGGGACGCCTGCGGCGAGCGCCGCGAAGCGCGTGCCCTCGGCGCCCGTCAGCCCCCCGCCGGCGGCGTCCACGCGCGTGCCGGTGTAGAGGAACGCGCGCGGCCCGTGCGGCTGGGCGGCGAGCTGCGCGGCGACGCCGAGGCCGGCGGTGAGCATGCGGTCGGGGCCGATGTCCTGGTTGGCGAGGTCCGCGCACGGCTGGAGGCAGGTCGCGTGTCCGCCGACGACGAAGCGCACGCGCGGCGTGCTCTGCGCGATCGTGGCGCGACCGGCCCCCGGCGGCGGCAGCGGCGCGGCGGCGCCGGCCTCGTAGCGGTAGGCGGCGGCGGTTTGCGCGCGCACCTTCGCGGCCGCGTCGGCGTTCAGCTCCTCGCCGGTGATGCCGCCGAACGCCCAGCCGCTGCCGCCGGCGGAGAGCGCGAACGCCAGCACGGCGTCGGGCTTGGCCGGCAGGTCGTTCGTCGACTGCTCCCACGCGCCGTGCTCCTCGTCGCGCCAGCCCGCGGCCGTCTCGCGCAGCACGAGGCCGTCCTGCGGCAGCGGATCCGGCGCCACCAATGGCGGCGGCTGACCGGGGTCGGCCGGCGGCAGGATGTCCGGGCGCGGGTAGGCGGGGTCGGTCGTCACCGACAGCACCGCGCTCACGCGCGCGCCGTCGCGCACGGCCGCCGCCGCGACGACGCTCACGCCGGCGAGCGGCCGCGCGGCGAGCCGCCACGGCGCCGTCGGCCCGTCGCGCTCGAGCACGATGCCCCTGCCGGCGGCGACCGCGCCGCCGTCGGGCAGGCCGGCGACGGCGAACAGGGAGGCGTCCGGGCGCGCGGCGAGCAGCTGCTCGGCCGCGGGGTCGATGCGCCAGCCGCCGCCGTCGTTGACGAGCAGGTGGCGACCCGCGGCCACGAGCGCCTGCCCGCCCGCGAACGCGATCGCGGTCAGGTCGGCGCCCTGCGCCGCGGCCGGCAGCGGCTCCTGCGTCCACGTCTTGCCGTAGCGCAGCAGCACGCCGCCCTTGCCGACGACGTAGCCGCGGCTCGGATCGCCGGGCGCGAACGCGACCCCCATCAGGTGCGCCACGAAGTCGTTCGGCGCCGCCTCGTCGCGCTCCCACAGGCCGGTCTCGCCGCGCCAGACCCACATCTCGCCGTTGTCGCCGACGGCGTAGGCGCGCTGCGGCTCGGGCCACGCGACGCCGCGCAGGTTGGGGCTCAGGCGCTGGCCGACGCCGTTGAGGAGGAACTCGGGGCTCCAGCCGCCGCTCGGCGTGTAGCGCACGATCGTGCCCGCCGCGCCCACCGCCAGCACGGCGGCGCTCGGATCCCCCGGCGTCGCGCCGGGCTGCGTCGCCGCGGCGCTGAGCGGATGGCGGACGTCGAGCGGCCATGGCACGAGCCGGACCGGCGCGGAGGTGCGCGTCACGCGGCCGACCGCGTGCACGCCGCCGAGCCAGCCGTCGTCCGGCGCCGCGAACGCGCCGCTGCGCGCCCCGACGGTCGCGCCCGTGCCGCCGATGCCCGGGCGCCGCGCCGCGCCGGCGTCGTCGAGCTGCAGCCAGACGCCGTGCGAGGTGCCGTCGCTGCCCGGCACCGCGGGCGCGTTCGTGACGATCCGCGTGCCGTCGCCCGCTCCCGGGAACGCGAAGCTGCGGTAGCCGGTCGACGCGAGGCCGGAGCCGAGCGGCAGGTCGCACAGCGGCGTCCCGCCCGTCGCGGCGATGTCGCACCACGTGTGCGCGACCTGTCCCGAGGCGACGTCGTACGCCAGCGTGAAGTCCTGCGCGGCCCCGCCGGCCTGAGCGGTGCCGTCGACCCAGACGCGCTGCTCGGTGACGGACAGCGGGTCGCCGGGCCAGCCGCGCCCGCCGAGCGCCTGCACGCCGGTGCCCGGCGGGGCGCTCTGCGCGAACGGGCTGGCGCCGAGCAGGCGCTCCTCCCAGTGCGCGCCGGCACCGTCGACGACGCGCTGGAACAGCACGACCCCGCGCCCCAGGTCGGGCGACTCCTGCGCGAGCAGCCACGCGTTGTCGGGCGAGCTGGCCGCGAGCGCCTGCACCTGGAAGAAGCTCGACGAGTCGGCCGGGACGTCGATCGGCTCGCGACTCCACGCCTGCCCGTCCCAATGCAGGATCGCGCTGTCGACGGCGCCGCCGAAGGCGGGCACGAAGACGCCGGTGCGCCCGTCCTCGTCGACCGCGGCGAGGGCGGTCCCCTGGCCGTCGAGCAGGCGCTCGCCCGCGTGCAGGACGCCGGTGCCCGGATCGCCGGAGGGGTCGGGCGCCGGCGCCGCGACGGCCGTCGCGCCCGCCGCGCGCACGAGCAGCGTCGCCTTGGGCCCGTCGGCGGTGTCGCGCACGCCGGCGACGGCGACACCCCCGGCCGACGTGACGCGCCCGGCCGCGGGCCCGTCGAGCGGGCGGAAGCTCTCCGTGCCCGTGCTGCGCTGGAGCGTCCAGCCGTCCGCGTCGGTGTGGCGGACGAGCACGAAGCCGTAGGCGCCGGCGCTCAGCGGCTGGCCGCTCGCATCCGTCGCGGCGCCGCTGAGCGTGCCGTAGCCCCAGGCCTCGCCGGGCGCGCCGTCGCGGGCGGCGCCGGCGAGCACGACGTTCGCGGCCGGCAGGCCGAGCGACGGCTGCACCACGACCGCGCCGCCGTCGGCGCCGGTGGCGCGCTCGGGAGCGGAGCCGGCGAGCGCGATCAGGACGACGCACGCGATCAGCGCGATCGTGCCGGCGAGCGCGCGCAGCCTGCGGCCGGCGGGGCTCACCGGCCGAGCTCCTTCGTCGTGAAGCGCAGGCGCATCGGCCAGTGCGCGGGGTCGACGCGCAGCGCGATGCTGCGCCGGCCGGGCCGCAGCGTGCGCGGCCGCGCACGCGCGACGGTGCGGCGCCGGCGCGTGCCGACGAGGCCCACCTTCGCCCGGCGCCGCAGCCGGAACGAGAGCACGAGCTCGTGACGCCCGTGCACGCGCGCGGTCACCTTCGCGATCAGCGCCGGCAGCCGCCGGCGGTGACGCCTGCGCGGCGGGTCCCCCTGGTCCGGCGGCGGCGCGAACAGCTGCGAGGTGTCCTCCGGCAGCGTGTCGAGGATCCGCTGCGGCGTGCGCGCGTCGTCGGGGCGGGCGGTGAGCGTGCCGGCGAACGCGGGGTTCGTGTCGCGCGACGGCGGCGTGCCGTCGGTGAGGTGGAAGAGCCAGCCGCCGTACGTCGCCAGCCAGCACTCGCCCGCCGCGGCGCAGTCGATCCGCGCGGCGGTGCCGCGCGGCGCGCCGTCCGCGGGCAGCGTGTCGTCCCCGAGTACGTTGCCGTCGGCGTCGATCAACGCCACGCGCGCCGGGCCGTAGGCGTCGCGGCGGTCGGAGAAGCGCTCGACCGCGACCCACGCCGTGCTCGTGCCGGGGACCGCGGCGACGTCGACGAAGCGATCCTCGCTCGAGAACGGCGTCCCGTCGCCGCTGGCCACCGGCACCTGCGCCCAGGCCCCGTCGTGGCGGCGCAGCAGCAGCGGGCCGGTTGGCACGATCCCCGTCTCGGGCGGGACGCCCGGCCCCGACGCCGCGCCGCCGCCGGCCGCCCACAGCGCGTCGCCGCCCGTGTCGAGCGCGAGCAGCTCGGTGCCGGGCGGCACGGCGAACGGGTCGGGCGCGAAGCCGCCCGGCAGCAGGCGCCCCAGCAGCAGCGGCTGCGGCTCGGGCGTCAACAGCGTGGGAGCGAGCGTCGACTCGTCCGCCGCGCCGGCGTAGCTCGACTCCCACAGCTCGCCGTCGAACGCCTCGACGTCGCTGACGCCGCGCCCCTGCGGGTTGAGCGCGCTCGTCAGCTGCGTGCCGTCCCAGCGCAGGTGGAAGGCGCCGCGACGGCCGGCGCTGCCGTCGAGCGCGACGCCGCCGAACCAGCACGCCGACGGCGAGGCGCACGCGGCCGCGTTCATCTGCGTGTACGGGTCCGGACCGTCCGGGCGCGCCGCGTAGGAGGCGACGATCGCGCCGTCGCGCACGTGGCACAGCGTCGTGCCGTTCTCCTGCGCGCGCAGCTCCGGCGCCGGGTCGGCGACGACCCAGAAGTCGCTCGGGCCGGCGATCGCGATCCGCGCGCTGACGTCGGTGCCGCCGCACACCGTCATGTACGGTCGCCACGTGCGACCGTCCCACGTGTAGACGCCCTGCGGCTCGACCGCGTTGCCGCTCGCGGTGAGCAGCCCGCGCGAGGGGCTCAGCAGCTTCAGGTCGCCGGGCGCGCCGAGCGGGACGGGGAACGGCATGCCGGCCGGCTGTGGCGGCTGCTCGAGCCGCCACGTCGCGGCGCCCAGCGCGGGCGCGGAGCACGCGAGCGCGACGCCGGCGGCCAGCAGTGCGACGAGGTGCGTACGGCTCACCATGCTCGCCGCCGGACGACGATCGTGCGTGTGAGCGGACGGCCGCCGGGAGGCGCGAGTCGCACGCGCGCGCGCAGCGGCAGGCGCGAGCGCCGCGCCCGCGTGCGCGCCCGGCGCGCGACCATCACCGTCACGCGCAGGTCGCCGGGCCGCGCGGTCGCACGTGCGGTCCGCGCGAGCGTCGCGCGCCCGAGCAGCGCGCGGATGCGCAGGCTGCCGCGATCCGGCGCGAGGATGCGCAACACGATCGCGCCGCCGCGCCGCGTGATCGCCTGCGCGCGCAGGATCGGGCGCGGCGCGAACGTCAGCGGCGGATCGAGCGGCGGGAGCACCTGCGGCAGCGGGGCGCTCGCGTCGAGGATGCGATGCACGACGAAGGCGTCCGGCGCCGAGTTGCCGTCGCCGGGCACCAGGCGGTCGGCCGCCGATCCGAACGCGACGGTCTCGCCGTGCGCGGAGAGCGACGGCGCGGCGGCGGCGCCGGTCGTCTCGAGCGGGCTGCCGTCGAACGGCAGCGTGAGGAGCTCCAGCGTGCGCTGCGCGAGGTCGGCGACGTAGACCTGCTCGGCGCCGAGGTAGACGCTGACGTTGGCGCCCACGAGTGTCGGGCGCGTGAGCAGGAACGCGATCCGCGTGGTGCCGAAGGCCAGGTAGCGCCCGTCGCCGGAGAGGCCGACCCCCTCGATCGCGGCGCTGCGTGCGAGGTCGGTCGCGACGACCGATCCGCGCGTGATCTCGGTCAGCGCCTGCTTGCGCGAGCGGCCGGGGCGCATGTCGGCCACGAACAGCTCGCCCGCGCTCTGGGCGTCGGTCGGCAGGCCCCGCAGGCGCGGGCCGGCGACGAACGCGACGCGACGCCCGTCGCCGCTCAGCGCGAGCAGGCCGGGGACGCCGGTGCCGCCCGCGTCGCCGAGCTGGAACGGCCCGTCGCAGGGGGAGGCGGTCGGGCCGCGTTGCGAGGAGATCGCCCCACCGGGCGGGCAGGCGGGATCGTCCGGGTCCCCGACGCCGGTGACGCGGCGCGTGGTCGCCGCCGCGCCGTCGGCGACGCGGCGCCACAGGTACTCGACGATCGGCCCGTTCGGCTGCTCGCCGGCGACCGTCGGCGCCTGCGCGGCGACGTTCGAGCCGGCCCACGCGACCGTCGTCCCGTCACCGCTGAGCGCCGCGTTCTCGGCGCCGCCGGCCGGCGTGCCGTCGAGCCCGACGGTCACGAGCGTCGTGCGACGGGCGTCGAGGTCGCGCACGAGCACCTGCCCGCCCGCGGCGCCGCCCGGGACCGCGTCGGACGTGGCGTCGCGCGTGCGGAACGCCACCTCGCGCCCGTCGTCGCCGATCGCGTCGCGCGCGTCGACGACCGCGCCGCTGACGGCCGGGTCGTAGGCGAGCGGTCCGTCGGCGCCGTCCGGCGCGGAGACGAGCGTATAGGCGCCCGGCGCTCCTGGCGCGAGCGTCATGTCGCGCACGTAGACGTCGCGCACGCCGTTCGCGTCCGCGGGCACGAGCCCCTGCGCGGTGTCGAACGCTACGTAGCGGCCGTCGGCGCTGATCGACGGGTCGGCCGCCCCGACCTCGACGTCGGTCGGGTCGGCGGTGCTGACGAGGTTGCCGGGCGCGACGAGCGCGAGCGCGCCCGTCGCGAGGTCCTTGCGGAAGATCCCGCCCTGCCGGAACGCGCCGAGCGGCTCGGGGTCGTCGAAGAGGTTGCGCGAGCTGGTGCGGAAGACGACGTAGCGTCCGTCGGCGGCCACGTCGACCTCCCCCGGGACGACGCCGGCCTGCGCCTGCTCGCTCGTCGAGGCGGACACGAGCTCCGGCGCGCTCCAGCGCGCCTGCGCGGTCGCAGGAACGAGCGCCGCGAGCACGAGCACGAGCGCTGCGCCGCACACGGGCGGGCGGCTCATCGGACGTGCACCGTCCACGCGAGCGCCGCGCGGTTGCCGGCGCGATCGCGCACCGCGACGCGCACGCGGTAGCGCCCGGGGCGCCGGTAGCGGTGCGTCACCTGCCTGCCGCCGCCGGCGCTGTGCCCGTCGCCGAAGCGCACGCGCGTGCCGCCGGGACGCACGCCGGCGACCTGCCCGCGCGGGCCGTCGCTCACGCGCACCCGCAGCCGCCGCCCGTGCAGCGCGATCGCGGCCGTCGGGGGCGTGCCGTCGACGTGCAGCGTGTCGGAGCTGCCGAGCGTCTGCTGGCCGCGTGCGTCGGTGGCGAGCACGGTGACGCGGTAGCGGCCGTCGTCGAGCCGGTCGCGATACGGCACGCGCGAGCGGCCGTACTGGGATGACAGCCGGCGGCCGTCGACGACGAGCGTGTAGCGCACGGGGCCGAGCGCATCCGCGGCGGCCTCCCACGTCACGCGTGCGCGGCGGCCGCGCACCCACCCGAGCGGCGCGAAGACATGGAAGGCCTGCGGGGGCGCGTCGACCGTGGCGACCGCGATCGCTCCCGCGCCGTCGCCGCCCTGACGGAAGGCGACGAGCGCGTCGCCGAGGCCGCTGCCGGCGGCCGCGAGGTCGTCGACGGGACCGCCGGCCGGAGCGGCCACGAGCGCGGCGCTGCGCCGCCCACGCGTGTCCGTCACGCGCAGCGCGACGCCGCTGCGCGCACCGCGCGTCAGCCGCCACGCGACGACGCCCGAGCCGTCGGTGCCCGCGACGACGGCCGGCGCCGCGTCGCCCGCGCCGGTCCCGTCGTCGACCCGGCCCAGGGCGCCGGTCGCCTGGTCGTCGCCGGCGCCCGCGAGCACCTGCGGCCCGGCGCCGGCGACCACCCCCCAGGCGCTCGTCCCGTCGTCGGCGACGGCCGGCACACCGAGCCCGGCCACGGCGCCGCCGAGCGGCCGCGCGCCGGTGAACGCGGCGCTCTTGTCCTCGAACATCGACGGCAGCGAATCGACGTACAGCCGCGGCGCACCGCCGGCGCCGCCCGGCGGCTGCACGCGCGCGACGACGGTCGCCTCGCCGAAGGCGCCGCCGCCGAGGTCGAAGGCGTCGGCGGCGGCCGGGCTGGCGAGCAGCGGGATGCCGAGGCCCGAGGCGAAGATCCGCCGCGCCCAGATGCGGTCGACGAAGTCGTCGTCGGGCTCCTGCCAGGCGACGACGGCGTCGCCGGAGGCCGTCACCGCGAGCCGCGGCTGGTTCTCGGCGCTCGGCGCCCGCACGAACGTCGCCGGGTTGCGCGCGACGATCCCGAGCGACTCCCAGCCGGGGCCCTTGAAGCGCGCGAGGCGGATCTGCCCCGCGACGTAGCCCGGCGGCGGGTTGCCGCTCTGGCCGGTGAAGCCGAGCACGCGGTAGGCGAGATACGTGCGCCCGCCCGGCTCGGCCGCGAGCACCGGCCACGTCGCCGTCGCCTCGCCGATATTCGCATCGACCAGCCACGGCGCGCCGAAGCCGCCCCCGTCCGCCGCAGTCGCCGCATAGAGGCGGTCCGTCCCGGGGCCGAACTCCTGCACCCAGACGACGCGCAGCGTGCCGCGCTGGATCGCGACGATGCGCGGCCAGCTCGACGCGAACCGCTGGCCCGCGTCGACGCGCAGCGGCGCGCCCCAGCGGCCGTCTGCGAAGCGCGCGGCGAAGATGTGCGGCACGCCGTCGACGCGCTTGCGGTAGACGATCCCGCCGCTGCCGTCGGGCGCCAGCGCGACGCCGCCGAGATCGACGACGTCCGCCGAGGGCCCGTCGACCACGGTCGCCGGCGCGATCGCGGCATGCGCCGCGGGCGCGAGCCCCAAGCCCGCGGCGAGCACGAGCACGGCGGCGGCACGGGCCGCCGGGCGTCGTCCCCGGCGAGCGGGCCGGGTCCGCCTCATCGCCGCTTGCGGGGCGCCTTCAGCCCGACGCTCTTCGTGCTCGTGCTGCTGTTGCCGGCGGCGTCGCGCACCGTGATCACGAGCTTGGCGCGCAGCTTGCCGTGCTTGAGCAGCTTGCGCGCCTTCGCGCTGAGCTTGATCGTGAGCTTGGCGTCGTTGCCGCCCGCGAGCGAGAAGCGCGCGCTGCCGAGCGTGAGCACCTTCTTCTTGGCCTTGCGGCCGCGCTTCGCGGCGACCGCTGTCGCCGTCTCGAGCACCGCGGTGCCCGTGCAGGCATGCTCCGTCGCCGGGCAGGCGACCGTCAGCGTCAGTCCGCTCGTCCCCTTCTGCGCGGGCTTGCCGAGCGTCAGCCGGGGCGGCGTCGTGTCGGGCGCGGGGCCGCCGCCCGGCGGGTCGTGATGCACGGGCGCGACGACGAGGTCCTTGCGCGCCGCCGTCGAGACGTCGCCGTCGGCGTCCGTGACGCGCAGGCGCACCGTGTGCGCACCGGCGGTGAAGGAGGCGTGCAGCGTGGCGCCGCCGGCGTGGAAGCCGGAGCCGGTGTCCCATTCGTAGGACGCGATCGTGCCGTCGGGATCGTGCGAGCCGGAGCCGTCGAACGTCACGTCCTGGCCCGCGACAGGCGTCGTCGTGCTGGCCGTGAACGACGCGACCGGCTTCTGGCTCGTGACGACGAGGTCGAGCGTCTGCTCGTCGCTCTCGCCGTCCGCGTCGGTGACCTTCACCTTCAGCGTCACCGGTCCGACCGTGCTCAGCGTGGTCGACGCCGCACTGCTCGCCGACGGCGAGCCGTCGTAGCTGCCGTCGCCGTCGAGGTCCCACTGCCACGTCAGGTCGCCGGCGGGCCCGTCGTCGGTCGCCGCGGCGGTGAGCGCGATCTGCTCGCCCTTGACGGGCGTCGCCGGGTCGGCCTGCACGCTCCCGGGGGTGATGACCGGCGCCTGGTTGCCACCGGCGCAGCCGCTGCCCCCGGCCCCGAACAGCTTCACCTTGGCGTAGCCCTGAAGCGTCGGCAGCAGGCGCCCGACGGTCGTCCACACGTCGGTGCCCGCGACCGCGAGCAGCGGCGCGGCGGGGAACTGGCAGCTGCCCGTGCCGGCGGTGCCGAAGCGCTGCGCCTCCTGATAGCCGCCGCCCTGCTGGGGCGCGAAGCGGATCACGCCGTACTCCTCGCCGCTGCCCGTGTCGGCGATGAACGTGTCGAGCCAGACCGAGCCGTCCGGGCCGACCGCGACGTCCGCGTTCGTGCCGGCGGCGTAGATCGGGTGCGCGTCGCTCGAGGCGATCTGCTCGATGAACGTGCCGGTGGGGCTGAAGTGCTGGACGCGTCCGAAGTTGTCCTCGGCCGGGGCGGTCGCGAGGTCGTCGTTGAAGCTGTCGAGCACCCAGACGCTGCCGTCGCGCGGGTCGACGGCGAGGCCGCGGATGCCGAAGCCGTCGGAGCCGGGGTTGAACGTGCCCGGGGCGGTGCCGTTGCCGCCGCCGATCTCGTTCAGCTCGTTGCCGGCCGCGTCGAAGCGCAGCACCGCGAGATGCGTGCTCGCGCCGCCCGCGGTCCCGATCAGCCCCGCGACGTAGACGTCGCCCGCGCCCGGGCTGCCCGCCGGCACGACCGCGATCGCCATCGGGTCGAGCTTGCCGGTGGCGTGGTTCGTGTCCGGGTCGAGCGCCCTGCCGATCGTGCCCGCTGCGAAGAGCGACTGGACGTGGCCGCCGTCGAGGCCCAGCTGCAGGACGTCGTCGCTCGGCGGCGGCGGCGGGTCGTCCGGCGAGGGGCGGTCGCGCTCGACGACGTAAACGCGGCGGTTGGCGGAGTCGACGGCCCCGTCGAGGATGCTCGACAGCGACGCGGTGTCGGTGGCGTAGGGCGGCAGCGACGTGCCGCCGTGCGTGAACGGCACGATCCGGAACGGGACGTCCAGCGCGGTGTTGAAGTCGCCGACGAGCACCTGGCTCTGCTGCGTGTCGACGTCGACGAACTGCGGCAGCTTGAAGGCGCCCTGCGTCGTGCCGTAGGAGCCGAACGCGCTCAGCTCGCCGAAGGCGGCGAGCGCGGACGTCGCCGTGACCGCGAGGACGAGGGCTGCGAGCGCGGCGACGAGGCCCACGCGGCGGGGGAGGTTCATGCTGGCGGGGCTCCTTGCTGGTACCGGACGGCGACGTCACGCAGGCTAGGAAGCGGTTGTTGGCTGCCGCTTAGGCGATTTCGTCCGAACGTCGTCCGTCAGGACGTCATGTCCCGCGCGGCGCCCAGCGGGCGCAGGTGCGGTAGGTCCGTACGCGAACGTGCCGGTGCCCTGACGCGGTCACGAGCACGACCCGCACGCGCAGCCGCGCCCGGCGCGTGCCGTGGAAGTCGATGCGTGCGCTCGCGCGCCTGCCGTAGTGGACCGGCACGCGATGGTGGCCGACGGTCACCGTCGCGTGGCGCACGCCGCGGCGCAGGCGCAGCGTGAACGCGCGCCGCTCGACGCAGCGTGGGCGCGGCACCCGCGGCAGCGGCTGGGGCTGCGGCACGCCCGTCGTGTCGGTGACGACGATCCGCAGCATCCCGTAGTTGTCCGTCGCGGGCTTGTCGAAGATGCGGAAGCGGGCCGCGGCGCCGGTGCCGGTGACGCGGTAGGTGTAGCGG
This sequence comes from Conexibacter sp., assembly GCA_035637995.1. Lineage (GTDB taxonomy): Bacteria > Actinomycetota > Thermoleophilia > Solirubrobacterales > Solirubrobacteraceae > Conexibacter. The sequence goes on along the minus strand of DASRAV010000040.1, from coordinate 37,094 downwards.
TCGGCGGGCGCGACGTCGCCGAACGGCTCGCCGGTGGCGGGCAGGTGCCGGAAGCCGTTGCCGACGTCGATCTGGAAGCGGTTGTGCGGGCGCGGATAGTGCCCCGAGCAGCCGTTGTCGGTCGTGCGCGCGAGCTGCACCTCCGCGTCGGCGCCGACCTTGCCGTTCTCCACGTCGGGCGAGGGGAAGCGCGGGCGCGGCGCGGGCGTGCCGCAGACGGAGGGGACGCGCCAGCGCGCGGCCGGCACGATGCTGAAGGTCCCCTCGACGGTCACGCTGTACGAATGGCCGGCCAGCAGGTGCGCCTTCGCGACGACCGTCGGCTGCTCGTTCGCGACCGCGTCGTGCGCGTCGAGCCACAGCGTCTCGGGCGCCGCGTGCGCGACGGCGGGCAGCGTGAGCGCGGCCGCGAGCGCGGCGAGCAGCGGGCGGGCGCTCATGCGCCCGTCGTCCCCCGCGCGGGCGTCCCGCGCACGGCGGCGCGCGCGCTGCGCAGCGCCCAGCGGCCCGTGTCGCGGATGCGGCGCCCGGCGCCGTCGGTCTCGACCACCAGCGCCGACAGGTCGAGCGCGCCCGCGCGCGCGGCGAGGAACGCCCGCCGCAGCCCGACGCGGTAGTCGCGGCACGCCTCCCAGTCGTCGAAGCGCGGCGCGAGCGTCGCGCAGTCGTAGCCGAACTGGCCGACGAGGTCGTGCACGGCACGGCGCGTCGGCACGAGCACGAACGCGTCGTCGACGGCGTCCTTCGGGTTCTCGGGATCGTCGAAGCGCACGTCGAACGCCGAGCCGGGCCGCTGGCTGACCTCGGTGTCGATGCAGATCACCGCTGCCTGCGCACGCGCCATCAGCTCCATCAGCTCATAGGGACGGTTGACGTGGTAGAGCAGGCCGAGGCAGAGCACGACGTCGAACGGCTCGTGCGGCAGCGCATCCGGCGCCAGCAGGTTGGCCTCGTGAAACGCGTAGCGCGCGGGGTCGACGCCCTTCACGGAGAAGACCAGCTCCGCCTGCTCGACGTGCATGCGGCGCCCGTCGACGCCCACGACGCGCTCGGCGCCGGCCTCGATCGCCGCGAGCGACCACCAGCCCGCGTTGCAGCCGAGGTCGAGCACCCGCCGCCCGCGCAGCGAGCCGCCGCAGGCGCGCACGAGGTTGTCGAAGACGTAGGACCGCCGCTGCCGGTGGCGGTTGCGGTGCCCGGGATCCCACACCGGCGTGCGGTGCCCGTCGAGCTCGAACTCGTAGTGCCAGCGCTCGAAGCGGCTGATCTCGGTGGCGATGTCGACTGCGGCCATGGCGATCGTCACCAAGGCGAACGCGGGCGCACGCCCGATTCTTGCGCCGCCGTGGCTAGAGCGCGAGCCGGAGCGGCTGTTCGAGCAGTTGCCGGATCGTCGCGAGGAACCGGGCGGCGTCGGCGCCGTAGAGGATGCGGTGGTCGCAGGTGAGCGTGAGCGTCATCAGCCGGCGCTCGACGATCTCGCCGTCCTCGGCGCGGGCGAGCGTCGCGCGCGTGGCGCCGACGCCGAGGATCGCGGCCTGCGGCAGGTTGATCACCGGGCTGATCGCCGTCATCCCGTACATGCCGAGGTTCGAGACGGTGAACGTCCCGCCCGACAGCTCCGGGGGCGTGATCGACCCGTCGCGCACCCGCTCGGCGAGGCGGCGCGCCTCGGCGGCGATCGAGCCGAGCGAGCGCGTGTCGGCGTCCGTGATCGTCGGCACGACGAGCGCGTGCTGCGCGGCGACGGCGATGCCGACGTTCACGCGCGGGTGCAGCTCGAAGCGACCGTCCTTGTAGGAGCCGTTCGCGAGCGGGTGCTCGCGCAGCGCGAGCGCGCTCGCCTTCACGATCAGGTCGTTGACCGACGGCACGAGCTCGTCGCCGAGCGCCTTGAGGCGTGCGCGCAGCTCGAGCGCCGCGTCCATCGCGACCTCGGTCTGGACCTGGAACTCCGGCACCGTCGCCTTCGCCTCCGCCATGCGGCGGGCGACGACCTGCTGCAAGCGCGTGAGCTCCTGCACGACGACGCCGTCGGCGCCCGCGGAGGGCGGGGCGGCGGCGGGCGGCGCGGTGACAGGCGGCGCGGGCGCGGGCGCGGGCGGCGCGGCGATCCCCGCCGCGGCGGCCACGTCGGCGCGCGTCACGCGCCCGCGCGGGCCGCTGCCCGCAAGCGCCGCGAGATCGACTTCGTGCGCGGCCGCGAGCCGGCGCGCGATCGGCGTCGCCGTGGCCGCGGCGGCGCGGCCGTCGCCGGTCGCCCCGTGGCGCGCCGGCGCGGCAGGCGTCGCGGCGGCTGCGGGCGCCGGCTCGGAGGCCGCCGAGACGTCGCCGGCGGCTGCGGGCACCTCGGCGCCTGCGCCGATGCGCGCGATCACCGCGCCGACGGGGAGCGGCTCGCCGACCGCGGCGACGATCGAGAGCGTGCCGGCGTCGGGCGCCTCATAGGTCATCGTGGCCTTGTCCGTCTCGATCTCGACGAGCTCCTCGCCGGCGGCGATCGCCGCGCCGTCGGCCTTGAGCCAGCTGAGGATCGTGCCCGACTCCATCGAGTCCGACAGCTTGGGCATCGTGATGTCGGTCATGCGAGCAGGTCCACTGCGGCGCCGACGATCGTGTCGGTGTCGATGCCGAAGCAGCGGTAGAGGTCCTCGACGTCGCCGGACTGGCCGAAGTCGTCGACGCCGAGACAGGTGATCGGGACGTTCCGGATCGCGCCGAGGAAGCTGAGCGTGTGCGGGTGGCCGTCGAGCACCGTCACGATCGGCGCGGCGCGCGCGGCCGGGAACAGCTCGTCGAGGATCGCGTCGTCGCGATCGCTCAGGCCCCGCCGGGCCTGCACCGCGCGGAAGACCAGATCCGGCGAGGTGAGGCAGACAACGTCGACCGCATGCCCCGCGGCGCTCAGCTCGTCGGCGGCGGCGAGCAGCTCGGGCAGCATCGCACCGACGCCGACCAGGCTCACCGCCGGCGCGCCGTCCGCGCGCCGCAGCGGGTAGCCGCCCGCGAGCGCCAGGCGGCGGCGCTGCTCGCGCGCCTGCGGGTCTTCGGGGACGGTGGCGAGCGCCTGGTCGAGCGGGCGCGTGGAGAGGCGGAAGTAGGCGGAGCAGCCGCCGGGCCGACCGAGCCGCGAGAGCGCGTCGAGCAGCGCCCACTCGAGGTCCTGCCCGAAGGCGGGCTCCCACGCGATGCAGCGCGGCTGCTCCAGGCCCACGGACAGCGTGGTGATCGACTGGTGCGCGCCGCCCTCCGGTGCGAGCGTCACCCCCGACGGCGTGCCGACGAGGATCGACTGCGCGCCCGCGTACATGCCGAACGACCACGGCTCCAGCGCGCGGTTGACGAACGGGTCGTACAGCGTGCCGATCGGCAGCAGCGGCTGACCGTCCCGCGACCAGGTGCACCCCAGCTCGGCGAGCAGTCCGACGAGGTTGCCCTCCGCGATCCCGAGCTCGACGTGCTGGCCGTGCTCGCTCTCGCGCCAGCGCACGAGCGTGTCGGTGTCGTCGGCGAACCAGTCGATCCGCTGACCGGGATGCCAGATCCCGACGCGATTGAGCCAGCCACCGAGGTTCGTCGAGGACGCCACGTCCGGGCTCACCGTCACGACCCGCTCGGCGACCTCCGGGGCGCCATGCGCCAGGTCGACGAAGAAGCGGCCGAACGCCTGCTGCGTCGAGGCGGTGCCCGCATGGGAGCGGCCGACGTCGGCCGGCACGGCCGGCGGCTCGACCTGCGGGCGCGGCTCGCGCTCCAGGCGTGCCGCGACCCGGCGGCACAGCTCGGCCTCCGGCGAGTCCGGCTCGAACGGCGCCCAGGGATCCGCCGCGTCGGCGCCCAGCTCGCTCGCCAGCCCCTCCCACTGCGCGTTGGAGAGCAGCGCCGAGTGGTTCGCCGGGTGGCCCTGCGTCGGCAGCCGCCACGCCTTGATCGTGTAGGCGAAGATCACCGACGGCCGGTCCGTCACGGCGTCCGCTTCGGCGTAGGCGTCGAGCAGCAGCCGCAGGTCGTGGCCCCCGAGGTCGCGCACCGCGGCGACGAGCTCGTCGTCTTCCAGGTCCGCGACGAGTCGCTCCAGCTCGCGCCGGCCGCGCCCGCTGCCGGGCAGCCGCTCGCGCAGCTCGCGGGCGGGCGAGCGCAGCAGCCGCTGGTACTCCTCGTTGCCCATCCCGTCGATCCGCCGACGCAGCGCGGCGCCGCCGCTGCGCTCGAACAGCCCCTCCAACCGCCGCCCGTACTTGACGGTGATCGTGTGCCAGCCGGCCGCCTCGAACATCCCGGCGATGCGGCCGTAGGCGATGTCCGGGACGACGCGATCGAGCGACTGGCGGTTGAGGTCCACGATCCACAGCAGCTCGCCGAGCCGCGGAACGACCGGATCGACGAGCGCCTCCCAGATCGCGCCCTCGTCGAGCTCCGCGTCGCCGAGCAGCGCGATCTGACGGCCGCCCTGCGGCACGTCGAAGTGGCCGGCGACATAGCGGTGCGCGAGCGCGCTCCAGACGGTCGCCGTCGCGCCGATGCCGACCGAGCCCGTCGAGAAGTCCGCCGGCACCGGGTCCTTCAAGCGCGAGGGGTAGGACTGCAACCCGCCGAACTCGCGCAGCGTCGTCAGATACCTGCCGTCGAGCTGACCGAGCAGGTACTCGATCGCGTGCAGCACCGGCGAGGCGTGCGGCTTGACCGAGATGCGGTCCGGCGCGCGCAGATGCTGGAACCACAGCGCCGTCATGATCGACGCCATCGAGGCCGACGACGCCTGATGGCCGCCGACCTTCACGCCCGACGACGTGCTGCGCACCTTGTTCGCGTGGTGCACGATCGACGTCGCGAGCCACAGCACGCGGCTCTCGACGGCCTGCAGCACGTCGAGGCGCGGAGGCGCATCGGTGATCGGAGGAGCGGTCATCGCGCCCAGCTCATCCGGCGTCCGGCGAGACGTCCGCGGCGGCCTCCAGCCGGCCCGCGTCGAAGAACTCCGGGTGGGCCTCGAGCGTCACGCGCGTGCGACGGATGTGCATCAGCAGCAGACCCTCGGCGTCGGCGGCGGCCCGCCGGTCGATCACGTCGAGCAGCATGGCGTGCTCGCGGTGCGTGATCTCGTAGCGGTGGGGCAGCAGCATGTAGGCGTGCCGGTAGCGCTGCGTTGCGTTCCAGAAGCCCTCGGACAGCGCGCGGAAGTGCGGCAGGTCGGCGCCGACGAACGTGAGCTGGTGGAACCGCTGGTCGAGCTCCAGCCACGCGAACTCGTCGGAGCAGCGCTCGTCGCCGTCGACGACGGTGACGAGACGCTCCATCTCGGCGGCGAGCTCGGCGAGCTGCGCGAGCGTGGCCTGCTCCAGTCGCAGGCAGCTCGTCGCGAGCAGGAACGGCTCGAGGCGCTCGCGCAGCAGGTAGATCTCGTGCAGCTCGGCGAGGTCGAGCGTCGAGACGTGGGCCCCGGCGTTGGGCACGAGCGTCACGAGGCCCTCGTTCGCGAGCTGCAGCAGCGCCTCGCGAACGGGGACGCGGCTGACGCCCAGCCGCTGCGCGACGGCCTCCTGATGGATGTGCGAGCCGGGGGCGAGCCGCCCTTCGACGATCTCCGTGCGCAGGACGGCGCTGATCTCCTCGACGCGCAGGACGTAGCGGGGCGGGGAGGCGGTCATCGGATCGGGCGGGCTCAATGCAGTCTGAATTCAATCATGGGGTGGACGTTCCACCGCGCTCGTTCACGCGCCCGCGCGCAGCCAGACGCGCCAGAGGGCGGACGGGTCCTCGAGCGGATTGCCGTGCACGAGCAGGAACGTCGCCGGCTCGCCGACCTCGATCCGGCCGGCCGCGGGAATGCCGAGCACCTCGCCGGCGCGCCACGTCACGGCGGCGAGCGCGTCGACCGGCGACATGCCCGCCTGCACGAGCAGCTCCAGCTCCAGCGCCAGGTGCCCGGCGCGCACGCTGCCGCCGCCCTGATCGCTGCCGGCCACGACGGTGACACCGGCCGCCAGCGCCACGCCGACGCTCTCGCCCGCGACCCGCAGCTGCTCGCGGCGCTCCTCGAGCAGCGGCCCGTGCCGCGTCCAGGGGGCGAGCGTCCCGTAGTCGCAGAACGCGCGCAGCGCCGACAGCGTCGTCACGAGCGCCACGCCGTTGCCCGCCATCGTGCGCGCGATCTCGTCGTCGAGCTCGAAGCCGTGGTCGAGCGTGTCGACGCCGGCCGCAGCCGCCACCTGCGCGGCCGCGTGCGAGACCGCGTGCACGGCGACCTTGCGCCCCTCGGCGTGCACCGCCTTCACCGCGCGCGCCACCTCCTCGACCGTCCACGGACAGGCCTCGGGCGTGGGGCCCTCGAGGTAGAGCTTCACGAAGTCGGCGCCGGTCTCGAGCTGCGCCAGGGCGAGCGCGGGCAGCGCGCCGCCGTCGGGCGCGTCGATCCCGACGCCGTCGCCGAGGTAGCCGGGGCAGGTGATCCAGGTGCTGCCGGCGACGACGACCGGCCGGTCGGCGCGGGCGCGCCAGCGGTCGCGCAGCGTCACCGCGAGCGGCGCCGGCGCCGCTCCGTCGACCGTGCGCATCGAGGAGCCGAGGTCGCGGATCCAGCGCACGCCGGACGCGAACGCCGCGGTGCCGTTCTCCTCGGCGACGCGCAGCATCGTCTCGGTGTCGTCCGTCAGCCGATCACGGTGGCGCGCGCCGCCCGACAGCGCGACGTGGCCGTGCATGTCGACGAGCCCGGGCACGAGCGTCGCGCCGCTCGCGTCGATCGCGACGACGTCGCGCAGCCCGGCCAGGTCCGGCTCGCCCTGCCACAGGCCGGCGATCCGCCCGTCGCGCACGAGCACGCTGACGCGCTGCGCCAGCCGCGGCCCGCGGCCGTCGGCGAGCGCCGCGTCCTGGAGGACGACCTCCGGGGCGGTGAGCCGCGAGCCCTCGATCGTCATGCCTGCGCCGCGGGCGTGTCGAGGAACAGGACGCGGTCGATCAGGCCGTCCGCGACGTGGTAGGCGACGAGGCAGTGGATCGCGCCGGTCGAGCGCGCGACGAGCTCCTCGTCGACCGTCCAGGCGCCGGCGCGCACGCGCACGCGGATCTCGCAGTGGAGGCCGGGCTCCGCCTCGAACAGCCGCGCGTAGCGCTCGCGGATCGCGGCGGTGCCGCGGAGCTCCGGCGCGGCGAACGGGTCGGAGAAGATCTCCGTGTCGGGCGCGTAGCACGCGAGGAAGGCCTCGACGTCGCGCGCGTTGTACGCGTCGACCTGCCCTTGCACGGGGTCCGCCGGAGCCATGCCTCCAGTGTCGCCGCGGCCGCCCGCCCAGTCGCCCGACACTCGCCCGAACTTGTCCCCCCGACCGTTCATCAGGTGTCGCAGGCGGACGCGGCCGCGGCGATCGGCAGGTGCAGCTCCGAGCGCGCGGACGGGCCGTGGTGGATGCGGTTCGTCGCGCGCAGGCAGTGCGCCGCGCGGTCGAGCGGCAGGTTGGTGTTGGTGTTGCGGTCGTGCGCGGGGAAGTTGCTGCTCGTGACCAGCAGCCCGATGCGGTGGCCCGCCGCCAGCCGGTAGCTGACGGCCCCCAGCTCGACCGTGACGCGCTCCGGCTCGTCGGGGACGAGCGCGCGCGGGCGCGTGAGCCCGTCGCGATAGCGCAGCCGCAGGATCGTCTGGGTGACGTTGAGCGCGCGGCCGCCGGGATCCACGTCGAGCAGCTTGAGCACGAGGTCGGTGTCCTCGGCGCTGCTGCTGAACCAGATGACGACGCGCGGCTCGCCGGTGACCTCGAGCTCGTGCGCGAGCACGTCGCCGAGGTAGACCGCGACGTCGGAGCGCGCGAGCAGGGGGCGCTGGTCGGCCGCGCCGGCCACCCCGAGTCCCGGGTAGTACGACAGCCCGCCGACGGTCGGGCACGGGTCCTCGGGGTCGTAGACGTAGGCGTCGTGGCCGTCCTCGTCCACCGTTCCCTGCACCAGCCGCCCGGCGCGGCCGGGCTGCGCGGCGTCGCCGTCGCCGGCGAGCGCGAGCGTCAGCGACGCGCCGCCCGGCGGGGGCCACGACGGCGCGGTGCGCCAGGCGTTCGCGCCGATCGTGTAGTAGGTGAGCGGCGCGAGCGGGAAGTCGCCCGGCGCGGCCGCGTCGAGCCAGTGGCGGAACCACGCGACCCACAGGCGTTCGAGCGGGAAGCGCGCGTCGCCGACGTCCAGCTCGCCGACGAGCGTGCGCTCGCGGAGCTTGCTCCATGCGCAGTGGGTGCCCGGCGCGATCACGACGAACTGGTTGCGCCGCGCCGCCGGCGAGCACGAGGTCGCCCGCAGCCGCTCGGCCAGCGCGAGCGTCTTCGCCGGCCGCTGGTCGTACCAGGAGTCGAGGAACAGCGCCGGCACGTCGAAGCGGTCCTCGTCGGTCACCTGGCGCGTCACCTCGATCCACCACGCGTCGCCCGGCTCGCTCAGCACGATCTGCTCGAAGTCCGACACCGGACCGCCCGCGTCGGCGATCGCGCGCGACGGCGGCAGCGTCCAGACCGCCCGCTCGACGTCGATCTCCGGACGCGACCGCCGCTCGCGCGTGGCGCCGTGGCTGGCGAAGTACGCGACCGTGTCGAGCAGGTCGACGGCGCCGCCGACGCGCGCGCCGAACTCGTGCAGCGCGCCGGCGCTCGCCATCGGCACCATCGCGACGTGGCACGGGTGGCGCGTCGTGGCGAGCAGCACCTGGACCTCGCCGAGGTAGGAGCAGCCGAACGTGCCGACGCGGCGGTTCGACCACGGCTGGCGCGCGATCCAGTCGACCGTCTCGTAGCCGTCGTCGCGCTCGTGGCGGAAGACGTGGAACTCGCCGTCGGACTCGCCCGTCCCGCGCACGTCCTGGACGACGACCGCGAAGCCCTCGCCGGCGAACAGCTCCGCCTCGTCCGCGCCCTTCGCGCCCGGGCGCCAGACGGCGCGGTCGTACGGCGTGCGCACGAGCACCGTCCCGCGCGGCTCCGCGGTCCCCGCCGGCAGATACAGGTCGGCCGCCAGCTCGGCCCCGTCGCGCATCGGGATGCGCAGGCCGGCGTCGAGCGCGACCGTCATCCGTCGTGTCCGGAGCCGACCGGCACGAGCTCGGGGACCGCCGCCAGCAGCTCGCGCGTGTAGGGGTGGCTCGGCGCGTCGTAGACGGCGTCGATCGCGCCCTGCTCGACGATCTCGCCGCGGCGCATCACGATCACCCGGTCGGCCATGTGGCGCACGACGCCGAGGTCGTGGCTGACGAACACGTACGTGAGCCCGAGCTGCTCCTGCAGCTCCGCGAGCAGGTTGAGGATCTGCGCCTGCACCGAGACGTCGAGTGAGGAGACCGGCTCGTCGCAGAGGATCAGCTCGGGCTCGAGCGCGATCGAGCGCGCGATGCCGATCCGCTGCCGCTGCCCGCCGGAGAACTCGTCGGGGCGCCGCTCGACGCAAGCGGGATCGAGGCCGACCAGCTCGAGCAGCTCGCGCGTGCGCGTGCGCCGCGCGGCGCCGTCCATGCCGCGCAGCTCCAGCGGCTCGCCGAGGATCCGCTCGACGTCGTGGCGCGGGTTCAGCGACCCGTACGGGTCCTGGAAGATCATGCTCATGCGGCGGCGCGCGCGGCGCAGCTCGCGCATCCCCATCCCCGTCAGCTCGCGGCCCGCGAAGACGACGCGGCCGCTCGTCGGCTGCTCGAGCCGGGCGACGCAGCAGATCGTCGTCGACTTGCCCGAGCCGGACTCGCCGACGATCCCGAGCGTCTCGCCGCGCCGGACGGAGAACGACACGCCCTTGACGGCCTCGACCGGCGTGCGTGCACGCCATCCCGGCAGGACGCCCCGGCTCGCGAACGTCTTCCCCAGGTCCTCGACCTCCAGCAGCGGGGCACCGTCCACAAGCGTCATGCTCGCTCCCCTCCGACGGCGCCGGACTCGACGGGCCGCGTGCCGCCGCGCTGCTCGACGCGCATGCCGCGCTCCGCGCCGATGCGGTCCTTGACCTCGGCGGCGAGCAGGCACGCGTCCTCGTGCCGCGGGTCCACGGCGGGCCGCAGCTCCGGGACGGTCGTCGCGCACGCGTCGAAGGCATGGGCGCAGCGGGGGTGAAACGGGCAGCCGCTGGGGTACGCGGACGCCGGCGGGCTGCCCGGGATCGCGTCGAGGCGCCGGTGCCGCGTCGCGCCCCCGCCGGGGATCGATCCGAGCAGCCCCCAGGTGTACGGATGGCGCGGATGCCGGAAGAGTGGCTCGCTCGGCGCGCGCTCGACGATCTTGCCGGCGTACATCACCGCGACGCGCTCGGCGATCCGGGCCGCGACGCCGAGGTCGTGCGTCACCAGCAGCACCGCGATGCCGAGGCGCTGCTGGAGGTCGCCGATCAGCTCGAGCAGCTGCGCCTGGGTCGTGACGTCGAGCGCCGTCGTCGGCTCGTCCGCGACGAGCACCTTCGGCTCGTTGACGAGCGCGATCGCGATCATCACGCGCTGGCGCATCCCGCCCGAGAGCTGGTGCGGGTAGTCGCGCGAACGCTGCGCGGGGTCGGCGATCCCGACTTCGCCGAGCAGCTCCACCGCGCGCGCTCGCGCCTGGCGCCGCGTCACGTCCTGGTGCAGCAGCATCGCCTCCGCGACCTGGCGCCCGACCGGGTGGACCGGGTTCAGCGCCGTCATCGAGTTCTGGAAGACCATCGCGATCTCGCGGCCGCGGAGCGCGCGCAGCTCCGCCGGCGCGGCACCGACGAGCTCGCGCCCCTCGAGCCGCACGCTCCCGCTCGTGCGGCTGCGCGTGGGGTGCAGCAGCCCCATCAGCGAGAGCCCGAGCGTGCTCTTGCCGCTGCCCGACTCGCCGACGAGCGCGAGCGTCTCGCCGGCGGCGAGCGCGAGGTCGACGCCGCGCACGGCCTCGAACCAGCCCCGGCGCGTGGCGAACGCGACATGCAGGTCCGAGACCTCCAGCACCGGGCGGACGGGATCGATCGTGGTCGTCATCGCCTCCGCCTCCCTACCGGCGCTCGATCGCATCGTTGAGCGAGGAGCCGAGGACGTTCGTCGCAAGCGTCGTGGCGACGAGCATCGCGCCCGGTGCGATCATCAGCCACGGCGAGGTCAGGTACACGCTCGACGCCGACTGGATCATCGTGCCCCACGAGGGAGTGCCCGTCGGCAGGCCGACGCCGAGGAAGCTCAACGCCGCCTCCACGCCGATGTTGATGCCGACGAGGTAGCTCCCCAGCACGAGCACGTTCGGCAGCACGTGCGGCAGCACGTGCTGCGCGACGATCGTCCGGCTCGGGAGCCCGAGCATGCGCGCCGCCTGGATGAACTCGCGCTCGCGCAGCGACAGCACCTGGGCGCGGACGATGCGCGCCGGGTAGAACCATGAGAACGTCGTGATGATCACCACGATGATCGCGGCCGAGGCGAACGTGGAGGGGAAGACGTGCTGGCCGACGATCGAGAGGGCGATCGCGAACAGCAGGAAGGGGAACGCCATCGTCACCTCGATCACGCGCGAGACGATCGTGTCCAGCCACCCGCGCGCGTAGCCCGCCAGCATGCCGAGCGTGACGCCGACGAACAGCGTCGCCAGCGTCGCGGTCGTCGCGATCGCGAGCGAGACGCGGCCGCCGTAGGCGAGCCGCACGAGCAGGTCGCGGCCGTTGGAGTCGGTGCCGAGCAGATAGCCGCTCGAGAACGGCCCGAGCGGCCGGCCGTCGGCCGAGAGGGCGTTGTAGTCCTGCAGGTTCACGGCATGGCCGGTGAGCGCCGCGAACAGCGGCGCGGCCAGGCAGAAGCGGACGATGGCGCCGAGCAGGACCAGCGCGCCGACGCCGACGCGGTCGCGTGCGAAGCGCGTGCGGACGTCGCGCCAGCTGGCGGTCGTCGCGTCGGCTCCCGAGACCTCGCCGCCCGTCAGCGCGCCGGCCATCGCGCCGAGCACGTCGGCGTCGGCGTCGCCCGCGGCGACCTCCCGCTCTTTACGGCGCAGGCTGCTCATGCGTAGCGCACGCGCGGGTCGAGCAGCGCCTGGAGCACGTCGACCGCGAGGTTGACGACGACCACGAGGACGCCGGCGAAGAAGATCACGCCGGTCGCCGTCGGCACGTCGAGGTTCAGCACGGACGTGAGCGCAAGGCTGCCGAGCCCGGGGATCCCGAACACCGTCTCGACGAGCACGACGCCGCCGAGCAGGATGCCGAAGTCGAGCCCGAACAGCGTCGCGACGGGCGGCAGCGCGTTGCGCAGGGCGTGGCGCAGCGCGATCTGGCGCTCGTCGAGCCCTTTCGCGCGTGCCGTGCGCACGTAGTCCTGGTCGAGCGCGCTCAGCATCTCGGCGCGCATCAGGCGGAAGTACAGCGTCACCATCGCCAGCGCCAGCGCGATCCACGGCAGGATCAGATGCTGGGCCCACGGCCACGGGTCCGACAGCCGCAACGACGAGTAGCCGACGAGCGGGAGCAGGGTGAACGAGCCGAAGTGGAGGCCGAGGAACGAGCCCGTCGTCGGCACGTAGGCGACCAGGTACAGGAGCGTGAAGCCGATCAGGTAGACGGGGACGCCGGCGAGCGCGCCGGTGAAGACGGAGCAGGCGCGATCGATCCAGCCGCGGGGGCGCAGCGCCGCAGCGACGCCGAAGAAGACGGCGAAGCCGAGCCACAGCACGGCTGCGCCGAGCACCAGCCCCAGCGTCACGGCGAAGCGCGAGACGACGAGGTGCCCCACACCGAGGCGGTTGCGGAACGAGAAGCCGAGGCGGTCGGCCTGGCCCGAGGAGACCTCCTGCTCCAGCGGAGAGGGCCCGCGCACGAGGCGCAGCAGGAACGTGCCGTACTGATACGTCCATGGATGGTCGAGTCCGAGGAACTTGCGCGCGTTGGCGACCGTCTGCGGCGTCGAGGTCTTGTTCGTCGCCAGTCGCGCCGGGTCGAGCCCGGCTGCGCGCAGGCCCGGGAAGAAGATCAGGTAGGTGATGAAGGTCAGAACGAGCACGACGCCGATCGCCCATGCGACGCGCTTCAACAGGAAGGCGATCATCGCCGTGCTCGTTCGGTGGTCATTCGATCCGGCTCCGCGCTACTTGTCGAGGTAGCCGACGGCGTAGTCCGCCGCCCCGCCCATCGCGTTGGAGAGCAGGAAGGCGTGGTAGCGACTCGAGAAGATGTCGATCCACCGATCCAGCGCGAGCGGCACCCATGCGGCGTCCGCCGTCAGGACCTTGTTCGCCTGCTCCCACAGCGCGTTGCGCTTGGGCCCGAGCGGGGTCGTGACCGCCTGCTGCATGATGCGGTCGGCGTCCGGGTTGCTGTAGTGACCGTAGTTGCTGCCGCCGACCTCCTCGCACCCGCACAGCAGCGGGTACTCGAAGCCCTCGGCGTCGGGGTAGTCCGCCTGCCAGAAGTACAGGCCCATCGGCGCGGCGTTCTTGGCGTTGCTGACGTACTGGACCAGCGCCGAGCCTGGCAGCGCGCGTACGTTGAGCTTGATGCCGATCTGCGCGAGCATCTGCTGGACCGCGGTGCCCATGCTCGTGTACGGCTCGCCCTGGACGTTGTAGAGCGTGGTCGTCACGGGCGTGTGCACGCCGGAGGCCTTCATCAGCGCGCGTGCCTTGGCGAGGTCGGGCTTCGAGGGGTAGCCGTCGGCCGCGTCCACGCCGGGGAACGAGGGCGGCAGGACCTGGCCCCACGGCGACTCGACGAGGCTGCCGCCGAGCACCTTCACGATCGCCTCGCGGTCGATCGCGTAGTTGATCGCCTGGCGCACCTTGACGTTGTCGAACGGCGCGACGTGCGGGTTGAGCCAGAAGTACGCGACCTCCGGCAGCGCCAAGCTGACGATGCGCGACTTGTACTTGGGGTTCGCGGCCAGTCGCGCGATCGAGCCGGAGCGGTTGGCCGACACGTCGGCCTGGTTGGCCTGGATCGCCAGGTTCGCCTGCGTGTCGCTTCCGCCCACGCTGATGTCATACCCGTCGACGAACCCGCGGTCCGGCATCAGGCCAGCCTTGACCTCGTCGGCGTAGTAGGGGTTGCGGTCCATCGTCGCGGAGCGGCCCGGCACGATCTTCGCGTACATGTACGGGCCGGTCGTCGGCGGCACGTTCGTGGTCTGCGGCGTCGGGGGAGTGCCCTTCGGCACGACGCATGCGGTGCGCAGCGCGAGCCGCAGCGGGAACGTCGGAACGCGCTTGGTGAGGTGGAAGGTGATCTGCTGGCCGGAGATCGTGATGCCCGGCAGATCGGTCGCCTTGCCGGCGTTGTACGCCGGCGCGCCGGCGATCGGCAGGAAGTAGCCGATCGTGTCGCCGGAGGACTTCGGGTTGAGCATGCGCATGAACGTCGCCTTGACGTCCGCGGGCGTCACGACCTTGCCGTTGGAGAAGTGCACGCCTTGCTTGAGCGTGAACGTCCACGTCTTCGTGTCCGCGCTCGCCTTCGGCGCGCCGGCCGCGAGGTCCGGAACCGGCTGGAGCCCGGTGTCCCCGCCCTTGTCGGGGTAGGTCATCAGGCCGTTGCACACGAGGTAGGCCATGCTCCACGAGAAGCCGGAGTAGGTGTTCGTCACGTCGTAGGAGTCCGGCTCGCTGGAGATGACCCAGCGCACCCGACCGCCGCGCGTCGGACTCTTCGGCACGTCGTTGACGGACGGTCCGATCAACCCCGGCGAAGCGCCGCCGGCGCTTGCGGACGTGCTCGTGCCCGATGATCCGCCGCATGCGCTCAGCCCCAGCGGGAGCGCACACGCGGCGAGCGCGATCGGGAGCCAGCTTCTGGCCTGTCTCATGGCAGTACTCCTCCACTTCGTCCGTCGATTGGGGGACCCGCGGCACCACGCGCGGATGACCGGGCGGCGATCCTGGCGCCGCCTCCGCCGAGGCTATGAGCGCCCCGAGGTGAATTCATCGGACACGCCGACGACGTTGACGCCGATCGCGTGCGACACATGTCGGCGTCATGCCTGCGCGAGCGCACCGAGGTCCACCGGGATGCAGGAGCCGTTGATCCCCGACGCCGCCGGCGTGGCGAGGAAGCGGATCGTCTCGGCCACCTCCATCAAGTCGAGGAAGCGCTTGACCGGCTGCCCTTCCGTGAGTCGCTCGATCACCGCGTCCCGGCTCTCGCCGTGGAGGCGCATCTGCTCCTGGACCTGCCGCTCGATCAGCGGCGTGCCCATCCACGTCGGCGCGACGGAGTTCGCGGTCAGGCCGAGCTGCGCCCCCTCGAGCGCCGCGACCTTGAGCAGGCCGACGAGCGCATGCTTGGCGGTCACGTAGCCGGCCTTGAGCGGCTCGGCGGCGAGGCCGGACGTCGAGGCGACGGCGACGACGCGTCCACCCGGCTCGCGGACGAGATGCGGCCACGCCGCGCGGATCGCGAGGAACGGGCCGGTCACCATCACGTCGAGCAGCCGGTGCCACTCGTCGACCGGGAACGTCTCGATCGAGGCGCGGTGCTGGACGCCGGCGTTGAGCACGAGGACGTCGAGGCGACCGTGCCGCGCGAGCGCCTCGGCGACCATCGCCTCGTTGCCCTCGGGCGTCGCGACGTCGGCGACGTAGCAGCCCTCGCCGGCGAGGTCCACCGGCAGCACCTCCGCGCCCGCGGCGCGCAGGCACGACGTGACCGCGGTGCCGAGGCCGCCGGCGCCGCCGGTGACGATCGCGACCTTGCCGCGCAGGCAGGTGTCCGTCGCGGCGGCGGCGTCGGCGGGAGCGGCGGCGCTCACGGCGCCACGACGCTTCCGCGACCCGCCGCCCACGGCCCGAGTCGCGCGCGCAGCTCGTCCGGCTGCTCGATCGGCCGCGCGAGCGCGTCCGCGAGCGTCACCGCGACCTCGACCAGCTCCGCGTTGCTCTCCGCGACGCGGTCGCGGCGCGAGCGCAGGTTGTCCTCCAGGCCGACGCGGCAGTCCATGCCCATCGAGAAGGCGACCGCCGCCGCGCGGAACTCCGCCGGGAAGCCGACCGTCGCGACGCCGAGCGAACCGAGGTCGTCGCCGAGGATGCGGCGGGCGGCGGAGGCGAGCAGCACGATGTCCTCGACCGTCTTGCCGGCCCCGCCGAGCACGCCGAGCACGAGCTGGAGGCGAACCGGACCGGCGAGCGTGCCCTCGTCGAGCAGGAAGCGGGCCATGTTGATGTGACCGAGGTCGTAGGCCTCGAGCTCCGGCGTCACGCCGAGCTCGGCGAGCGTGGAGCCGAACAGGCGCAGCGTGGAGAGCGTGTTGACGAACGTGCCGTTGCCGGTGTTCTCCAGCTCGGCGCGCTCCCAGTCGCTGGAGACCTGCGGCCAGCGGTCGGGGTTCGGGAACGGCTCGTAGTTCATCGTGCCGAGGTTGAACGTCGCGATCTCGGGCTTCACGGCGCGCACGCCGACGAGCCGGTCCTCGACCGACATGCCCGGAGCACCGCCGGTGGTGATGTTGATCACGACGTCGCTGCGCGAGCGGATCGACCCGGCGATCTGCTCGAACAGCTTCGGGTCGGCGCTCGGGCGACCCTGCTCGTCGCGTCCATGGATGTGGACGCAGGTCGCGCCGGCCTCGGCCGCCGCCACGGCGGCGTCGGCGATCGCGACCGCGCCCTTCGGGAGGTACGGCGTCTGGCTCGGGAGCACGTCGCCGCCGGTGAGCGCGGCGGTCAGCGCGACCGGCCGATAGGGGCTGTCGTTCACGTCGATGTCTCCTCTGTTCGACCCGGGACGACGGGCTGCCGCCGGGCTGCATCGAGGCTAGGGCCGCCGGCCGGCGTTTCCATCGCACATGTGTCGCACGCCGCGGTCGCGGACGGCCGACAGATGTGGGCGTGCCCGCGGCCGTCGAGCGCCGGCGAGCCGGCCATCCGCCAGAGCCGCAGCCCGAGGTGCAGCGACAGCCGGTCGTCGCCGCGCCGCAGGTCCATCGCCGTGATCGCCTCGATGCGGCGCAGCCGGTGGTAGAGGCTGCTGCGATGGATGTGGAGCTGCGACGCCGTGGCGGTGACGTCGGTCGCAGCTTCGAGGTAGACCTCGAGCGTCTCGACGAGCCAGGAGGCGTCGGGCAGCCGCAGCAGGCGCGCCATGCATTCGGGGATCGCGTCGGCCGGATGCGCCGCCTGCCGGGCCTGGGCGATCGTCGCGTAGCTGCCCAGCTCCTCCCACCGCAGCACGTCGCCGGCGTCGCGGACGCGCGTGGCCACGGACGCCGCGGTGCGCGCCTGCTCGCAGGCCTGCGGCAGGTCCACGAGCGAGCGCACCTCGCGGATGCCGACTACGACGCGCTCGAACTCCGACCCGCAGCGCATCTCCTGCGCGAGCGCGTGGAGCGCCTCGCCGCGCCGACGGGCGTCGTCGGCCGCGGAGCACGCCAGCACCGCGATCCCGTCGCGCCCGACCATCGCCGTCACGACGCCGCGCGGCGCGAGCGTTCGGCGCAGCCGCTCGAGCGAGTCCGCGAGCTGCCCGCCGACGTCCTCGCCGGCGTCGCGGTCGGAGGCGGCGGCGTCGGTCGCCCGCAGCACCAGGACGGCGTAGGCGCTCGCCGGCTCGAGCAGCTCGCCGCTGACGAGCTCGTCGGCGGCGCGGCGCGCGGACTCGCGGGGCTCCCGGGCGACGGCGCGCAGGAGCGTCTCCTCCTGCGCGCGTCCGTGGCGCCTCAGCAGCTGGTTGCGGTGCAGCAGGTCGGCGGTGCGACGGGCTCTGGCGAGGACGCGCGCGAGCTGCTCGTCGCCCATCGCCGGCTCGTCGATGATCCACAGGTAGCCGACCGCGACGTCGGCGTGGCGCAGTGGGATGCAGATGCGGCGCGCCAGCCCGAGCGACGGGTTCGCGGGCGTGCGCACCGCCGTCGTGGCCTGGCGCACGCCGCGTCGCTCGAACCACTGGATCGCCTCCTCGGACGCGCGGCGCCGCAGGATCGCCGCCGCCCGCGCGTCGTCGCGGCCGTCCTCGTGCGGGCTGTAGGCGACCACGCGATGACGCTGGTCGTCGATGCCGACCGGCCGGCCGAGCTCCACCGCGAGCGCGTCGACCAGCTCCTCCAGCTCGTTCGCGCTGCTCCAGCCGTCCGCGGCCCGATCGGCGATCCGGCCGCCCTCGCCCTGTGCTGCAGTCGACTCGAACATTGAATGCAATCTAACACCGAGCGATCTTCCGGACAAGAGCAGCGACCTCGCTCCCGCGCCAAGCTGATGGCCGATATGTCCAGCATGCGAAAGCTTTTTTGACCAAGATCAGCGATCTGTTCACGGCGCCGCGCCGGCTTCTGTGCCCGCGAATGAATGCAATCTTCCCTCTCCTGATACGTTGCCGCGATGACCACAGACGCATACGACGCACTCGACGCGCTCGCGCAGGCGGAGCTGGTCCGCAGCGGCGCCGTGTCGGCGCTCGAGCTCGTCGACGCCGCGATCGCGCGGATCGAGCGCGACGGGCCGGAGCTCAACTGCATCGCGACCCCGCTGTTCGAGGCCGCTCGCCGTCGCGCGGTCGGGCCGCTTCCCGACGCCCCGCTCGCCGGGGTCCCCTTCCTGATCAAGGACCTCGGCATGGCGCAGGCCGGCGTGCGCCAGACGGACGGCTCCCGCGCGCTGCGCGAGCACGTCGCCGAGCGCGACGACGCGCTCGTCGTCCGCTACGAGCGCGCAGGACTGATCGTGCTCGCGCGCACGACGGTCCCGGAGTTCGGCAACCAGTCGACGACCGAGCCGCAGCTGTTCGGGCCCTGCCGCAACCCGTGGGATCGCTCGCGCTCGGCCGGCGGGTCGAGCGGCGGCTCGGCCGCCGCGGTCGCCGCCCGGTTCGTGCCCGCGGCGCACGCGAGCGACGGCGGCGGCTCGATCCGCATCCCGGCCTCCTGCTGCGGCCTGTTCGGGCTCAAGCCGACCCGCGCGCTGACGAGCACGGAGCAGGACGACAGCGTCCTCGGCTTCGTCTCCGAGCACGCCGTGGCGCGCTCGGTGCGCGACAGCGCCGCGCTGCTCGACGTCGCGACCGGGGGCGCGCCGGCCGAGGTCGGCGGGTACCTCGCGGAGTCGCTCGCCGAGCCGCCGCGACTGCGGATCGGCTGGTCCGACGCCTCGCCGTTCGGCGGACCGGTCGACGCGGAGTGCCGCGCGGCCGTCGCAGCGACGGCCCGCCTGCTGGAGGAGCTGGGGCACGAGGTCGTCGAGGCGACGCCCCGGCTCGATCCGGAGATATTCCTGGAGCCGATGCTGACGCTGTGGGCGGTCGGGAACGCGAGCGCGGTCGCACGGCTCGAGCGCCGCCGCGGCGCCGAGCTGCCGCGCGAGGCGCTCGAGCAGACGACCTGGGAGCTGGTCGAGCACGGGCGCGGGATCAGCGCCGTGCAGCTGAGCCTCGCGACCGACGAGGTGCTGCGGCTGCGGCGCGAGGTCGCGCCGTTCTTCGCCGGGCACGATGCCTGGATCACGCCGACGCTCGCGCGCCCCCCGGAGCGGCTCGGCGTCCTCAACGCCTCGCACGGCAGCGCGCGCGCCTGGTGGGTGGCCGACCTCGACTACACGCCCTGGACGCTGATCGCGAACGCGACCGGAACGCCCGCGATGTCGGTTCCGCTGCACTGGACCGCCGACGGGCTGCCGGTCGGCGTCCACGTCATCGGCCGCTGCGGCGCCGACGCGACGCTGCTGCGGCTGGCGCACCAGCTCGAGCGGGCACGGCCGTGGGCGCAGCGGCGGCCGCCCATGCCCGCGAGCGCACGCTGAGCGCTCAGGCCGTGCAGCCGTACGCCGGCGCTGCGCGAGGCGGCCGCAGCTCAGCGCGCGGTCGGGAAGCCGAGGTCGACGCCGCGGTGGGCCGGATCGGCCCAGCGGCGCGTGACGACCTTGCCACGGGTGTAGAAGCGCACGCCGTCGGGGCCGTGCACGTGCAGGTCGCCGAACAGCGAGTCCTTCCAGCCGCCGAAGCTGTGGTAGGCCGCCGGCACCGGGATCGGGACGTTGACGCCGACCATGCCAGCGCGCACGTCCTGCTCGAACGCGCGCGCGGCGCCGCCGTCGTTCGTGAAGATCGCAGCGCCGTTGCCGTGGGGGTTGGCGTTGACGAGCGCGAGCGCCTCGTCGTAGCTGTCGGCGCGCACGACGAGCAGCACCGGGCCGAAGATCTCCTCGTCGTAGATCGACATGCCGGGGCGCACGCGGTCGAACAGCGTCGGGCCGATGAAGTGGCCGCCCTCGCGCCCGGCGACGACGAGACCGCGGCCGTCGACGAGCAGCGCCGCACCTTCCTCGACGCCCGCGTCGACGTACCCGCGCACGCGCGCGAGGTGGCGCTCGCTCACGAGCGGGCCCATCTCGGCGGCCGGATCGGTCCCGTCGCCGACGCTCAACAGCGCCATGCGCGCACGCACGCGCTCGAGCAGCGGCTCGGCGACGGCGCCGACCGCCACCGCGACCGAGATCGCCATGCAGCGCTGCCCGGCGGAGCCGAAGCCGGCCGAGACGAGGCCGTCGGCGGCGAGCTCGAGGTCGGCGTCGGGCAGGACGACCGCGTGGTTCTTGGCGCCGCCGAGCGCCTGCACGCGCTTGCCGTGGGCGGTGCCGGTCGCGTAGACGTGACGCGCGATCGGCGTCGAGCCGACGAACGAGACGGCGGCGACACCGGGGTGCGCCAGCAGGGCGTCGACCGCGACCCGATCGCCGTGCACGACGTTCATGACGCCGTCGGGCAGGCCCGCCTCCGACAGCAGCCGCGCCAGCAGCAGCGAGGCCGACGGCACCTGCTCGGAGGGCTTGAGCACGAACGCGTTCCCACACGCGAGCGCGACCGGGACCATCCACAGCGGGACCATCACGGGGAAGTTGAACGGCGTGACGCCGGCGACGACGCCGAGCGGCTGGCGCAGCGAGTAGGAGTCGACGCCGCGCGAGACCTGCCCGGAGAACTCGCCCTTGAGCAGCTGCCCGATCCCGCACGCGAAGTCGATCACCTCGAGGCCGCGCTGCACCTCGCCGGCCGCGTCGGAGCGCACCTTGCCGTGCTCGCGCACGATCAGCCGCGCGAGCTCGTCGCGCCGCTGATGGACGAGCTCGCGGAAGGCGAACAGCACCTGCGTGCGCTGGCCGAGCGAGGTCGCGCCCCAGCCGGCCACCGCCACGGCGGCGATCCGCACCGCACGGTCGACGTCGTCCGCGGTCGCGAGCGGCACGCGCCCGGCGACGTCGCCGGTCGCAGACTCCGTCACCTCCGTGTAGCGGTCGGCGGCGCCGTCGTCGGAGCGGCCGCCGATCCAGTGACCCAGCGTGGGCGATCTCGTCGCGGTCACACAGCAGACGCTAGCGCGCGCTCAAGGCCAAGCAGGTCGTCGCCGCACCAGGATCCGTCAGGCGGTCCGGGACCAGCCGATCGCCGGCCATGACGCCCGAGACGCCGTGCGCCCACGTCTCCGGGTGACGGCTCCAGTAGTGCACGAGGAAGCGCAGCGGCGCGTCGAGCAGGCCACGCGTCATCGCCGGCCACGGCGCGGGCGAGACCAGCTCTCCGAGCTCCTCGCGCAGCGAGCGGCCGTCAACGTCGACGACGTCGAGCGCGATCCCGAAGGCGGCCCCGCCGAGCGACTCGAGCTCGGCGACCTCCGTCGGGTAGGTGCCGATCACCGGGCCGCCGAGATGCGGGCCGGACACGAGGCGCACGAGGTCGCTGCCCGTGCAGGCGGCGGCGTCGGCGGCCGCGGTCCAGGCGTCGCGGTCCCAGGCGTCGTCCTCGGCGACGAGCGTCCGCAGCGCGCGAGGCGCCGCGTCGCGCGGCGCTTCGCCGGCGCGCAGCGCAGCCGCGGTCACCGGGGTGAGCGCGAGGATCGAGACGTCGTGGCGGCGCGCGAAGCGCCACAGCCCGCCTGCGCGCGGGCGTTCGACCGCGGCTTCGCAGAGGCCGATCGCGGCGCCGTGCGCGAGCGCGCCGAAGACATGCCATGGGAAGGCGATCTGGCCGATCTCCGCCGGCCAGCAGACGACGTCGCCCGGGCCGCAGCCGGTGTGCAGCGCGAGCATCGCCGCGCTCTGCGCCAACCAGCCGCCATGCACGTAGACGCCCGCGTCGAGCGAGTCCTCCAGGAACGCGACGAACAGCGGATGCTCGCTCTCGAGGATCCGCGTGCGCACCGTGGCGGTGTCCCGCACGCGCGCCCGGCCGCCGCGCGCGACCGCGACGACCGTGTGCAGCTGCGGGCAGGCCTGCGCCGCGCACCAGCCGGTCGCCGCGAGGTGCGCGCCGCGGCTGTCGCGCGCGTCGAGCTCGGCGGTGACGAGCGCGACCGCTCGCACGCAGCGCAGCCGCTCGGCGAGCTCCGGCTCTTCGAGCGATGCGGAGAGCGGCACCGCGACGGCCCCGAGCTTCGCCGCTGCGAGCAGCGCGGCGACGCACTCGGGCGTGGCCGACAGGTAGACGCCGACCGCCTGCCCGCTTGCGACGCCGCCGTCGAGCAGACGTGCGGCGATCGCGTCGGTCGCGGCGTGCAGCTCGCGGAAGGACCAGCGGCAGGTCGCGCCGTCGCAGCCCTCCCACACGACCGCCGCGGCGTCGGGCCGCGCATCGACGTGGCGGTCGAGGCAGGTCGCGACGGCGTTGAGCCGCCCGTCGGCGAACCAGCGCGACCAGGGCGTGCCCATCTCGTCGTCGAGCGTCGCCGTGGGGACGTGCGCCCACTCGAGGTCGATCAGCTCAAGCACGTGGCGCCACAGGCGCTCGGGCTCGAGCGCCCCCCGGGTCCGCAGAGCGGCGACGTCCTCGTAGCCGGCGGCGGCGAGGAGCCGGTCGATCGGACGCTCAGGCCGCGGCGCCATCTGCGGGAAGGAAGGCGATCGCCTCGATCTCGATCGACGCGCCGAGCGCGAGCTTCGTGACCTCGACGGCAGCGCTCGCCGGCAGGGACGCCCCGAACGTCTCGCTGCGGATCGCGCTGAACGTCTCGTAGTCGGCCTCGAACGCGGTCAGGTAGGTGCGGATCTGGACGACGTCCGCGAACGTCGCGCCGGCGCGCGCGAGCGAGCGGCGGACGTGCTCGAAGCAGAGGTGCGTCTGCGTCGCGAAGTCCTCCGGCAGGCGGCCCTCCGCGTCGAGGCCGACCTGGCCGGAGACGAAGATCCAGGCGCCGGGACCGCGGATCTCCACGGGATCGCTGAACATCGGCCCGTGGGGGCTGGGGTGACGAACCACCGGATCTGCCATTGCTCCACGCCTTCGTCGAGGGGACAGGGAGTCCCAACGGTAGGCTGCCATCTGCTGATTGTCAACAGTCGGCGATTGTGAGCAGCCGTGCGTGGCGCTAGGCTGCGCCGATGACCACATTGCGCAAGGTCGTTCGCAGCTCGCTCGCCGACGACGCGCACGCGTCGATCCGCAACGCGATCGTGAGGGGGGCGTTCCCGCCGGGCCAGCAGCTCGTCGAGACGCGCATCGCCGAGGAGGTCGGCGTCGGCCGCGGGACGGCGCGCGAGGCGCTGCGCCGCCTGCGCGACGAGGGCCTCGTCGTCGGCTCGCCCAACCGCGGTGTCTTCGTGCGCAAGCTCGACCTGAAGGACATCGTCGACATGTACAACCTGCGCACCGGCGTCGAGGGCGTCGCGATCCGCCTCTGCGCGCGGGCGGGCGCACCGACCGACGGGCTCTGGAAGAGCGTCGAGGAGATGCGCGCGCGTGCGGAGCGCAACGACATCGCGGGGCTCAGCGACCGCGAGGTCTCCTTTCACGAGGAGCTCTGTCGACAGTCGGGCAACGACTACATCGTCGCGGCCTTCCGCGCGGTCTCGGGCGCCGTGCGGCTGACGTTCGCCAGCGAGTACGCCTCCTACGCGGACCCGCTCGAGGTCGCGGCGGAGCACGTCCCGCTGATCGAGGCGATCGAGGCCGGCGACGAGGAGCACGCGGTCGCAACGCTCGTCGCCCATCTCGACATCGTCAAGTCGATCGAGCACGCGCGCCTGCAGCTCGGGACGCCGGCCGACGGCTCGCGCGGGCGGCTCGTCTCGCGCGCCGGGATCGCGGGCTGGGAGTCGGCCGGCTCCTAGGGCCGCTGCGCGAGCCCGAGCAGCTCGCGCGCCTGCTGCGGCGTGGCGACCTCGCGCTCGAGCTCGCGCGCGAGCCGCGCGGCGCGCGCGACGAGCTGCGCGTTGGAGGTCGCAAGCTCACCGCGGCGGTAGTAGACGTTGTCCTCGAAGCCGACGCGCACGTGGCCGCCGAGCAGGATGCCGAGCGTGCTCATCAGCAGCTGGCCGGCGCCGACGCCGAGCGCGACCCACTCGCTCTGCGGTGGCAGCAGCTCGATCGCGAGCTGCAGCAGCCGCGGGTCGGAGGGCATCGCGCCCTTCGGGCCGGTCACGAACTGGAAGTAGTAGGGCGGCTCGAAGTGGCCTGCTTCGATCATCCGCGCGATGTTGCCGATCTGGCCGGTGTCGAAGACCTCGAACTCGGGCCGCACGCCGTGCTCGCGCATCGCCTCGGCCATCCGCACCATGAAGGCCGGCGAGTTCTCGTAGATCAGCATGTCGCCGAAGTTCAGCGAGCCGCTGTTGAAGGTCGCGAGCTCGGGGCGCAGGCTGACGGGCTCGAAGCGCTGCTCCTCGCTCATCGAGCCGTCCGGGATGTAGCTCGTCGTGAAGTTGAGGATCAGGTCCTGGTCCGCGAGGCCCGCCTGGATCTCGCGGTAGAGCTCGACGTCGTGCGTCGGCTCGCCGTCGGGGGTACGCACGTGGATGTGGACGATCGCCGCCCCCTCCTGCCGCGCCTCGATCGCCGCCGCGACGATCTCGGCCGGCGTGCACGGCAGCGCGGGGTTGTGGCTCCTGCGCGTCAGCACCCCCGTCAGCGCGGCGGTGATGATGCACGGCTTCTCACTGGGCATGGCGGTGCTCCCGGTCGACGACGACACGGCAATATTGCCAACAATCGACGATCGACAGTAGCATGTGCGTTGTGCCGCGAGACAAGGTCCGGGCCGTATCCCTCACCGGCGCACCACCGCCCGACGCGCCGCCCGGCGTACCCTCGCGACAGCGTTGGATTGTCGACTACCGACATCCACCACATGTCCCAAGGAGAGGTGCAATGAGTCGTAAGCGACGCGTTGGAAGTACGTCGATCTTGGCCCTGCTCGTGCTCGCCGCGCTGGTCGTGGCCGGCTGCGGCAGCAGTGGATCGTCCGGCAAGTCAGGCGGCATCGTACGGATCGGAACGCTGCTGGACGCGGACAGCATGAACCCGTTCGCGTCTGTGGCGACCGGCGCCACGTACATCCAGGTGCAGATCTACCCGAGCCTGGCGTCGTACGACACGCAGTTGCAGGTGAAGCCCGACTTCGCCACGAGCTGGACGGCAAACGCCAAGCACACGCAACTGACGTTCAAGGTCCACACGAACGGCAAGTGGTCCGATGGCCAGCCGATGACCTCCGCGGACGTCGCGTGGACGATCAACACGGTGCTCAAGTACGCGAAGGGCGCCGGCGGCAATCTGGCCTCGCTGATCACCGACGTCAAGGACGCCACGACGCCGGATCCCGCCACGGTGGTCGTGAACTTCACCGCGCCGTCCCCTGCCGGCGTCGACGAGCTGGCGCAGTTCCCGATCCTGCCCAAGCACATCTACGCGAAGTACGCGACCGGCAAGGACGGCAAGGGCCTCACGACGTTCGCGAACGCCGCGCCGGTCGTCGGCGGCGGCCCCTTCTACGTCGCGAAGTTCCAGCGCCACCAGTTCGCGATCCTGCAGCGCAACCCGGGCTACTACGGCTCCAAGCCGCACGTCGACCGGATCGGCTTCAACTTCTACTCCAACCCCGACGCGCTCACGAACGCCCTCGTCAACGGCGAGATCGACGGCGCCCATCCAGTGCCGCCTGCCTCGCTGAAGGCGCTGAAGGGCAAGTCGAACATCACGATCCAGCAGCCCGACTCGCTCGACGAGCTGCTGTTCACCATCAACACGAACAAGAACGCCAAGCACAAGGAGCTGCAGAACCCGCTCGTCAAGCAGGCGATCAACGCGGCGATCGACCGCAACCGGATCGTGCAGGTCGCGTACTTCGGATCGGCGACCGCCGCCCAGGCGTTCGTCCCGAGCGCGCTCGGCCACTGGCACGACTCGTCGATCGAGGTGCCCGCGTTCGACCTCGACCACGCCAACCAGCTGCTCGACCAGGCCGGCTACAAGCGCGGCGCCGACGGGATCCGCGTCGCCAACGGCCGCCCGATGGAGTTCACGCTGATCGCGCTGCAGAACCCCGGCGGCCCCGAGGGCGCCGCCTCGACGATCGTCAAGGACGATCTGCAGAAGATCGGCTTCAAGGTCAAGGTGTCGATCCTCGACGGGCCGGCTGCGCTGGCCGCAGTCGAGGGCAACGACTACGCCAACGACAACTCCGACATGTTCATGCTCGTCGCCACCGGGACCACCAACCCGGCGAACGCACTCTCGTACGAGACGTGCGGAGCGCTCGGGAGCTTCAACTTCTCGGGCTACTGCAACAAGGCATATGACGCCCTCTACGCCAAGCAGCAGCAGGAGATCGATCCCGCCAAGCGCGAAGCGCAGATCCATCAGCTCCAGCAGATCCTCGCCGACCACCAGGCGGACAACGTCCTCGCCTACGGCCGCGGCATCTACGCGTACAACAGCGCGTGGACCGGATTCGACGTCTCGCCGCTGGGCTGGTTCGCGGAGCGCAACACCGCAGTCGACGTCCACAAGAAGTAGCCCCCGACCCCCGCCGGGACTCCTCCGGGGGGTGGGGCGCGCTGCGGCGCCCCGCCCCCCGCCCGGTCCCCGCCGTGAGAACCGCGATGCTCGAGACATGACATGACGCGTCGAGTAAGCTACCGAACGATCGGTCACTGCAAGCGCTTGGAGGCGCCCCGATGACGCTGGCGACCCACCCCGCCCCCGGCCCCGGGTCCCCGCCGCGAGAGGACCCGGCGCTGCTGGAGATCCGCGACCTCCACGTCACCTTCGAGCGGCGCGGTCGCGCGCCGCTGCACGCCGTGCAGGGGATCGACCTCTCGATCCAGGCGCGGGAGCGCTTCGCGCTCGTCGGCGAGTCGGGCTGCGGCAAGAGCACGTCGATCCTCGCGATGATGGGCCTGCTGCCGGCGAACGCCGAGGTGCGCGGATCGATCCGCGTCGACGGCGTCGAGATGCTCGCCTGCGAGGAGCGCGAGCGCCGCGCCCATCGCTGGACCGACGTCGCGATGGTCTTCCAGAGCGCGATGAACTCGCTCAACCCGGTGCAGCCGCTGCTCGCGCAGATCGTGGAGCCGATGGTCGCGCACGCGTTCCTCGACCGGCGCGCGGCGCGGGCGCGGGCGCGCGAGCTGCTCGGCCTCGTCGGCATCCCCGAGCGCCGCGCCGACTCCTACCCGCACGAGCTGTCGGGCGGGATGCGCCAGCGCGCCGCGCTCGCGATGGCGCTGTCGTGCGACCCGAAGGTGCTGATCGCCGACGAGCCCACGACGGCGCTCGACACGATGGTCCAGGCGCAGATCTTCCAGCTGCTGCGGCGGCTGACCGAGGAGCTCGGCATCGCCGTCGTGCTCGTCACCCACGACCTTCCGGTCGTGATGGACTTCTGCGACCGCGCAGCGGTGATGTACGCCGGCGCGATCGCCGAGTGCGCCTCCGTGCGGGAGCTCTACGCGCGCCCGCGGCATCCGTACACGCGCCTGCTGCTCGCCGCCTCGCCGGACATCGAGCGACCCGACCAGATCCACCCCATCCCGGGCGTTCCGCCGCAGCTCGACCGGCCCGTCGTCGGCTGTCGCTTCCGCGAGCGCTGCGACGTCGCGATCGAGCGCTGCCGGGAGCAGGAGCCGCCGCTCACGCTCGTCGGCGTCGCACACGAGGCCGCGTGCTGGCACAACGAGCCGCCGAGCGAAGGAGCCGCCGCATGACCGCCACCGCCGCCCCGCTCGTCGAGCTGCGCGACGTCGCCGTCCGCTATGCCGGGCGCTCGAGCGTGCTCGGCCGCCTGCGACACCGGCCGAGCACGGACGTCGAGGCCGTCGCCGGGATCACGCTCCAGATCCGCGCAGGCGAGATGCTCGCGCTCGTCGGCGAGTCGGGCTCGGGCAAGACCTCGACCGGACACGTCGCGATGCGCCTGGTCCCGGCCGCGGCGGGCAGCGTCCACTTCGGCGGCGCGGACGTCACCGACGCGGGCGGGCGGGGGCTGCGCAAGCTGCGGCGCGAGATGCAGCTGATCTACCAGGATCCCTACGAGGCGCTCGACCCGCGCTGCCGCGTCAGGGCGATCCTCGAGGAGCCGCTGCGGATCCATGCGCACCAGCTCTCGCGCGCCGAGCGCGGCGAGCGCATCGTGCAGGCGCTGACTCGCGTCGGCATGACGCCGGAGCTGTTCCTCGACCGCTACCCGGCCGAGCTCTCGGGCGGCCAGCGCCAGCGCGTCGCGATCGCCGCCAGCCTGATGCTCGATCCGCGCTTCGTCGTCGCCGACGAGCCCGTCTCGATGCTCGACGTCTCGGTGCGGGCGGAGATCATGGCGCTGCTCGGGTCGCTGCGCGACAGCGGCATGGGCGTGCTGCTGATCACCCACGATCTCGCAACCGCCGCCAAGTACGCCGACCGCATCGCCGTCATGTACGTCGGCCGCGTCGTCGAGGAGGGCTCCACGGCGGGCGTCGTCAGCGCACCGCAGCATCCCTACACGCGCGCGCTCGTCTCCGCGGTGCCGCGCCTGGACCCGGAGCGCAGCGGCGGCATCGAGGTGCTCGCCGGCGAGATCCCCGATCCCGCCCACGCGCCGAGCGGCTGCCGCTTCCACCCGCGCTGCCCGATCGCCGTGGAGGAGTGCCGCTCGCTCGAGCCGCCGCTGACCGACCGCGGCAACGGGCGTTCAGTCGCCTGCCCGCGGGTCTGACGCGCGCTGCTAGGAGCGCTGGGCGCGGAAGGGGAGCGTGCGCAGCTCGAGCTCGAGCTCGAAGCGCTGGTCCGGTGAGGCGAGGTCGATGTCCGCCAGCTTGACGAGCCGCTTGAGGCGGTAGCGCAGCGTGTTGGGGTGCACGTGCAGATCGGCTGCCGCGACGACGCAGTCGCCGAGGCACCTGAGGTAGGCCCCCAGCGTCTCGACGTAGTCGGTGGCATGCGCGCGATCGTGCTCGCACAGCGTCTGCAGCGGACGCGACAACGACGCCGAGCGGGCTGCGACGAACTCGGCGAACTCGAGCATGTAGGACTCGGCGCGCGCGTCCTCGACCTCGACCACGCCGGCGCCCCGCCGGCGCGCCACGTGCAGCGCCTGCTCCGCGCCGTGGCGCGAGCCGGGCACGTCGTCGACCGCGGCGACCGTCGCGCCGATGCCGGCCACGAGCGCGACGTGCAGCGCGCTCTCGACCACTGCGAGGCTCTCGCGCACGATCCTGACGCACGAGCCGGCCCCGTCGCCCGCGCCGCCGTGTGCGAGGCAGTGGATGCGATCGCCGGTCGCCACGACCGCCGCCTCCCGGCGGAAGGAGTGGAAGTGCATCGTCAGCAGGTCGACGAGCCGGGCGTTGACGATCGGCGTCAGCGGCGCGCGGCCGGCGGGCTCGTAGGCGATCACCGTGAAGGCGCCCTCCCGCGGCAGCTCGAGCTCCGCCGCGCCGGCGGCCGTCGCGCGCCCGTGCAGCAGGTCGCGCAGGACGGTGCCGCGGAAGCGGCGCTCCAGGCTCTCGGCCACGCGCGCGCGCAGCAGCTGCGGCGCCGCGAGCCGCGCGCAGTGGCGCATCGCGTCGTCGACCGCCGCGTCGAGCGGCTCGCCGCCCTGCGCGAGCCAGATCGAGCCGAGCAGCGTGTCGTCGGAGCGGATCGCGAGCGCGCGCCGGGGGCGGCTCTCGCCCTCGGCGGGGAGCACGAGCACCTCGTCGGAGCAGCGCAGGCGCTCGGTCACGCCCGCGCGCCGCAGCAGCTCCAGCTCCTGCGCCGGCGCGCGCCGCTCGAGGATCGTGGCGCTCCAGCGCGCGTCGACCGACGCGCCGCCGTGCGAGTAGGCCAGCAGGCGGAACTGCTGGTCTTCGATCGCCACCATGCCGCGGGTGGCCGCCGCGAGCGCGTCGGCGAGCGCGAACAGGTCGGTCAGGACGGCGCCGTGCGGCGCCCATGCGACCGGCTCGCTCGCGTCCCCGTGGACAACCGCGCGCACGAGCCCGTGCAGCTCGCCCCAGTCGGTGTGGCGCGGAGCGCGCAGCAGCGCGACGCGCAGGTCGTGCGCAAGCGCGCAGAGCCCCTGGCCGCCCGGCGCCGCGCGACGCAGCACGACGGCCGCGGCGCCGGCCGCGGCCGCGCGCTCGAGCAGCTCGCATGCCTCGTCGTCGTGCTGCTCGTCGACGCCGACGCCGAGCACGACCGCGCCGGGACCGAGCTGCAGCGGCTGCAGGCGATCCACGAGCGCGACCTCGCCGAGCCGGACGCCGAGCCCGTCGGGCGCGACGTCGACGTCGAGCAGCTCGACGCCGAGACGGGCGCAGAGCGACTCGATCGTGCAGGCGTGCGCGGGCTCGCCGTCGAGCGGGCGGATCTCGCGCAGCGCCGGTCGGCGGGCACGCGGCGCGGCGAGGACCGCTTCAGGCACGGGCGCAAGCGATGAGGAGTTTGGGCTCATTACGAGCCCATTCTAACGCATCCCCATGCACGACGGCGTTCCTGGCGCCTGCGCGTCCGATCTTTCGGAGCGACCTGCTGCTACCGTCCCCGCATATGGACTCAAATGGAGCCCAAAAGCTGCGCGCTCTGCGCGACCACGTCGAGCGCCACCGCGCGCGCCATCTCGACCTGCTCGACCGCTACGTCGCGACCCGCGGCGTCAGCGCCACCGGCGAGGGCGTCGAGCAGGCGGCGCGCTTCGCCGCCGAGCTGCTCGCGCGCGTCGGCCTCGACGCGCGCGTGCACGCCGGAACGCGCCACCCGCTCGTGATCGCGCGCTCGCCGCGGCGCGCCGGGCGGCGCACCGTGCTCGTCTACGGGCACTACGACGTGCAGCCGGCCGGGCCGCGCGAGGCCTGGCACAGCGATCCCTTCCGCGCCGTCGTGCGCGACGGGCGGATCTACGGCCGCGGGACCGCCGACAACAAGGCGCAGCACCTCGCGCACGTGCTCGCGATCGAGGCGCTCACCGAGCTCGACGGCGCACCGCCATGCGACATGGTCGTGCTGCTCGACGGCGAGGAGGAGATCGGCAGCCCGAGCCTCGACGCGGACGTGCTGCGCCATCGCGACGAGCTGCGCGCGGACCTCGCGCTGTGGAGCGACGGGCCGGTCGGCGACCCGGCGCGGCCGCAGGTCACCTACGGCGTGCGCGGCATCGTGCTGTTCGAGCTGCGCGCGCGGGGGGCCAAGCGCCCGCTGCACTCGGGCAACTGGGGCGGGGTCGCGCCCGACCCGGCGACGCAGCTCGTCGCGCTGCTCGCCTCGATGCGCGACGCCGACGGCGCGATCGCGGTCGACGGCTTCCTCGACGGCGTCGAGCCGCCCAGCGCCGAGGAGGCCGCGCTGCTCGCGCGCTTCGATCGCTCCGCCGCCGCGGCGATGGAGGAGATCGGCGTGACGCGGCTCGCCCCGCCGGCGAGCCGCGGGATCGCCGAGCGCCTCTCCCACCACCCGACGCTCACGATCAACGCGCTGCGGACCGACGGCGGCGCCGCGGGCGCGCGCCCGGTGATCCCCGCCGACGCGATCGCCGAGTGCGACGCGCGCCTCGTGCGCGGCCAGCGCACGGCGCACGTCATCGCGTGCCTGCAGCGCCATGTCGCCCGCGTCGCGCC
Source organism: Conexibacter sp. (assembly GCA_035637995.1). Classification (GTDB taxonomy): domain Bacteria; phylum Actinomycetota; class Thermoleophilia; order Solirubrobacterales; family Solirubrobacteraceae; genus Conexibacter. The sequence continues at coordinate 5,391 of DASRAV010000040.1, read as the reverse complement.
GGACGTTCAGCTCACCGTCTCGGGCACGATGGAGCCCGCGCTGACGCCGCTCGGCTCGCCCTACGGCGCGCCGATCCGCGCCGGCGTCGCCCGTGCCACCGGAATCGAGCCGGCCGTCGTCCCGGCGCTCGGCGGCGCGCTTCCGCTCGCGCCGCTCGTCGACACGCTCGGGCTCCCCTGCTTCGGCATCCCGCTCGCGAACCCCGATGCCGGCAACCACGGCCCGAACGAGAACATCGAGCTGGACCGCTTCCTCGACGGGATCGTCACCGCCGCGACGGTGCTGCGCGAGATGGCGGCGTGGACGCAGCCATGAGCGGATTGGCACGCCCCACCACACCGGTCGGCAAGCTCGTCCGACGCCACCAGCCCGCGGGCGCGCGGCGGCGGTACCTTCGCGCCATGCGCCCCGAAACGGCCAGCGACGCCGGCTCCGCGAGGCGGCGATGACGCGCACCCGGCATGTCGTGCGGCGCATCGGCTTCGCGCTCGTCACCGTCGTCGCGGCCGTGGTCGCGAACTTCCTGATCTTCCGCGCGGCGCCCGGCAGCCCGATCTCGGCGCTGTCGCTGCGACCGGGATCGAGCCCGGCCTACCGCCAGCATCTGCTGCATCAGGCGGGTCTCGACCGCTCGCTGCCGCAGCAGTTCGGCGACTACGTCGGGAACCTGCTGCACGGCCGGCTCGGCGTCTCGATCGCGAACCAGCAGCTCGTCTCGGCGAACCTCAAGACGGCGTTCCTCAACACGCTGCCGCTGGTCGCGCTCGCGACCGTGATGGCGCTCGCCCTCGGCCTGGTCGTCGGCGTCGGGCTCGCATGGATGCGCAGCTCGCGACTGGAGGGGCCCGGCCTGCTCACCGTGCTGACGACCTACTCGCTGCCGACGCAGTGGATCGGCCTCGTGCTGCTGTTCGTCTTCGCCGGCACGCTGCCCTCCGGCGGGATCTCGGACGAGTTCCTGGTCGACCCGTCGTTCTTCACGGCCGTCGGGGACCGCCTCCAGCACATGATCCTGCCGGCCACCGCGCTCGCGCTCTCGATCTTCGGCCAGTACGCGTTCATCGTGCGCTCCGCGATGCTCGAGGTGCTCGGCGAGGACTTCATGCTGACCGCACGCGCCAAGGGCCTCTCGTCGATGCGGCTGTTGACGCGGCATGCGCTCTCGAACGCGCTGCTGCCGATCGTGAGCCTCACCGCGCTGATCGTCGGCAGCATCTCCGGCGGCACGATCCTCGTCGAGGCGGTCTTCTCCTACCCGGGCATCGGACGCGCGATCTCCAGCGCCGTCAGCTCGCGCGACTATCCGATGCTGCAGGGGGCGTTCCTGATGCTCACGATCCTCGTCGTCTTCTTCAACCTCGTCGCCGACCTGCTGGCGGTCAAGCTCGATCCGCGGGTGACGGAATGAAGCGCGGCCTGCAGCGCGTGCGCAGCCTGATCGCCGAGCGTCCGGGCGCCGCGTTCGGCGGCGGCCTGCTGCTCGTGATCACGCTCGTCGCGATCCTCGCGCCGGTGATCGCGCCCTACCCTCCCGACCAGCAGGTCGGGCCGATCTACCAGGCGCCGTCCTCCGGACACTGGCTCGGCCTCAGCGACGAGGGCTTCGACGTCGTATCGCAGCTGATCTGGGCCTGCCGCGTCTCGCTCCTGGTCGGCTTCTGCGCGGCGCTCGTCTCGATCGTCGTCGGCGGCACGATCGGGATCCTCGCCGGCTACTTCGGCGGCGCGATCGACCTCGTCCTGACCGCGATCACCGACTACTTCATCGTCATCCCGGCGCTGCCGCTGCTGATCGTCGTGGCGGCGGTATGGGGGCCGAGCCTCTTCCACATCATCCTCAGCCTCGGCCTGCTGCTGTGGACCACCTCCGCGCGCGTCATCCGCGCACAGGTGAAGTCGCTGCGCGAGCGCACCTACGTGCGGCGCTCGCGCACGCTCGGCGGCGGCCACCTGCACACGATCTTCCGCCACGTCGTGCCGCACACGGCGCCGCTGCTCGTCGCGAACACGATCCTCACCGTCTCGGCCGCGATCTTCGCCGAGACCGCGCTCGCCTTCCTCGGCCTCGGCGACCCGTCGCAGACGTCGCTCGGCAAGCTGATCGAGGACGCCTACGAGCGCGGGGCGACCACCCAGCGGGCATGGTGGGCGCTGCTGCCGCCGGGCATCCTCGTGGCGGTCATCGTCCTCAGCGCCACGCTCGTCGGCCTCGCGATCGAGGAGGCGCTCAACCCGCGCCGCAGCCACGTGCCCTTCCAACTGCACCTCTTCGGCCGCCGCCGGCGGACGACGGAGCTGCCACCGTCCACGGCCTGAGACGATCCCGGCATGGATCCCGTCGACGTCGCCGCCAGGCCCACCTACCTCGCCGTCGCCGACGTGCTGCGCCGGCGGATCGCCCTCGGGACCTACCCGCCCGGCGCGCGGCTGCCGAGCGAGCGCGAGCTGGCCGAGGCGCTGTCGGTCGGGCGCATGACGGTCCGCAGAGCCGTCCGGCTGCTCGGCGAGGAGCACCTGCTCGCGACCTCGCGCGGCCGTGGCGGAACGACCGTCCTGGACCAGAGCGAGCAGCCGCACCACGAGGTGTCGGAGCTGGAGCGGCTCGTCGTGGCGGTGCGCGACGCGTTCGAGTTCCGCCTCGCGATCGAGCCGCTCGCGACGCGGCTCGCGGCCGCCCGCGCGACGCCCGCCGAGCGCACCGCGATCGCGTCGCTCGCGCAGGGGCGCGCGAGCAGCGTCGGCGCCTTCCGCGCGCTCGACTCGCGCTTTCACACCGGGATCGCCGAGGCGTGCGGCAACGCGCTCGTGCTGGAGGCGGTGCGGTGGAGCCGCGCGGAGATGCTCGGCTGGCACGCGCCGACCGACGCCGCCTGGTGGTCGGACGAGCTCGGCGAGCGCTTCGCGGCGCTGCACCGCCCGATCGCCGAGGCGATCGCCGCCGGCGACGAGGCGGGCGCGGAGCGGGCGATGGTCCACCATCTGCAGGAGGGCCGCCGCGTCTACCTGACCGCGCTCGCGAACGCCGGCGCGACGATCCCCGCCGACCTCGCCGAGATGCTCGCGCCATGAGCACAGGAGACGCGGATCCGGTGGCCGCAGCGCCGTTCGTGCTCGTCGAGCGCGAGCTGCCGATCGCGACCGTCACGCTCAACCGGCCGCGCGAGCTCAACGCGCTCTCGGAGCCGCTCGTCGTCGCGCTGATGACGGCGCTGAGCGAGCTCGACGGCGACCGCGAGGTGCGCGCGATCGTGCTCGGCGGCGACGAGCACGTCTTCGCCGCCGGCGCCGACGTGAAGCAGATGGCCGCGACCGATCCGATCGACTTCGCCTTCAGCGGCTACGTCGAGCGCTGGGACGAGCTGCGCGCGATCGCCACGCCGCTGATCGCCGCCGTCTCCGGCTTCTGCCTCGGCGGCGGCTGCGAGCTGGCGATGGCGTGCGACCTCGTGATCGCCTCCGAGACCGCGCAGTTCGGGCAGCCCGAGACCGGCGTCGGCATCATCCCCGGCGCCGGCGGCACGCAGCGCCTCGTGCGCGCGATCGGCAAGGCGAAGGCGATGGACGTGATCCTCACCGGCCGCCGGCTCGACGCATGGGAGGCCGAGCGCGCCGGGCTCGTCGCCCGCGTCGTCGCGCGCGAGGCGTGGCTCCGCGAGGCGCAGGCGGTCGCCCGCACGGTCGCGGCGCAGGCACCGATCGCACAGCGGCTCGCAAAGCAGGCGGTCGACCGCGCGGCCGACGTCGGCCTCGCCGCCGGGCTCCAGCTCGAGCGCCAGGCGCTCTATCTCGCCTTCGCCTCCGCCGACGCCCGCGAGGGCCTGACGGCGTTCGTCGAACGCAGGGAGCCGACGTGGTCCTGGACGTGACGCGCGAGCAGGACGTGCTCGTCCTCACGCTCAACCGGCCCGAGGCCCTCAACGCCTTCACGGTCGAGCTGCACGAGCAGCTCGCCGCCGCGCTGAAGGCGGCCGCCAAGCCCGACGTGCGCGCGGTCGTCGTGACCGGCGCGGGGCGCGGCTTCTGCGTCGGACAGGACCTCGACGAGGTGCAGGAGCAGCCGACCGGCGCCGGCGAGCGCCTGCGCCGCTTCTACAACCCGAACGTGCTCGCGCTGCGCGCGCTGGAGAAGCCCGTGTTCGCCGCGATCAACGGGCCGACCGCAGGCGCGGGCATCGGGCTCGCGCTGGCCTGCGACGTGCGCGTGGCGGCCCGGCGCGCGAGCTTCGTGCCGGCGTTCGTCGCGATCGGCCTGGTGCCCGACTCGGCCGCGTCCTTCTTCACCGTGGAGCTGCTCGGCTACGCGCACGCGTTCGAGTGGATGACCTCGAACCGCAAGCTCGACGCCGAGGAGGCGCTCGCGCTCGGGCTCGTCGCCGAGGTGGTCGACGACGAGGCGCTGCTCGAGCGCACGCTCGAGCGCGCGGCGCGCCTGGCGAGCGCCCCCGGCGAGGCGGTCGGCATGACGAAGCGGCTGATGGCGCATGCGACGCATGCGCGCCTGGAGCAGCAGCTCGAGCTCGAGCGCCAGCTGCAGGACGCCGCCACGCGTCACCCGGCGTACGCCGAGCAGGTCGCGGCGTTCCTCGCCAAGCGCTCCCGCTGAGCGCACCGCGCTACGGCGCGAGGCCGCCGGCGAGCACGCTCCAGAGCGCCGCCGACTCCTTCGCGACGTCGGTGCGGTGCGTCATCCAGGTGTAGGCCCAGTTGCCGACCGAGAGGAACACGAGCGTCGCGCGGCGCACGTCGAGGTCGTCGCGCAGCGCGCCGGCGCGGACGCCGTCGTCGAACAGCTTGCGCACGCGGCGCTCATAGCGATGCCGCTCGGCGAGGAACGTCGCGCGCGCGGGGTCCTCGAGGTAGCTCCACTCCTGCAGCCAGACGGTCGCGACGTCGAGCTGGCGGTCGACGACGCCGAGGTGCGCGCGCAGCGCGAGCTGCAGGCGCTCGCCGGGCGCGGCGTCGGCGGGCAGCGCGTCGAGCGCCTCGTGGAAGGCGGTGGCGCCGGCGAGCGCGATCTCTGCGAGCAGGTCGTGCTTGCCCTTGATGTAGGAGTAGATCGAGGCCTTCTGGATGCCCAGGGCGGTCGCGAGGTCGCCGATCGAGGTGCCGTGGTAGCCGCGCTCGGCGAACAGCCTGGCGGCCTCGGCGGAGAGGCGATCGCGGGTGCGCACGGGCGGTACGGTACTGGGCTAGGCGGTTTCGAGGACGGCGGCGATCCCCTGGCCGACGCCGATGCACATCGTGCAGAGGGCGCGCGCGCCGCCGCGCTCGCGCAGCTCGTGCGCGGCGGTCAGGACGAGCCGCGCGCCGCTCATCCCGAGCGGATGGCCGAGCGCGATCGCGCCGCCGTTCGGGTTGACGTGCTCGGCGTCGCCGGGGAGGCCGAGCCC
>DASRAV010000039.1:0-183142 GCA_035637995.1 Conexibacter sp. | reverse complement strand
CTCGCGCGCTACGACCCCGGCATGGGGCTCGTGAACCGCGACTACATCGTCGCGCGGCACTCCGCGACGAAGCACGCGGCGGCGCTCGTCGAGCTGCTGCGCGACGCCGCCCCGCGCACCGCGCGGCCGCCCGACGCGCCGCTGCGCGAGCTCGCGCGGCTCGTGCGCCTCTACCACCGGGCGGACGCGCAGGCGTTCGCACTGCACGCGCACCACGAGCTGCTCACGGCGCGAGCGCGCGAGCTCGAGCGCGGGCTGGGCGTCGCCGGCGCGCGCGCCGACGCGGAGCACGCCGCGGCGGAGGCGGCGCGCCGCGCGCTCGCCGAGCTCAAGGCGACGCGCCGCTGGCGCGCGCTCGAGCGGGCGCTGCGCCCGCTCGACCGCGCGCGCGAGCGCCGCGGGAGCCGCTCGTGACGGGCGGGCTGCAGCCGTCGGAGCGGGCGCCGAACCTCTGGCTCGGCCCCGGCGTCGAGCTCGGCGACGTCGCGATCGGCGCAAACGTCGTGATCCACGCCGGCACGATCGTCGAGGACGGGGCGACGCTGCACGACGGCGTCGTGCTCGGCAAGTCGCCGACGCTCGCGCCGCACTCGAGCGCGGCCGGCGAGGCGCACGGGCCGCTCGTGGTCGAGCGCGGCGCCGCGATCTGCACCGGCGCGATCGTGTTCGCCGGGGCGCGCGTCGGGGCACGCGCGATCGTCGGCGACCAGGCGCACGTGCGCGAAGGCGCCGTCCTCGGCGAGGACTCGGTCCTCGGCCGTGGCAGCGCGCTGGGGGCCGCCGCGCGCGTCGGCGTGCGCGTGCGCGTGCAGACCGACGTCTGGCTGACCGGCTGGACCGTCGTCGAGGACGACGTCTTCCTCGGACCCGGGGTCGTGACGATGAACGACGACACGATGGCGCGGCACGCGCCGCGGAGCGGGCTGCGGGCGCCGCTGCTGCGCCGCGCCTGCCGCATCGGCGGGGGCGTGCTGCTGACGCCGGGCGTCGAGGTCGGCGAGGAGGCGTTCGTGGCCGCCGGCGCGGTCGTCACCCGCGACGTGCCCGCGCGCGCCCGCGTGCAGGGCGTGCCGGCGCGGGTCGTCGCCGCGGTCGCCGACGCGGAGCTGCTTGACCGCTGGCGCGCGTGAGCGCACCGGTGGACGACCGCCGCGGCCGGCCGGGCGCCGACCCGCCTACATCAGCGGCTCCTCGTCGCCCCGCTGGCGGCGCAGCTCGCGCCGCGCGATCGAGAGCTTGTGGACCTCGTCGGGCCCGTCGGCGAGCCGCAGCGTGCGCATGTGCGCGTACATGAACGCGAGCGGGAAGTCGTCGGAGACGCCGGCGCCGCCGTGCACCTGGATCGCGCGGTCGATGATCTTCAGCGCGATGTTCGGCGCCGCGACCTTGATCGCGGCGACCTCGATGCGCGCGTTCTTGCCGCCGACCTCGTCGACGAGCCAGGCGGTCTTCAGCACCAGCAGCCGCAGCATCTCCAGCTCGATGCGCGCCTCGGCGATCCAGTCGCGGATGTTCGAGCGCGTCGAGACGGGCTTGCCGAACGTCTCGCGCGCGTCGGCGCGCTTGCACATCAGCTCGAGCGCCCGCTCGGCCGCGCCGACGGCGCGCATGCAGTGGTGGATGCGGCCCGGCCCGAGCCGCGCCTGCGCGATCAGGAAGCCGGCGCCCGGCGCCGCGATGATGCTCGACTGCGGCACGCGCACGTCGGTGAAGCGCAGCTCGCCGTGGCCCTCGGGGTCCATGTAGCCGAAGACCGGCAGGCTGCGCACGATCTCGAGGCCCGGCGTTCCGAGCGGCACGAGCACCATCGACTGCTGCGCGTAGACGGGCGCGTCGAGCTCCGTCTTGCCCATCACGATGAGGATCCTGCAGTTCGGGTGCATGACGTTCGTCGTCCACCACTTGCGCCCGTTGAGCACGAGGTCGTCGCCGTCGCGCTCCATCCGCAGCGAGATGTTGGTCGCATCGGAGGAGGCGACGTCGGGCTCGGTCATCGCGAACGCGGAGCGGATCTCCCCGTCGAGCAACGGGCGCAGCCAGCGCTCCTTCTGCTCGTCGTTGCCGAACTGCGCGAGCACCTCCATGTTGCCGGTGTCCGGCGCCGAGCAGTTGCAGGCCTCCGAGCCGATCATCGTGCGCCCCAGCAGCTCCGCCAGCGGCGCGTACTCGAGGTTCGTCAAGCCCGGGCCGTGCTCGGGGTCGGGCATGAAGAGGTTCCACAGCCCGCGCCTGCGCGCCTCCTCCTTGAGCTCCTCCATGATCGGCGGATGGGCGTGCGGGGTGTCGGCCGCGCGCACCTGCTCGACGTAGGTCGGCTCCGCCGGGTAGACGCGCTCGTCGAGGAACGCCTGCAGGCGCTCGCGGAACTCCTTGGCGCGGTCGCTCAGCTCGAAGTCCATGACGGCGGCCTCCTCTATGCGGATGGATTCGGATCCCCGCCCGCCGCCGCACGCGGCCCGGGGACGTTGCGAAACTGGAACGGCGCCGGCTCGCGGCCCGGCTGGACGAACCAGCACTCGCCGCTGACGTCGAGCGCGAGCAGCCGCACGACGGTCGCGGCGACGACCTCGGCCGGAATCAGCGGGATGCCCGCCGCCTCGAGGTCGGCGGCGAAGCCGGCGGTCATCGCCGAGACGGCGAAGCCGGGGCAGACGGCGTTGAAGCGGATCCCCTCGAGCGCGAGCGCCGGGCCGAGCGAGCGGGCGAGCCCGACGACGGCATGCTTGTTGGCGGAGTAGATCGGCTCCATCGGCACGGCCGTCAGGCCGGCGAGCGAGGCGGTCGCGACGATCGCGCCGCGCGCCGGCCCGGCGTTCTCGCGCAGCGCGCTCAGCACCGCGTGCGTGCCGAAGACGACGCCGTCGAGGTTGACGCTCATCGCGCGGCGATAGGCCGCGAGGTCGAAGTCCTCGCCGAGCCCGCAGCCGCTCGTGACGCCGGCGTTCAGGTGGGCGAAGTCGAGGCGTCCGCAGCGCTCGCGTGCGAAGGCGACGGCGGCGCGGTTGCTGTCGAGGTCGGCGACGTCGGTCTGGACGAATTGGCCATCGATCTGCTGCGCCACCGCCGTGCCGCCGTCGGCGTCCACGTCGGCGATCACGACCTCGACGCCGGCCTCCGCGAGCGCGATCGCCGTCGCGCGTCCGAGGCCGCTCGAGCCGCCCGTGACGAGCGCGACCCGGTCGCGCAGCGGGGCGAGGTCGATCGGGGTGGCGAAGGCGTCGCTCATCGGCGCCACAGTCTGATCGGGACGTTGCATTCGTGCGCCGCACGCTTGCACGATGTGACAGCACCCCCCTCTGGCAGCTACCCTGACAGCTTGGTCAGTTACCGGACCACTGCTGTCGCCATCCGGCGAGATCGGGGCTGGAATGCTCAAGCTCCGGCCGCGCCTGCCGACGAGGTCATAGAGCCAGCATCGCCAGCTCGCATGGAGATCCGCCTTCCAGCCACCTCCCGCCGGTCTCGCAGCGCAGTGCGCCGCTGGGGGCTCCTGCCCGCGCTGATCGCCGTCGTACTGCTGCTGAGCGCGCTGCCGGCCGCGGCCTCGGCCGACCGCGGCGGACTCGTCCAGTCGAGCGGATCGGCGCTTCTGGGCGCGGATCCGGCACTGCCGGTCGATCCCGCTCCGCCGATCGATCCGAGCGCTGACCCGGCCCCCGTCGTCGATCCGGCGCCGGCCGAACCGGCACCTGCGCCGACCGACCCGACGCCGCCCCCGGCGGACCCGACGCCGCCGGTCGATCCGACGCCGCCCCCGGCGGACCCGACGCCTCCGCCCGCGGATCCGACGCCTCCGCCGGTCGATCCGGCACCGCCCACGGATCCGGCGCCGCCGGCCGACCCTGCACCGCCGGCCGACCCTGCGCCGCCCACCGACCCGGCTCCGCCGGTCGATCCGGCTCCGCCGGCGGATCCGACCCCGCCCGGCAAGGACGCCGGCGGCGGCGCGAAGGACAGCGGCCCCGTCAAGGTCGATCCGACGCCCGCGCCGGTCCAGACGCCTCCGGCGCCGGTGGCGCCCACCGCACCGCTCGTGGCACCGCCCGCGGCGCCGGCGCCCGCGACCACGCCCGGCGACGTCGGCACGGTCGACGGCCCGACCGACGCCGTGCGCGCCTTCCGCACCGCGCTGCGGCGGCTCGGGATCCAGCCGCTGCCGACCGCCGAGCAGCTCGCCGCAGCGCCGCTCGGCGCCACGACCTACGCCTGCCCGTCGGCCGTCTCCCTGAGCGCACCCGTCGCCGTCGTCACGACGACCGTCGCCGCGACCGAGCCCGAGCGCACGACGCGCCACACCGACGCGCCGCCGACCGTCCGCGGCCCGCCCGCGCCGCTCGATGGCCCGAGCACCCCCGTCGCCGCCGGCGCCGCAGCGGCCGGGACGGCCGGCAGCTCCGGTGGCGCCGACACGTCGCTCGCGCCGGCGGACGCCCTCGTCGTCGTCCTTCCCGGCCTCGTGCCGGTCACTCCCGCCGTTGCGGACGCACCGCTTGCGCCGGCGGGCTCCAGCTGCGCGGCGCGCGCTCCTCCCGCCTCCTGAGTCACCGCAGCGAGCCGCCCCCGCCCGGGGTCCGCGGCTCTTTCCGTGAACTCAGATCGAAGGAGGACCACCGTGGTCGCCACAAACGACCGAATCCACCGCCTCAACCGCCTCTCGACCGCTCGCAGCGATCGCATCACGCGCTCCTCGCGCGTGCAGCTGCTCGCGCGGCAGGTCGCGGCAGGCGAGTACCAGGTCGACGTCGACGGGCTCGCGGACGTGCTCGTCCAGCGGGCACTGTTCCACCGGCGCGTGCGCGAGGAGCTGATCGCCGAGCGCGTGGAGAGCGCCGAGGGCGCGCCCAGCTGATAGCTGGGCGCGCTACGCGCGCCCAGCGTCGAGTGCGGCCTGCTCGGCCGCGACGAGCTGCTCCTCGACGAGCGCGAGCCCGGCATCCCAGAAGCCGGGGTCGGCGAGGTCGACGCCGACGATCCGCCCGAGCTCGTGAGGCGGCAGCGAGCCGCCGGCTGCGAGCAGGCGCAGGTAGGCGGGTACGAACGTCGCGCCCTCGTCCTGGTAGCGGCGATAGACGGAGAGCGCGAGCAGCTGTCCGTAGGCGTACGCGTACACGTAGCCGGGCGTGTTGACGAAGTGGGGGATGTACGACCACCACGAGCGGTAGCCCTCGGTCACCTCGACCGCCTCGCCGAAGAGGTCCTCCTGCGTGCGTGTCCACAGCTCCGCGATGCGCTCGACCGACAGCTCGCCCTCTTCGCGCCGCGCGGTGTGCACGAGGTCCTCGAAGCTGCACATCGCGGTCTGGCGGAAGACGGTCGCGATCGCGCCCTCGACGGCCTCGGACAGCAGCGAGAGACGCGAGTCGGGCGTGGCGGCGGCGTCGAGCAGGCGGCCGAACACGAGCGCCTCGCCGAACACCGACGCGGTCTCGGCGAGCGTCAGCGGCGTGCTCTGATGGAAGACGCCCTGCGGCGCCGCCAGCGCGGCGTGGACGCCGTGGCCGAGCTCGTGCGCGAGCGTCAGCACGTCACGGCGACGGGCGGTGTAGTTGAGCAGCACATACGGGTGCGCGGAGGGGACCGTGTAGGAGCAGAACGCGCCGCCGCGCTTGCCCGGACGCACCGGTGCGTCGATCCAGCGCTCGTCGAAGAAGCGCCGCGCGAGCGCGCCGAGCTGCGGCGCGAAGCCGTCGTAGGCGTCGAGCACGAGCGTGCGCGCATCGGCCCAGGCGACGTGCTCGTCCTCCTGGGCGACGGTCGCGGCGCGGTCGTAGTCGGCGAGCCGCTCGACGCCGAGCAGCTTCGCCTTCAGGCGGTACCAGCGCTGGGGCAGGTCGTAGCGCGCACGCACGGCGCTCATCAGCGCCTGCACCGACTCGTCGCTGGCCTCGTTGGCGAGGTTGCGCGAGGTGAGCCAGGTCGGATAGCCCCGCAGGCGGTCGTCGACCGCCTTGTCGTGCAGCAGCGTGTTGAAGATGTAGGCGCGCGTGCGCAGGCCGGGCGCGAGCGCGGCGGTCACCGCCTCGGCCGCCGTGCGGCGCTCCTCGCGGTCGGGACCGGAGAGCCGTGCGAGCGCCTGCTCCAGTGAGACCGATCCCGGCCGCCCCTCCGCGTCCGGCAGCGCGACCTCGAGCGAGGACATCAGCTCGGCGAACAGGCGCGCCCACGCGCTGCTGCCGCTGATGCCCTTCTCGCTGAGGATCTTCTCCTCCGGCTCGCTCAGCAGGTGGGGGCGGTAGCGGCGCTCGCTGCGCAGGTGGTGGGCGCAGAAGGCGAGCGAGTCGTCGGCCAGCAGCGCCTCGGCATGCTCGTCCTCGAGCGCAGCCCATTCGAGCTCGAAGAACAGCAGCGTCGTCTGGATCGCGGTCGCGCGCTCCTGCACGTGCTGCAGCAGCGCGCCATGCGCCGGCTCGACGGTGTCGACGGCGAAGCGCAGCGAGGCGTAGGAGCCCGCGCGCCCGACGAGCTCGGTCAGCGCGGCCAGCTCCTGCATCGCCGCGCGCAGCCCGTCGACGTCGAGTTCGGCGACCTTGCCGGCATGGGCGGCCGCGAACGCCTCCGCACGCGTGGACGCCTGCTCCAGCAGCGCGCGCACGCCTGCTTCGCCGTCCCCTCCGACGAGCGGCTCGAGGTCCCACGCGACGCCCGCGACCTCGTCGTCGGCGGGCGGCTGCGCGGTGCCTGCGGCGGTGCTGGTCATGGCCGGCAGCTTAGAACGTGCGCTGTCGTCAGAGCTCTACGAGGCCACGACGGCGGTCTCGGCGACCGCTTCGCCGGGCGGATCGCCGCGCAGGATCCAGGCGCCGTCGTCGCGCCGCTCGATGATCCCGCGCCGTCCGAGGTCCGAGAGCGCCGTCGTGACGGAGGGGCGCTGCGCGCCGACGAGCCGCCCGAGCACCTGGTGGGTGAGCGGCAGCTCGAGCACGACGCCGTCGGGCCCGACGCGTCCCCAGCGGTCGGCCAGGCCCCAGAAGAGCAGCTCCAGCCGGGCGTCGACGCGCGTCAGATGGCTCGTCGCCTGATTGGCCGCCAGCTCGAACGAGCGGCGCACCGCGCGCGCGACGACGGCGCTCACGAGCTCGGGCCAGCGCCCCATGATCGCGGTGATGCGGCGATCGAGCACCGCCAGGCGCACGGGCTGCAGCGCCGTCCACGCGACGTGCGGGCGGATGGTCAGCACGTCGCGCTCCCAGTCCCAGGGACGCAGCAGGTCGCCGCGCCCGATCAGCTCGGTGCAGGTCGCGTGCGCGAAGCGGACGTCGCGCATCAGCAGCCCGTCGAGCACGAGCAGGCCCAGATGGCCTCCGCCTCCGTCGGCGGGCTCGGCCGGCTCCCACGGGCCGGCGGGGATCAGCTCGACGGCGGCGATCGCGTGACGCGTCGCGAGCTGGATGCTCGTCGGATCGAGCCCGGAGGCCAGCTCCGGGTCCTCCTCGAGCACGCGTACGAAGGCATTGCCCGCTGGCATGTACGACAGCGTATTGGCCGATCAACCAGCGCGCCAGCGCGAACCGTCATCGACACAATGTCAAACGCACTGTCCACGATCTGGTCAGCAGGCGAACGTCCGCGAACGCAAGCCTGGTACCCCGCGCGAGGGCGTCACGAAGGTCAGATGCGCGCTGACAGTCGGGCGCGCAATCGCTCGCACCCTTCCTCGGAGTCGGTTACCGGCTCGATCTCGAGCGCATCGACGAGGTGCTCGAGCAGACATCCGATGCCCGGCAGCTCGGTGTCGCGCACGAGCTTCCGTCCGCCGCCGGGGGCGAGCGGGCCGACGCGCAGGTCGAAGCCGCCCTCGCCCTCGTCGACGTCGATCCACAGCGCGTCGCCGAGCAGATGCGCCGGTGCGGCGCCCGCGAGCGCGTCGCCGACGATCTGCGCGTCTGAGACGCGGTCGATCGAGAAGTCCGCGCGCGCGGCGAGCAGCGAGATGACGCGGCCGAGCACGGGGGCGACGTGGCTGCCCGGCCCGAGCGCGAGTGCGATGCCCGTCGGGGGCGACGGCTCGTCCATCGTCGCGGTCCCCACGACGAGCGGTTCCGCGGCCCCGGCGGCTCCAGGCAGCGCGAACGCGATCCGCACGACCGTACCGTGCGATCCCGCGGCGATGCCGAACTCGTCGGCCAGCGAGGCGATCAGGGCGAGCCCGAACCCGAGCGGCGGACCCTCGCCCGTGGACGGGAGCGGGCGCAGCCCGTGTCCTCGATCGCGCACGGTGAGTACGAGCCGCTCCTGCGCGACGACCATCGTCACGTCGAGCGGACCGCTCCCCGGCTCGTCGTAGGCGTGGAGGACCGCATTCGTGCACGCCTCGGTGAGCGCGACCTTCATGTCGGCGAGGCGCGCCGAGTCGACGCCGAGCTCGTCGGCGAGCCCGGACAGCGCCTGACGCACGAGCGCGACATTGCCCGGCACCGCGGGCAGACGCATCGAGACCTCGGGCATGTTCGTCGTTCGCACAGCGTCGGGCGACCCGTCCGGGCGTGTGGATGTTCCTGGGCCGTCGCTCACGTCTTCACCCGTATGAACGCTGGCGAGTCGGTCGAAACGTGCAGTGTCGTTGCAGCGGCGTCGAACCTCACGGCGGGGATTCTCCTACCATCGCGCTCTTGGAGCTGCACGGCCCGACGCTGACCCTCCGCTATGCGACCGGCGCGGATGCCGCGGCGCTGCTGTCGCTCGGCGGCGACCCGCGGGTGACGCGCTTCTTCTCGTGGGGTCCCTACCAGCGGATCGAGGAACCGCGCGCCTACATCGGCACGCTCGCCGGTCGCCGCGCGAGCGGCGAGCAGCTCGACCTGCTGATCGTGCACCGCGCCGATGGCCCGATCGGCGTCGTGGGACTCTCCGAGCTCGCGCGCCGCGACCGTCGCGCCGTCGTCGGGACGTGGCTCGGGCGGCGGTGGTGGGGGACCGGTGCGAACGCCGAGGCGAAGGCGCTCGTCGCGCACCTGGCCTTCCGGCAGCTCGGCCTCGATCGTCTCGGCGCCTACGCCGACGTCGAGAACGCTCGCTCACGGGCCGCGCTGCAGCGCATCGGCTTCGTCCACGAGGGCGTGCTGCGAGGCTTTCACCGTCACGGCGAGCACGTGCGCGACGTCGCCGTCTTCGGCCTGCTGCGGGCCGACTGGGAGGCGACGCCGCTGGCCGCGGTCCCCGTCGCGCTCCACGGGGAGCCGCCGCCGGCCTTCGTCGTCGCTACGCCCGCCGCTGCTCCCAGCTGAAGCCGCGGATCGCGAGCGCGAACCCGATCGCAGTCCAGAGGACGAGCACGCCGAGCGCCGCGACGTTGTCGCCGATCCCAGCGCCGGTGACCATCGCCCCCGAGAGCCCGTCGACCAGGTGCTTGAGCGGCAGCCCCTCGGCGATGCCCTTCAGGAAGCTCGGGTCGTGGGCCGCGTCGATCGAGATGAACACGACCGGCAGGAAGATCAGGTTCACGTAGACGGTCGCGGCCTCGAAGCTCGGGATCGCATGCGCGAGCGCGACGCCGAGCGAGGCGAAGCAGAGCACGCCCAGCACGACGAAGAACACCAGCTCGCCCACGTCGCGCGGCCATGCGACGCCGTAGAAGAGCTTGCCGGCGACCGTGATCAGGACGATCTGCACCGCGGTGTTCGTGATCGCGTTGCCGGCGATCCCCAGCAGATAGGCGCCCGACGGCAGCGGCGTGCCGCGGACGCGCTTGAGGATCCCCTGCTCGCGCAGGAAGACCATGTTGTAGGCGAGCGCGCTGAACGTCGTCGCGAGCACCGCCATCCCGGCGATCCCCGGCACGATCACGTCGCGATCGCTCTGCTTCGTCAGCACCGCGGCAAACAGCACGAGGAACAGCAGCGGCAGCAGGAAGTTGAAGAACGCCGCGCTGGGATTGCGCCAGAACATGCGCCGCTCCAGCCGGTACTGGCGCCACGTGAGCGCCGCGAAGCCGGGCGAGCGCTCAGGCATCTGCGGTCAGCTCCAGGTAGACGTCCTCGAGCGTCGGCCGCGTGACGCTCAGCCCCTCGAGCCGCTCGCCGCGCGCGAGCGCCGCGGACGTCAGCTCGTGCAGCAGCGTGGTGGGATCGTCGGTCTCCCGCTGCGTGAGCATGCCGCTGCCGTTGCGCCATGCGACGCGATAGCGACCGCCGCTGGCACCCAGCTCGCCCGGGGCGCCTTCGATCAGGATCCGTCCGTCCTTGACGATCGCGACGCGATCGGCGAGCGCCTGCGCCTCGTCGAGGTAGTGCGTCGTCAGCAGGACGGTCTTGCCGAGCGCCTTCAGCGAGCGGATCGTGTCCCATGCCTCGCGGCGGGCGGCGGGGTCGAAGCCGGTCGTGGGCTCGTCGAGGAAGATCAGCTCCGGGTCGCCGATCAGCGCGAGCGCGAGATCGAGCCGGCGCAGCTGGCCGCCGGAGAGCGTGCGCGTGCGGGCGTCCTCCTTGCCGCGCAGGCCCGCCACCTCGATCGTCTCGCCGACTTCGCGCGGGTGCGGATAGAGGCCCGCGAAGTGCGTGAGCACCTCGCGCACGGTCAGATGGCGGTAGATCCCCGTGCTCTGCAGCACGATCCCGACCCGTTCGCGCAGCGCGCGCGGACGCAGCTGCGGGTCGTGGCCGAGCACCGTGACGACGCCGTCGGAGCGCTCGCGATAGCCCTCGAGCACCTCGACCGTCGTCGTCTTGCCGGCGCCATTGGGCCCGAGCAGGCCGAACACCTCGCCGCGCCGAACCGAGAAGTCGATGCCGCGGACCGCCTCGAAGTCGCCGTAGCGCTTGCGCAAGCCCCGGACCTCGATCGCCAGCTCGTCGCTCACCCGCCGCATCATGCCTCAAACCGATCCGGCGGGGCCGCCATCCGCCAGGTTTACGCACGGGTCTTATGCTCAGCGAGGCGTGCGCTGCGCCTGCATCGACATCGGCTCGAACACGACGCGCCTGCTGGTCGCGGACGTCGAGCGCGGCCTGCTCTCGCCGGTCGTCGAGCAGCGGGCCTTCACGCGCCTCGGGCGCGCGTGCACGGACGGCGCCACGGTGCCCGACGCCGCAACCGCCGCAGTCGCAGAGGTCGTCGCCGCGCAGGCGGCCGTCGCGCAGGCACAGGGCGCTCGAGCGCTGCGCGTCGTCGCCACGGCGGCGTTGCGCCGCGCCGCCAATCGTGCGGAGACGTGCCGAGCGCTGGGCGCGGCGGCCGCGGTCACGGTCGAGCTGCTCAGCGAGGGGGAGGAGGCGCGGCTCGCCTTCGCCGGGGCGACGGCCGCACACGCACTCGCGCCGGAGGAACGCGTCGGCGTGCTCGACGTCGGCGGCGCCTCGACGCAGCTCGCCGTCGGCACGACGGGCACCGGGGTCGCATGGTCGACGTCGCTCGCGCTCGGCTCCGGCGACCTGACCGCCACCTGCCTGCGCTCGGACCCGCCGAGCGCGGGGGAGCTCGACGCGGTGCGTGCGCGCGTGGCGGCGGCGCTTGCCGGGCTCGAGGTCCCCGCCTGCGCGCGGGCGCTCGCGGTCGGGGGGAGCGCGACGTCGCTGCGCCGGCTGGCCGGACCGTTGCTCGATCGCGCGCGTCTGGGCGCGGCGCTCGACGCATTGAACGGCGCGCCGGCAGCACTCGTCGCGGCACGCGCTGGGATCGACGTGGAGCGCGTGGCGCTGTTGCGCGCCGGCGTGCTCGTGCTCGACGCTGCCGTCGCGCTGCTCGGGCCGCTCGCCGTCGCGGGCGGCGGCCTGCGTGAGGGCGTGGTGCGCGAGCTGGCGAGCCGCTGACCGCGTCGCGTCTGCGGCGCACGCGCACGGCGCTGCCTCACGCATGTGCCATTCGGCCCCCATCGGCGGCGAACGGCTGCGGCCGCCCGCGACGCTGGCGCGATGGACCTTCTCCACAGCGTCCGCGGCGCCCGCGGGCAGGCGACGAGCGAGTACGTCGCCCTCATCGCGCTCGTCGCCGTCGCGCTCGCACTTGCCGCCGGGCTGACGTCGGGCGGGCTCGGCGGGCAGGTGCTCGCCGGCCTGCAGCGCGGGCTCTGCCGCGTGACGGGCGGCGCGTGCCCGCGACCCGCTGCCCCGGGCCCCGACCTCGCGCCCTGCCCGCTCCAGCGCAGCGTCAGCATGGAGCAGCTCGGCGGGGCGCTCGCGTTCGTCCGGCTCGGATCCGACGAGACGCTCACCGCTGCGCGCATGTCGGATGGGCGCGTCACGGTGATGCTCACGCACGGCGGCAGCGCTGGCGGAGAGCTGCGTGTCGGTGCGAGCGTCGGGGTGGGCACCCGCTCGCTGAGTGCCACGGCACGTGCGGACGCCGGCGCGGTCTGGACCTCGGGACGCGCGTGGACGTTCGCCGACGCGGCGGCGGCGCGTCGCTTCGTCGGCGCCTACGGCGCGAAGGCGACGGTCGGCGGCCGGATCGTCGACGAGCTGCGCAGCCGCTGCTCGCTCCTCTGCGACGCGCTCGGCTGGCACCCGCACCCGCAGCTGCCCGAGCCCGACGAGACCTACGAAGAGGGCGGCGCCCTCGGAGCTTTGAAGGCCTCGTTCGGGTTCGACGGCACCGAGCCGGTTGCGCTCGGGGCCGAGCGCAACCGCGTGATTGGACGCCGCATCCGCCGCGACGGCACGACGACCTGGTACCTGCGACTCGACGAGACGGCCGGCGCTGCGATGGACCTGCCGTTCGGCCGACTCTCCCGCACAGCGGCGCAGCAGTCCGTCGTCTCCTACACGCTGGACCCGCATGGTCATCCGACGACGCTCGGTGTCCTGGTCGCGCAGGAGGGGGCGGGCGAGACCGGCGCCACCGCACCGCGCGGCATGCATGCGGCCGTCGGCTCCGGTGGAGGCGCGGTGATCGAGCTCGAGGGAACGCTCGACCTGCGCGACCCGGCCAACCGTCCTGCCGCCGCCGGCCTGCTCGACTCGCTGCGCGGTCGCGGCACGCTCGCCGACCTTGCCCGCCGCGCGCACGCGCTCGCCGCACGGCTCGCCCTGCACGGTCAGGTCGATCGCCGCACCTACGCGCTCGCGACCTCCGCGCGCAGCACCGGCGCGACCGTCGGCCTCGGGCTGGAGGTCGGCGGCGCCGTCGAGCGCTCGACGCGCTCGATGCGCCTGCTCAGCGCCGAGACGCGCCTCCCCGGCCTCCCGTTCCTCCCCCGCGACGACTGCCGCCCGGCATGACGCGCCGCACACACTCGGCCGCCGCTTCATCCTGACCCGCTTCTGAACGCGCCGCTCGCGCCGCTAGCCTGACGCGGCGATGAGCGTTCCCGCTCCACGGGTGGATCCGTCCGACCGGCCGCCGCGCGAGGCGATCGCGGACGTGCGGATCCGCGTCCCGACACGCGGGAATCGCAAGCTCGAGCGGCTGCTCGCCGCCGTGAACGCCGACGAGCAGGTGAAGGCGTGGTGGCACGTGTCCGCGGTCAACGCGACACGCCGGCTCGGCATGTCCGACCACTCGTGGATCCACATCCAGATCGTGCTGAACGTCGCGCTGCGGCTCTCCCGGCTGCTGTTCCGCCGCGGCGTCGTGCCGAACGTCGTCGCCGACTACGGCATGAGTGAGCGCGACGCCGAGGTCGTGATCGCCGCCGCGGCGCTGTTCCACGACATCGGCATGACGATCCACCGCACCGACCACGAGGCCTACAGCCTCTTCCTCACAGCCGACAAGCTCGGCGACCTGCTCGCGAACGTCTACGAGGAGCCGGAGCGGGCGATCGTCGTCGCCGAGACGCTCCACGCGATCATCGGCCATCGCCGGCGCGGCGAGCCGTTCACGATCGAGGCGGGGATCGTGCGCGTCGCCGATGCGCTCGACATGACGAGCGGCCGCTCGCGCGTGCCATTCGAGGCCGGCCACCAGAACATCCACTCGCTCTCGGCCTACGCGATCGAGGAGGTCAAGCTCGTCTCCGGCAAGGACCGCGCCGTCCGCGTCGAGATCGCGATGTCCAACAGCGCCGGCATCTTCCAGGTCGACGAGCTGCTCGCGACCAAGCTCCGCGGCTCCGGTCTCGAGCACCACATCGAGGTGATCGCGCGCATTGAGGCCGAGCACGAGAAGCGGCTTCTGCCCGTCTTCCGGATCTGATTACCAGTGAACGCCGCGAGTTAAGTGGGCCAGGGCGAGCTGCTCGGTCGAGGCGCGCTCTTCCACGCCACCCGTCTCGCCGCGCGCCGCGGCCGAGTCGGGGAAGACGCGGTAGGCGAGGTGCAGTATCTGGTCGACGGCCTTCGGCGCGAGCGCGTAGGCGACCTCGCCGATCGTCCCGAGGCGGGTGTTGATCTGCTTGGGCTTCGCGCGGATCGCCTCGCAGATGAGGTCGGCCGCCTCGTCCGGGGAGATCGTCGGGAACGAGTTGTAGAGCTTCGTCGGCGCGATCATCGGCGTGCGCACGAGCGGCATGTGGATCGTCGTGAACGTGACGCGGTCGGCGATCGTCTCTGATCCCACGACGCGCGTGAAGGCGTCGAGCGCGGCCTTCGAGGCGACATAGGCCGAGAAGCGCGGCGGGCTCGTCTGAACGCCGATCGAGGAGACGTTGACGATGTGGCCGCGCTTGCGCGCGCGCATGTGCGGCAGCACGCCGAGGATCAACTTGACCGCGCCGAGGTAGTTGAGCTGGATCGTGCGCTCGAAGTCGTGGAAGCGGTCGTAGCTGAGCGCGACGGAGCGCCGGATCGAGCGCCCGGCGTTGTTGACGAGCACGTCGACGGCGGGATGGTCGGAGAGCACCTGCGCCATCAGGCCGTCGATCGCGTCGGGATCGGAGACGTCGGCGGCGTACACCCATGCGCTGCCGCCGAAGGCCTCGATCTCCTCGCGCAGCTGCTCGAGCTTGTCGGTGCTGCGCGCGACGAGCAGCGGGATCCCGCCGGCGCGCGCGAGCTTGAGCGCCGCGGCACGCCCGATCCCGCTCGAGGCGCCGGTGATGAGGATCGTCCTGCCGTTGACGACGGTCGCAAGCGAGCGGTCCTTGTACAGGTCCGGGTCGAGATTGCGCTCCCAGTACTCCCACAGCGTGCGCGCGTAGCCGGCGAGCGGCGGCACCTCGATGCCGCTGCCGTCGAGCGCGCGCTCGGTCTCCTCGGTGTCGAAGCGGGGGATCAGTGCGATGTGGTCGACGACCTCATCCGGGATCCCGACCTGCGCGAGCACGCCGCGGCGCAGCGCGCGAGCGCCCGGCAGGCGCATCGCCAATGCAAGCGCGCCGCTGCTGAGCCCCTGCGTCAGCTGGTCGTCGACCTGGACGGCGATCCGCGGTGCGTGGGCGACGCGCGCGAAGGCGTTGACGACGTCGGCGGAGCGCTGCGGATGGGGGTCCACGAGATGGAACGCGCGGCCGTCAACGCCGGGCTCGTGGGCGATGTGGTCCATCGCAGCGGCGACGTAGTCGACCGGGACGATGTTCGTGTCGCCAAGTTCGGGGGCGACGAGCGGGAGCCACGAGGGCAGCCCGCCGAGCCGCTGGATCAGCTTGAAGAAGTAGTAGGGCCCGTCGATCTTGTCCATCTCGCCCGTCTGCGAGTGGCCGACGACGACGGCGGGGCGGTAGACGCGCCACGGCACCGTCGTCTCCTCGCGGGCGATCTCCTCGGCCTCGAACTTCGTGCGGTGGTAGGGGTGATCGAGCGGCTGCCCCTCGTCGAACATGTCCTCGCGGAAGACGCCCTTGTACGCGCCGGCGACCGCGATCGAGGAGACGTGGTGGAAGCAGCCGGCCGCGATCGCGTTCGCGAGCTCGACGGCGTGGCGGGTGCCGTCGACGTTCGCGATCCGATCGCGCTCCTCGTCGGCGGTCATGTCGTAGATCGCCGCCAGATGGAAGACGTGGTCGATCGTTCCGTGCAGCGCCGCGATTTGTGCCGGATCGAGCCCGAGCAGCGGCTTTCCCAGATCGCCGAGCACCGGGTGGATGCGCCCGACGCCGCCCCAGCGGTGGATCAATGCGTCGAGGCGTCCGATCGACTCCGGCCGCACGAGCACATGCAGCTCGCCGTCGCGCTCGAGCAGCCGCTCGACCAGATGCCGGCCGATGAACCCCGTGGCCCCGGTCACGAAATAGGTCATATGACGACCTTACCCCGCTGGCGGCGCGGGGAGACCCAACTGCCGCGAGCTACCAGCCGCCGGACCAGTCGGCGCTCGACATCCGCCGCTTGGCAGCCGCTTTGCGGGCGTCCTTGCGCTTGTCGAGCCGCCACTGGAGTGCGCTCATCGTGAAGATCACCAGCGGGAAGAAGGCGATCACGATGAAGCCGGCGTTCGTGACGACTTTGTCGTCGGCCTCGCCGTAGGTGCCGGTCCCGCCGTCGGGCACCGACGCGAGCGCGGCGGGCACGAGCACGAGCAGCGCAAGGCAGGTCGTGGCGATGGTGGCGAGGAGTCGGCGCCGCATGGACCGCAAACGATACCGAACCGCCCGGCACGCGATCCGCTCGTACCATGCTCCCATGGCCGTCGTGATCGCATCGGACCTCGGGAAGGACATCGCGGGCGAGCCCCTGTTGAACGGGGTCTCGTTCAAGCTCGAGCGCCGCGATCGCATGACGCTGTCGGGCCGCAACGGCGCCGGCAAGACGACGCTGCTGCGGATGCTCGCCGGCGAGGCGTCGATCGACCGTGGCGAGCTCGCGTTGCAGAAGGGGGCGAAGGTCGCCCTGCACGACCAGCGACCGCCGCGCGAACGCGACCTGACGCTGCGCGACTACGTCTTCTCCGGCGCCGGCGAGGTCGTGGCCGTCGAGACGGAGCTCGCACGGCTCGAGCAGGCGATGGCCGACGGCGCCCACGACGAGGCGACGCTCGCCGCCTACGCGCGCGCCCAGGCGCGCCTCGAGCACCACGGCGGCTACCGCTGGCGCGACCGCACGAGCGCGATGCTGCACGGCCTCGGCTTCGGCGACGACGACCTCGACCGCCGGCTCTCGACGTTCTCCGGCGGCGAGCTGACGCGCGGCTCGCTCGGGCGCGCGCTCGCCGGCGGCCCTGATCTGCTGCTGCTCGACGAGCCGACGAACCACCTCGACATCCGCTCGCTCGAGTGGCTGGAGTCCTATCTCGTCGAGCTCGACGCGGCGGTCGTGCTCGTCGCCCACGACCGCTGGTTCCTGGAGGCGGTCGGCACCGCCGTGCTCGAGCTGGAGGCCGGCCGCTCGCGCTACTTCGCCGGCCCGTGGCACGCCTGGCGCCGCGAGCGCGCCGCGCGCGAGCTGGCGCTCGGGCGCTCGATCGACAAGCAGCAGGCGGAGATCGCGCGGCTGGAACGCTTCGTCGAGCGCTTCCGCGCGAAGGCGACGAAAGCCAGACAGGCGCAGTCGCGCGTGAAGCGGCTCGAGAAGATCGAGCGGATCGAGCGCGACCCGCGCGACACGGCGTCGCTGTCGTTCCAGTTCAAGGCTCCGGAGCGCGCCGGACGCGTGATCTTCGAGCTGCTGGAGGCGCGCGTCGAGGTGCCCGGGAGAACGTTGCTCGACGGCGCGGAGCTGTGGCTCGAGCGCGGCGAGCACGTCGCGCTCGTCGGCTCCAACGGCTCCGGCAAGACGACGCTGATCCAGACGCTCACGGGCGGACGCCCGCTCGCCGCAGGCAAGTTGAGCACCGGCCACAACGTCCAGCTCGGCTATCTCTCCCAGCATGCCGAGCGGATAGCGGAGGGCGGCACCGTCGTCGAAGCGGTGCAGCGCGAGACGCAGCTGACGCCGAACAAGGCGCGCTCGCTGCTCGGCCGCTTCCTGTTCGCCGGCGACGACGCCGAGAAGCCGATCGCGGGCCTCTCCGGCGGCGAGCGCCAGCGGCTCTCGCTCGCGATCCTCGTGCACTCGGGCGCGAACGTGCTGATCCTCGACGAGCCGACGAACCACCTCGACGTCGAGAGCCGCGAGGCGCTGGAGGAGGCGCTGCAGGGCTTCCCCGGCTCGGTGCTGCTCGTCTCCCACGATCGCGCGCTGCTCGATGCCGTCGGCACGCGCACGGTTGCGATCGAGGACGGGACCCTGCGCAGCTACGAGGGCGGCTGGGCCGACTACGTGCGTGAGCGTGACGAGCGCCGGGCCGCGGAGGCCGCGGCCGCGACGAACGGGGCCGCGGCGAAGACGCCCGCGGCGCGCAACGGCGCCGCTGCGCCGAAGCCGAAGCAGAAGCCGGCACGCTCGAAGAACGCGGTCCGCGAGGCGCAGCGGCTCGAGCGTGAGATCGAGGCGGCCGAAGCGGCGCTGCAGGCGCTCGAGCAGGAGCTCGGCGACCCGGCGATCTGGACCGAGCCCGAGCGCGCGGCCGCGTCGACGGAGCGCCATCAGGCGGCGAAGCGCGCGATCGAGGAGCTCTACGCGCGCTACGAACGCGTCGCCGAGTGACGACGGTTCACGGACCTGTCACCGCTTCGTAACCGCTGCGACACAAGCGGGCCACCGCGCGCGCGTACGTTTTGCTGCCATGCGCGAGGGGACGATCGACCGCACGCGGATCGCCGAGACGGCCGCGTCCGATCTCGGCGGTCGGCCGCTCGGTGGCCGCCTCGGCCTCGACGTCCCACGCGAGACGTGGCCGACCGCCCCGGAGCTGAAACGGCTCGAGGCCTGCGGCTACGGATGGATCCAGATGCACGCGCCGCCGATCGCGATGCTGGTCGATCCGGTGAGCGTGCAGCGCCACGCGGACTGCCTGCGAGCGGTCCTCGCGCCGACGAGCTTGGAGCTGGTCCTGCACGCGCCCGACACGCTCGCGGTCGGCGCGCGCGAGCACGACCGCGCGTTCTCCGGCCTGCTCGACTACGCCGCCGCTGTGGACGCCGCGGTGATCGTCTACCACGCGGCGCGGCTGCCCGTGGCGGAAGGCGCAGAGGCCGATCGCGTCGAGGACAGGCTGCTCGCGGAGGAGTGCGCGCTGCGCCGCTTCGCTCGCCGCGCCGAGCAGATCGGCGTCACGATCGCGGTCGAGAACCTGGCGCCCGTGTACCCGCTCCCGCCGACGGAGGCCGAGCTCTCCCACGCCCCGCTGTTCGTGCGCGACCTCGTGCGGCGGGTCGGCTCACCGGCGGTGGGGATGGCGTTCGACCTCGGGCACGCGCACATCACCTCGCAGTTCGCCGGCGTCGCGCTCACCGACGTGCTCGCCGCGGCGCTCGACGACGTCGTCCTCTTCCACGTGCACGACAACCTCGGCGTTCGCAGCGGGCCCGGCACTCCACCCGGGATCCTGCCGCTGCGACTGGACCTGCACATGGCGCCCGGGCGCGGGACGCTGCCGTGGCGAGCGCTCGCTCAGCACCTGCGCGGACACGCCGCCCCGCTGCTGCTCGAGGTCGCGCTCGGACAGCGCCCGGAACCGCTGCGCCTTGCGACCGTCAGCGCCGAGCTGCTCACGCGCGGATGAGCAGCATTAGCATCGGCAGTATCGAGACACGGCAGGAATACCGCGAACAGCTCGCGCAGATCGAGCACCAGGCACTCGAAGGCCTCGACATGGTCGTCGAGGCGCTCGATCGTGCGATGGACGCGCTGCTGCGCCGCGACGTCGAACTCGCCGGCACGGTCGTCGCCGACGACGACCGCATCGACGCGCACTACATCGCCACCCACCAGGCGCTGCTCGCGCTGCTCGCGCTGCAGGCGCCGGTGGCCGGAGACCTGCGGCTCGTCGCGGCGCTGCTGCACGTGATCCGCAGCGTCGAGCGGATGGGGGACCAGTGCGTGACGGTCGCGAAGATGGTCCCGCTGACGCCGGCCGGCTCTGCGACCGATCCGCTCCTGCTCAAGCGGATAGCGCGGATGGCGGAGCTCGTGCGCGAGGAGGCTGGGCAGGCGAAGCGCGCGTTCGCGGCGCATGCGGCGAGACTCGCGGAGGAGATCGTCGAGCGCGACCGCGAGGTCAACACGCTCAACCGCGAGATCTTCCGCCGTGCCGTGGAGATCGGCGGCGACGCGGGGCTGCGCGAATGGGCGATGCGGATGGCGCTCGTCGCGCGCTGCCTGGAGCGCGTCGGCGACAACGCCGTCGACATCTGCGAGCAGGCCGCGTTCGTCGTGACGGGTCGCTTTCGCGAGTTCTCGGACGCCTCGCATGTCTGAGCGAGGTTGTGAACCAGGTGTTACCTGGGGAGGATTCGGACTTCCAACGTCGCCTCCGCCCACTAGACTCCCGCTCACCATGAACAGCATCAGTGCCGTGGCACCGACTCGGACCTTCGACGAGTCGCGCACCCCAGGAGCAAGGACCGCTCCCCTCCGCCTCGCGATCATCGACAGCGACAGCGGATTCCTTCACGTGGTGGACAAGCGCGTGCGCGCACGCGGCTGGCAGCAGCGCGTGCTCCCCGGCGCCGTCCCGATCGAGGAGCTCGTCGCGCTGCGGCTCGGCGCGCTCGTGGTCGACCTCGCCGTGCTCGGCGCGCCCGGCTGGGCGTATCTCGAGCAGGTCTGCGCGGCGTTGCCGGCGCTGCCCGTCATCGTCTGCACCGGCCCCTCGACGGTGGCTCAGCGCGTGCGCGCGCTGCGCCTCGGCGCCGACGACTGGCTCGGCAAGCCATGCCATCCCGAGGAGCTGATCGCGCGCATCGAGGCGGTCGTGCGCCGCGGGCGCCTGTCCGCTCCGCCAGTCGAGCGACCGGTGCTCGAAGCCGGCGACATCTCGATCCGCCCCGACCAGTTCCAGGCGTTCGTCGGCACGCGCAGCCTCGACCTGACGCGCCGCGAGTTCGAGCTGATCCGTCTGCTGGCCGCCAACGCCGGTCAGGTGCTCGAGCGCGAGGTGATCTACCAGCGCGTGTGGGGCTATGCGATGGCGCACGGCGACCGCTCCGTCGACGTGTTCGTGCGCAAGCTGCGGCAGAAGCTCGAGCGCTCCTCGCCGGAGTGGCGCTACATCCATACGCACTTCGGCGTCGGCTACCGCTTTGCGCCCGAGCGCATCGAGGATGCCGTCGACGACCAGCTCTCCGCCGTCGATGCAGAGGCGATCGTGTCGGAGGCCGAGCGCGCGCTGCAGTGATGCAGGTCGCCCGCAACGTCGCGATCATCTTTGCGCTCGCCGCAGCGGTGACGTGGCTGCCGGGCGGCGGCAATGCCAGCGCCGGCGTCCAGCAGGTGCTGGTGATCGCGATGCTCGCCTCGGTCGCGTACTTCGCGGTCAAGCTCTACCGTGAGCATCGTGTCGACCTGTACTCGCTCGGCGACCGCAACCGCACGATCCTCTACGCATCGGTGGCCACCGCGACGTTGACGCTCACGGCGACCGACCGCCTCTGGGCCACCGGCGCCGGCTCGATCGTGTGGCTCGCCCTCATGGCCCTCGCCGTGTACGCGGTCTACTTCGTCTTTCGAGCTTGGCGGCAGTACTGAGGACCTGTCCTAAGTCCGGCGCCATCTATTGCGGAGACGGCGGAGCCGGTGACGCCACCGGTCGCGATCGACGATCTCTGACGAGATCACGGCCACGATGAGGGGAATCGCCAGAGCGTTTCGCAGGGTCGAGGGCCAGCCCAACAGATATGCCAGCATCGTGGCCGGAAAGGTCAACAGAAAGCACCAGCTCAGCACGGTGTCGAGCGCGGGATGTCGCTTCATGTCTCGATCCTAAGTTGGGTGTCTACAGCCGATTTATGGCGACCCCGATGAGCCATGCGGCGAGGCCGAGGCCGACACCCACGAGAGCGAGCGCCGCGTCGAGTGTCTTCATCGCACCAGCCGCACATCCAAGCCGGTGACGACGCCGGCGGTGTCGCCGGCGCCGTGCAGCAGGCCGAGGATGCGGATGACGTAGGCCTGCGTCTGGGGATAGGGCGGGACGCAGCCGCAGGCGGCGACGGCGCCTGAGCCGGCGTTGTAGGCCGCGAGCGCGAGCGTGACGCTGCCGAACCGTCGCAGCAGGTCCCGCATCAGGTGTGCCTGCGCGTCGATCGCGCTCGGCGCGTCGAACGGGTTCGCGAGCCCGAGCGTGCGCGCCGTACCCGGCATGAACTGCGCGATCCCCTGCGCGCCGGCCGGCGAGACGGCGAAGGGGTTGAAGCCGGACTCAGCGTAGAGCTGGGCGGCGAGCAGCGCGGCGCCGACGTTCCAGCGCTGTGCCGCCGACGCGATCGCCGGTGCGAAGCGGGGTGGGACGAATGCCGGCACGGCTCCCCGGCCGTCGCCGCCGCCGAAGCCGACCGAGCGCGTTCCGGCGTTGACGGACCATCCCCAGTGCCAGGGTTCCCAGCTGTAGCGCAAGATCCAGTGCATGGCCGGTGCATGGGCCGCCAGCCATGGGTATGCGCTTGCCGGCCCGAGGTCGAGCTCGGTGCCGAGACGGTGCAGCGAATGACCGGGCGGCGCGACCCACTTGGGATCCGGGTGCGCGGCGAACAGGCGCGCCTGCTCCGCGCTGCTGCGAAACGCGCTCACGACGATCAGCGCGATGCCGTCGCGTGCGGCGGCGTCGGCGAGGCGGTCGAACGCGAGCGCGACGTCGGGGCGCATCGGCTTGCCCTGCCGATACGCGAACGGACCGGGGTAGTCGCCTGCGCCCGGCGCGCCGAGCGCGTCCGCCCCGGGGGCGAGCGCGGCCTCGGCGACCGTCACCACCGGCGTGCTGGCGCGACGGCCGGCGACCTCCACGACTGCCGGGTCGCGTACGGTGACGCGGATGCGCGTCGGAGCGGCGGAGCCGCCGTCGGGGAAGGCGACGAGCACGTGCACGGCGTCGTTGAGGCGGGCCGTCGTGACCGCGCGAGCGCGCGCCCGCGCAAGGTAGTCGGCGCGCTCGAGGTGCAGGGGATTCGGGCGTCCCGCGAGCATGGCGGGCGCGAACAGCCGGTCGTAGCTCGCGCGCATCGCGCGTGCGCCGGCGAGCGCGCCGAGGTCGGCCGCGCGCTGGTTGCGGCCGTGCTGGCCGACCCCGCGCGCGATCGCGCCGAGCACGAGCGCGGCGACGAGCGCGGCGCACATCGCCGCCACGAGCAGCAGCAGCGCCTGCCCCTGCTCGTCGCGCCCGTCGGCGCTCATCTCCCGCGCTCGCTCCGGTCGCCGTCGCCGAGCGCGAGTTGCTCGACCGCCGTCAGCGCAGACGCCGGGGCGTGCAGTCCTAGCACGGCTGCACTCGCCTCGAGGCGGCTTGGCGGCGCCATCCATGCGACGGGCCGGCCGAGCAGCGCGAGGCTCGCGAGCGCGCGCTCGAGCACGGGCCGCGGCAGGTTCGGCTCCGGCACCACGACGATGCCGTCGTGCCAGCCGAGGACGCGATCGAGCGCCTCCACCCGCGCAAGCGGGATCGCGAGTGCCGCAGGTGCGGCAGCGGCCATCGCCGCGCGACCGAGCTCCGCGCTCGCGGCGGCCACCGCGGCGGACGCGTCCGGCCCCGCGACGCCGAGTTCCCCGATGCGTCGATCGCTCAGCCACACAAGCCGGCCGGCCGCGCGTGCGCGGGCGTCGCGCTCGCGCAGTCGCTGGGCGGCGCGATGCGCGGCGGGCATCGCCACACCGGCGTGCGGAGAGCTGCCGCCCGCTCCCGCCATCGCGGCCAGCGCGCAGCGCCCGCCGAGCACGCGCGCGAGCGCCAACGCGACGGCGGAGGCGGCGATGCGACCGTGCGGCGCCGTGCACAGCACCGCGACGGTGGGCGGGGTCGCGGGGCGCGGCGTGAGCGTCGCGGCGCGCGCCGGCCGTGCCTCCACGAACAGCCCGCCGACGCGGGCGAGCGCGCTCACGACGCCGGTCCGACGTCGGCCGTCGCGCTGCCCGCAAGCACGCCGCCGATGCCCGGCAGCAGCGACGGCGGCGTCACGCGCACCCGCACGCGCGTCCCGTGCACGACCACGTCGACGCGCCCGTGCGTCCAGTCGGGAACGGCGGCGCGCGCGGCGACGGCGGCGTCGCGTCCCTGCGCCAGCGCGACCGCGGCGTTCTCCGCCGCATGGTCGGCCAGCTCGTCGGCGAGGCCGGCCGCAAGCCCCTGGAGCGCGCCGAGCGCGACCGTGAGGACCACCGGCACGAGCGCCACCAGCTCGACCGCGGCCTGCCCGCGCTCGCCGCCCAGCCGGCTCATCGCTGCGCCTCGAAGCGCGCGTGCGTCGGGATCGCGGCGAGCGTGCCGCCGCCGAGCACGGCAGGGATCGGCAGCAGGACCGCCACGGAGCCGTCGCGGTCACGCTGCACCCGCAGACCGGCGGCGAAGCGGCCCGGCACGACGGCGCGCGCGGCGCGCACCGGGTCGGCGCCGAGCGCCGCGGCACGTGCCGCCGCCCGGGCCGCGCCACCGCCGAGCCAGATCGTCTCGCCGGCGAGCACGGCTTGCCACAGCAGCGCGACGAGCACCCCGAGCAGCGGCACGATCGCGACGAGCTCGACGGTCGCCTGGCCGTCGTCGGAGGGGAGCGAGCGCATGGCCGCACGCTCTCATCGGGCGCTGTCAACGCTCTACGCGTATCTGTTCCAATTCTGCGCGGGGAGCGTGACGGCCGACGCGCCCTATCCTCGACAGCCGAGCATGGCCGGCACGAACGGGAAGCCAGAGACCGCGGGCGAGACGCCCGCCGCCGACGAGCGCGAGCAGCGGCTCGCGGAGCAGCGGCGCGCGCTGCCCGACCAACCGGGCGTCTACCTCTTCCGCAACGAGAAGGGGCGCGTGATCTACGTCGGCAAGGCGAAGTCGATCAAGAAGCGCGTCGCCTCGCACTTCTCCAACCCGAGCACGCAGCTGGGCCGCGACCTGCTGCCGATGATCGACCGCATCGACGCGCTCGTCGTCACGACCGAGGCCGAGGCGCTGCTGACGGAGCAGAACTTCATCAAGCAGTACAAGCCGCGCTTCAACATCCGCCTGCGCGACGACAAGTCGTATCCGTACATCGCGATCTCGCTCGACGAGGACTTTCCGCGCGTCTACTTCACGCGCGAGCGCCACCGCCGCGAACGCGTCTACTTCGGCCCGTACTCGAACGCGAAGCGCGTGCGCGAGACGCTCGACCTGCTCGGCAAGGTGTTCATGTTCCGCACCTGCGAGGGCCCGACGCCCGGCCGCCGCAGCGGTTCGCCCTGCCTCGACTACTACATCAAGCGCTGTACGGCGCCCTGCGTCGACTACGTCACGCGCGAGCAGTACCGGGACGCGATCGACGGCGTGGTGGACTTCCTCTCCGGCCGCTACCGCGCGATCGAGCGCGCGATCGAGGGCGCGATGCGGCACGCCGCCGCCGAACAGCGCTTTGAGGATGCGGCGCGCGAGCGCAACCGCCTGCGTGCGATCCGCTCGCTGCTCGAGCGCCAGCGCGTCGCGAGCGAGTCGATCGGCACGCTCGACGCGGTCGCGATCGCCGTCGAAGGCGTCGACGCGAACGCGCAGGTCTTCCAGGTGCGCGACGGCGTGCTGTCCGACCGTCAGAGCTTCTATCTCGAGAACGAGGCGGGCGACGACATCCCCGCCGTCGCCGAGGCGTTCCTGCTGCAGTACTACGGCAGCGCGCTGATGATCCCGCCGCTGCTCGTCGTGCAGCGCGAGATGGGGGAGGCGCCGGCGCTCGCGGAGGCGCTTGCGGCCCGGCGCGGAGCGCCGGTCGAGCTGCGTGCCGCCGAGCGCGGCGACAAGCGCCGCATCCTCGAGCTGGCCGAGCGCAACGCACGGCTCGCGCTCGATCAGGAGCGGCTGCGCGCCGAGCGCCGCCATCAGCAGCGGGTGGCGGCGCTCGAGGGGTTGCAGGCGGCGCTTGCGCTCGACGCGATCCCGCTGCGGGTCGAGTGCTTCGACATCTCCAACCTCGGCGGCACGCACACGGTCGCCTCGATGGTCGTCTTCGAGGGCGGCACGCCGAAGAAGGCCGACTACCGCCGCTTCACGCTGCGGGACGGGACCGAGGGCGTGCCGGACGACTTCGCCTCGATGGAGGAGGTGCTGAGCCGCCGTCTCGCGCAGTTCGAGCGCCAGCACGAGCGCTCGCCGCACGACGCGGACTACGACGCGAGCTTCGCCGCGCTGCCGAACGTCGTCGTGATCGACGGCGGCAAGGGGCAGCTGTCCGCCGGGCTGCGCGCGCTCGCGCCGTTCCAGGCGCGCGGCGTGGCGGTCGTCTCGCTCGCGAAGCGGATCGAGGAGGTGTTCGTGCCGGGCCGTCCTGCGCCGATCCTGCTGGCGCACGACACGCCGGAGCTGCAACTGCTGCAGCGCGTGCGCGACGAGGCGCACCGCTTCGCGATCGGCCACCACCGCATCCGTCGCGACCGCGCGATGACGACCTCGGTGCTCGACAACCTGCCCGGGGTCGGACCTGCGCGCAAGCGCGCGCTGCTGCAGCACTTCGGTTCGCCGGAGGCGTTCCTCGCGGCGAGCCGGGAGGAGCTCGAAGCGGTGCCGGGACTGCCGGGCAAGGTCGCGCGTGAGCTCTACGCACAACTCAACAAGACGGGGCATTGACGATCGCCGGGCGTCGACGCACGATCCGGCTGCAAAACGCGACGTTCACACCTGCCGCCGCGATACGCGTCACACTTGACCCATGAGCGTGTCCCGGCCCACGCGGCTCGGGGATCGCCTACGTCGTGGGGCGCGGCGACTGGAGCTGACCCCCGATCGGGCGGAGATCCGCAGTTCCGCGCTGACCGACCTGGTCGTCATCACCGGCTTCTCCGGTGCGGGGAAGTCGACGGCCATGGCCGCCTTCGAGGACGAGGGCTACTTCTGCGTCGACAACCTGCCGCCGGAGATGATCCGCTCGCTCGCGGAGCTGTTCATGCACGAGGGCTCGAAAGTCGAGCGCGCCGCCGTCGTCTCCGACGCGCGCGGCGGCAGCTACTTCGCCGGGCTCGTGGCGGTCCTCACCGAACTGCAGCGGGCGGGCGTCAGCAACCGCGTGCTGTTCCTCGAGGCGGATGAGCAGACGCTGCTCACGCGCTACCAGGAGACGCGCCGCCGCCATCCGCTCTCGCCTGGCGGGAGCGTCGTCGACGGGATCGCGCGCGAGCGCGAGCTGCTCGCGCCGGTGCGCGCCCGCGCCGACGTCGTGATCGAGACGACCGGCCTCACGAGCGCGATGCTGCGGCGCAAGCTCGCCGACGCGCTGCTGCCCACGCGGATGCCGGGGCGCCTCGCGGTCACCGTCCAGAGCTTCGGCTTCAAGCACGGTCCGGCGCGCGACGCCGACCTGCTGTTCGACGTGCGCTTCCTGCCGAACCCGCACTACGAGCCGCAGCTGAGACCGCTGACCGGCCGCGACCCCGAGGTCGCCGCTTTCATCGACCGCGATGGCGCGCTCGAGGCGTTCTACGAGCGGCTGACGCCGATGCTCGACTACCTGCTGCCGCAGTACGTCGCGGAGGGCAAGTCGCACCTGTCGATCGCGATCGGCTGCACCGGCGGGCGGCACCGCTCCGTCGCGATCGCCGAGCACGTCGCCGCGCGCTACCGCGAGCAGAGCGACGAATACCTCGTCGAGCTGCTGCATCGCGACATCGAACGCGGCTCGCGCTGAACTCGGGCAGCGGCCTGCTGGCGCTGCGATAATCGGATGGTGAGACTGGGGGCTGTCGCGCAAGCGAGCTTCAACGGGTACTACCGCATGATCCTGCCGATGCATGCGATGCAGCAGCGCGGCCATGAGGTGATGCACGTCGTGCAGGAGATAGGCACGCCGTTCGCGTGGGAGCTGCTCGCCGACTGCGATCTCGTGCACATCCACCGACCCGTGCTGATCTACGACGACGGCGCGGCCGTCGACCAGCTCTACGAAGCGGGCGCGGCGGTCGGATTCGACGAGGACGACAACATCGCCGACGCGCCGATCGGCCTCGAAGACCGCACCGGGCAGAGCTGGTTGCAGCGCTCGCGCAGAAACTTCGACCAGATGCTCACGCTCGCCCCGGATGTCGATCTCGTCACGACGCCGAGTCCGCATCTCGCCGCCCGCTTCGCGGCGGCCGGCGCCGAGAACGTGCACGTGGTCGACAACTACCTGCCGGAGGCGTTCGCACGCGTCGCGCCGCGCGGGCACGAGGGGATCGTGATCGGCTGGCACGCCGGCGACGAGCATCTGATCGACGCGGAGGCGCTCGGCCTCGAAACGCTGCTGCGGCGCCTGCTCGACGCACACCCCGACGTCCACGTCGTGACGGTCAACGTCGAGCTGAACGTCGAGCACGAGCGCTATCACCACGAGGAGACCGTTCCGTTCGAACGGCTCACGCAGCGACTCGCCGACTTCGACGTCGGCATCGTGCCGCTCGCCGACATCCCGTTCAACCTCGGGCGCTCGAACGTGAAGGCGCGCGAGTACGCGGCCGCGGGCGTGCCGTGGCTTGCCTCGCCCGTGGGGGCCTACCGGGAGCTCGGCGAGCGCGAGGGCGGCCTGCTCGTGGCGCAGGACGAGTGGTTCGACGCGCTGAGCAGACTGATCGGCTCGTCCCACGAGCGCGCCGAGCAGGCCAAGCGGGCGAAGGCGTGGGCCCAGCGCGAGACGATGGAGCAGGCCGCCGAGGTCTGGGAGCGGCTGTTCATCCAGACCGTCGAAGACGTTCGCGCCGCAGCCTGAGCACACGCGACCGCGGCAGGCGCGAAGATCCCACGATGACGCGCGAGCTGACCGAGGCGGACCTGCTGCCGGATCCGATCGCGCTGTTCGAGCGCTGGTACGCGGACGCGCGCGCGGCGGACATCTCGCAGGCGAACGCGATGACGCTCGCGACCGCGACGCCGGACGGACGGCCCTCGGCGCGTGTCGTGCTGCTGAAGGGCGTGGACGAGCGCGGCTTCGAGCTGTTCACCAACTACGAGAGTCGCAAGGCGCGCGAGCTGGACGCGAATCCGCGCGCCGCGCTCGTCGTGCTGTGGGCCGCGCTCGAACGGCAGGTGCGCGTGACGGGGGACGTCGTACGCGTCGCCGCGACCGAGTCCGACGCCTACTTCGCGACGCGCCCGCGCGGCAGCCAGCTCGGCGCCTGGGCCTCGCAGCAGAGCCGCCCGATCGCCGGCCGCGACGAGCTCGACGCACGTTGGACGGAGCTCGATCAGCGCTACGCGCAGGCGCCGGTGCCGCGTCCGCCGCATTGGGGCGGCTTTCGCGTCGTGCCCCGCGAGATCGAGTTCTGGCAGGGGCGCGGGAATCGCCTCCACGACCGCTTCGCGTACACGCGCAGCGCCGACGGCGCATGGGAGCACGTGCGGCTGCAGCCCTGAGCGCGGCCTGCGCGAGCGGTCGAGAACCGAGGGCCCGCTGATACCCTTCCGCCCGCGCCGGGGACTCCATCCCGGCCGTTGCCGTTTCAGCACCGCACGCCGCCACAAGGGAAGGATTCGCACGCATGTCGCTTCGCGTTGGGATCAACGGCTTCGGCCGGATCGGCCGGAACGTCTTCCGCGCAGCCCAGGAGCAGGGCGCCGACATCGAGTGGGTCGCCGTCAACGACCTGACGGACGCCAAGACGCTCGCGCACCTGCTCAAGTACGACTCGATCCTCGGGCCCTACCCGGGCACGGTCGAGGTCTCCGACGGCGGCCTGGTCGTCGACGGCAAGGAGCTGAAGGTGCTCGCCGAGCGCGATCCCGGCGCGCTGCCGTGGGGCGACCTCCGCGTCGACGTCGTGATCGAGTCGACCGGCTTCTTCACCAAACGCGATGATGCGGCCAAGCACCTCGCCGGCGGCGCGAAGAAGGTCGTCATCTCGGCACCGGCGACCGGCCCCGACGCGACCGTCGTGCTGGGCGTCAACTTCGACACGTACGACAAGGCGTCGCACGAGGTCATCTCCAACGCCTCCTGCACGACGAACTGCCTCGCGCCCGTCGCGAAGGTGCTCAACGACACGGTCGGCATCGACCACGGCCTGATGACGACGATCCACGCCTACACGGCCGATCAGCGCCTGCAGGACATGCCGCACGACGACCTGCGCCGCGCGCGGGCGGCGGCGCTGAATCTGATCCCGGCCTCGACCGGCGCGGCGAAGGCGATCGGCCTCGTGATCCCGGAGCTCAACGGCAAGCTGCATGGCTTTGCGGTGCGTGCCCCGGTCCCGACCGGCTCGGTCGTCGACCTCACGGTCGTCGCAAAGCGCGCGACGAGCGTCGAGGAGGTCAACGGCGCGCTGAAGGCGGCGTCGGAGAGCAGGCCGCTGAAGGGCTTCCTCGCCTACACCGAGGATCCGATCGTCTCGACCGACATCGTCAAGTCGCCCTTCTCCTCGATCGTCGACGCGCAGCTGACGTCCGTGATGGAGGGGACGATGGTCAAGGTCGTCGCCTGGTACGACAACGAGTGGGGCTACTCGAACCGCATCGTCGACCTCGTGCAGCAGGTGCTGTGAGGACGCTCTCCGAGCTCGAGATCGAGGGCCCGCCCACCCAGCGCGTCCTCGTCCGCGTCGACTTCAACGTTCCGCTCCACGACGGCGCCGTCGCCGACGACACGCGCATCCGCGCAGCGCTGCCGACGCTGCAGGAGCTGCGCCGACGCGGGGCCGCGCTCGTGCTCGTCTCGCACCTCGGCCGGCCGAAGGATCGCGAGCCGGAGCTGTCGCTGGCGCCCGTGGCGGCACGGCTCTCCGAGCTGCTCGGCGTCGAGGTGCGGCTCGCGCCGGGCGTCGTCGGCGACGAGGTGACGGCGGCGGCGCGCGCACTCGAGCCGGGCGACGTGCTGCTGCTGGAGAACGTCCGCTACGAGCCGGGCGAGACGCGGAACGACCCGGCGCTCGCCGCCGCGCTCGCCGCGCTCGCCGACGCCTACGTCAACGACGCGTTCGGCGCCGCGCACCGCGCGCACGCCTCGACGGAGGGCGTCGCCCAGCGCCTGCCGCACGCCGCCGGGCTGCTGCTCGCACGCGAGGTCGCGACGCTGTCCGCGATCGTCGAGGCGCCGGCGAGGCCGCTCGTCGCGGTCGTCGGCGGTGCGAAGGTGACGGACAAGATCGCCGTCATCGACCGCTTCCTGGAGATCGCCGACGCGATCCTGATCGGTGGCGCGATGTGCTTCCCGTTCTTCGCCGCGCAGGGTCATGCGGTCGGCGGATCGCTGTGCGAGGCGGAGGGGATCGAGCCGGCGCGTCGCGCGCTCGACGCGGCCGCCGCGGCCACCTGTCGGCTCGAGCTGCCGAGCGACCTCGTGCTCGGCGACCGCTTCGCGGCCGATGCGCAGCGGCGCGAGCTCGACGGCGTCGAGGTCCCCGACGACTGGATGGGGCTCGACGTCGGCGCGCGCACGGCGCAGCGCTACGCGGCGGAGATCGCCGCCGCAGGCACGACCTTCTGGAACGGGCCGATGGGCGCGTTCGAGCTGGCGCCGTTCGCGGCCGGGACGCGGGCGGTCGCCGAGGCGGTCGCCGCCGCCCCGGGCACGACCGTCGTCGGCGGTGGCGACAGCGCCGCGGCGCTGTCGCAGTTCGGGCTGGCCGACCAGGTGACGCACCTCTCGACGGGTGGCGGGGCGTCGCTGGAGCTGCTCGAGGGCAAGCGACTGCCCGGAGTGGAGGCATTGGCATGAGCGGTTCGCGCACCCCGTTGATCGCGGGCAACTGGAAGCTGCACAAGACGATCGCCGAGGCGGAGGACTTCATCTCGACGCTGCTGCCGCGCGTCTCGACGGCGGACGGCGTCGACGTCGCGATCTGCCCGGCGTTCACCGCGCTCGGCGCGATGGTCGACTCGACGCGCGGCTCGCGCGTCGAGGTCTACGCGCAGAACATGCATCACGAGGACTCCGGCGCGTTCACGGGCGAGGTCGCGCCGGCGATGCTGAGCGAGCTGGACGTCCACGGCGTGATCCTCGGCCACTCCGAGCGGCGCGAGCTGTTCGGCGAGACCGATCGCGCGCTCGCGCTGAAGGTTCCGAAGGCGCTGGAGGCCGGGCTCAAGCCGATCCTCTGCGTCGGCGAGACGGAGGCCGAGCGCGAGGCGGGCGACACCGAGCGCAAGCTGCGCCAGCAGATCCAGGACGACCTCGCGAAGCTCGCCGACGAGCAGCTCGCCGACGTCGTGATCGCCTACGAGCCGATCTGGGCGATCGGCACCGGTCTCGTCGCGACGCCCGAGCAGGCCCAGGAGGCGGTCGCGTTCGTGCGCGCGCTCGTCGGCGGGCGCTCGCCGGATGCAGCCGAGCGGGTGCGGGTGCTCTACGGTGGCAGCGTGAAGCCCGACAACGCGGCGGAGCTGCTGGCGCTGCCGGACGTCGATGGCGCGCTCGTCGGCGGGGCGAGCCTCGATGCGGAGTCGTTCGCGGCGATCGTGGCGGCGGCGTCGCCGTGAGCGTGGC
The DNA here is from genome assembly GCA_035637995.1 of Conexibacter sp. Taxonomy (GTDB): domain Bacteria; phylum Actinomycetota; class Thermoleophilia; order Solirubrobacterales; family Solirubrobacteraceae; genus Conexibacter. Next base: position 150,966 of record DASRAV010000039.1, on the reverse strand, counting down.
GCCCGGACCGGCGAGCCTGCCCGTCCCGCGCACGACGCTCGTCGTGCTCGACGGGTGGGGGCTCGCGCCGGCCGGGCCGGGCAACGCCGTCTCGCTCGCGCGCACGCCCGTCTTCGACGAGCTGTGGGCGCGCTACCCGCACACCCGGCTGACGGCGTGCGGGGGTGCGGTCGGCCTGCCCGACGGACAGATGGGCAACTCCGAGGTCGGCCACCTCAACCTCGGCGCCGGCGCGGTCGTGCGCCAGGACCTGACGCGCATCGACGCCGCCGTCGCCGACGGCTCGCTGGTGGCCAACGACGTACTGCGCGCGGCGTTCTGCGACGCGGAGCGCGTGCACCTGATCGGACTCGTCTCCGACGGCGGCGTGCACTCCGGCTGGCGCCATCTCGAGGCGCTGATCCGGATGGGCGGCGAGCTCGGCGTTCCCGACCTCGTCCTGCACGCCTTCACCGACGGGCGCGACACGCTGCCGAAGGCCGGCGCCGGCTTCCTCGAGACGGCGGAGAGCTGGCTGGGCGCGGTCGGCGGACGCGTCGGCAGCGTCGTCGGACGCTACTTCGCGATGGATCGCGACAGCCGCTGGGACCGCGTCCAGGCGGCGTACGACCTGCTCGTGCACGGGCGCGCCGAGCACCACGCGGACAGCGGGCCGGCGGCCGTGATCGCCGGCTATGACCGCGACGAGACGGACGAGTTCGTCGAGGCGACGACGGTGGGGGAGGAGGCGCGCATCCGTCCCGGCGACTCCGTGATCGCGTTCAACTTCCGCCCGGACCGCATGCGCCAGCTCACGCGCGCGCTCGCGGAGCCGGGCTTCGGCTCGGTCCATCGCGGCGGGGCACCGCCGCTGGAGCGCTACGCGACGATGACGGAGTACGAGGAGGGCTGGCCCTACCCGGTCGCGTTCCCGCCCGCGCGCCCGTCGGTGACGCTCGGCGGGGTGCTCGCGGCGCGCGGCGCGACGCAGCTGCACGTCGCCGAGACGGAGAAGTACCCGCACGTGACGTACTTCTTCAACGGCGGGGAGGAGACGCCCTACCCCGGCGAGCGGCGCGAGCTCGTGCCCTCGCCGCGCGACGTGCCGACGTACGACCACAAGCCGCAGATGAGCGCCCGCGAGGCGGCCGACGCGTTCGTCGGCGCCTGGCGCGAGGACGAGCCGCGCTTCGGCGTCATCAACTCCGCGAACGCCGACATGGTCGGCCACACGGGCGTGATCCCCGCGGCCGTGCGCGCGATCGAGACGGTCGACGCGTGCCTCGGCGAGGTGGTCGACGCCGTGCATGCGAGCGGCGGCGCGTGCGTGATCACCGCCGACCACGGCAACGCCGACCACATGCTCGAGCAGGACGGCAGCCCGAACACCGCGCACTCGCTCAACCCCGTACCGCTGATCGTGACCGTGCCGGGCCTGGAGCTGCGCGCGCGGGGCATCCTCGCCGACGTCGCACCGACCGTGTTGAAGCTGCTCGGCGAGGCCCAGCCCGCCGAGATGACCGGCAGCTCGCTGATCGACGCGTGAGCGCCGTCACCCGCCGCACCACGCTCCCGCCGTGGCCGGAGCGCCGGCCGCTGCGCGCCTGGCAGGAGCGCGCGCTCGCCGCGCTCGCAGCGCACGACGGTGCGGCGTTCCTCGCCTCCGCGACTCCGGCCGCGGGCAAGACGACGTTCGGCCTGCGCGTCGCCTACGACCTGCTCGCGGCCGGCCGGATCGGGCGCGTGGCGATCCTCGCGCCGACCGCGCACATCTGCCGCCAGTGGGCGGCCGACGCAGCCCGCTACGGCATCGACCTCGAGCCCAACCGCCAGAACGCCGAGGGGCCCGAGCCGTCGGACCGCCACGGCGTCGCCGTCACCTACCAGGCGGTCGCCGCCGGTTCGACGATGCACGCACGCGCCTGCGCGCGGCGCCCGACGCTGCTGATCGCAGACGAGCCCCACCACATGGGCGAGGACGCCGCGTGGGGGACGACCGCGATGGACGCCTTCGCGCGCGCCGAGCTGCGGCTGCTGCTGTCCGGCACGCCGTTTCGCTCCGACAACACGCCGATCCCATGGGTCGACTACGACGCCGACGGCTTCAGCAGCTCCGACTTCACGTACACGTACACCGACGCGCTGCTGGACGGCGTCTGCCGGCCGATCACGTTCCTGCCCTACGACGGCGACATGGAGTGGGAGAGCGACGGGCGCCGGCGCCGTGCCGACTTCTCCGTCGTGCTGCCGCGTCAGGAGGACGCGCGCCGGCTGCGGACCGCGCTCGACGCCGACGGCGACTGGGTGCGGCGCGTGCTGCGCGACGCCGACGCACGACTGGCGCAGGTGCGTGCAGCAGACCATCCCGACGCCGGCGGGCTCGTCGTCGCGATCGACAAGCAGCACGCCGTCGAGCTGGCGGCGCGGCTGGAGGCGATCTCCGGCGAGCCGCCGGTGCTCGTCACCTCCGACGAGCCCGACGCCTCGCAGCGGATCGCGCGCTTCGCCGCCGGCACGCAGCGCTGGATCGTCTCGGTGTTGATGGTCAGCGAGGGCGTCGACATCCCGCGCCTGCGCGTCGGCGTCTACGCGACGAGCGCGCGCACGGAGCTGTTCTTCCGCCAGGTCGTCGGGCGCTTCATCCGCCGCTCGCCGGCGCCGCGCCACCAGATGAGCCACCTGTACCTGCCGTCCGACCTCGTGCTCAAGACGCTTGCGGCGCGGATCGAGGAGGAGCGCAACCATGCGATCGAGCTGAAGCCGGGGCTCGAGAACGGCGAGCTGGACGAGCCGTCGGAGCGCCTCGCGAGCGAGCCGGGCGCCTCCTTCGAGGCGCTCTCCTCCGACGCGCGCCCCGACGAGGAGATCCTCGTCCGGACGCTGCCGGGTGAGAACCTGCAGCTGTTCGGCGATCCGGAGCCGGCGCGCTCAGCGGCCTACGCGGCGTTCACGGCCGGCGTCGAGCCCGCAGCCCCGGCGGCCGCGAGCGCGGCGGGCGACCCGTCGTCGTCGTACGAGCGGCGCGAGCGGCTGCGAGCCGAGCGCAGCCGCATGGTCGCGCTGCGCGCGCGGGCGACGGGCGAACCGCACCGCACGATCAACGCGCGCCTGAACCGCGCGACCGGCGTGCGCTCGGTGGGAGAGGCGTCGTTGGAGCAGCTGACGCGCGCCAACGAGCTGCTGGCACGAGAGCTTGCGGGAGAGCGCTGAGGCGCTGCTATCGTCGCGGGCGAGGATAGATGTCGCTCACCTCGGAAAGCTCCGAAGCGCGAATATCGTCAGCGGCGGCCCCGGCCGCCGCGGTGGAGGGACTCTGCGGCGCCGAGCGCGACGCCTGGCGCGGCCTGCTGCGGGTCCACGCCTGCGTGTTGAAGGCGCTCGACGCCGAGCTCGAGGCGGCGCATGGGCTGCCGCTGACCTCCTACGAGGTGCTGATCCATCTGTCGGAGGCGCCCGAGTACCGCATGCGGATGTGCGACCTCGCCGATTCGGTGTCGCTGAGTCGCAGCGGCATGAGCCGGCTCGTCGACCGGCTCGAGCGCGACGGCCTGATCGTGCGCTGCGCCTGCGCCCACGACGCGCGCGGCGCCTTCGCCTGCCTCACCGAGACGGGCCTCGCGCGCGTCGAGGAGGCCCGCCCGACGCACGTCGCCGGCATCCGCCGCCGCTTCCTCGCGCAGTTCGACGGCGACGAGCTCGGGCAGCTCGGCGCGTTCTGGTCCCGCCTGCTCGCGTAGTGCTGCTGCGGATCGATCACCGCGACGCGGGCTCCCGCGCGCGCACCGGCGTGCTGGCGCTCGCGCACGGCGAGGTACGCACGCCCGCGTTCGTCCCGCTCGCGACGAAGGGGACCGTGAAGGGCTTGGAGCCGGCGGAGGTCGCCGGGCTCGGCTACGACATGGTGCTCGGCAACACGTTCCATCTGTTCCTCGCGCCCGGTCACGAGCTGGTCGCCGAGCAGGGCGGGCTGCACGAGTTCATGCGCTGGAGCGGTCCGATCGTCACCGACTCCGGCGGCTTCCAGGTCTTCTCGATGGGGCACGGCACGGTCGCCGACGAGATCAAGGGACGGGCGCCGAGCGGCGCCGACCGCGCCGGCGCGATCCTCGCGATCGAGGAGGAGGGGGTGCGCTTCCGCTCCTACGTCGACGGCGGCGAGCGCTTCATGGCGCCCGAGACCTCGATGGAGGTGCAGGCGGCGCTCGGCTCCGACATCGCGCTCGCGTTCGACGAGTGCACGCCGTTCCACGTCGAGCGCGACTACACCGCCCGCTCGACGGAGCGCACGCACCGCTGGCTGGAGCGCTGCCTGCGCTGGCAGGACGAGCACGGCCGTGAGGACCAGGCCTTCTACGCGATCTCCCAGGGCGGGGTGCACGAGGAGCTGCGCCGCGGCTCGACGCGTCACGTCGCCCAGAGCGCCGCGGCGGGCGTCGCGATCGGCGGCTCGCTGGGGGCCGAGAAGGCGCAGATGTACGAGGTCGTCGAATGGGCGACCGCGGAGCTGGAGGCCGTCGCGCCCGAGAAGCCCCGCCACCTGCTCGGGATCGGCGAGATCGACGACCTCGTGCGCGGCGTCGAGCTCGGGATCGACACGTTCGACTGCGCGATGCCCACGCGCCTCGGCCGCCACGGGATGGCGCTCGTCCCCGACCCGCAAAAGCGCTGGCGCGTGGACCTGACGAAGGGGCGCTGGAAGCACGCCTCCGACCCGATCATGGAGGGCTGTCCGTGCCCCGCGTGCGCCGGCGGCTATTCGCGCGCCTACCTCCATTACCTGTTCGCGATCCGCGAGCTGACGGCTCTGCGGCTCGTGACGCTCCACAACCTCGCGTTCATCGCGCGGCTGATGGCGGATCTGCGAGCCGGGATCGCCGCCGGGACGTTGCCGCAGGTCGCCGCCGCGGTGCGGGCGGGCTCGCCGCCGGGGATGTCGAGCGGGACAGGTGGCGTCGAGCGCGGTTGGTGAGCCGGCCCGCGCCTGCGCGCCGAATCGCCGCTCAGCCTGCGCCGACGACCTCGTTGACCAGCTTGCCGATTCGCTCGATCTCGACCTCCACCACATCGCCCGGCGTCAGGTATCGCGGCGGCTTCTGCGCGATCCCGACGCCGTCGGGCGTCCCGGTCAGGATCAGGTCCCCGGGCTCGAGCGTGGCGACCTGCGCGACGTAGCGCACGATCTCGGCGACCGTGAACAGCATCTCCGCCGTCGAGGCCTCCTGCACGACCGCGCCGTTGAGTCGCGTGCAGATGCGCAGGTCCTGGACGTCGGGCACCGCATCGGCAGTCACGGCCCACGGGCCCACGGGGCAGTAGCCGTCGAAGGACTTGCCGAGCATCCACTGACTGCCGCGGAACTGCCAGGAGCGCGCGCTCACGTCGTTGGCGATCGTGTAGCCGCCGATCGCCGCGAGTGCCTGCTGCGGCGTCAGCTCGCCGTGGACGCGTCGGGCGACGATCGCGACGAGCTCGCCCTCGTAGTCGACGCCGTCCTGCGGATCGGCCACCTCGATCGGCGATCCCGGGCCGCTGAGCGCGTTCGCGAGCTTTGCGAACAGCTCGGGGTACTCAGGCGCGTCGACGCCGGTCTCCTGCGCATGCAGGCCGTAGTTGAGCCCGACGCCGATGATCTTCGAAGGCTGCGGCACGGGCGTCAGCAGCTGCACCTCCGCGAGTGCGTAGCGCACGTCGGCCAGCTCGCCCGCCGCGGGTGGAGCGTGCAGGAGGGGCACGACCCCGAGCGCGGCGGCGCCGGCCGGCTCCGACCCGCGCAGCGGGGTCACGGTCCCGTCCGCGACGACGCCGATCGCGGTGGCGGTCGATCCGGGTGCGATGAAGCGGGCGAGGATCATGTCGACAATCAAACCGCCTTCGCGTCGCCGCGGTCATGGGCGGATCATCAATCGCCGCTGCCGCGCGACAGTGAAAGCACACATGGGCGGGCGCGGTCGGCGACGCTACGGTCTCTGCATGGAGACGGTACACAAGGTCGTGGTCGGCACCCAGGGGTTCGCCGACACGTCGCTCGAGCGGGAGCATCTCGCCGGTCAGCCGGTCGAATTCGTGAGCGCGCCGCTGGAGAGCGCCGCCCAGATCGCGTCGGCGACCGCGGACGCGGACGCCGTGATCGTCACGCTCGAACGGCTCGGCCGCGAGCAGATCGCGGCGCTCGGGCCGCGAGTGCGCGTGATCGGCCGCGCCGGCGCGGGGCTTGACGCGATCGACCTCGACGCCGCCCGCGAGCGCGGCATCGGCGTCGTGCACTCGCCCGACTACGGCACCGAGGAGGTCGCGACCCACGCGGTCGCGCTCGTGCTCGCGCTCCAGCGGCGGCTCGTGCCGGCGGCGGCGGCGGTGCGCGACGGCTGGGGCGATCTCGGCCGCCTCGGCACGGTCGTCCCGCTGAGCTCGCAGACGCTGGGCGTCGTCGGAGTCGGTCGCATCGGCCAGCGGACGCTCGAGCTGCTGCGGCCGATGGTCGCCCGTGCGCTCGTCTACGACCCGGTCGCGCCGGCGCCCGACGGCGCGACCGCGGTGGACGCCCTCGACGATTTGCTCGCTCAGAGCGACATCCTGACGCTCCACGTTCCGCTCACGCCGTCGACCCACCACCTGATCGGCGCGGAGCAGATCGCCCGGATCAAGCGCGGAGCCGTGCTCGTCAACGTCGCGCGCGGCGAGCTCGTCGACCAGGCGGCGCTGGTGCGGGGACTGGAGTCCGGGGCGCTCGGCGGCGCCGCGCTCGACGTGCTCGAACGCGAGCCCCCGGCGGCTGACGACGCGATCCTGAGCGCGCCGAACGTCCTGCTGACGCCCCACGTCGCCTGGTACTCGACGGCCTCCGTGCCGCGGATGCGCACGATCACCGCCGAAGCGGTGCTCAGCTACCTGGACGGGCGGCCGCTGCGCGCCGGGCGGATCGCCTCGGCGCCGTAGCGGGGAGCGGCTCCGCGACGCCCGCTCGCCGGGCGGGCGGGCGCGCGGATGGGCGGCGAGCGTGCTCGAGCCGCTCGGAGAGGCGGTGCAGACGGATCGCCATGTGCAGCTCGAGGCGTCGGTCGGGCTCGCGCCAGCGCTCGCCGAGCAGCCGGTCCAGGCGTTCGAGTCGCTGGTAGAGCGTGTTGACGTGCACGTGGATGGCGCGTGCGGCCTTCGTCGCCTGGCACCCGCTGTCGAGATAGGACTCGAGCGTCCCGATCAGGTCGATCGGGCGCTCGTGGCGATAGTCGAGCACCGCGCCGAGCGTCCGTGCGACGAAGTGCGCCAGCTCCTTGCGGTTGGCTTCGCGGAAGATCGCCGTGTAGAGGCCGAGGTCGAGCGCGGTCGCGACGTCGCCGCTGCGGTCGAGCGCGACCAGCAGCCGTTGCGTGGCCAGCGCGTCCGCGTGTGCGGCCAGCAGCTCTCCGGGCCCGACGGCGGGGCCGGCCGAGCCGACGGTGGGGCGCTCGGCGCTGCCGCCGCCGAGTGCACGCGAGACGAGCTCGCCGGCCGCGACGCCGTCGCGCGCGGGCAGCAGGAAGACGAGCGTGTCCTCGACCTCGCCCACGAGGCCGCCCTGCTCGGCGACCAGCCGCATCCCGTCCGCCAGCGCCCAGCGACGGCGGTCCGGATGCGGGCTCGCGACGACGACGGTCAGCGGCTGGGCGAGGTCGAGGCCGAAGAGGCGCGCGCGCCGAGCGATCGACTCGGCGTCTGCGCGTCCGCCGAGCAGGTCGTCCACGAGGTCCCCGCGCATTCGCTGCTCCGCCAGCAGCTGCATCAACACGAGCGCGACGCCCGCCGCGCCCCGTGCCAGCAGCGAGCGGTCCAAGCGCGACGTCGTCGGCGCGGAGGCGACCACGAGCGCGCCGATCAGCTCCGAGCGCGCCAGCAGCGGGACGACGACGCGCGCCCCCGCGGGCGCGGGCAGCACCACGGCGGCGGCGGCGCCCATCCGCGCGGCGCCGGTCAGCGCCGACGTCAGCGCCGCGTGCGAGCGCTCGTCGACCATGCCCGCGCGGACGACGTCGCGTTCGTAGGCGTCCTGACGGGCGGTGCTGGCGGCGAGCAGCTTGAGGCGGGGATCGAGCACGAGCAGCCCCGTGTCGAGCGCCGCGGCGACCGCGTCGACGAGCTCGTCGACACCGGCGCCGTCGAGCACGAGCTGCGTGAAGCAGTCGACCGGCGCGGATGACGGTGTGGCGACGTCGGGCTTGCGCTGATGCTCTGGCGCGCTCATTCGAAGCAGCTCCTCACGCACCGCAGCCGGCCGGCGCGCTTACGGCTGGCGCCGCTCGAGCTCGCGATCGGCCTCGTCAAGCGCCTCGTCGAGCGCCTCGACGGCCTGCTCCAACTGCTCGGCCTCGGCGATCAGCGGCGGCACGAGCCAGATCGTCTGCCCGCTGTAGGCGCCGATCAACACGCCCCGCTCCAGCGCGGCGCGCTGGACGACGTCGGTGAGGGGGGCTTGCGTGCCGTCGCCGCACCATGCTCCCTCGGCGTGCTCGGGGGCGCTGGCGAGCTCGATCAGCCACAGCATGCCCTCGCCGATCACGCGCTTTGCGCTCGGGTGCCGCTCGACCACGCGTTCGAGATCCGCGCCGAGCTTGGCGCCGAGCGTCGCGGCGCGGTCGGCGAGGCGCTCGCGCTCGAGCACGCGCATCACGGCCGAGATCGCGGCGACGGTCAGCGGGTTGCCGCGGTAGGTGCTCGACGTCATCCAGCGGCGTCCGTCGATCCGTTCGACGACCTCGCGCGAGAGCACGAGCGCGCCGCCCGCGACGGCGCCGGCGGTGATGCCCTTGCCGAGCGTCACCATGTCCGGCCGGCTGGCACCGCGCTGGAAGGCGAAGCCGTGGCCGAGGCGCCCGAACGCGGTGACCGTCTCGTCCGCGATCGACAGCGCTCCGGCGGCGCGCGCCGCGCTCGCCAGCGTGTCCTGGTACTGCGGCGAGGGGATAAGGCCGCCCTGGCTGTAGTCCGTGATGACCGCCGCGGCGCCGTCGAGCAGCTCCGCGGCGGAGCGCAGGCAGCTCTCGGCGCAGACGTGCTCGGGGCCGAGCCGGCGGCGCCCGCAGTCGGGCAGCGGCAGGCGGCGCGTCGGCGTGCACGCGTGCCTGGGCGTCGAGCCCCCGGTCGGCGAGGCCAGCGCCGCACCGAACAGCGGGTGAGTGCTGACGTCCCGTCCAAGCCCGGTCGCGCCGTGATAGGCCAGCTCGCGCGAGACGAGCGGCTCACGTCCGGTGAGCGTCTGCGCCAGCAGCAGGCCGAGGTCGGCGGCCTCGCTCGAGGAGACGAAGAAGACGACGCTTTCCGCCCACGGCTCCCCTGCGAACGCGATCCGCAGCAGGTCTTCCGCCGCCCGCTCGCGCGGCGCGTAGCCGGTGCTCTCGGTCACGTAGACCTGCCCGGCCGCCTCCCGCACGGCGGCGACGACCTCGGGGTGGCAGTGGCCGAGGATGCACGAGCTGAGGGAGCCCACGTCGAGCACCGTGCGGCCGTCCTCGAGCTCGACGTGCATGCCCGATCCGCGCCGGAGCGTGAGCGCGGGACGCTCGCCGCGGGCGCGTATCGGCCCGAGCAGCGCGGGGCGCTCGCGCGGGAGCGACGGGCTCGTCACGCGCTGCCTCCGAGGTCCCGTGGCGGGTGGCAGCTCATCTCGGGCCGGATCATATGAGCGCCGATCCGCGCGCTGGCGGTACGATCGGACGGGTGGCGACGGTGCCGTTGTCGTTTCGTCCAACGCAGCCGTGAGGCTGTTCAGCGCGTGTTCGCGTCGATCAGGTCCAGCAGCTGCTGGGCGGCCTGCTGGGCGTCGTTGGCGACGACGTTGCGCGTGTGCACGGCGCTCCCGCCGTTGCTCGTCGCGATCAGCGCGACGGCGACGCCCGCGCCGAGCAGCGCGACCACGGCGATCAGGGCGGCGAGGCGGCGCAGCCCGCGCCGGCGCGCCGCCGGGGGCTGGATGCGTTCGGCGGTCGCCGTGCGCGGGGCGGGGGCTGGGCGGCGTGCGGGAACCTGCGGGGGCGCTTGGCGGCGCGGCAGCGCGCGTGTCGAGGTCGTCGGCTCGTCGTGGGCGAGGACGCGCGTGGCGGCGGTGCTGGCGCCGAGGCGCGCGGGGACGGGCGCGACGCCGCGGGCGCCGTCGCGGATCGCCGTCTCCAGGGCGGCGGCGCTCTCGGGGCGCCCTTCGGGGTCGATCGCGAGCGCGAGCGCGACGGCCTGTGCGAGCGAGGGGTCGACGGCGGGCTCGAGCTGCTCGAGCGGCAGCGGCGCCTCGCGCTGCTGCTTGAGCGCAAGCTCCGACAGCGAGGTCGCCTCGTACGGCAGCCGGCCGCACAGCAGCTGGTAGGCGACGACGCCGAGCGAGTAGAGGTCCGCGCGCGGGCCCGCCTCCTCGCCGCGCGCCTGCTCGGGAGCCAGATACGAGGCGGTCCCGAGCACCGAGCCGACCTGGGTGATCGACGACTGCTCGGTCGCCTTCGCGATCCCGAAGTCGGCGAGCTTGACCGCCCCGTCGTCGGTGACGAGGAGGTTGCCGGGCTTGACGTCGCGGTGCACGACGCCGTTGCGGTGCGCGTAGTCGAGCCCGCGGCACGCCTGCGCGACGATCTCGACCGCCTCCCCGACGTCGAGGTGGCCCCGCTCGCGCAACAGCTCGGCACACGAGTGCCCGGGGACCGCCTCCATCACGATGAAGTGCCGGCCGGCCGCCTCGTCGAAGCCGAAGTCGAACACCTGCACCACGTTCGGATGCACGAGCCGTGCGGCCGCGAGCGCCTCGCGGCGGAAGCGCGAGACGAACGCCGGGTCGTCGGCGAGGTGCTCGGCGAGCAGCTTCACGGCGACGTCGCGCTCCAGGCGGCGGTCGAGCGCGAGCTGCACGGTGGACATGCCGCCGATCCCGAGGCGGCGTCCCAGCTCGTAGCGGCCGGCGATCACGGTCGGGCTCATTGCCCGGCCCCCGCGCCGCCGTTCTTCTTCGCCTGCCCGGGCGGGACGCCGCCGGGCGGTCCGTTGCCGTCGTCGTCGCCGGGCGTGCCGCCGCCGTTGCTCGGCGGGGGCTCGGTCGGGGTCGTGGTGGGCGTCGTCGGCGTGGTCGTCGGCGTCGTCGGGACGGTCGTCGTGTCGGTCGTGGTGGTGGGGACCGTCGTCGTGTCGGTCGTCGCCGGCGCGGTCGTCGGGGTCGACGTCGTCGGGGTCGACGTGGTCGCCGTACAGGTGCGCGCGACGAGCGCGTCGAGCGTCTGCGCGCCCTGCGCGAGGTTCGCGATCAGGCGCGGGTCCACACGGCGCGGCGAGAGCTCGGTCACGCGGTCGGAGAAGCGTCTCGCCGCGAGCGCGGCGTCGGCCGTCTGACCGTCGGCGCAGGCCGACTGGACGCTCGCGAGCGCGTCCTGGAGGTTGGCGGCGTCCTGGCCGGAGAGCAGCCCGCTGCGGTCGCCGCAGGCGACGAGGAACGCGGCGGCGAATCCGAGCACGGCAAGGGGAATGGCCTTCAGCGCAACGCGCATGGACGTCCAAAGGCTACTGACCGTGCGGCAGCCGCTCCGCGAGCGAGTCCGGCAGCCGCGCGGCGCGGATGGCGGCGGCCGCTCCCGCGACGTCGTACTCGGTGCGGTGGAAGCGCGCGACCCAGGTGCGCGTGTCGAGCAGCATCCAGGCGGCGCGCGGATCGCCGTCGCGCGGCTGCCCGACGCTGCCCGGGTTCAGCAGCCAGGTGCCCTCGCCGACGTCGAGCTCGGTGCCGGCCGGGCATGTCCCGCCGGTCGCGGGGGCGCTGTCGCTGCGCGAGTAGGCGACCGCCATGTGGGAGTGGCCGATGCACGCGATCCGGTGCTGGAGCGCGTCCAGGCACAGCTCCGCCTGCAGCGCGGAGAGGACGTATTCCCACACCGGGTCGCGCGGGCTGGCGTGGTAGAGCCCGACCGCCTCCTCGAGCGTGCTCGGCTCGAGGCCGGCGAGGTAGGCGAGGCTGTGGGGGGCGATCGTCTCCTGCGTCCAGCGGGCCGCCAGCTCGGCGCCGCGTGTGAACTGCTCGAACGGCAGCTCGCCGCGCACCGCGAGGTCGTGGTTGCCGGCGAGGCTGACGGCCGCGTGGCGGCGTGCGAGCTCCACGCAGGCGTCGTGCTCGGCGCCGTAGCCGACGAGGTCCCCGAGCGACCACAGCTCCTCGGCGCCGGCCGCCTCGACCGCGTCGAGCACGGCCTCGAACGCGTGGCGGTTGCCGTGGACGTCTGAGACGATCGCGACGCGCATTCCGCGCCAAGTCTCTCGCAGCGGAGCTACTGGGAGCGCCGCGGCTCGTCGGGGCCGCCGAACTCGGGGAGGTTCTTGATCCCCTCGCTCGTCTGGTACTTCGAGTAGTTGTCCTCCATCGCGTCGATCAGCTCGCGCATGAAGCGCGGCGAGAGGTTGACGCGGGAGACGACGACACCGGGGATCTCGTCGTCCTCGACCTCGTGGTCGACGCGCGCGAAGGTGATCGTGAACTCGTACTCGGAGTGGCTCACGTTCGCGAAGTTCGCGTACACCCCGGCCATGATCTCCGGGGAGAAGTGGATGTTGATCTGGCGCTCGCGGTCGTCTTCGTCCATGCGACTAGTATCGCAGCCGTGCGGATCATCGTCCTGGCGGTCGGACGGCTGCGCCCTCCCTTCGCGGACGACGTCGAGCACTACCGCAAGCTGCTCACGCGCCACGCGCGCGTCGAGCTGGTCGAGGTGCGCGAGGACGAGCAGGTGGCGCGACGGATCCCCGAGCGTGCGTTCGTCTCGCTGCTCGACGCCGGCGGGGCGCAATACGATTCGGCGGCCTTCAGCCGCTTTCTCGAGCAGCGCCGTCAGGGCGGTCGCGACGTCTGCTTCGTCGTCGGCGGCCCGTTCGGATTGGAGCTCGAGCAGGTCGACCATCGGCTCTCGCTCGGGCCGATGACGCTGCCGCACCAGCTCGCGCGCGTGGTGCTGCTCGAGCAGATCTACCGCGGCCACAAGATCCTCGCCGGCGAGCCGTACCACTATTGAGTCAGCGGCCTCGGTAGCCTCAGGCGCCATGGACCCGCTGCGAGATCTGCGCGCCGCCGTCGTCGACGCGTCCGCCGCGCTGCGGCCCCGGGACGGCGCGGGCGGGGCGCCGCCGAGCGTCGAGCGGCCCAAGCGCGAGGGCTTCGGGGACTACTCCACGAACGCGGCGATGCTGCTCGCGCCGAGCGTCGGCGCGCCCCCGCGCGAGATCGCCGATCGGCTCGGCACGGCGCTCGCCGAGCGCCTCGGCGGCGGGCTCGAACGCTTCGAGGTCGCCGGGCCCGGCTTCCTGAACCTGTTCCTCGCCGACGGTTGGCACACCGCCGCGCTCGCGCATGTGCTGGAGGTCGGCGAGCGCTTCGGCGCCGGCGGCGCCGTGACGCCCGAGCGGATCCTGATCGAGTTCGTGAGCGCGAACCCGACCGGGCCGCTCGTCGCCGCCAGCGGCCGCCACGCCGCCTACGGGGACGCGCTCGCACGCATCCTCGAACTGCACGGCCACACGGTGACGCGCGAGTACTACATCAACGACGCGGGCGGGCAGGTGCGGCTGCTCGGCGAGTCGGTGCGGGCGCGGGCGCGGGGCGAGGAGATCCCCGAGGGCGGCTACGAGGGCGACTACGTCGCCGAGTTGGCGGCGCAGATCCCGGATGCGGCGACGGCCGACCCCGACGTGCTCGCGCGCCTCGCCGTCGAGGCGAACGTCGCGCGGATCCGCTCCACCCTGGAGCGCTACGGCGTGCGCTTCGACGCGTTCTTCAGCGAGCGCACGCTGCACGAGGGCGACCCGAACCCGGTGCAGCGGGCGTGCGCGGCGCTCGAGGCGTCCGGGCACGCCTACCGCCACGAGGGCGCGCTGTGGCTGCGCACGACGACGTTCGGCGACGACAAGGATCGCGTGCTGCAGCGGGCGAGCGGCGAGTCGACGTACTTCGCCGCCGACGTCGCCTACCTGCTCGACAAGCAGGGGCGCGGGTTCGATCGCCAGATCAACGTCTTCGGCGCCGACCATCACGGCTACCTCGCGCGGCTGAAGGCGGCGACGGCGGCGCTCGGCGGCGATCCCGACGCGCTCGAGGTGCTCGTGATGCAGTTCGTCCACCTGATCGCCGGCGGGGATCGCTCCGCGATGTCGAAGCGGCGCGGGATCTTCACGACGCTCGACGCGCTGCTCGACGACATCGGCGTCGACGCGACCCGCTTCTTCATGCTCCAGCGCTCGCACGAGACGACGGTCGACCTCGACCTCGACCTCGCGCGCGAGCAGTCGAGCGAGAACCCCGTCTACTACGTGCAGTACGCGCACGCACGGATCGTCTCCATGCTGGCGAAGGCCGGCGAAGGGCGGGTGGCGGGGGCGCTCGCCGCGGCCGGCTCCAGAGCGGAGCCGCTGGATCCGGCCGAGCGCACGCTCGTCAAGAAGCTGCTCGCGTTCCCGGAGGAGATCGCCGAGGCCGCCGAGCGGCGCGCGCCGCATCGCATCGCGGTCTACGCGCTGGAGCTGGCGCAGGACTTCACCGCGTTCTACCGCGACTGCCGCGTCGTCGGCGCCGAGCCGGAGGCGGTCGAGTCGTTCCGGATCGCGCTGTCGGTCGCCGCGCAGCGCACGATCGCACGGGCGCTGGGGCTGCTCGGCGTGAGCGCTCCGCGCGAGATGTAGCGGACCGAGCGCGACACGAACGCCCGTCTCGAAGCGAACGCAAGCTCAGCCTGGCGCGCATACGTTCCCCTTGTCGGACCGTCTGTCGGTGGATACAGTTTACGCAATATTGTCTGATTACTGGGGGAACCCACATGCGGGTAGGGGAATGCCTACGCTCGAGGCGCCATGGACGCTTGTCGGTGACGATCGCCTTGGCGGTGGTCTGCGCGGCGTTGCTGCTGCAGGCGTCCGCCGCGTCGGCGACGGTCTCAGGGAAGTTTTGCAACGAGCTGTGGCTGCCCTCGGGGGCGAGCTGCCACAGCCAGAGCTATCACTCGATCTTCGACGACCTCGAAGGCATCAGCAACAGAGACCAAGCGACCTGCGTCGGCATCGACACCTCGCCTCAGGGCGGCACGCTCGTCCATCAATGCAGCGAACACGCCGTCATATGTTTCTCTGCCTGCGATGGCTACAGCGGCTACGCCTATGTCCATAACCACGCCAGAGTTGGCGACTACTACCAGGGGTTTCTCGTTGCAGCCTCATAACGACAGTCAACCGCGGTTCCTCCGGAGATCCAAGGGAACCATGCTCCTCGTGGGCAGCATCATGCTCGCGCTCGTGGCGGCCGGGGTGGCCGTCGCCGTCGGCGCAGGCAGCGAAGACACCACGCCGCCTCTCGGCCCAGACCTCACGACGACGGTCCCGGTCGCCGAGCACGCCTCAGCGCAGGCGCTGGCCGCCTTCGGGATCCTGCGGCGCGATTTCGCGGGCAGCGACGCGCTGCCTGCGTCGTCGGGGCGCGACCTCCAGAGCACCGCGGCAGTCACACGCTTCGGCATGAACCCGGCGCTCGCCCGCCGTGCGGAGACCGCCGCTGGAGCGGTGTGGGTGATCCCGGGCAACGGCAATACGTGCCTGGTTGCGAACGTCGCGCCCGTGGCGACCGGCGGTACGGACGTATCTCAAGGCGGCGCCTCCTGTGCGAGCGACGACGACGCAGCAGCCGGCACGTTGGTCATGTCGACCACGCTCGACGCCGCCAAGCCGCCGCACGAGCTCATCGCCGGTCTGGTCCCCGACGGCGTCGACCAGGCGGTCGTGCAGCGCTCCGACGGCAGCCGGCAGACGCTCGCCGTCCACGACAACGTCTACACGGCGGAATTCGATGGCACCAGCGCGGACACCGTCACGTTCACGATCGGCGCCAGAGAGGTCGTGGTACGCCCATAGAACGCAGTGCGGCGGCGCACCGGGCTCCAGCGAAGCGAACGACGGGCCTCGAACCCGCGACCTTCGGCTTGGGAAGCCGACGCTCTACCAACTGAGCTACGTTCGCGCTGGCTGCAGATTCTAGTCCGCAGACAGCCCGGCGGGCGCGCCGCGTAGGCTTTCGGGAATGCGTCGCCTCATCGCGCTCGTGCTGCTCGTGCTCGCCGCCGTCGTCGCGCTGCGGCGCCGCTTCGCGCGGACGCCGGCCCTGGAGCCGCCGGCCGCCGAGCCGCTCGCCCTCCTGCCCACGCCGGCCTTCCTCAGCGTCCCGTGGACGCTTGTCGAGGCACCGGCCGACCTCGCGGAGCTGGCGATCCGCGCGGACGTCGTCCCGCCGCTGACGCTCGACCGCATCGACGTGCAGGAGACCCCCACGCAGGTGTTCGTGACGGTCCTCGCCCGCCCGCAGGCGCACGACGAGGCGACCGAGCCGAGCGGCGCAACCGACACGACCGTGACGCTCAGCCGCCCGCTCGGCGAGCGCGAGCTGATCCACGCGCCGGCCGATCCGCCGCTCTACCCTTGAGCGTGCGCATGCGCCGCATCGTCCTCCCCGGCCTCGTCGCCGTCCTCGCCCTCGGGCTCGTCGGGCTGCTGATCTTCGGCGTCCTGCAGACGACCGACGACACGTCGATCGACCAGGCGCTCGCGCAGGGCAAGCATCCGCAGGCGCACGACGCGACGCTCCCGCTGCTCGGCGGCGGCACGCGCAAGCTCGCCGACTTCCGCGGCAAGGTCGTCGTCGTCAACTTCTTCGCCCACTGGTGCGACCCGTGCAGGGCCGAGGCGCCGCTGCTGTCGCGCACCCAGAAGGCGATCGAGGGCCGCGGCGGCACGCTGCTCGGCGTCGCGTGGAACGACACGACCGAAGAGGCTCGCGACTTTGCGCGCAGGTACGCGCTCGCGTACCCGATCGTGCGCGACGTGGACGGCGCCTTCGCGCGCGCCTATGGCGTGCAGGCGATGCCCGAGACGTTCGTGATCGACGGGCGCGGGCGGATCGCGGCGCTGCGCCGCGGCGAGCTCGACGCGCGCTGGATCGACCAGCACGTCGTCCCGCTGCTGGCACCGAAGGCGTCGTGAGGCGCCGGCTCGCAGCCGTCTTGCTGAGCGTCGTCGCGCTGGGCGCGGCGCCGCCCACGCTCGCGGCCACCACGGCAACGCCGCGCACCACGCTGCACGCGATGGAAGAGCAGGTGATGTGCGTCGTCTGCAAAACGCCGCTGGCGGTGGCGAACGGCCCGCAGGCCGACGACGAGCGCGCGTTCATCAGCCACCTGATCGCCCAGGGCAAGACCGAGCAGCAGATCAAGGACGCGCTCGTCGTCGAGTTCGGCGAGCGCGTGCTCGCGCTCCCCAACGACCACGGCTTCAACCTCGCCGTCTACCTCGTGCCGGTGCTCGTGCTGCTCGGCGGCCTCGTGCTGCTCGTCGTGATGCTGCCGCGCTGGCGGCGCCGCAGGCGCGTTCCCGCGGTGGACGCCGGGGGGGCTGAGCTGAGCGAGCAGGATGCGCGGCGGCTCGACGACGAGCTTGCGCGCTACGACGGTTAGAACGAGGATCGCTGAGAAACGCCGACGGCTCTCAGTGCAACCCCACGGGTTGACTGTCCGACGACCGACGCCTATATTGGTTATCGTCGGGCTCGGGGAACGCGCGGCGGGTCTCGCCAAGGCGGTCATTGCACTCTGCGCAGCGTTAAACAGAACATGTGAACCTGATCGCTCGGGCTGGCCAACGCAAAGATCCTCCCCGCGACAATATTGCGTGTGTCCGTCACTTATTGGGAGATGATATCGAATGGCCAAGTTTACTCGGCTGCTGATCGGCGCGTGCGTGGCAATTGTCGCGCTCGCGATGTTTACCGATCCTGCGCTCGCGCTAAGAAGCCTCCAAACGTCGAGTCCCGGGCCTATGGAAGGCACTGGGGCGAACATCACCTTTGAAGAAGGAGAAGGGTTTCTGAGAACCGTATGCGCCGGACTCACGCTCAGTGGTGAAGGTAATGAAAGAGTGCCTAAGTCCCTTGGGGCGACAGTAGGCGCCGTTACAAATGGTCAGACAACAGGATGCAGAGCGTTCGGGCTGTTCAATGCAGCGGTCACCATTGAAGCAACCAGAACGTCGCCATTCGGAGTATCGTACAAGGTGATACTAGGATCGCTACCGGTGATAACGGAAACGCAATGGCTTATTGAAGGAGTAAAATTTTCGATAGTCGCAGCTGGTAGAACCTGTAGATACCATGGCACATCTGGTATTCGCTCGCCTGTGGTGAGAGAATCAAGAGGCGAATTGACCTACGAAGGCGGTTCGTTCTTAACGGAACAACTGAAAATACTTACGAGAGAAGGAAGTTCGATGGATTGCCCGAGACAGGGGTTTTGCATGGGGAGACTGAGACTCGAAAGAACGCGCACCATCAGACTAGTCTGAGCAGCGAGATCGGCGCGCGCGAGGTTAGCGAGCGCGCGCCGATCGTCGACTCTCCGAACCGCAACCCGACGTTCCTGACCTGAAACCTCATGCACCTCGCGCGGATGCTGAAGGACGCGGGTGGGATCCCCGCGCACGGGAACCAGCGCGCGGTATGGGATGCGGGCTGCCGTTTCGACTTCCCGAACCCCGACTATCGCTGACGCTGCGCTCGGCGAGGCGGCGGCGCAGGCGCATCAAGGCCAGGATCAGCGGAGCACCATCGCCTGAGCAGTCAAGCACGCGGGCGCGGATTGGCGCGGCAAAGGGCGTGTGTGCCTCGCTGGCGCTGAGGTAGAACCCCGCCACGCCAGCGACAATCGCCGCGTGCCGATGCGAGCGGCGAAGTGAGCGCACCGCGCGTTCGGCACGCTCTGCGATGTTCGCGAGACGGCATGCCGCGACAGCACCCGTCGCGTAGTAGCCGAGGTAGTTGTGGTATCCGGAGACGGCGTCCTGATCGCGGTCGATGAGGTTGTCGAGCAGAACGGTGAGCGCTCCCACCGACGGAAAGTAGGCTGCATCGATGCGCTGCGCATCTGCGTGCGTCGTGCACGGGTCGGCGGCAGCCGCGATCAGTGCGAGGATTGCGACGGACGAGCTCGCTCCGGCTGCGATCTCCCACCAGTGGTAGCCGCTTGCAGTCTGGCTTCGTGCCCAGGCGGCGAGCGTGGCGCTGCCGTGGTGCAGCGCTGCGTGGGTGTGGCTCTGGCCCTCGCCACAACGTCGTGCCGCTCGCTGCGCCATCCCGTGGACGGCCGCCGCGGCGGGCAGCGCGTGGAAGCGCTCGCGGCAGAAGCGGGCAAGGAGCTCGACGTAGCCGCCGTCGTCGCGATGCGGGTGATGGCGGTAGTAGTCGATCGGACCTGGCGCTGGGCGCAGCGCGTCAACCAGCGCTCGATGCAGTTCGATGCCGTTTGAGAGCGGGTCATGCGCTGGCTGCTCGCTGATCGTGTCGAGGTAGTCGGTCAAGGTCTGGAAGGCGACGAGGAGCACGGTCGTCTCGCTGCGCCGCTTGCGCGGAACGAGCGTGGCGAAGACCGCCGCCGCCTCGGCGTTTAGCGCCTTCTCGCGCAGCGCCGCGAGTGCCGCGGCGCGCAGCGCCGGGTTGGGGATCATCGCCGCAACGCGCTCCCACGAGCCGAGCTCGGTGCGGACGCGGGGGACGATGGCGAGCAGGTAGGTCGCCAGCGATGCGGGGGCTGCGAGCACGTTGTGGACGTCGCCCGTCTGCGTCCTTCACGCGCTGGCCTTGAGCCCAAGCCGGATCGGAGCACGTGAGACGAAGTATCCCGGCACCGCGGTCACCACGACGGCGGCCAGCGCCACAAGCGAGCAGGTCGCCACGGTCTGCCAGGTACTGAGCACGAATGGGGCGGGATAGCCGGTCGAGAGTTGCAGCCAGCGGTTCCCGAGCAGATGACCGTAGCTGCCCGCAACGGCTCCGGTGAAACAGCCGGTGCCGAGCACGAGAGTCGTCTCCACTAGCAGCGTCCACCACAGCTTGACTGGTGCCCAGCCCATGATCCGGAACTGTGCAAACGTGATGCGCCGCTGCCAGATCCCCGCCCCCATCGCAGCCGCCATTGCGAGTACCGCCGCGATCAGAAGCAGTGTCGAGATCTGGCTGAGGCGCTCCAGCCCCTGACGAGCGAGCGTGCGGAACTGTGCGTCGCGCTCCTCTGTCGTCTGCACCCGCAAGGCCAGCTCCCGCGGGTCGATCGCCTGCTGCACCATCCGTCGCACCTCGGCGACGTCATGGCCCCGGACCAGCCGGACCTCGAGCGCGCTTGGATCCGGCGCGAGCCAGGCATCGCGATAGTCGGCTGCGCTCATGATCGCTGCCCCCGGCCCCCACCCGAGGTTGGTGAGTGTCGCGGCGAGGCGAAACGTGCGATTGCCGGCGGGCGTGGGAAGCTCGATCGGATCGCCGAGCGCGAGATGACGCTCTGCGGCGATCGCGTCGGAGAGGGCGATCCAGCCGCCTCTGCGAAGCCGCCGGTTCGCGGTGGCGAGGTCGCCGCGCTCGAGCTGGCTCGGCGGGATCATCGAACGATCGACGGTCGGGCGGCCGATGATCCACACGCGCCGACCGTCGATGTCGAGCATGCCGCCGTAGTAGGGGTAGGCTCGTTTGACGCCATTGACGGCCCGTGTGCGCCGCAGCGTGTCGCCGAGCTCGAAACCCTGGGTAGTGAGGCTGTTCTCGTCGCCGCCAGCCGTGATCCACAGGTCGGCGGTCCCGAGGTAGTCGGCGAAGTTCCGGTCGAGTCCGCTGATGAGATTGCGGTGTGCGCCCTCGATCGCGACGCTGCCGAAGACGGCGACCGCGCCGGTCGCCGCAAGCGCCAGCGAGCGGATCGACGTCGCACGCAGCGCCCGGGAGGCAATGACGAGCGCATTCAGCCTCCAGAAGCGGGCCGCGAGGTCTCCGACACGCAGCACGAGCGAGAAGGTCATCGGGACGACCAGCACGGTCGCGAGAGCAAGCGTGGCGACGCCGAGGATCGTGAGTGCAGGGGCGACGATCAAGATCGCGGTCGTCACGGCGACGAGCGCGAGTGCGGCGGCGGCGAGGCGGCGGCGCGCAGAACGGCTCAGCGCGTGTCCCATCTCGCCCTCCTGGCGGAAGACCTCACCGATCGCATGGCTACGGCGCAGGTCAGTCAGCGGCTGCGCCGCCGCGAGGCAGGTGGCCATCACGCCGCCGGCGAACGCGAGTGCGACGGTCCGCGGCGAGATCACCGGCTCGACCCCGAGTGGGAACGCGAAGGCGAGGTAGTTCGGCGGGTCGCTCGCAGCGGCGTGGGAAAGGCCATAGCCGGCGAGCAGTCCCAGCGCAGAGGCGACCACACCAAGCATGACGGCCTGAAAGCCGAGGATCTGCACCAGACGCAGCGGGCGGTAGCCCATGATGCGCAGGTCGGCGACGAAGCGACGCCGCTCGGGGATCGTCAGCAGCATCGCGTTGAACGTGAACAACAACCCGACGAGAGCGCTGATTGCGGCGAACAGTCCGGTGGCCTGGTCGATGGGCCCGGTAGCCTGGTCGAGCAAGCGGGTCTCGTTGTCGATCGACGTGACCCCGTAGCGCCCGTCGGAGAGCCGGACGAGACCCCTGCGTGCGAGCGCCTGGTCGCCTGCCGCTGGAACAACGGCTATCCGTGTGATCCGCTGGGGCAAGCCCGTGAGCGCCTGCGCAACGGGCAGCGGCACGCCGCCGAGCATCCCTCCGGCCACCGGTCCGACCGTCGCGCTGCCGAGCACGGTGACGACCGGCAGCGTCCTGACGCGGCCGCGTACGGCCACGTCAACCCGAATTCGGGCGCTGTCCCCGGCCGGCAGGCCGAGCGCGTGGCCCACGGCGCCGGTCAGCAGGATCCCGCGCGTCAGCGCGAAGCCGCCGAGCAGCCCGTCGCTCGTCGTCGAGCCGCCAAGCGACGGGAGGCTGGCGTCGACCCCGAGCAGGTCGATCGGTGCACGGCGGCCGTGGTAAGCGACCGTCGCCCGCTGCTCGAGCAGCGGCGCTGCGTGCGCGACGCCGGGCAACGCGCGAGCCTGCCTCAGCAGCGACTGGTCGAAGCCGCGCGGATCACGCGCCGTAAGCTGCAGCGTCGCCGAGCCCGTGATCCCGTGGAGGACCTGGCGGGCGGAGTCGACGATGCTGCTGTTCGCGACCTGAACCGCGAAGACAAGCGCCACGCCGGTGGCGATGCCAAGGCCGGCGAGCAGCTCTTGCATCGCATGGACGCGCAGCCGCTTGCGGTAGAAGTACAACAGCGTGGGCAGCCGTACCACGTCAGCCGCCGCCGTCGCTCGGAAAGGTCGCCTCCAGCTGCGGGACGAACAGGGGATCGGTCTCGAGCAGGATGCCGTCGCGCAGTGTGTACACACGGTCTGCGATCCTGGCCGCCCGCACGTCGTGGGTCACCAGCAGGACGGTGGCACCGGATTCGTGCGAGATCGCGCGCAGCAGCTCAAGGACGTTGCGTCCACGGCGGGTGTCGAGGTTGGCGGTCGGCTCGTCGGCGAGGATCAGCCGCGGCTGGTTCGCGAGCGCCCGGGCGACGGCGACGCGCTGGCGCTCCCCGCCCGAGAGCTCTTCCGGGATCGCGTTGAGCCGATGCCCGAGCCCCACGCGGCGCAGCATTGGCGCCACGCGCTTTCGCGCGGTCGCCAGCGAGATCGGGTCGGCGAGCAGCTTGACCGCCGCGTTCTCGATCGTCGAGACGCCGCGCATCAGTTGGTAGTCCTGGAAGATCACCCCTACGTCGTGGAGGCGGAAATCGGCTGCCTCGGCAGGCGAGAGGGTGCTGAGGTCGCAGCCACCGAAGGTGATCGTTCCCCGATCGGGCGTGAGCAGCGTGCCGGCAAGCATCAGCAGCGTCGTCTTCCCGGAGCCGCTCGGGCCATAGAGGGCCGCCATCTCGCCTGCTGCAACCGTCAGGTTCACTCCGTCGACAGCGCGCACGATCTCCCCACCCGCCGGGTAGTGCTTGACCACGTCGTGCAGCGTCAGAGTCATGCAGAAGGCCTCCACTTGGCACCGATTGCATCTCAACCTACCGAATGGTAGTGAACTAACCGACCGGATGGTTGTTTGTATGACTCTGTTATATAGCTGTTGGAGGGCGGATCATCGCCGCCGGTCGCCGCCGACACGTGCAGATTGCCGCTCGGTCCGTCGCATCCCTGCTATAGCCGCGCGCGTACCGCGCGCGCAGAGGATCGCTGCCGCGAACCGCTAGACCGACGGCGCCGCGTCGCTCGGCGAGGGGTGCGAGGCGTCGCGGAACTCCTCGAACTGCCCCGTCAGCACGAAGCCGAGCTGCTCGCCGACGTCGACGGCCTGATCGCCGATGCGCTCGATCGCGCGCGCGGCGAGGATCATGTGCATCGCCCACTCGCGCGCGTCGGCGTCGTCGCCGCTCTCCCACGCGAACTGGAAGACGCGCCGGTTGAGCTCGTTGACGTCGCGGTCCTTGTGGATCAGATCGCGCGCGAGCGCGATGTCACGCTCGGCGAAGGCGCGCTTGCACTGCTCGAGCTCGTCGGCGACGAGCCGCCCCATCACGCCGAGCTCCTCCAGCAGGACCGGGTGCACCGGCGGGTGGTGGCCGTCGAGCGGAATCAGCTTCGCGATGTTCACGCACTGGTCGCCCATCCGCTCGACGAGCCGCGCGACGTGCAGCAGCGCGGCGGCGAGCCGCAGGTCGCCGGCGACGGGCGCCTGCAGCGCGAGCAGCGACAGGATCCGCTCGTGCAGCTCGCGGTAGAGCTGGTCGATCGTGTCGTCGCCGCGCACGACCTCGGTCGCGAGCGTGACGTCCTGATGCTCGAGCGCCTCGATCACGCGGCGCAGCTGGTCGCCGGCGAGGTCGAGCCCGCCGAGCGCGCGCGCCTCGATCTGCGAGAGCTCCTCCTGGAAGCGCATGCGCAGCTCGCCGTCCCGCCCGGATGAGCTCATGACAGAGAGGATCGACGAGGCACGGTTGCGGGCGTGTTACCGAGTGGTGAAGTCACGGTGAAGGAAACAGCGCGCGATCCTACGCGACACCGGACGTCCGCGCACGCTTCACCGCCTGTTAACAGCGCTATGCGCGCGAAACGCCATCCTGCGCGCCAATGGAGGCGGCGCCGCACGACGAGACGATACGGGCGGGTGAGCTCGAGCTTCGCAGGTCCGACGGACTGGTGCTCGCGGGCGGGCGCGTGCTGGCGATGTCGGTGCGCGAGCTGCGCCTGCTGATGGCGCTCGTCGATCGCTGGGGTCGGATCGTCTCCCGCGAGGAGCTCTACCGGCTCGCGTGGGGCGGGACGCTGCGGCCGGGCGACCGCTCCGTCGACGTCTACGTGCACAAGCTGCGCACCAAGCTCGAGCAAGCGCTGCCGCACGCCACGTTCATCCACACGCACCTCGGTTTCGGCTACCGCTTCGAGCCGCTTCACAAGCTTTAAACAGACCCGCCACATCGCGATAACAGAATTTCCCTCGTGCCCTGTGACGCTGCCGAGCACTGTCGCAAGGAGAAAGGATCCAGATGAGGTACTCGAAGGCCCTCGCGCTCGGCTCGGCCGCCGCGATCGCCCTTGGCGTCGCAGCCTGTGGGAGCAGCAACAGCAGTGACAGCAGCTCGTCCAGCGCATCGTCGAGCAGCACGCTCAACGGCGCCGGCTCGACGTTCCAGGCACCGCTCGTCAGCGAGTGGGCCAGCCGCTTCAAGGAAGCCCAGGGCATCACCGTCAACTACCAGCCCGTCGGCTCGGGCGCCGGCATCGCGCAGCTCACGGCCGGCACGGTCGACTTCGCCGGCAGCGACGCGGTCATGAAGCCCGAAGAGGTCGCAGCCGGCAAGGACAAGGGCACCCCGGTCCACCTGCCGATCGCGCTCGGCGCGGTGACGGTCTCCTACAACCTCGACGGCGTCAAGACGGGCCTCAAGCTCGACGGCCCGACGATCGCCGACATCTACCTCGGCAAGGTCACGAAGTGGAACGACAAGGCGATCGCCGGTCTGAACCCCGGCGTCAGCCTGCCGAGCACCGACATCAGCGTCTGCCATCGCTCCGACGAGTCGGGCACGACGGCGAACTTCACGCAGTTCCTCGCCGACTACTCGAAGGCCTGGACGAACGGTCCCGGCGTCGACAAGAGCGTCCAGTGGCCGGTCGGCACCGGCGCCAAGGGCAACGACGGCGTCGCCGGCTGCGTGAAGCAGACCCCGGGCGCGGTCGGCTACGTCGAGCAGGCGTACGCGCTGCAGAACAACTTCACGACCGCGGCCGTGAAGAACAAGGCCGGCAAGTGGGTCGAGCCGAGCCTTGACGCCACCTCGGCCGCCGGCGTCGGCGCCAAGCCGCCGGCGAACCTGGAGTTCTCGACGATCAACGCCCCGGGCGCGGACAGCTACCCGATCACGGCCGTCACGTTCCAGATCGTCTGGCAGGACGCCTGCAAGGCCGGCGTCTCGGAGTCGGCTGCCGGGAGCCTGAAGAGCTGGCTCGACTACGTGCTCGGCGACGGCCAGAAGGTCGCCCCGCAGCTCGAGTACGCGCCGCTGCCCGCGAGCATCCAGAGCAAGGCGCAGGCGAAGGTCGCCGGCCTGGTCTGCAACGGCGCGCCGATCCAGGCAGCCAAGAGCTGACATAGATGGAGGCCGGGACGATCACACCCGCCGGCGAGCGCCCGAATGCATTGCGGCGCTCGCCGGCGGCCCGGCTCCCCGATCGACTGCTGCGCTGGGGGCTGACCGCGCTGTCGCTCGGCGTGATCGCCCTGATCGCGTACTTCTTCATCCGGCTGCTGGTCGAGTCGGAGCCGATCTTCAAGCACGAGAGCGTCACCGACTTCCTCTTCTCCGCCGACTGGGTGCCGTCGAAGGCGCTCTACGGCGCGGTGCCCTTGATCGCCGGCACGCTGATCAGCTCGGCGATCGCGCTGGTGATCGGGATCCCCGTCGCGGTCGCGACGGCGCTCTACATCACCGAGCTCGCGCCGCGGCGGGTCCGCGGCCCGATCACGCTGCTCGTCGAGCTGCTCGCCGCCGTGCCGTCGGTCGTCTACGGGCTGTGGGGCTTCTTCTTCCTGATCCCGAAGCTCAAGCCGGCCGAGCAGTGGTTCGCGGACACGTTCTCCTTCATCCCGTTCGTCGGCGGCACGGTCACGGGGCCGAACTACTTCGTCGCGGGGCTGATCCTCGCGATCATGATCCTCCCGATCGCCTCCGCGATCTCGCGCGAGGTGATCTCCACCGTCCCGTCCGAGCACAAGGAGGCCGCGCTCGCGCTCGGCGCGACGCGCTGGGAGATGATCCGCATGGCGGTGCTCCCGTACGCGCGCGGCGGCATCGCCGGCGGCGCGATGCTCGGGCTCGGACGGGCGATCGGCGAGACGATCGCCGTCACGCTCGTGATCGGCAACGCACCGGTGACCGGCCACTCGATCTTCCAGCAGGGCTACACGCTCGCGGCCGTGATCGCGAACGAGTTCGGCGAGGCGGCGTCGGACCCGACGCATCGCGCGGCGCTGATCGCCGCCGGGCTCGTGCTGTTCGTGCTGACGCTCGCCGTCAACGGCGTCGCGCGCGCGTTCGTCATCCGCGCCGAGCGCGGCCAGCGCGTCGCCCGCACGCCGGCCGCCGGGATGGCCGGATGAGCAGCGTCGCCTTCGCGCCGATCAGCCCCCGCCGCCGTCGCGTCGACCGCTTGGCGCGGGGGACCGTCGCGGCGCTCACGCTGCTTGCGCTGATCCCGCTCGGGCTGATCGTCTACTACCTGCTCAAGCAGGGCCTGGGCGCGATCTCGCTGAGCTTCTTCACGACCGACCCGAGCGGCTCGTTCCTGGGTGACCCGGGCGGCATCAAGAGCGCGATCGTCGGCACGGTGGTGATGGTGGCGCTCGCCTCCGTCGTGGCGGTGCCGGTCGGCGTCGGCGTCGCGATCTGGCTCGTCGAGCTCGGCCGCGAGACGAAGCTCGCGCACACGGTCCGCTACTTCATCGACGTGATGACGGGCGTCCCGTCGATCGTCTTCGGCCTGTTCGTCTACATCACGCTCGTGCTCGCGGGCGTCGGCGGCTCCTCGTTCGCCGGTTGGAAGGGCTCGGTCGCGCTCGGGCTGCTGATGCTGCCGATCGTGACGCGCTCGGCGGAGGTCGTGCTGCTGCTGGTGCCCAACCAGCTGCGCGAGGCCGCCTACGCGCTCGGCGCCCCGCGCTGGAAGACGATCGTCCGGATCGTCCTGCCGACCGCGCTGCCGGGGATCGTGACCGGCGTTCTGCTCGCCGTCGCACGCGCCGCGGGGGAGACCGCCCCGCTGCTGTTCACCGCCGCGGTCGTCAACGCCACGACCGTCAATCTGAGCGACCGCATGAACTCGCTGCCGGCGCTGATCTTCCAGAACGTCGGTCAGGCGCAGGACCGCCTGGTCACGATCGCTTGGGGCGCAGCGCTCACGCTTGTCATGATGATCCTTGTCCTGACGCTGCTCGCACGCCTGATCCAGAGAAGGAGCCGCCTGTCGTGACCGATCCCGTCCCCCACACTGTTCGCGGCGAGGCCCCCGCGACGCCACACGCGGGAGGAGAGCGCGTCATGCCCGAGCGTTTCGTGTCGCGCACGCCCGTCGAGCCGGTCGCGCCGGGAGCGCCTGCGCGGGCGGTCCGGCTCGAGCGGCTCAACGCCTGGTACGGCGACATGCATTCGGTCAAGGACCTCACGCTCGAGTTCGCGCCGAACCAGGCGACGGCGCTGATCGGCCCCTCCGGCTCGGGCAAGTCGACCGTCGTGCGCTGCATCAACCGCATGCACGAGGAGATCCCCGGCGCCCGCGCGAGCGGTCGCGTGACGCTCGACGGCTTCGACGTCTACGACTCCCAGGTCGACGTCGTCGCCGTGCGGCGCTCGATCGGCATGGTCTTCCAGAAGCCGAACCCGTTCCCGACGATGTCGATCTACGACAACGTCGCCTCGGGCCTGCGGCTGACGGCCCGCAGGGTCGGCGACGAGCAGGTCGAGAGCGCGCTGCGCGGCGCCGGCCTCTGGGAGGAGGTCAAGGACCGCCTGCGGCGGCCCGGCATCGGCCTCTCCGGTGGCCAGCAGCAGCGTCTCTGCATCGCACGCGCGCTCGCGGTCGAGCCCGACGTGCTGCTGATGGACGAGCCGGCCTCCGCGCTCGACCCGATCTCGACGCTGAAGATCGAGGAGCTCGTCGAGGAGCTGAAGACGCGCGTGACGATCGCGATCGTCACGCACAACATGCAGCAGGCGGCGCGCGTCGCCGACCAGACCGCCTTCATGCTCGACGGCGAGCTGGTCGAGGTCGGACCGACCGAGAAGATCTTCACGAACCCCGACGACCCGCGCACCGAGGAGTATGTGACCGGCAAGTTCGGGTAGCGTAGGGCTCGAGATCAGGGGGATCGTCTGCAAAGGGGGAGCAGATGTGGGGGAAGCGCGCTGTGGGAGCACTCGGGATCGTCTGCGCCGTGGCGCCGGGCCTCGCCGGCTGCGGTGGCGGGGACCGACCGTTGAGCGGCAGCGTGACGGGCATCGTCGCGAGCGTGCCGCAGCCGCTGCTCGGCGCGTGGGGACGGCGCTTCGAGCAGCAGAGCGGCGCGCGGGTGCGGGTCCATCTCGCCAAGCTCACGCAGCTCGCGCCGTCGGTGGCCGACTTCGCCCTCGAAGACGGCTCGCCGCTGCCCGCGGACGTGAAGAGCGCGCTCGTCGCGGTGCCGGTCGCGCGCAGTGAGGTCGCGGTCGCCTACAACCTCGTCACGTTCAGCAACAAGCGGATCCCCAGCGGCTTTCGGATCGATCCGCACACGCTCGCGAGCGTCTACAAGGGCCCGACGTTCAACTGGCACCAGAAGGTGTTCGTCAGACTCAACCCGCACCTCGACATCCCGGACGAGCTGTTCCAGGTCTGTCGCAACTCCGGCACGTGGGCCGCGACGGCGACGTTCACCGCGTTCCTGGCCCGCTCCGGTCCCAACTGGGCCAGAGACGTGGGGATAGGTGCGCATGTGAAGTGGCCGCATCTCGCGGCACCGGCGGTCGAAACGACCGACGTCGCCGGCTGCGTGAAGAGATCGTCGGGCTCGATCGGCTACGTGACGCCCGCCGAAGCGCTGCGGCTCGGGCTCACCGTCGCCGCCGTGCAGGAAGCCGGCGGCAATTTCCTTCTGCCCGGGCAGGCCGGGTATCCGATCGGCGGCTCGCTCAACGTGCTCGTGTGGCGGGACCCGTGTCGTGCCGGGCGCACGCAGCAGGCGGCCGAGAACGTCAAGGCCTGGCTCGACTTCATGCTCGGCGCGGGTCAGGGACTGGTGCGCCGTGGCGGCTACGAACCGCTGCCGGCCGCAGCGCGCACGCAGGCGCGCCGCACGGTCGCGGGCCTCACCTGCCACGGGCACCCGATCGCGGTGCCGAGCTGAGAAGCTGTCTCAGCGCTGCGCGCGCGTAAGCTCGGTGAGCCGCTCGAGCGACTGGCGCAGCAGGCGCGAGATCTGCATCTGCGAGACGCCGACGTGCGTGGCGATCTCGCTCTGCGTCATGTCCTGCGCGAAACGCATGTGCAGGATCCGCTGCTCGCGCGGAGGCAGGTGGCGCAGCGCCGGACCGAGCATCGCGCGCGCCTCGGCGCGCTCGTAGCCGGCATCGTCGGCGCCGAGCGTGTCGGCGAGCGTCGCGTCGCCGCTTTCGTCGGGGCCGGCGGGGATCGCGAGCGACAGCGTCGTGCGGTTCGCGAGCGCGCCGAGCGCGTCGAGGACGGACTCGAGGTCGGCTCCGGTGCGCTCCGCGAGCTGGCGCGGCGTGGCGGCGGTGCCCGTCTCCGACTCGATCCGGTCGGCTGCCGCCCGCACCTTGAGCGCAAGCTCCTGCGTGCCGCGGGCGACATGGACGCCCCAACCGGTGTCGCGGAAGTGGCGCAGCAGCTCGCCGACGATCGTCGGCTGGGCGAACGTCGAGAACGTGTGGCCGCGCTCGGGGTCGAAGCGGTCGACGGCCTTGATCAGACCGACCGAGGCAACCTGGACGAGGTCGTCGAGACTCTCGCTGCCGCGTCGGTAGCGGCGCGCGAGCGAACGCGCGAGCGGCAGGTGCTGGGCGATCAGCTGCTCGCGCGCCGATGCGTCTCCGCGTTTCGCGCGCGTCGCCAGCATGCGCGTCCGCAGCACCGACATCCGCTGTGTCGGTGGCATCCGCTCGTGGCTTGTCGCGTGGGCTCCCGATCCCATCGCGGAGCGTTCTACCCGGGATGTCCCGCTGCGAATCGCGAGTTCCCGAACGCTGGGCATAGCCCCACGCTCCATTAAATGGTAAGACTGTCCACGTGATACCAGGATCTTCGACGGTGTATGAGGAGGACGAGCGCAACGAGGTCCGTCGACGCCTCCCCGCGAGCGAGCGCAGGCTCGTCATCTTCGAGGCTGCGCTGCGCATGTTCGCCGACCGCGGGTACGAGGGCGCCGCGATGGAGGGGATCGCCAACGCGGCAGGCGTCTCCAAGGCCGTCGTCTACGACCACGTCTCCTCCAAGCGCGAGCTCTACGACGTTCTGCTCGAGGCGATCCGCAGCGAGATCGTCACCGTCATCGAGACGGCGCTGAAACCGGCGGGGCTGGCCGGCGAGCCGCGCGTGCGCGCCGCGGCAGAAGCCTTCTACGAGTACGTCGAAGAGCATCCGGAGGCATGCCGGCTGCTGTTCATCGAGCTGCAGAGCGCGAACGTCACCGCGATCGGTCGCGAGCTGGAGGAGCGCATGACGGCGACGATCGCAGCGACCCTCGGGACCGACCCGGCGATGTTCGACGCCCACCCCGAGCGCGAGCGCCAGCTGCGGATCCTCGCCGAGCTGCTGAAGTCGGCCGCGCTGGGGTTGGCGACGTGGTGGGTCCGCCATCCCGAGACGCCGCGCGAGGCCCTCGTCGCGGGCACCGTCGCCGTCGTGTGGCCGGCGATCGACCGGGCGCGCGCAGCGTCCGCCTGACGCTGACGCGCGTGCGCTACCAGGCCTGCGCGTCGCCGCAGTGCGGGCAGCCGACCGTCGTCGAGACGCTCGCCTCGAAGACGCACCCGCAGGTGCACTGGTAGACCGCGCGATCCTCCGGGCCACCGGCGTCGCGCTCGCGCAGCGGCGCGGGAGCGGTGCGGGCCGGCTCGGGGCTCGGTCGCGACGCGGTGCCGGCCGGGCTCGCGGCACGCGCCAGCCGCGGGCGGATCCTGCTGCGATGTCGCGTTCTCACGGTCATGGGTAACAACTCCGGGATCGGCAGTTGGTTTCGCGTTCTTGAGAGGAAATCCTCGTGCTCGTCCGTTGTCGGTCCTGCCCGCACGAGGGGTCTGGGATAATCGGCGGTCGATGAACCCGAGCCGCAAGCGCAGGATCCGCCTCGTCGTCGCGCTCACCGTCGCGCTGCTGCTCGCCAGCGCGCTCGTCTACACGAGCTTCAGCGCGGGTAGCGACGAGCGCACCGCGGGCCAGCTGCTCGACAGCGCCGTGGCGGGCAAGACGTACACGCTCGCCGGGACGGTCAAGCAGGGCTCGGTCCACCGCGAGGGCGGCGTGCTCGTCTTCCGCGTGCTCGACCCGCACCGGCCGGTCTCCGCACAGGTGCGCTACACGGGCATCGTGCCCGACCCGTTCCGCGCCGGTCGCGGCGTGATGGTGAAGGTGCGGCGCAGCGGCAGCACGTTCGTCGGCGAGAAGGACACGATGGTCACGAAGTGCCCGTCCAAGTTCCAGGTCGCCCCACCGAGTCCCGGCTCCGGCGCCTCGACCTGATGGCGGCGCGCTGATGGCGACCGTCGGCCGTGCACTGCTGATCGTCGCGTTCGCCGTCGCGCTGTACGGCATCGCGGCCTCGATCTACGGCGCGGTGCGCCGCGAGCGCGCGTGGTCGGACTCCGGGCGGCGCGCGGTCTACGCGCTCGCGGGCGTGCTGACGCTCGCGTTCGGCCTGCTGGAGGCGGCGTTCCTGCGCTCGGACTTCTCCTTCTCGGTCGTCGCCACGCACTCGAGCACGACGACGCCGGCCTTCTACAAGGCGACGGCGGCATGGTCCTCGCAGGAGGGCTCGCTGCTGCTGTGGGTGTGGCTGCTGTCGTTGTGGTCGAGCCTCGTGCTGGTGCTCGTCGGGCGGCGCGTGCGCGAGATCGCGCCGGTCGCCACCGCGGTGCTGCTCGGCCTCGCGTCCTTCTTCCTGACGCTGACGATCTTCTACGCGAACCCGTTCGACACGCTCGCGATCCCGCCGGCCGAGGGCGTCGGCCTCAACCCGCTGCTGCGCCACCCGAGCATGATGTTCCACCCCCCGATGCTGTACTCGGGCTACACGCTCTTCTCGATCCCGTTCGCGTTCGCGATCGGCGCGCTGATCACGCGGCGGCTCAACGCCGAGTGGGTGCTCGCGACGCGCCGCTTCGCGCTCGGCGCGTGGCTGTGCCTGGGGATCGGGATCGTGCTCGGCGCGCGCTGGTCCTACACCGAGCTCGGCTGGGGCGGCATCTGGGCCTGGGACCCGGTCGAGAACGCGTCGCTGATGCCGTGGCTGATCGGCACCGCCTACATCCACTCGATCATGATCCAGGAGAAGCGGGGGATGCTGAAGGTCTGGAACGTCTCGCTCGTGCTCGCGACCGGCACGCTCGCGATCCTCGGCACGTTCCTCGTGCGCTCGGGGATCCTCGACTCGATCCACGCCTTCGGCGCGTCGACGCTCGGGGTGCCGTTCCTGATCCTGATCGGCGCGATGGTGCTCGGCTCGGTCGGGCTCGTGATCGCGCGGCGCGGGGACCTGCGCTCCGAGCACCAGCTCGACTCGCTGCTCTCCCGCGAGGCGGTCTTCCTGCTGCAGAACGTGATCCTCGTCGCGCTCTGCTTCGTGATCTTCTGGGGGACGTTCTTCCCGCTGATCTCCGAGGCGGTGACGGGCACGCGCGCCTCCGTCGGGCCGCCGTGGTTCGACAAGTACACGGTGCCGCTCGCGTTCGCGCTCGTCGCGCTGGCGGGCATCGGCCCGCTCGTGCCGTGGCGGCGGATGACGGTCGCGGCCGTGCGCCGCAGCTTCGTCGCGCCGCTCCTGCTTGCGCTGGCACTGCTCGTCGCGCTGCTGTTCGTCAGCGGCGCGCGGGCGGACCCGAAGGCGCTCGCGTTCCTCGTCGTCGTCGGCTTCACGCTCGCGTGCGTGGCGCAGGAGCTGTGGCGCGGCATCCGCGCGCGCCAGGCGGTCGCGCGCGAGCCGGCACCGGTCGCGCTCGTGGCGCTCGTGCGCCGCAACCGCCGCCGCTACGGCGGCTACATCGTGCACGCGGGCTTCGCGGTGCTGCTGCTCGGCGTCGCCGCGTCGACGTCGTTCCAGCACGCCAGAGACGTCTCGCTGCGCCCCGGCCAGAGCGTGCGCGTCGACGGCTTCGACATCAAGTACGTGCGCGCGGTCGCGAAGCCCGAAGCGGAGAAGATCTCGCTCGGCGCGGTGCTCGACGTCTCCAAGCGCGGGCGCCACGTCACGACGTTGCGCACCTCGCGCGGCTTCTACCCGGCCCAGGATCTGAGCCTCGGGATCGTCGGGCGCTTCTTCAACGGCGAAGCGGAGAGCGAGGTCGGGCTGCGGGCCGGGCTCGGGCGCGACATCTGGACGGTCATCAACCCGGACCTCGGGCCGCTGCAGCGCATCATCGCCGAGGGCAACCGCCGCTTCAGGAGCGCGATGCTCGCGATCCAGGCCAAGGGCGACGGCAGCCAGGCGTCGATCGGCCAGCTCTACGCGCTGCGCGACGCGGCGGTGGCGGCGGTCGCCCGGCGCTTCGTGACCGCGCCGTGGTCATCGCAGTTCCGCTTCATCGTCTCGCCGCTGGCGACGTGGATCTGGATCGGTGCGATCGTCACCGTGCTCGGCGGGCTGATCGCGCTGTGGCCGGCGCCGCTGACCGCGCGTCGGCGCGTCACCGCCGGGTATGCCGCGCGCGTCGCGCGCGAGCTTGCGCGCTCGTGAGGGGTGTTCCCGCATGGACTTCCTGATCATCGTCGTGGTGTTGTGCGTCGTGGTGGCGATCGTCGGCGCGCCGCTGCGCCGCCGCGGGGAGCAGGAGGTCGAGTCGCCCGAGGTCGGAGAGCTCGCCGACCTCGAGGCCGCGAAGGAGGCGAAGTACCGCGAGATCCGCGACGCCGAGCTCGACCACCGCACCGGCAAGCTCTCCGAGGAGGACTGGCGCGCGCTCGACCGCGCGCTGCGCGGCGAGGCGGTCGTGCTGCTCAAGCGGCTCGACGAGCTGCGCGACCGAGCTGCCGCGGTCAGCTAGAATCGGCGCGGCATGTACACGATCCTCGGTCTGCTGCAGGTTGTCGTCGCCGTCGTCCTGATCTTCCTGATCCTGATGCACTCGGGCAGAGACGCGGGACTCTCCGGCGCATTCGGCGTCGGCACGGGCGAGGGCCCGTTCGGCGGCGGCTCGCTCGTCGAGCGCAACCTGAACCGATGGACCGTGGCGTTCGCGGTCATCTTCGGACTGAATACAGTCCTGCTGCTGAAAATCTAGCCTGGCGGCGCCGGGTCGCCGGTCAGGCCAGCGCGCCGCGGATCTGTTCCAGGCGCTCGTCTGGGATCGCGGCGAACGTGCGCTCGACGTCGGGGTCGAACTGGGTTCCAGCCTCGTCGGCGATCACCGCGCGCGCCTGCTCGAACGAGGCGGCGGCGCGGTAGGGGCGGTCGGTCGTGAGCGCGTCGAGCGTGTCGGCGATCGCGAACACGCGCGCCGGCAGGGGGATGCGCTCGCCGACGAGCCCGTCCGGGTAGCCGTAGCCGTCCCAGCGCTCGTGGTGGGAGCGCACGACGTCGCGTGCGCCGGCGAGGAAGTCGATCCCGCGCACGATCTCGTCGCCGATCACCGGATGACGGCGCATCTCCTCGCGCTCGTCGCGCGTCAGCCGTCCGGGCTTGTGCAGGATCGCGTCGGAGATCGCGACCTTGCCGACGTCGTGCAGCAGGAAGCCGAACTCGAGGTCGGGCTCCTCGTCGGTGCGCATCCCGTGCGCGCGGGCGATCTCCAGCCCGTAGGCCGCGACGCGCTCGGCGTGGCGGGCGGTGTAGGCGTCGCGCGCCTCGACCGCGCCCGCGAGCGCGCGCACCGTCGCCTCGTAGGAGCGGTGCAGGTCGCGCTCGCGCCGGCGCGCGGTGCGCTCGTGCGCGGCCAGCTCGGCGCGGGCGTGCGCCAGCTCCTGCCGCAGTTGCTCGAGCTCCAACTCCATCGAGCTGATTGCTTCCACGTGCGGCGGGTGGATCCTTCGCGTCGGGCTATGATCGCCACGATGACCGCGTTTCCGACGGTTCGCGTCGCCGCCGTCCAGGCGACGCCCGTGATCCTCGACGGGCCGGCGAGCGTCGCGAAGGCGATCGCGCTCGCCGAGCGCGCGGCCGACGACGGTGCGCAGCTCGTCGTCCTGCCCGAGACGTTCGTGCCGCTGTACCCGTCGAACGCGTGGGGCAAGGCGATCGCGTCCTTCGGCGGCGCCGACGAGCTGTGGGAGCGGCTGTGGGCGAACGCGGTCGACGTGCCCGGGCCGCTCGTGGACGAGCTGGTCGCGCTCTGCGCCCGGCGCGACGTCCACCTTGCGATCGGCGTCAACGAGCGCGAGGAGCTGCGGCCCGGGTCGCTCTACAACACGATGCTCGTGCTCGGGCCCGGCGGGCTGCTGCACCGCCATCGCAAGCTGATGCCGACGATGCACGAGCGGCTCTTCCACGGCGTCGGCGCCGGCGACGACCTCGCGCCGGTGCAGACGCCGCTCGGGCGCATCGGCGGTCTGATCTGCTGGGAGAACCGCAT
This sequence comes from Conexibacter sp., assembly GCA_035637995.1. Taxonomy (GTDB): domain Bacteria; phylum Actinomycetota; class Thermoleophilia; order Solirubrobacterales; family Solirubrobacteraceae; genus Conexibacter. Next base: position 115,270 of record DASRAV010000039.1, on the reverse strand, counting down.
GCCGCTCGCGCGCTGGGCGGTCTACCAGGGCGGCCCGCAGATCTGGGTCGCGCCGACCGCGGACGACAGCGACGGCTGGCTGGCGAGCATGCGCCACATCGCGATCGAGTCGGGCGCGTTCGTCGTCTCCGCGCCGCAGTACATCCCGGCGAGTGCGTTCCCCGACGACTTCCCGCTGCCGCTGCCGGAGGGCAAGGAGGTCTTCGGCAACGGCGGCGCCGCGATCGTCGAGCCGACCTGGGGCGAGGTGATCGCCGGGCCGCTCTACGGCGAGGAGGGGATCGTGATCGCCGACTGCGACCTGCGCGTCGGGCTGCACGCGAAGCGCTGGTTCGACGCGGTCGGCCACTACAGCCGCGCGGACGTGCTCACGGGGCGGACGCTCGACACCGGGGAGGCGGCCGCGCCGGCCGAGGAGCAGTGACCGGGATCGCCGAGCAGTTCCTCGCGCTGCACCGTCCCGGTGCGCCGCTGTTGATGCCGAACCCGTGGGACGTCGGCTCGGCGAAGCTGCTGGCCTCGCTCGGCTTCGAGGCGCTGGCGACGACGAGCAGCGGCTTTGCCGCGACGCTCGGCCGCCTCGACGGCGGCGTGAGCCGCGAGGAGGCGATCGCGCATGCGGCGGAGATCGTGGCGGCGACCCCGCTGCCGGTCTCCGCGGACTTGGAGGACGGCTTCGGCGAGACGCCGGAAGCCGTCGCCGAGACCGTTCGCCTCGCGCGCGAGGCGGGGCTCGCCGGCTGCTCGATCGAGGACTACGGCGGGGAGGGCGGTGAGCGGCGCATCTACGACGCCGAGCTCGCCGCCGAGCGCGTGGCGGCTGCCGTCGAGGCCGCCCACGCGGGGTCCGAGCGCCTCGTGCTGACGGCCCGAGCTGAGAACCACATCCGCGGCGTCGATGACCTGGCGGACACGATCGCGCGGCTGCGGTCCTACGAGCAGGCTGGGGCCGACGTGCTGTTCGCGCCCGGCCTGCGCGACGTCGGCCAGATCCGCGCCGTCGTCGAGGCGGTGGGGCGGCCGGTGAACGTGCTCATGCTGCCCGACTGCCCGCCGATCTCCGAGCTCGCGGCGGCCGGTGTCGCGCGCATCTCGGTCGGCGGCGGGTTCGCCTTCGCCGCGCTGGGCGCGGTCGCCGAGGCCGCGCGCGAGCTGCGCGAGGACGGGACCGCGGGCTATCTCGAGCAGACGATGGCCGGCTCGCGCGCCGCGCGAGACGCGTTCCGCTGACTCACGCGAGGATCGCTGCGACGACGTCGAGCAGCACCCGACCGGCGGTGAGCTCCTCTGTGTCGAGGGCCGGGTTGTAGATCGTGACGTCCATTCCCGCGATCAGTCCGCGGCTCACGAGCGGGCGCGCCAGCCCGACCACCTCGCCCGGCGTCAGGCCGCCCTGCACGCGCCAGTCGACGGCCGGCATCACCGCGTCATCGAGGCAGTCGGCGTCGAGGTGGAGCCACACCCGGTCGAGGCGCTCGGCGGCCAGGAAGGCCGCCGCATGGTTGGCGGCGTCCTCGACGCCGGCGGCGCGGATCTCGCCCAGGTTGCGGACGAGCATCGGCTCGCGGTAGACGTCCCGGCTGCCGTCCCGCAGTTGCAGCGCCCGGTCGCGGTGCCCGTAGACGACGCACGCCTCCGGTGAGACGAGCGGTCGCAGCCCTTCCAGGTCGGCGATGACGTCGGGCCCATGGCCGGTGGCGATCCACAGGTCGCTGTCGGACAGCTCGCCCGTGCCGTCGGGCAGGTCCCAGAAGTCGGTGTGGGCGTCGAGCATCATCAGCCCGGCCGAGCCGCGCCGTCGCAGCGCGAGCAGGCACCCCAGCAGGACGCTGTCATCCCCGCCCAGCACCACCGGGAACGCACCCTCGTCGAGAGTCTCGCAGACGCGGTCGGCCTGCTCGATCGCCAGCGCGGCGACCGCCGGCACGTTGCGCGCTCCGAGCAGCGGGTCGCGCCGCTCGACGAACGCCGGAGCGCGGAGACCGTCGGCGACCCGCGCGCCGATCCTCTGCGCCAGCCCCAGCTCGAGCAGGACCGCACCCAGCCGCTCGACGCCCCCGGGGCGCAGTCCGAGGTTCGTCTCGACATGCAGGATCCGACGCGGCCCCATCCCGCCCGACGATAAGGCACCGAAGACGAAGGCCCCGCCGCAGCGAGGCCTCCGGATGGGAATGCGCTCGAGTGGACTCGAACCACCACGGGCCATAAGGCCCACAAGGCCCTCAACCTTGCGCGTCTACCAATTCCGCCACGAGCGCGTGGGGGCCGCAGTATAGCCCGGCGTGAGCCTTGCTCGTCCGTCCGGCGGCGCGCTATGCTTCACGAACACATGTTCGTCTTGCCACCACGTCTCTAGGAGCGCGACGCGCGATGGTCGACCTCACGAAGCGCCAGCAGGAGATCTTCGAGTTCATCAAGCGGTACTCCGCTCGCTACGGGTATCCGCCGACGGTGCGGGACATCGGCAAGGCGGTCGGGCTCGCCTCCTCCTCGACGGTGCACGCGCATCTCGCGAACCTGGAGAAGGTCGGGCTGCTGCGACGCGACCCGACGAAGCCGCGTGCGATCGAACTGCTCGACCGCGCCGTGGACGGGATGCGCAGCATCGTCCGGCCCGCCGGCCTGCCGCTCGTCGGCCAGGTCGCCGCCGGCCAGCCGGTGCTCGCAGAGGAGAACATCGAGGACTACGTGCAGACGCCGGGCGCCGCCGGCGGCGACGACGGCGAGTACCTCCTGCGCGTGCGCGGGGAGTCGATGAAGGACGCCGGCATCATCGAAGGCGACCTCGTCGTCGTGCGCCCGCAGCAGACCGCGCGCGACGGCGAGATCATCGTCGCGCTCGTGGGGGAGGAGGCGACGGTCAAGCGCTTCTTCCAGGAGTCCGACCACATCCGGCTCCAACCCGAGAACGAGGCGATGGAGCCGATTCGCACCAAGGAGGTCCGGATCCTCGGAAAGGTCGTCGGCCTCATGCGGAGCATGTGATGGCGGTGCTGGCCGCGGAGCGGATCGAGCGACCGCCGCTGCTCTTCGGTGACGGCGTCGAGTCCCGCGACGGCGTGGGCGGTGGCCCGACGCTCGACGACGCGATCGTCGGCGTGTGGGAGGGGCTCGCCGCCCGCGTCGCCGTCGCGTGCCCGTTGTGCGGCGGAGGGCTGGCGCCGCGGGCCGACGGCGGGTGCTGCCGGGATTGCGGCACGAGCCTGTTCTGAGCGTCGTCGCCCCGGCACTCGCCGCGCGGACGCGCGAGAGCTAGGCTTCGCGCCGCAGGCCAAGCAGTCGCGGAGGTTCACCTTCGAGGAAAGTCGGGACATCACAGGGCAGGGTGGTCGGTAGCGCCGACCCGGGGAAACCCGCGGGAAAGTGCCACAGAAAAGACACCGCCGATGTCCGCCTCACGGCGGGCAGGTAAGGGTGAAATGGTGCGGTAAGAGCGCACCGGCGCCGCGGCGACGCGGCGGCCAGGCAAACCCCACCCGATGCAAGGCCAAGCCGGACCGTTTGCAGGTTGCCCGCCGAGGTCCAGGTCGGCCGCAAAGATGGATGACTGCTCACGACAGAATCCCGCTTACCGGCCTGCTACGGAAAAGCCCCGCTCCGGCGGGGCTTTTCTATGGCCGGTCCACCCGCCGCACGCGCCGCGGGAGGCTCATGTCGTGCGCTGTCGCTTGGGCTCGTGGCGGGCATCCAACTGCAGCTCGCGCTCGGCTCCCGGAACGCCGGCCTCCAGCTCGCGGCTGCGCTCGCGCTCGGCGTTGAGCTCCATGCCGAGCAGCAGCGCGAGGTTCGTGATCCACAGCCACACGAGCAGCGTCACCAGCCCGCCGAGGGTCCCGTACGTCTTGTCGTAGGAGCCGAAGTTCGCGACGTAGAACGCGAACGCCGCCGAGGCGACCAGCCAGATCACGAGCGCGACGATCGCGCCCGGCGTCACCCACTTGAAGCCCGGCAGCTTGACGTTCGGCGAGGCGTGGTAGAGGACGGCGAACATCAGGATCACGACGGCCAGCAGCACGGGCCACTTCGCGATGTTCCAGATCGACACCGCGGTCGACCCGACGCCGAGCGGGCCCGCGACCGCCTGCACGACCGGCCCGGTCAGGACCAGCGACAGCGCGACGAGCGCGAGCAAGATCACCATCGCGAGCGTCACGAGCAGCTGCAGCGGGCGCAGCTTCCAGAACGGCCGACCCTCCGGGGTCTCGTAGATCACGTTCGACGCGCGCATGAACGCGCCCACGTAGCCCGAGGCCGCCCACAACGCCACCGCGAGCCCGACCACGAACAAGACTCCGGCCGAGCTGCGGTTCGACGTGATCGACTCGATCGGCCCGGAGAACGTGGCGGCCGCCGTGCTCGGGCCGAGCTTCGCGACGATGTCCGTGATCGTCTGCGTCGTCGACTGCGGATCGCCGAACAGCCCGACGATCGAGACGAGCGCGATCAGTGCCGGGAACAGCGACAGCAGCCCGTAGTAGGTGAGCGCCGCCGCCCAGTCGGTCATGCCGTCCTCGCTGAACTCCAGCACCGTGCGCTTGAGCGTCGCGAACCAGCCCGTGCGCTCGTCGGCGCCCACCGGTCGGTGGTCCGCACGTCGCCGCGCGTCACCGTGCGTCGTTCCCTCAGCAGCCATCTCCCACCTTCCTTCTCGCAAATGCCCGGCTTTCGACATGCAACGGCTACCCGCTGCGTCTGCGGGGAAACAGAGCCTCGGAACAGGCGGCGCCCGCGCGCTCTCCCGATCGCCCGCCGCTGGGTATACGGGTATACGGGGCCGAGACACCTCATGACACCGGCCCCTCGTGTCCGGTCGGAGATAGGAAGGGAGGCGGTACGGTGCCGCGCTCATCTGTCGTGCGATGGCTGTCCGAGCGAACCCGGACGGGTCTTCGCGAGATGCCGTCCAATGTCGCATGGGTCGTATCCCGCGCCGTCCGGCCCGCGGGGTCCGTCACGGCGGGCGCTCGCGACCGCGAGCGGAAAGTACGGGCGGCGGTCGTCGATGCCACTCCGCTCGGCGGGAGCTCGATCGAGGCTCGGATGCAGCGCGCCCGGGAGGCTGCGGAGCGCGCTCGGGAAGCCGAGGAGCAGGCCATCGAGGCCGCGCAGGAGTCCAAGCACCGCGCCGAACACGCTCGGCAGGTGAGCGAGCACGGTCGCGCCCGTGTCACAGAGGTCGACCGGGAGATGAGGCAGGTCGTCAAGCAGCGGGTCGCCGCGGCTCAGAAGGCCGCCGACGCGACCGTGAAGCGGGAGCGCCAAGACGCCGAGACGGAGGCCGACGGGGAGCGGGAGGAGGTCCAAGCCGAGGTCGAGGAGGAGATCGAGGACGCTCAGCGCGAAGCCGAGGAATCCCAGCAGCGCGCCGAGGAGCTCGTCGCCGACGCGACGCAGAAGCTGGCCGCGGCGAGGCAGCTCGCGGACGAGGCCACCGCGACCGCGCGCGCCGTCGCCGAGGAGGCGCGCCGCCAGGCCCAGCAGCTCACCGACGAAGCCGAGCAGCAGGCGACCGAGGCGGATGCCCGCGTCACCGCGGCCGAGCAGCTGCGCGAGCGCTCGGAGGCGGCTGCGCAGGACGCGGTGCGCGAGCTCGATCGCGACCTGGCCAACGGAGGGCTCAAGGCGTACCGGAAGCCGGAGCTGATCGAGCTCGCGGCCAGCGTCGGCGTCGAGGGACGAACGAACATGACCAAGGACGAGCTCATCGACGCGATCGCGAAGGCGTCGCGTCGCAAGGGATAGCGGAGAGGTGATCACCATGCGACTCTTCAAGCGCAAGAGCCGACGGCAGCGGCTGCTCGAGACGGTCAAGGACTCGCTCAGGATCCGCCTCCCCGGCCGGCCCTCCGACAAGACGGTGAAGATCGGCGCGATCGCCGCGGGCGGACTCACGGGCCTCACCGCCGGAAGCGCCGGAATCTCGTCGCTCAGGCGCCGCATCGAGGGGGAGGAGGAGGACGATTCGTGACGCGCGCGAGGTGGCCGCGGGCGCGAGAGCGGGTACGAAGGAGAGATGACCAAGCGAGCGGCGGCGCGGGTGCGCGTCACGCCCTATCCCAACGGCCCGTACCTGCTGCGGGGCGCGTTCGAGCTGATCGACCACGACGGCAACCCGATCGAAACGGATCGCCGGACGGTTGCGCTGTGTCGCTGCGGGCGATCGCAGATCCGGCCATTCTGCGACGGGACCCACAAGCTGGTCGGCTTCCAGGCGACGGGCGGGGTCGAAGGCCGGCGCTGACTACGGCGCTGCGAGCGGCTCGAGCAGCGAGGTCTCGCCGCGCTGCCATGCCGAGAGCAGGTGCGTCGCCCAGCGCGCTTCGAGGGCGAGCAGCGCGCTGGCGCCCCAGAGGATGTCCGGCGTGAGCTCCGGGTCGGCGGTCGCGAGACCCCCGGCGAGGTCCCACGCGGCGATGTTCTCGTGGACCGCGTCGGCTTCGACGTGCTCGTCGAAGAAGTCGGTCGCCGCTGCTCCGAAGCCGAGCCGTCGCAGACCGTTCGCGTAGCGGCGGTTGGGCAGGGAGGAGGTCATCTCGAACGCCGCGAGATGACCGACGATCGCGCCGCGCAGACGGCGGTGCAGACCGAGCAACGACATCAGGTTCACGGTCGCGAGCGTGATGGCGGGCAGCCGTTCGAGGTAGGCGCCGTATGTCGGGTCGAGTCCGACGGCGGTCATCGCGACGGCGAACAGCTCCGCATGGATCCGGTCGGCCCGGCCGCCGCCGTACTCGTCGGATTGGATCTCCACGAGCGCTGCCTTCGACGCGCCGGTGAGCCGTGGGATGGCCCACGAGTGAGGGTCGGCCTCCTTCAACTGGTAGGCGGAGCGCTGGGCGAGCAGCTCGCGCACCTGCTCCACGGTTGCCCGCGTCTCGACGTGACGCGAGAGCGGCGGCCCGTCGTCGGCGGCGACCAGCTCCTGCAGCGCGGCGCCAGTCCCGTCGGCCGCCGGGACGGGGGGGATTGGGACGCACGCGTGCAGCGCGCGCTCGAAGTCGCGCTCGAGCGCCCCGCGGAACATGAGCAATCCGGGATCCCACTCCCAACGGTCGTCGACGCCCGCAAGGCCGCGGTAATGCAGCTCGTAGCAGAGGTACAGCGCGAGCTGGAAGTCGTCGTCGGCGAGCGGGTCGATGGCGCGTGGGGGCGGCGCGATCGGCGTGCCCGGCGGGCGGCGCAGGACGTCGAGCAGCATCGCGGAGATCGCGCCCCGCGGCCGTGGCAGCCCCACATGCGCCATGCGGCGCGACGGCCCGGTGATCGCGTCCGGTTGCGTTGCCGACACGTCTTGTCCCTACCCGCACTGGAAGACCGCCATGCGAAGTGCGATGGGCGACTACGGTGCCCCGACGCCGGGTAGACGCCATGACCAACGGCGGCGTCGATGCCGCAACGACAGCAACGACAGGAGGCTGAGATGCTCTGGCTGATACTCGGGATCGTCCTGCTGATCATCGCGATCGCGGGCGGCGCGATCGTCCATCCGCTCTTGTTCCTCATCGCGATCCTCGCGCTCGCCGTCTTCTTCTTCGGACGATCCGGGCGCACCGTCTGACGGCGGCGATCTGTTCGCCAGCCGTCGCTTCGGCTCGTCTCGGGCGTCGAGTCGTGCTGAGAGTCTCCTACGTGCTGCCGCTGCGGATGGTCGACGCGTGCAGGCGTGCCGAGCTCGCGCTGTATCTGGATGCTCTCGTCGACTGGTGCGAGGACGTGATCGTCGTTGACGGGTCGGAGTCGGAGCTGTTCGCCGGAAACGCGGCGGCGTGGCCCGTTCGCGTCCGCCACGTCGTGCCCGATCCGGCGCGCGCGTGTCTCAACGGCAAGGTGGCGGGTGTGCATACGGGCGTCGAGCTGGCCCGCTGCGAGCATGTCGTGGTCGCCGACGACGACGTCCGCTATCGCCCCGCGCAGCTGGCGCGCGTCGCCGCCCTGCTCGAGACCCATGACCTCGTGCGACCCCAGAACGTGTTCGAGGCGCTTCCATGGCACGCGCGCTGGGACACGGCGCGCACGCTCCTGAACCGGTCGCTCGGGGCCGACTATCCCGGCACCCTCGGGGTGCGTCGCACGCGCTTCCTCGCGATGGGCGGCTACGACGGCGACGTCCTGTTCGAGAACCTGGAGCTGATCCGCACCGTGCAGGCCGACGGCGGCGCAGTCGCCTCCCCGCTCGATCTCCACGTCTCCCGCCGGCCGCCGGAGGCCGCGCACTTCTGGGGCCAGCGCACGCGCCAGGCCTACGACGACTTCGCGCTGCCGGCGCGCATGGCGTGCTGGCTCGCGATCGCCCCGCTGACGGCCGCCGCGCTCGCGGCTCGCCGATCGGACGCGCTCGCGGTGGGTGCCGGAGCCTGTGCGCTGCTCGCCGAGCTGGGCCGCCGTCGCGCCGGTGGCCGTGAGGTCTTCCCGGCCGGCTCGTCGCTGCTTGCGCCGGTGTGGATCGCGGAGCGCGCCGTCTGCAGCTGGCTCGCCGTGCTGCAACTGCTGCGCCACGGAGGAGCCCGCTACGGCGACGCGACGATCCGGATCGCCGCGCATTCGCCGCGGACGCTGCGCCGCCGCGCCCGAGCCCGTGACGTGCTCAGGTCCGATACGTCAGGGCTCGCTCGCCGCGCACGCAGAGTGAGGCGCCTCCTCCCGATCGGGTGATGACGCGCGCGCCAGCTGGGGCGAGGATGACTGCGTGCGCCTCCGGGTCGTCTCGATCGGGCTGCGACCCGCCGCGGTCGTCCTGGCGGAGGGCCGTCGCGTCCAGCGCTGGGCGCTGCACAGCGCCGCGGACGTCACGACCGCGTCGGCGCTGGCAGGCCTCGATGCGGTGCTGCGCTCCCGCTTCGCGGAGGACGCGGTCGAGCGGATCCTCGACAGTCCGCTGCTCGCCGATGCCGTCGCCGGCCTGCTCGAGCGCGAGGCGTTGTGGACGCTCGTCGAGGAGGTCGCGCAGAGCCCCGTGGTCGTGGCTGCGCTGCGCAAGCAGAGCGTCGGCCTCGGCGACGAGCTCGCGGGCGAGGTGCGCGAGCGCTCGCGCCACGCCGACGCATGGCTCGAGCGCGGCGCCCGGCGCGTGCTGCGCCGCCGCGTTGAGCCGACATGAGCTCCACGCCCCCGCCGCACTACGCGGGGCTCGTCACGCGCACGCTCGCCTTCGCGCTCGACGCGGCGATCGTCAACGCGGTCGCGATCGTCGTCGGGGCGACGATCTCGCTCGCCGCCTCGATCCTGCATCTGCCGAGCGCCGTGCGACACGTCGCGATCGTCCTCGGCGGCGTCGCGCTCGTGCTGTGGACGGTCGGCTACTTCGCCACGTTCTGGGCGACCACGGGCCAGACGCCGGCCGATCGGCTGATGCGCATCAGGGTGCGTGATGGCCGCGCCGACGAGTGCGTGCCGCTGCTGCGCGCGCTCGTCCGCTTCGGCGGCGTCGTGCTGTGTGCGATCCCGCTCGGGGCGGGCTTCCTGCCGATCCTCACGGACGCTCGTCGGCGTGGGCTGCACGACCGGCTCGCACGCACCGTCGTCGTGCACGCCGCCGAGGAGCCCGGGGTACGCACATAGGCGCCGTCGCTAGGCTGGGGCGCAGGAGCCGCATCCGGTGGAGACCCCCGAGACACGCTACGCCCGCGCCGGCGAGGTGCATCTTGCCTATCAGGTCGTCGGCGAGGGCCCGGTCGACCTCGTCTACGTGCCGCCGTCGCTGCAGCAGGTCGAGCACCTGTGGGCAGAGCCGCGCGTGGCGGCGTTCTTCGAGCGCCTCGCGCGCTTCTCGCGGCTGATCCTGTTCGACCGCCGCGGCACCGGCCTGTCGGACCCGATCGTCGCGGCCACGACGCTCGAGGATCAGATGGAGGACCTGACGGCCGTGCTCGACGCGGCCGGCTCGCGCGAGGCGGCGCTGTTCGCCCAGGCGGAGGGCTCGACGATGGCGGCGCTCTACGCCGCCACGCACCCCGAGCGCACGCGGGCGCTCGTGCTGTACGCGGGGATGGCGCGGATGACGTCGGCGCCGGGGTATGAATGGCCAGGGGACGCGCAGGCGCGGGAGGAGCGCATCGCGGAGCTCTTCACCCGCTGGGGCACCGGCGGGCAGATCGACGCGGTCGCGCCGAGCGCGGCCGGCGACGTCGCGCTGCGACGCTGGTTCGGCGCCCTGGAGCGGCTCTCGGCGAGTCCCGGCGCGCTGCGCGCGCTGCTGCGCATGTCGGGGGAGACCGACGTGCGCGACGTGCTGCCGACGATCGGTGTGCCGACGCTGCTGCTGCACCGACGCGGGGACCGTCTCATCGACGTGCGCCACTCACGCTACCTGGCGCAGCGCATCCCGGGTGCGCGCTACGTCGAGCTGGAGGGCGAGGACAACCTGATCGTCGTCGGCGACAGCGACCGCGTGCTGGCGGAGGTCGAGCGGTTCCTGACCGGGACGCACACGCCGCCGGAGCCAGAGCGCGTGCTCGCGACCGTGATGTTCACCGACATCGTCGGCTCGACCGCGGCCGCCTCGCGGCTCGGCGACCGCGCGTGGCGCGAGCTGCTCGCCCGTCACGACGACCTCAGCCGCGCGCAGCTCGAGCGCCATCGCGGACGCGCGGTGAAGTCGCTCGGCGACGGCTTCCTTGCGACGTTCGACGGGCCGGCCCGTGCGATCCGCTGCGCGCTGGCGCTGCGCGACGAGGTGCGCGAGTTGGGGATCGAGCTGCGAGCGGGCCTGCACACCGGCGAGTGCGAGGCGATCGGCGACGACGTCGGCGGGATCGCGGTCCACATCGGGGCACGGGTCGGCGCCCTGGCCGAGCCGCGCGAGGTGCTCGTCTCCGGGACGGTGAAGGATCTGGTCGTGGGGTCGGGGATCGACTTCTCCGATCGCGGCGAGCACGAGCTCAAGGGCGTGCCGGGGACATGGCGGCTGTGGGCGGCGGGGGAGCCTGTGGGTTCTCAGCGGCGTTCGACGCCATCCACTTGACTCCCGAGGAACTATTTTCTAGTATATAGGTGCGTTGGGGGTTAAGCCTTTCCGGGCTCTCCCGCGCGCCGGGGGAGAGCGGGCAGGCAGGTTGCCGTGCCGGTGCGCCAGCGTGCTCTAAATTCACCTATGTCCGCGCTGCTGCGCGCGGAGAGGGAGGTAGGTCTTCAATGGAATTGCGCAAGCCTCTTGCTGCGCTTCTTGCGCTTGGTGCGTCGTTCGTGTTCGCGTCGGCGGCCTCGGCGGCATTTCCAGACTACACGGGCTGCCCGAGAACGATCTCCGGTGTCAGCATCTGCGTTGACGTCCAGGACACCAGCGGAGCCCTCAACATAAAGGGCTTCAACGTGCCGCTCGGTAGATCGCTGGAGATTCGCGGCGGCTTCATCCCGAACGGGACCGAAAGACCCGACTTCGTCCCCGCGACGGGGACCAACGGCTTCATATCGCAGGCTGTCCCGGTACCCGGCGGGTTGCTCGGAATAGAATGGCTCCCCGGAAACAGCGTGCTAGCGATCACCGAGCTCGCCGGCTCTCCCTCGGCGATTCATTTCGACGTCGAATCGCAGGGCCTCTCGGTCCCGGTGAAGGTTCGGCTCGTGAACGTTCTGCTCGGGATGGACTGCCACATCGGCACGAACAGCAGACCGGTCGTGTTGAACTTCACGACGGGGACGACGAGTCCGCCGGCGCCGAATAGACCGATCAGAGGTCATCTCGGTGAAATTTCCAGTACGGAAGAACAGATCTTCATCAGAGACGTCCTCGACGTCGAAAACTCGTTCGCCGTCCCGGGCGCGACCGAATGCGGGCTTGGGCTCGGGCTGATCAACACACTCGTGAACCTGAAGCTGAGACTGCCATCGGCGGCCGGCAACAACTCGGTCGAAGTGCACAACGACATCGCACTCAGACCCTTCTAGGAGCCACGGAGGGAAGTTCTGCCTATCGGAGGTGGAACGGCAAGCGACCACAGGCGAACATGTGTTCGCCTGTGGTCATCTGCACGCTCTTCCCCCGCTTCCAGCTCGTCGTCGCCGCCGGCGACCGCGAGGAACTGCTGCGCGCCCCGGCTGCGCTTGCGCCCGAGCCCGGTCGCGAGGCGCACGTGGGAGAGGTCTCGCCGGCGGCTGAGGCGTTCGGGGTGCGGCCGGGCGTCCCGCTGGGGGAGGCGCTCGCGCGCTGTCCGGGCCTGACGCTCGTGCCGCCCGACCCGGCCGGCGTCGCCGACCGCTGGGAGCGGCTGCTCGTGCGGCTGGAGTCGATCGGTGCCGCCGTCGAGCCGGAGCGGCCGGGGCTCGCCTGCTTCGACGCGCGCGGTCTGGTGCGCCTCCACGGCGGCACGCTCGAGCGCGTGATCGCTGCCGCTCGCGGTGCATTGCGTCAGCCGGTGCGGATCGGCGCCGGCCCGTCGCGCTTCTGCGCACTCGCCGCCGCGACGCGCGCACGGGTGCGTCGCCCGGAGATCGTGCGGGGGGAGGGGGCCGCCTACCTCGCGTCGCTGCCCGTCGCGCTGCTGCGCGGTCGGTGCGAGACGACGACGCTGCCGGAGGGGCTCGCGCGCCTTGGGATCGAGACGCTCGGCGAGCTCGCGGCGCTGCCGCGCGCTGCCGTCGCGGACCGCTTCGGCGCGCCGGGGCTGCTCGCGCACGCGCTGGCGCGAGGAGAGGACGGCCGGCTCGCCCCGCGCCAGCCGCCGGAGCGCCTGACGGAGGAGCTCGAGCTGCCCGAGGCGCTGTCCGGCGCCCAGCTGGACCGTGCGCTGCACTTGCTGGTCGACCGGTTGCTCGCGCGCCGCGAGCGGCGGGGGCGTTCGCTGCGCGCGGTCGTGCTCGCGGCGACGCTCGTCGAGGGCGGCACGTGGCGCGAGCGGGTGCCATTTCGCGAAGCGCTCGCCGATCCCGTGCGGATGCGGCTCGTGCTCGTGCCGCGGCTCGCGCTGCTGCCGGCGCCCGCCGAGCGGCTGCAGCTTGCCGTCGAGCGCTTCGGTCCGCCCGCAAGCGACCAGCGCTCGCTGATCGACGAGGCCGCTGCTGTCCGCGCGGCGCGCCTGCGCGAGGCGGTGCGTCAGGCGCGCGCGGCCGCCGGGCCCGACGCCGCCCTGCGTGTGCTCGCGATCGACCCCGACTCGCGCGTGCCCGAGCGCCGCGTCGTGCTGACGCCGTTCGACTGATCGGCGCGCCCTGGTACGTCGATGGCTCTGAACGGGTGGCGAAGACAGGCCGGCGTACTGGCTGTCAGGCCAAGACAAGATTGTTTACGCGTCGTATGTTCGTCCATGGTATATGTAGGTTTTCGTCTTTCACTTCGTCGATAAACGAACGCGATGGGCTTTCCGGCTTGCGGTCCCGCTGAGTCATGCAAGCGTTCATGTGCCAGCACTTGACATGTCGCCGGGCGTGTTTCTAGTGTCTGAGTACATTGAATTGCGGTGCTTATGTCGCACCGCTGGGGGGAGTGTTGGCGGGTGCTCTGGCTCGCTGCCTTTGGCTGTGCTCGGCTCGAGCACCGTGATGAACCATGTCGCACCAGCCTGGTGCCGGTGTGCCGTGGCATGTCTCAATACACTATATCCGTGCTCAATGCGCGGAGAGGGAGGGGTCGCCAATGACCTTGCGCAAGTATCTGGTTGCGCTTCTTGCGGTGGGTGCGTCGCTCGTGTTCGCGGGCTCCGCGACGGCTGCGTTTCCGAACTTCTCGGACTGTCCGCTGTCAAACCCCAGTACGGCCGGATGCATCGATGTCCAGGCCACCAGCGGGAATCTGAACATAAAGGGCTTCAACGTTCCTCTCGGCGCTTCGCTCGAGATCCGCGGTGGACTGACGGCTGCTGAAGAAAGAACCCCGAACCTACTCATTCCCCCGGTGGGCACGAATGGGTTCTTTGCCACCCCGGTCCCCGTTCCCGGAGGTCTCCTCGGCATAGAATGGATTCCTGGCACCAGTGTGCTAGCGATCACGGAGCTTGCCGGGCCGACGTCGGGGATCAGAATCGACTTCGAAAACCAGGGCGTGTCGGTGCCGGTCAAGGTGCGGCTGGTGAACGCTCTGATTGGAATGAACTGCCACATCGGGACAGATAGAAACCCGGTTAGACTGAATCTGATCTCGGGCACGACGGCACCGCCGGCCCCGAACAGACCAATCACCGGACACACCGGGGAATTTGGAATAGCGCCCCCGGACATCATAAGAATCACGGACGTGCTGGATGTGGAAAACTCCTTCGCCGTCCCTGGAGCCTCGGAATGCGGCCTCGGGCTTGGATTGATCAACACGCTGGTGAATGCGAAGCTGAGACTTCCGTCGGCTGGCGGAAACAATTCGATCGAAGTGCACAACAACATCGGAATCAGATTCTTCGCAGAATAAGCTTGGACGCGGAGTAATCTCGAAATTAGGACGGCTCCCGCCCTGGTGGGAGCCGTCCACTCCACCGACGGGAGGTTGTGCGCCGATGCTCGCGCTGCGAGCGTTCCGCGCATGGTCATCCCCAAGGTCACCCGCGGCGGATCTCATCGCATCGCCGCTCCCCGCCGCGCCCGCGTCCTGGCCGCCGCCCACGACGGCCGTCCCTCCACCGTCGACGATCGCACGGTCGACGCCGTGCGCGAGTCCTGGCTCGTCGAGGACCGCTGGTGGAACGGCAGTCCCATCCGTCGCCGCTACTGGGAGGTCGTCACGACCTGCGGACGCGACGTCGTCGTCTTCCACGACCTCCGCGACGGCGGCTGGTTCCTCCAGCGATAGGCGGCGTTCTTCTGTCTGTGGACGGTGGCCGATGCGACATCCGAAGGCGAACATGCGTTCGTGCCCTACGTCGAGCTCCACGCCCACTCCGCCTTCTCGTTCCTCGACGGCGCCTCGCTGCCGGACGAGCAGGTGGCGTCGGCGGTCGAGCTCGGGTACGACGCGCTCGCGCTGACCGACCACGACAACCTCTGCGGTGCGATGGAGCACGCGCAGGCGGCGAAGGCGCTTGGTCTGCGCGCACTGCACGGCGCCGAGCTGACGCTCGACGACGGCCGCCACCTCACGCTGCTCGTCGAGGACGAGCGCGGGTGGCGCAATCTCTGCCGGCTCGTCACGCGCGCGCATGCTCACACGCGCGGGGACACGCCAGCGGAGCGCGCTGGGGGACAGCCGGGGGCGGGCAGGGGACCCGCTCCCGGCGCGCGCCCGGGTGGGCGGACCCGCATCGCCAGCCAGCCGCACATCCCGCTCGCCGCCGTGCTCGACCACGCCGAGGGGCTCGTCTGCCTCAGCGGCTGCGCCATCCGCGGCGTCCACGACGAGGCATCGCTGAAGGCGCTGCGCAGCGCCTTCACCCCCGCCAACCTGCGCGTCGAGCTGCAGCGCCCCTATCTGCGCGACGATCGCGCCCGCAATCGCGGCCTCGCCGCTGTGGCGCGCCGGCTCGAGCTGCGTACCGTCGCGACCGGCAACGTCCACGCCCACACGCGCGCCCGCGCGCCGTTGCAGGACACGCTCGTCGCCGTGCGCCTGCACGCGACGCTCGACGCCTCCGAGCCCGAGCGCCGCGGCAACTTCAGCCACGTGCTGGCGAGCCCTCAGGCGATGGCGGCGCGCTTCGCCGCCGACCATCCGGACGCCGTCGCGGAGACCGTCCGCGTCGCGGACCGTCTCCGCTTCGATCTCTGTGAGCATCACGGCTACCGCTATCCCGGCGAAGAGGACGCGCACGCCGACCGCACGCTCGCCGAGGTCTCCCGTGTGCGCCTGCACGAGCGCTACGCCGATGCCGGCGCGGCGCTCCGCAGCGCCGCCGAAGCGCGCCTGGAGGAGGAGCTGCGGATCATCGCCAAGCTCCGCCTCGCCGGCTTCTTCCTCCTCCATCGCGACATGCTGGAGCTGGCGCGCGAGGTCGCGCTGGAGGTGCGCGGGCCGGACACCGCTCGCGCGCTCTTGCCGCCCGGGCGCGGGCGGGGCTCCTCGGTCTCCTCGATCGTCTGCTACCTGACCGGTCTCTCGCACGTCGACCCGATCGCGAACGACCTGTTCCTCGGGCGCTTCCTCAACGACGAGCTGACGGCGCTGCCCGACATCGACCTCGACTTCCCGCGCGACGTGCGCGCCGCGCTGATCCCGCGCATCCACGAGCGCTACGGCCACGACCGCTCCGCGCTCGTCGCCGCCTTCCCCACGTACCGCGCGCGCGGCGCGATCCGCGAGCTGGGCAAGGCGCTCGGCCTGCCGCCGGGGGAGATCGAGCGCGTCGCGCGCGGCTCGGAGGGCTGGTCGGCGCGCGACGTCGCGCACGACGTCGCCGCCGCGCTCGGTCCCGAGCGGCTCGCGACCGGCCGCTGGGCGTGGCTTGCGCGGCTGGCCGAACAGGCGCATGGGCTGCCGCGCCACCTCTCCCAGCATCCCGGCGGGATGATCGTCGCCACGCGCCCGCTGATCGACTGCTGCCCGATCGTCCCCGCCGCGATGGAGGGGCGCCAGATGGTGCAGTGGGACAAGGACTCGTGCGCCGACGCGGGCTTCCTGAAGATCGACCTGCTCGGCCTCGGGATGCTCTCCGCCGTCGAGCGCGCCGTCGAGGACATCGCGCGGTTGCGAGGGGAGCGCATCGACCTCTCCCGGATCCCCTACGACGACGCCCCCACCTACAAGGCGATCCAGAACGCCGAGACGACGGGCGTCTTCCAGATCGAGAGCCGCGCGCAGATGTCCTCGCTGCTGCGCACCAGACCGGAGACGCTGCAGGACATCACGATCCAGGTCGCGATCGTGCGGCCGGGGCCGATCCAGGGCGGCGCGGTCAACCCGTACATCGAACGGCGCCAGCGGCTGCGCGTCGATCCCGACTTCGAGATCCCCTACGAACACCCCTCGCTGGTCGAGCCGCTGCGCGAGACGCTCGGCACGATCATCTTCCAGGATCAGGTGATCGAGGTCGCGATGGCGTTCGCCGGCTTCTCCGCCGGCGAGGCGGAGGGGCTGCGCCGCGCGATGAGCCGCAAGCGCTCGGAGGCGGCGATCGAGGCCCACCACAGGAAGTTCATCGCCGGGGCGGTTGCGACGCACGGCGTGGAGCCTGAGCTGGCAGAGCGGATCTTCGACAAGGTGCGCGGCTTCTCCGGCTTCGGCTTCCCGAAGGCGCACGGCGCCGCCTTCGGGCTGCTCGCCTACCAGTCGACGTGGCTGCGCGTGCACTACGCGCCGGAGTTCCTGTGCGCGCTGCTGAACGAGCAGCCGATGGGCTTCTACCCGCCCGACGCGCTCGTGCACGACGCGCAACGGCGCGGGATCGCGGTGCTCGCGCCGGACGTGAACGCGAGCGAGGTCGAGTGCTCGGTCGAGTCGGTGGGGGACGGGCGGGTGGGGAGCGGGTCCGCGCGCGTGCGGATCGGCCTCGGCTACGTGCGCGGCGTGCAGGCGCGCGACGCGCAGGCGCTCGTCGAGGCGCGGCGCGCCGGCGGCCCGTTCCGCGACCTCGGCGATCTCGCCGCGCGCGCCGGCGCCGGACGCCCGGCGCTCGAGCTGCTCGCATGGGCGGGCGCGTGCGACGCGCTGTCGGATCCCGCCCACCCGCGGCGGATCGCGCTGTGGCGGCTGGGTGCTGCGGTGCCCGCCCGCCGCCTGCCGGGCGGGCACACGCAGCTCGCGCTCGGGCTGGAGCTGCCAGGCGCGCCGGAGCTGCGCGAGCTGGGCGCCTGGGAGGGGATGCTCGCCGACTACGAGACGACCGGCCTGACGGCGGCCGCGCACCCGCTCGCGCTGCTGCGCGCCGGGCTCGCACGCGCGGCGGTCACGAGCCGCGACCTCGCGACGATCGGCCACGGCGCGCAGGTGCGCGTCGGCGGGCTCGTCGTCGCGCGCCAGCGCCCGGGCACCGCGAGCGGCGTCGTCTTCATGCTGCTGGAGGACGAGCACGGCACGATCAACCTGATCGTCCCGCCGAAGCTGTACGAGCGCAGCCGCCTGACGATCCGCACCGCGCCGCTCGTGCTCGCCGTCGGCCGCTTGGAGCGCCATCCGGCTGCGGGGGGTGGGATCAACGTGCTGGTCGAGCGGATCGAGCCGCTGGAGACCGCGGACGCGTCGCGTGCCGAGGTGCGGGAGATCGCCCCCGCCGGCGACTTCCGGGCCGTCGCACCGGCCGTCATGAGCTTCGGACAGGGGCGCCGGTAGCGCTGCGGGACGCCCCTGCGCGCTTGGGGCTTCCCTTCCGCCGCTCCATCGAGGTAGGGTTCCGCCCGGTCATGCTCGCAACCGCCGCGTTTCTCGCCTTCTGGATCGTCCTCGGACTGGCGCTCTTCTTCATCGCCGCCCGCGGTGGGCCGCGCGGCGCGCGCGCGACGTTGCAGTCGCAGACGCACTCCAGCCGCCGCGCCGCGCTGGTCGGCTTCTCGCTCTTCTACATCGGCATCGGCATCGCCGTGCCGGTCGCGATCGAGCTCGGCAACCACGACAGCGCGAGCGCGCGCGTCGCCGGCGCGTCGATCCACCTGAACGCGCAGGAGCGCGCCGGGCGTGAGATCTTCGGCGCCCGCTGCGCGAGCTGCCACACGCTTGCGGCGGCCAACGCCGACGGCAAGGTCGGTCCGAACCTCGACCAGCTGCATCCGCCCGAGGCGCTCGTGCTCGACGCGGTTCAGAAGGGCCGTCAGCGCGGCTCCGGCACGATGCCGGCAGCGATCGTCCAGAACCAGGACGCGCAGGCCGTCGCCGCATTCGTGGCGCAGGTTGCCGGAAAGTAGCTGCGCCGGCCGTTGGCGTGTCGGCGCTCGCGGGCGATTCCGCCGCGAGGCACCCTAGCCTTTGCCCGGTGCCGGCATGCGGCGTTGCCCCGCTGCTAGGATCCGCGACTCATACACCGCTGAATTCCCGCCGTGCGCGGGGAGCGGGGGACCCAGGACATCGGGGCGAATCGTGTCTCAGCACGTAGCGCCGCTCTTTCGGCGCGAGCCCGACAGCTAACCCCGTAAGCAGAGGAAAGAGGACCGAGGATGCCACCCGTAGAGGCCCCTTCGCGTCGGGGTCACACCGCAGGACAGCCGTCCCAGCGCCGCACCGTCGTCATCCGCGGCCAGGTCGCACCGCCGCCGCGTGTCTCCACCACCGCGCGCCGACGCCCCCCACGCCGCGCCCACGAGCGCATCGCCGGAGCCCGCCCCGACCGCGCCGCCCTCTGGGCCGTGCTGATGGGCGTGTTCCTCATACTCACCGCGATCCTGACCGCCCACGGCGCCTGACGGCGCCGTCAGTGCGTAGTCCGTCAGGTGCGTACTGAGACAGGGTTTAGCTCCGTCCGTATAAGGGATATGTGCTTGTGCGATCGACGCACGAGGCCTACGCTTACGAACAGTAAGCCCAGATCCCCCGGGTGACGCCATGAAGACAGCGATGAGCAGGTTCCAGATCCACGACGACCTGACCGCCCCCGAGGCCTCCGCGCCGGTGCTGCGCGGGATCGTCGCCTCCGGCGGCCAGCTGCCGAACTTCCTCGGCGTGCTCGCGGGCGCTCCGGCGGCGCTGCGCGCATATGCGCGCTTCCGCTCCGAGCTGCGCCACGGCCATCTCGGCCCCGCGACGCTCGAACGGATCGCGCTCGCCGTCGCCGAGCACTACGACTCCGAGCCGGGCATCGCGCTGCACTCGCGCACCGCCCGCGCCGCGGGGCTCGGGCTCGACGAGGTCGCCTCCGCACGGGAGTTCGACTCCAAGGACCCGCGCGAGGCGGCGCTGCTGCGCTACCTGCATGCGCTGCTCGATCAGAACGGGCGTCCGCCGATGCATCTCCACGAGGAGGCGCGCGAGGCCGGCTGGGAGGACGAGGAGCTGCTGGAGGCGATAGCGACCGTCGCGCTGGAGGGCTTCACCGCGATGGTGAACGTCGCCGGCGACGTGCCGGTCGACGGCTCCGTCGAGGAGTCGCGCGCCCTGCGCGCCGCCTGATGGCAAGCGCGGACGCCGAGCTCGCCGCACCCCCCGAGGTCGAGCTCGGCTGCTGCCCGCGCTACCACGAGGCGATCGAGCTGCTCGGCAAGCGCTGGACCGGCGCGATCGTGCGCGTGCTGATGCACCGCTCGCCGCTGCGCTTCTCCGAGGTCGCGCAGGCCGTGCCCGCGCTCTCCGACCGGCTGCTGTCCGAGCGCATGAAGGAGCTCGAGGCGCGCGGCGTCGTCGAGCGCACCGTCGTGGAGGAGCGCCCGGCGCGCGTGGAGTACGCGCTCTCGCCGATGGGTCGCGACCTCGAGCCCGCGCTTGCTGCATTGGAGACGTGGGCGCAGCGCTGGCTCACGCCGTGAGCCGCGCGGCGGGCCGCTAAGGTCCCAGGCCCGTCGCAACCCACGCCTCAGGAGCACGCCACATGACGGACGACGCCCCGCTCACAGCCGACGACGTCATGCGCCTCGCGCAGGAGCGCGACATCCGCTTCATCCGCCTGTGGTTCACCGACGTGCTCGGGCAACTGAAGTCGTTCTCGATCAACAGCAGCGAGCTGGCGGACGCGTTCGAGGGCGGGATGGGCTTCGACGGCTCCTCGATCACCGGCTTCAACGCGATCGAGGAGTCCGACATGATCGCGCTGCCGGACCCGACGACGTTCGCAGTGCTGCCATGGCGCCCGTCGGAGGACGGCGTCGCACGCATGTTCTGCGACGTGCAGACGCCCGAGCGCACCCCCTACGAGGGCGACCCGCGCCACGTGCTGCGGCGCGCGATCGAGCGCGCGCAGGCGCTGGGCTTCGACGACTTCATGGTCGGCCCGGAGCTGGAGTACTTCTACTTCCGCGACGCGCAGACGCCCGAGCCGCTCGACCAGGGCGGCTACTTCGACCTCACGACGCTCGACGCCGGCTCGGACCTGCGGCGCGAGACGGTGCTCGCGCTCGAGCAGCTCGGCATCCACGTCGAGTACAGCCACCACGAGGTCGGGCCCTCCCAGCACGAGATCGACATGCGCTATGCGCCCGCGCTGAAGATGGCCGACGACTGCATGACGTATCGCCTCACCGTCAAGGAGTGCGCGATGAAGTACGGCCTGCACGCGACGTTCATGCCGAAGCCGCTGTTCGGCGAGAACGGCTCGGGGATGCACACCCACCAGTCGCTCTTCCGCGATGGCTCAAACGCCTTCTTCGACGCCGACGACCAGTACTTCCTCTCCGACGTCGGCAAGGCGTTCATCGCCGGCCAGCTGCGCCATGCGCGGGAGATCTCCTCGATCTTCGCCCAGTGGGTGAACTCCTACAAGCGGCTCGTGCCCGGCTACGAGGCGCCGGTGTACGTGGCGTGGTCACGCCGCAACCGCTCCGCCCTCGTGCGCGTGCCGCTCTACCACCCCGGCAAGGAGAAGGCGACGCGGATGGAGCTCCGTTGCCCGGATCCAGCCTGCAATCCGTATCTGACCTTCGCGGCGCTGCTGCAAGCCGGCCTCGAAGGGATCGAGCACGGCTACGAGCTGCCGGAGCCGATGGAGAAGAACCTCTACCACCTCGCACCCGACGAGCGCCGCCGCCTCGGGATCGAGCAGCTCCCCGCCACGCTCGGCGAGGCGATCGAGCTGACCGCCGAGTCCGAGCTCGTGCTGCGCACCCTCGGCGAGCACATGTTCAACCGCTTCGTCGAGATCAAGCGCCAGGAGTGGGAGGACTATCGCGTCCAGGTCACTCCCTGGGAGCTGGAGAGGTATCTCCCCGTCCTTTAGCGGGCGGCGCCGGCATCCCGCCAGGCATCGTCCTCGCCTGCTCGCGTACTTAGTACGCCACGCAGGCTGCGTCCTCCCCTGGCGGGCGCCGGCATCCGCCTTGCGCACTTCGGACTAGGGTCAGTCGCGCGCCAGCTCCGCGGCGCGCGCTGCGGCGAGCAGCTGCTCGCGCCGCGTGAGCTTGACGCGCGGGCGGCCGTGAGGCTCGCCGGCGGTGCGCTCGTGCTCGTCGATCGCCTGCCAGTGCTCGTAGCGGATGTGGTCGGGGGCGCGCTCGGCGAGCAGCGTCTCGATCGCGTCGGGATCGGGGTCGGCGGGCTCGGGCAGCAGGCCGGCGGCGGCGTCCTCGAGCAGTGACGCGGTCGTCTCCTGGCTGTCCTTCTTGTTCGTGCCGATGATGCCGCTGGGGCCGCGCTTGATCCATCCGGAGACGTACTCGCCCGGCCGCTGAGTGCCACCGGGCTCGTCCAGCACGCGACCGGCGTCGTTGGGGATCGTCGCGCTGCGCTCGTCGAACGGCACGCCGGGGATCGGAACACCGCGGTAGCCGACGGAGCGGAACACGAGCTGGGCCGGGATCAGCTCCTCGGTCTCGGTGACGACGGCGCGCAGGCTGCCGTCCTCCTGCTCGACGAGCTCGGTGCGCCCGATCCGCACGCCCTCGACGCGCTCGTCGCCGACGATCTCAAGCGGCGAGCAGAAGAAGCGCAGGACGATCCGGCGGCTGTGGCCGTGCGGCTCGCTCGCCGCGTAGCCGCGCAGGATCTCGACCTTCTTCTTCGTCGCGGCGTCGGCCTCCTCGACCATCCGCTCGCTGGCGGGGTCGAGCTCGGTCTCGCCCGGGTCGACGATCACGTCTGCCGCGGCCAGCTCGGAGAGCTCGATCAGCTCCGGCGTCGTGAACGCGGCCTGCGCCGGCCCGCGGCGGCCGAGCACGACGACCTCCTCGATCGAGGAGCGCTCGAGCGCCTCCAGCGCGTGGTCGGCGACGTCGGTCGCCGCGAGCGTCTCGCGCGGGAGCGCGAGCATCCGCGCGACGTCGAGTGCGACGTTGCCGTTGCCGACGACGACCGCGGTCGTCGCATCGAGATCGAAGACGTGGTCGCAGAAGTCCGGATGGCCGTTGTACCAGGCGACGAACTCGGTCGAGGAGTGGCTGCCGGGCAGGTCCTCGCCGGCGATCCCGAGACGGCGATCGCCGGCGGCGCCGAACGCGTAGACGATCGCGTGGTAGTGCGCCTTCAGCTCCTCGACGCTGACGTCGCGGCCGACCTCGACGTTGCCGAAGAAGCGGAAGCCCTCCTTCGCCGCGGTCTTCTCGTAGCGGCGCGTGACCGCCTTGATGTTCGGATGGTCGGGCGCGACGCCCGCGCGCACGAGCCCCCACGGGGTCGCGAGGCGCTCGAACATGTCGACGGTCACCTCGACGTCCTTGGCGGTCAGCAGCTGCTCGGCGGCGTAGGCGCCGGCCGGGCCGGAGCCCACGATCGCGACGCGGATGGGGGAGGAGGACATGGCTAGGAAGATAGCCGGCAGCTCAGGACAGCAGCTTTGCGAGCGCCGCGGGCTCCGTCACCGGCGCCTGGCAGGCGAAGCGCTCGCACACGTACGCTGCGGCCCGGCCCTCGATCGGCGTCCGTCCGGCGAGCAGCCCGACGCCGCCGTCGCCGTCGCCTGGTCCGCCCGCCAGCACGACGTGCGGGCGGAATGCAGAGCGCACGACGCGCAGGAGGGCCTCGGCGCCGTCGCCGACGATCGCGACCTCGTGCACCTCGGCGAGCTGGAAGTCGATCGCCGCCAGCAGGTGCGCGAACGCGGCCGGATGCGAGGCCGCGAGCGGGTGCAGCAGCGCGATCACGCCCTCGGCGCGCGCCTCATACGCGGCGTCGCCGGTGAGTCGGCCAAGCCGCAGCAGCCCCAGCGCCGCCGCGGAGTTGCCGGACGGGATCGGCGTGTCCTCGAGCTCCTTGCGGCGCGCGACGAGCTGCTCGTGGTCGTCGGCGGTCGAGAAGAAGCCGCCGCGCTCGTCGTCGCCGAAGCGGGCG
Source organism: Conexibacter sp. (assembly GCA_035637995.1). GTDB lineage: Bacteria > Actinomycetota > Thermoleophilia > Solirubrobacterales > Solirubrobacteraceae > Conexibacter. The sequence continues at coordinate 91,584 of DASRAV010000039.1, read as the reverse complement.
ATCGTCGTGTCCGCCAGCGCTCGCGCGGCCGCGAGCCAGCGCGCGTCGAACGTCGCCTCGTAGAGGGTCACCAGCGCCTCGAGCAGGAACGCGTGGTCCTCCAGGTAGCCGGCGAGGTGCGCGCGGCCGTCCTTCCAGGTGCGCAGCAGGCGTCCGTCGGCCGTGCACAGCTCGCGCAGCAGGAACTCCGCGCAGGCGACGGCGGCCGCGACGTAGTCCGGGCGCTCCAGCACCGCGCCCGCCTCGGCGAGCGCGGAGATCATCAGCGCGTTCCACGACGTGAGGCGCTTGTCGTCGAGGCTCGGCCACACGCGTCGCTCGCGCGCGGCGAGCAGGCGGCGGCGGATCTCGGGCAGCTCGGCCGGATCGACGTCCGCGCGCAGGAGGATGCTCGACCCCTCGAAGTTGCCTCCCTCGCTGACGCCGAAGTGCGCGACCGCGGCGGCGAAGAGCGCCTCGTCGTCGAGCGCCGCGCGCAGCTCCTCCGGCGTCCAGACGTAGAACCTGCCCTCGACGCCCTCGGAGTCCGCGTCCAGCGCGGAGGCGAAGCCGCCCTCGGGTCCGCGCAGGTCGCGCAGCGCCCAGTCGAGCGTCTCGCAGCAGACGCGCGCCAGCAGCTCCTCGCCGCTCACCTGCCAGCCGTGCAGGTAGGCGCGCGCGAGCAGCGCGTTGTCGTAGAGCATCTTCTCGAAGTGCGGCACGACCCAGGCCGCGTCGACCGAGTAGCGCGAGAAGCCGCCGCCGAGCTGGTCGTAGATGCCGCCGCACGCCATCGCCCGCAGCGCGTCGAGCGCCGGCTGCGTCGCGCCGCGCCGCAGCAGCAGCTCGATCACCGAGGCCTGCGGGAACTTCGGCGCGCTGCCGAAGCCGCCGTGCACGTGGTCGTAGGAGCGCTCGAGCGCCGCGACGGCGTCGTCGAGCAGGCCGGGATCGACCATCGTGCCCGCCGGCTCGATGCGGGCGCTGACGCCGAGGTGCGCGACGATCCGCTCGCCCTGGGCGCGGATCTCCTCAGCGCGCTCCGCCCACGCCTGCACGACGGCCTCCAGCAGCTGGCGCCAGCTCGGCAGCCCGTGGCGCGACTGCGGCGGGAAGTACGTGCCGGCGTGGAACGGGACCTGCTCGGGCGTCGCGAACGCGTTCAGCGGCCAGCCGCCGTGACCGGTCATCGCCTGCACCGCGTCCATGTAGATCGCGTCGACGTCCGGGCGCTCCTCGCGGTCGACCTTGATGCAGACGAAGTGGGCGTTCATGTATGCGGCGACGTCGGGGTCCTCGAACGACTCGCGCTCCATCACGTGGCACCAGTGGCAGGCGCTGTAGCCGATCGAGATCAGCAGCGGCACGTCGCGCTCGCGCGCCTGCGCGAGCGCCGCCTCGCCCCATGGCTGCCAGTCGACCGGGTTGTCCTTGTGCTGCAGGAGATAAGGCGAGGTCTCGTCGGCGAGGCGGTTGGGCATCGGGTCTGGAGGCTACCCGCACCACGTGACCGGCTCCGGCACCCCGAACGCGCTACCGTGTCGCGCCGTGAGCGACCACCGCGAGTCCGTCGACGCCCCCGGAGCGCCCGCTGCCGTCGGCCCCTACGTCCATGCGGTGCGCGCAGGCAGCCTGCTGTTCTGCTCCGGTCAGATCCCGCTGCATCCGGAGACGGGGGAGATCGTCGGCGCGACCGCGGCCGAGCAGGCGGGGCGCTGCCTGGAGAATCTGCAGGCCGTGTGCGCCGCGGCCGGCGCCAGCCTGGGCGATGCGGTCAAGATCACCGTCTACCTGCGCGACATGGGCGACTTCGCGGCCGTCAACGAGGTCTACGCCTCGTTCTTCGAGGCCGACCCGCCGGCACGCGTCGCATTCGCCGTCGCCGGGCTCCCGCGCGACGCGCAGGTCGAGCTCGACGCGATCGTCGCGCTGCCGGGCTGAGCGCCGCTACCGCGCGGCGCCGGCGGCGCGGTGCGTCCGCGCCGCCTCTACGAGCGCGCCGATCACGCGGCTGCGCTCGTCCGCCTCGGGATGCCATTGGACGCCGAGCACGAACTCGTGGTCGGGCAGCTCGAGCGCCTCGGGCAGCTCGTCGAGCGTCGCCACGCCGGTGACGACGAGCCCCTCGCCGACGCGGTCCACGCCCTGGTGGTGGTGGGACTTCGTCGCGTGCAGCTCCTCGCCGGCCGCGCGCGCGGCGAGCGAGCCGGGGACGAGGCGGACGTCGTGGTCGGCGCCGTCGAAGGAGCCGATCGCGCGCAGGTGGTCGCCGTGGCCGAACAGCTCCGGCAGGTGCTGGTGCAGCGTGCCGCCGCGCGCGACGTTCAGCAGCTGCATCCCGCGGCAGATGCCGAGGACCGGGATTTCCCGCTCGATCGCGCGGCGCGTCAGCGCGATCTCGAAGTGGTCGCGCTCGGGGATCGGGTTGACCGTTCGCGGGTGGCGCTCGGCGCCGTAGGTCGCCGGGTCGATGTCGGCGCCGCCTGCGAGTATCAGCCCGTCGAGCAGGTCGAGCACCTCGTCAGGCTCCGCGGTGACCGCCGGGTCGGGCGCGAGCATCAGCGCGAGGCCGCCGGCGAGGCGCACGGCGCTCAGGTAGTTGACCGGCAGCAGCGCGGCCTGCTGGTCCCACACGCCCCAGCGCGCCTGCTCGAGCGCGGTGCAGATGCCGATCGTCGGACGCCGTTCCATTGCGCCCTGAGCCTAGTGGACGGCGTGCATGTCAATCGTGACGCAGGCGTCATCTTCCTGGTACGTTCACGTGCGATGGAGGCGAGCGCCCGTCAGTTCGACTTCGACTGGCTCGTGATCGGGTCCGGTTTCGGCGGCAGCGTGTCCGCCCTGCGCCTGTCCGAGAAGGGCTACCGCGTCGGCGTGCTCGAGTGCGGCCGGCGCTTCGGCGACAAGGACTTCGCGACGTCCACCTGGGACCTCAAGCGCTACTTCTGGGCCCCGCGGGTCGGGATGCGGGGGATCCTGCGGCTGTCGACGTTCAAGGACATCGCGGTCGTCAGCGGCTGCGGCGTCGGCGGCGGCAGCCTCGGCTACGCGAACACGCTCTACGTCCCGCCGGCGAAGTTCTTCGCGGACGAGCAGTGGAGCGGCCTCGAGGACTGGGAGCGCGCGCTCGCGCCCCACTACGCCGAGGCGCAGCGGATGCTGGGCGTCGTCGTGCACGAGCACGACGACCCGGCCGACCAGCTGCTGCGCGAGCTGGGGGAGGAGCTGGGCGTCGGCGACACCTACCGCAAGACGCCGATCGGCATCTTCCTCGGCGAGCCCGGCAAGACCGTGCCGGACCCCTACTTCGGCGGCGAGGGGCCCGACCGCACCGGCTGCATGCAGTGCGGTCGCTGCATGGTCGGCTGTCCGCACGGCGCGAAGAACACGCTCGTGAAGAACTACCTGTGGCTGGCCGAGCTTCGCGGCGCGGTCGTGACGCCCGACCGCACCGTCGTCGACATCCGCCCGCTCGGGGCGGAGGACGGCAGCGACGGGTATGCGATCACGAGCGAGCGCTCGGGCCTGCGCAGGGGCCGCGACCGCCAGACGCTCACTGCGCGCGGCGTCGTCGTCGCGGCCGGAGCGCTCGGCACGAACAAGCTGCTGCAGCGCTGCCGCCTGAACGGCTCGCTGCCGCGCATCTCGGCACGCCTCGGCGAGCTGGTGCGCACCAACAGCGAGGCGATCCTCGCCGTCACGGTTCCGGAGGACTATCCGCAGGACCTGACGAAGCGCGTCGCGATCACGTCCTCGATCTACCCCGACCCGCACACGCACATCGAGACCGTCACCTACGGGCAGGCCGGCGACTCGATGAGCATGCTCTACACGTTGATGGTCGGCGACGGCACGCGCGTGACGCGGCCGCTGAAGCTGCTCGGCGAGATCGTCCGCCACCCGGTCAAGTTCGCCAAGGTGCTGCGGCCGCAGGGCTGGTCGCGCCGCACGATCATCGTGCTCGTGATGCAGACGCTCGACAACGCGATCGCGCTGCGGCCCAAGCGCACGCGCTCGGGCGACGTGCGCCTGCAGACCGAGCAGGATCCGCTGAAGCCGAACCCGACGTTCATCCCCGTCGCGAACCAGGCGGCTGCGTGGCTCGCCGAGCGCACCGGCGGGATCGCGCAGAGCTCGGTCACCGAGGCGCTGCTCAACGTCCCCTCCACGGCGCACATACTCGGCGGCGCCGTGATCGCCGCCGACCCCGAGCACGGCGTCGTCGACGCCCACCAGCGCGTCTTCGGCTACGAGAACCTGCACGTCTGCGACGGCGCCGCGGTGCCGGCGAACGTGGGCGTGAACCCCAGCCTCACGATCACCGCGCTCGCCGAGCACGCGATGAGCCACATCCCGCCGGCGGGCGAGCCCGCCGACGCTCCGGCTGCGGCCGGCGTCGCCTGACGGAGTGGGGCCGTCGCGCGGACGGCCCCACCGAGCGTGTCAGATTAGGACGACTCTCGTTGCAGTGGTGGGTCTGAGTCTAAGCTCGACTCTCGCCTGTCTTTCGCATCTGAGGCTCCCTGGTAGTTCTCTGAGCAACGGAAATTCAAGCTGTGCAGCCAGGAGGTTTAGCGATTCTAGTTCTCTGATTTCCTGTGCGCCGTCGAGACTGGCTAGCATGGGTATCGAGTTTTCTCTCGGGTTTTCATATAGGCATCTGCCCGGCACCATCATGTTCGTCACTTCAGTTAGTATCTGCATTCTGTTGATGTAATATAGAAAGCCGGTTATCTCAGGTAGGGTCCCTAGGAACCCGTTGTAGAGGAGCTGCCATAGTCTTTCGATGCCAAGTCCTAGGAATCTCATGGAGTTGATTATGAACATTTCAGACATCGTCGTACATCTTTCGACGGTCACTCTCGTGACTTGGCCGAGCACCGCGAATGCTCTCTTCGGTATAGCTCTGTTGAATCTTTTCGTCATCGTGATATTGCAGGTTATTCTGCCCTGTTCGACGAACGTGAGCGTGCCGTTTAGCGTCGTCGTCTGTTCGCCGGTTATCGACAGCGATCTTAGGGCCATTGCGGTACCGGCCCCGAGTGAGAGCACGAGCGCCATCGTGAGCGCTGTCAGCAACAGCTTGCTGCGTCTTCGCATTTCTGTTTCCTCCTGGCTTGGATGTGGGGCCGCCGACCAGGCGGCCCCACCTCGTTCATGTCTGTGTGCTTAGAGTAGGGTGAGTCTCAGTTCTCCCGCTGGAGTGAGTTCGTACTTTAGTCTCATTCTCATCGGGCATCTGGCGCTGCTGAACGCCTGCAGCGCTTTTTCGGTCACTTCTGCGGGTGTTTCTAGCGTTCTTAGTCTTTCGATGATCCCTCTGTTGACTCTGGCTAGGAGGCCGAGCGATCCGGCGACCCCTTCGTTGTTGTAGATGCAGAAGAGGTTTGCGAAATTTTCTTCTATTTCAAACTCTTTTTCGATTCTCTGCCACTCGAATAGGATTCCAGTTATTTCAGGTAGCGTCCCTAGGAAGGTCTTGTAGACTATCCGCCATCTTTCTGCGACGCCGACTCCTATCGTGTTTATTATATTGAGTCTTCTCGCGCCAGCTAATTCACAAGTTTCCGGTCTCGGAAGCGCGTATTCTATTATGTTGCCTATTACCGTCCCTGATCTCTTCGGGAATATCGGCGTGTAGGTTTTGCGAATCGTGACGTTGCATCTGATGGTTATCGCGCCGATGATTGCGGTGAATCTACCGGTTAGCTGCAGCGTTCTTTCGCCGTCGAGCCGCAGCGATCTTAGGGCGGCTGCCGTACCTGCTCCGATCGAGAGCAGGAGCGCTGCGCAGAGCCCTGTCAGCACGAACTTCCTGCACATGCTCATCTTGGTCTTCCCCTGGCTGGTTGCGCCGGGTGGCCGGTCGGGGCCGGCGGCGCCGGCGATGGATGAGGTCCGCACGGCGACCGCGCGCCGTGGATCTGTGGTCCCCCTCTCTGTCACGCGCCCGAGCGGACGCATGGCTCCCCCATAGAGCCTCGCGGGCAAAGTAGCAAGCGAGAGACGGCGAGGCAACTGACGGCCCCGCGCTCGCCGCGGTGGCTGAGTCGCATGCGGTGACTCGAAGGTATCCTCGGAGGCCGAATCGAGACCTTTCCACGTTTCCCAGACCCGGAGCGATGACACCGATGGCCGTAGCGATCGACAAGACCGACGAGCAGCAGGCGATCTGCGAGATGGTGCGGCAGTTCGCCGACGAGCAGATCCTCCCGCACGCCGAGCACTACGACCACGAGGACGAGTTCCCCGGCCCGATCGTCGAGCAGATGAAGGAGCTCGGCCTCTTCGGCGTCACGATCCCCGAGGAGTACGGCGGAATGGGGCTCGACCTGACGACCTACGCGATGATCGTCGAGGAGCTCTCGCGCGGCTGGATCTCGATCTCGGGCGTCATCAACACGCACTTCATCGGCTCCTACCTGCTGATCAAGTTCGGCAGCGAGGAGCAGAAGCAGAAGTACCTGCCGCGCATGGCGACCGGCGAGATCCGGGCCGCCTTCTCGCTCTCCGAGCCCGAGCTCGGCTCCGACGTCGCCGCGATCAAGACGGCGGCCAAGAAGCAGGACGACGGCTCCTACGAGATCAACGGCCAGAAGATGTGGGTCACCAACGGCCTGCGCTCCGACCTCGTCTTCGTGCTCGTCAAGACCGATCCGAGCGCCGAGAAGGCGCAGCGCGGCATGACCTGCTTCATCGCCGAGAAGGTCGGCGGCGAGCATGAGAACACCGGTGACCATGCCGGCCTCAACGTTCCGCCGCAGCTGAAGAAGATGGGCTACAAGGGCGTCGAGTCGACCGAGCTGGTCTTCGACGGCTACCGCTGCCCGGCGGAGAACATCCTCGGCGGCGAGGACGCCGGCCTCAACAAGGGCTTTCCGCAGATGATGGACGCGCTCGAGGTCGGACGCGTCAACGTCGCCGCGCGCGGCGTCGGGATCGCCCAGCGCGCGCTCGAGCTCGCGCTGCGCTACTCGCAGGAGCGCAAGGCGTTCGGCAAGCCGATCGCCCAGCACCAGGCGATCCAGTTCAAGCTCGCCGACATGGCGACGCAGGTCGACGCGGCGCGCCTGCTGACGGTTCGCGCCGCACGCATGAAGGACGCGGGCCTGCGCTCCGACCTCGAGGCCGGGATGGCGAAGCTGTTCGCCTCTGAGGCCGGCCGCTTCTGCGTCGAGGAGTCGTTCCGCATCCACGGCGGCTACGGCTACTCGAAGGAGTACGAGATCGAGCGCCTCTACCGCGACGCGCCGCTGCTGTTGAGCGGCGAGGGCACGAGCGAGATCCAGAAGATGGTGATCGGCAGGAAGCTGCTCGAGCGCCACAAGATCTAGACTCGGTCTCCTGAGCTCTCCGACCGACACGAAGGCGCTGATCGAGCAGGGCGTGCGCGGGTTCCTCGCCGAGGTGCCCGCGCTCGCGCCGCTCACGCTCGTCGTCGGGCTCGAGTTGCGCGGACGCGGCGACGTGCAGCTCTACCGCGTCGAGCTGCCCGGGCCGGTGGTGACGAAGGACATCGCCTCCGACGCCAAGGTCCGCCTGTCGGTCGTGCGCTCGGTCTTCAACGAGCTCGCCGCCGACGGAGGCGTCAAGCAGTGGCGCGAGGCGTTCGAGCACGGTGACGCGAAGGCGACGGGCGTCGAGCAGATCATCAAGCTGATCCAGAACGTCGTGGAGAAACAGGAGGAGCGCTCGCGAACCCGTCGCGCGCGCTCCTCGCACTGACTCGCTTCGGGCGACGCCAGCTCAGCTGCTGAGCAACGCGCCCTCGTCGTAGAGCTTCACCACGCGCACGGTGCCCTGCGGCGCGGCGTCGATGCAGAGGCGGCAGAGGACGCACTCGTCGAGGTTCTCCTCGACGATCGCGAGCGCCCCGCCCTGCCCCTGAGCGAAGATGTCGACCGGGCAGACCTCGACCAGCTTGGCAGCGATCGCGGGGTCGGCCGCGATCGCGGCGTCGACCTCGACGTCGATGAACGTGCCGGGCATCAGACGGCGCTCCTCTCGGCGATCTTGCTCTTGACGATGTCCGGGATCTGGGAGATCTCCTCCGCGACGACGATGCCGGCCTCGGCGAGGCGGGCGATCTTCTCCGTCGCGGTGTCCTCCTTGCCCTCGACGATCGTGCCGGCGTGGCCGAAGCTCATGCCCGGCATCTCGTCCATGAAGCGGCCGGCCATGAAGGCGACGATCGGCAGGCGGGAGTCGTTCTCGGTCACCCACTGCGCGAGCTGGGCCTCCATCCGTCCGCCCGGCTCGGTGTAGATCACGATCGCCTGCGTCTGCTCGTCGGCCTCGAACAGCGGCATCAGCTCCGCGTAGGAGGAGCCGATGATCGCGTCGCCGCCGATCGAGACGGCGGTCGACTGACCGAGGCCCGCGGCGGTGAGCGTCGAGGACATCTCCGTCGTCATGCCGCCCGAGCGCGAGATGACGCCGACCGGCCCGGGGGAGTAGGCCTTCGCCGCGTCCTTCGCCGGGCCGCCGATGCCGCCCATCTTGATCACGTCGGGGACGATGATCCCGAGGCAGTTGGGGCCGATGATGCGGGCGTTGTGGAGCTTGGCGAACTCGACCATCTCGGCGACGTCGCGGCGCGGGATCCGCTCGGTGACGATCACGATCAGCTTGACGCCGTTCGCGAGCGCCTCCAGCACCGCGTCCTTCGTGAACGCGGGCGGGACGGTGACGACGGAGCCGTCGATCGGCCCGCCGTGGTGGGCGACCGCCTGCGCGACCGTGTCGAAGACCGGCACGCCATGCACCTCGCGGCCCAGGCGCCCAGGCGTCACGCCGCCGACCACCTTCGCGCCGGCGCCGTAGTCGAGGCACTCGCGCGTCAAGTTGACGGCCTCGCGGCCGGTGATGCCCTGGACGATGAACGTCGTCTCAGCGTCTACCAAGATGCTCATGCGGCCACCCCGATCTTCTCCACCGCGCGCCGCGCGGCCTCGTGCATCGACACGCTGCGGTCGCAGTACTCGACCCCGTACTTCGCGAGGATCTTGAAGCCCTCGTCCTCCCAGGCGCCGGGGATGCGGAAGATCGCGATCTTCTCGGCCGGGTCGTGGCCCAGCTCCAGGCACGCCTTGATGACGCCGCGCGCGACGATGTCCACGCGCGTGTTGGAGACGATCGACATCATCACCGCGATCTTGTCGACGCCCGGCTTGCTCAGCACGAGCTTCGCCAGCCCGCAGGCCTTCTCGACCGACGGGTTGCCGCCGATCTCGCAGTAGTTGGCCGGCTTGCCGCCGTGCGCGCGAACGGCGTCGAAGAGCGTCAGCGAACCGCCGCCGGCGCCGATCACGAGCCCGAGGTTGCCGTCGAACTCGGTCACGTTGCCCGCCACGCCGCGGTGCGAGGCGGCATCGACGGCCTCGCCGGCGAGCTCGAACTCCGTCGCCTCGCGCGCCTGGCGGGTCTCCTCGTCGCCGACGCCGAGCTCCTTCAGCAGCGCCTTCTGGCGCGGGCGCGCCTCGTTCTCCATGTCCATGTGGGCGTCGACGGCGACGAACGAGCCGTCCTCGAGCTGCGCGAGCGGGTTGATCTCCGCGAGCGTCATGTCGCGCTCGACGAACAGCCGCGCCAGCCGCGCGAGGATCGGGGTCGCGCGCGTGAGGGCGGAGCCGGTCACGCCGATCGAGGCGATCACCTCCTTGGCCTTGAAGTCCGGCACGGCCATCAGGTTCGAGAAGTGGCCGCGACCGACGTGGTCGGGATGCGTCTCGGCGACCTCCTCGATGTCGATGCCGCCCATGTCGCTGAACAGCATCACCGGCTGCTTGCGGATTCCGTCCCAGACGACGCCGGCGTAGTACTCCTGCTTGACCGAGACGCGCGAGTCGACCAGCACGCCGCGCGGCATGTGGCCGTTGATCTCCAGGCCGAGGACGAACTCGGCGTGCTCGGCCGCCTCGTCCGGGGTGTCGGCGAACTTCACGCCGCCGGCCTTCATGCGCCCGCCGGTCAGCACCTGCGACTTGATCACGACGGGGCCCGCGATCTCCTCGGCGATCCGCCGCGCCTCCTGCGGCGTCGTGGCGAAGCCGTGCTTGGAGACGGGGATGCCCGCCTTCGCGACGATCTGCCGCGACTCGTACTCGAAGAAGCGCACGCTCTAGCTCCCGGTCGTGGTGGTCGTGAACCCGTAGGCCTCGGCCAGCTCGGGGTCCTTCTGGGCCAGCAGCTCGGCGAGGTTGACCATCACCTTGCACTGCTTGAAGGTGGCGTCGTCCTGCATCTTGCCGTCGAGCATGTGCACGCCCGCGCCGTCGGGGATCGCCTCGATCACGCGCTGGGCGAACCTGACCTCGTCGGGATCGGGCGAGAAGACCTTCTTCGCGATCGCGATCTGGCGCGGATGCAGCGACCAGGCGCCGACGCAGCCCATCAGGAAGGCGGCGCGGAACTGCGCCTCGCAGCCGGCGTCGTCGGCGATGTCGCCGAACGGGCCGTAGAAGGGCAGGATCCCGGTCGCGGCGCAGGCGTCGACCATGCGGGCGATCGAGTAGTGCCAGAGGTCCTGCTGGGCGCTGGCGCGCGGCGCTTCGGGGTTGTCCGGGTTCGGATCCTCGATCACGCGGTAGCCGGGATGGCCGCCGCCGACGCGCGTCGTCTTCATGCGCCGCGAGGCGGCGAGGTCGGCCGGGCCGAAGCTCATCCCCTGCATGCGCGGGGAGGCGGCGGCGATCTGCTCGAGGTTCGCGACGCCGAGCGCCGTCTCGAGGATCGCGTGCACGAGGATCGGCTTGCGCACGCGGTGCTTGGCCTCGAGCTGGGCGAGCAGGCGGTCGACGTAGTGGATGTCCCAGGCGCCCTCGACCTTCGGGACCATGATCACGTCGAGCTTGTCGCCGATCTCGCCGACGAGCCGCAGCAGGTCGTCCAGGACCCACGGGCTGTCGAGGCTGTTGACGCGCGTCCACAGCTGCGTGTCGCCGAAGTCGACCTCGCGGCCGACCTTCACGAGGCCCTCGCGTGCGGCCTCCTTGCGGTCGACGGGGACGGCGTCCTCGAGGTTGCCGAGCAGGATGTCCGCCTGCGCGGCCATGTCGGGGACCTTCGCCGCCATCTTCTCGTTGCTGGCGTCGAAGAAGTGGATCATCCGCGACGGCCGGACCGGGATCTCGAGCAACGGCTCGGGAGCCCCGACGGCCAGCGGCTTGCCGAAGTCTCGGGGATTGCGCACTGGGTCTCTCGCTTAGGTGGTTGGTCGCACAGATCGTATTGAGGCGCCTGCGACGGCGGCGCACCGCCGCGGCGGAGCCGGCACACTTCCCGTCTTTCCCTTGAGCTTCCTAGAATGCAGGACGGTATGTCCATGACTGACACGATCCACGGCGTCGAGACCGATCAGGCGGCCCGCGAGGCCACCGGAGCCCACCCGTACGGCCGCTACCTCGAGGAGTTCGAGGTCGGCGCGGTCTACAAGCACTGGCCCGCCAAGACGGTGACCGAGTCCGACGACCACCTCTTCTGCCTCATCACGATGAACCACCACCCGCTGCACCTCAACGACGTCTACGCGGCGCAGTCCCAGCAGGGTCGCAACGTCGTCGTCGGGCCGCTCGTCTACTCGCTCGCGCTCGGGATGTCGGTCTCCGACGTCTCCGGCAAGGCGATCGCGAACCTCGCGACCGAGGAGCTGAGCCATCCGAACCCGGTCTTCCACGGCGACACGCTCTTCTGCGAGACCGAGGTGCTCGACGTCAAGGCCTCCAAGACGAAGCTCGACCGCGGCGTCGTGAAGGTCCACACGCGCGTCCTGAACCAGGACGGGCTGCTGGTGGCGGAGTTCAAGCGCCTCGTGCTCGTGCCGCGCAAGACCCCGGGCACGCCGGAATAGCGCGTTCGGAAGCACCGTTCCGAAAACGATGAAACAATGCCGCGGGTGCCCCGCGACCGTCACGAGGGAGTGCCCGTGAGCATCATTGAGACTGACGCACCGACCGAACACGCAAAGCTGCTGGCCTGGGTCGAAGAGGTCGCGGCGCTGACGCAGCCGGACCGCATCCACTGGTGCGACGGCTCGGCCGAGGAGTACGACGCGCTCTGCCAGGGGCTCGTCGACGCGGGCACCTTCGAGCGGCTCTCCGAGGCGAAGCGTCCGAACTCCTATCTCGCGCTGTCGGATCCGGGCGACGTCGCCCGCGTCGAGGATCGCACCTTCATCTGCTCCGAGGACGAGGCCGACGCCGGCCCGACGAACCACTGGCGCGACCCCGCCGAGATGCGCGCGACGCTCAAGGGCCTGTTCGAGGGTTCGATGCGCGGGCGCACGATGTACGTCGTGCCGTTCTCGATGGGCCCGCTCGGCTCGCCGATCGCCCACGTCGGCGTGCAGCTGACGGACTCCGCCTACGTCGCGGTGAGCATGCGGATCATGACGCGCATGGGCAAGGGCGCGCTCGACGTGCTCGGCGCCGACGGCCACTTCGTGCCGTGCCTGCACACCGTCGGCGCGCCGCTGGAGCCCGGCCAGGAGGACGTCCCGTGGCCGTGCAACACCGAGAAGTACATCGTCCACTTCCCCGAAGCGCGCGAGATCTGGTCCTACGGCTCGGGCTACGGCGGCAACGCGCTGCTCGGCAAGAAGTGCTTCGCGCTGCGGATCGCCTCGGTGATGGCGCGCGACGAGGGCTGGATGGCCGAGCACATGCTGATCCTCAAGCTCACGTCGCCTGAGGGCGAGGCGAAGTACATCGCCGGCGCGTTCCCCTCCGCCTGTGGCAAGACGAACCTCGCGATGCTGATCCCGACGCTCGAGGGCTGGAAGGTCGAGACGGTCGGCGACGACATCGCGTGGATGAAGTTCGGCGCCGACGGCCGCCTCTACGCGGTCAACCCCGAGGCCGGCTTTTTCGGCGTCGCGCCGAACACGAACGAGAACACGAACCCGAACGCGATCGCGACCGCGCGCGCGAACTCGATCTTCACGAACACGGCGAAGACCGACGACGGCGACGTCTGGTGGGAGCACATGACCGACGGCGTGCCCGACCATCTGATCGACTGGCACGGCAACGACTGGACGCCCGCCTCCGAGACGGCCGCGGCCCATCCGAACTCGCGTTTCACGGTGCCCGCCTCCCAGGATCCGGCGATCGCGCCCGAGTGGGAGGACCCGGCCGGCGTCCCGATCGACGCGATGCTGTTCGGCGGCCGGCGCTCGACGGTCGTGCCGCTCGTGCACGAGGCGTTCGACTGGGAGCACGGCGTCTTCCTCGGCTCGATCATGGCCTCAGAGACGACGGCCGCCGCCACCGGCGCAGTCGGCAAGCTGCGCCGCGACCCGTTCGCGATGCTGCCCTTCTGCGGCTACCACATGGCCGACTACTTCGCGCATTGGCTGAAGATCGGGCGAATGCATCCCGCCCACCGCGCCCAGCTGCCGAAGATCTTCTACGTCAACTGGTTCCGCAAGGACAGCGGCGGGCGTTGGCTGTGGCCCGGCTTCGGCGAGAACTCGCGCGTGCTCGCGTGGGTCTTCGAGCGCGTCGCCGGCACCGCCGAGGCGGTCGAGACCCCGATCGGCCTGCTGCCGACCGCGGACGCGCTCAACGTCGAGGGGCTCGACGTCTCCGCCGAGGACCTCGCCGACCTGCTGCACGTCGACCCGGCCGAGTGGCGCGAGGAGCTGCCCTCGATCCACGAGCACTTCGCCCAGTTCGGCGACAAGCTGCCCCAGGAGCTGCGGGCGCAGCTGAGCGCGCTGGAAGCGCGGCTTGGTGTGGCGTAAGCGTCCGACGGCTTAGGGCATTACTGGCTGTTTGGCCGCGAGGCGCATGCGCCTCGCGGCGTTCAGGATATTAGGTTAGTCTGATTCTGATTGCTGGTTCGAGCGCGTATACTCCGCTCGCAGTCACCGGGTCTGGGCAGGCCAGTCCTTCTAGTCTTCTGACTAATCTGAACAGTCTTCTTTCTAGTAGGATTTCAGCTGTTCTGACGGTGCCCGCGGAAACTCTTGCGAAGGCGCCGATGCTACCTTCATATAGGCAGCCGTTATTCTGCCCAAGGACGTCGTTATATCTGACTAGGAACTTGACTCTTTCAATCGTAAATAGAACGCCTGTTATTTCCGGTAGCGTGCCTAATATGTTATTATATACCAGATTGCGATCTACAATACATAGATGCACGCCGCCACCTAATTCTGTACATTCAGTTGTGCCATCGGCTTTTAGGGCGACGACTGCTAGGAAATTTCTGATCACACTCCCATGTGCGCAATGGTTGAGTCCGTCATCTATAGCCACCCCGGTGATGCCGCCAAAGATCGCCCCCGCTCTCTTTGCTATCGCTCCGGCGATTGTGCCTAGTAATGTCACGTTGCAAGTTATTTCCGTGCTAGCTTCTAGTCTTTCGTCGCCTATTCTCAGCCTGGCTGATGCGGTGACTCTTCTAGTTACTCCACCGGTTTCGATCGATCTTAGTGCGCTGGCTTGTGATGCCGCCAGCGACAGCATGAACACGGCGACCAGTGCGACCGTGATAGGGCGAGTATGTCTCATAGGACCTTCTTGGTTAGGCGCGTGCCATCAGGGCACGAGCATTAGAGAAGCAGTTTGGCGGGGCGGATGCCTTTGGACGCCAATCTCGTTCAACAGCAAGCATAAATTGTTGGTGCGAGGCCGCATATGCGGCCTCGCACCAAGTTCAGCGGATTAGGTTAGTCTAATGTTGATTGCTGGTTCGAGGGCAAACGTGCCGCTGAGTGTGGCTGGGTTTGGACAGGCGAATCCTTCTAGTCTTCTGATCAGTGTCAACATTCTTCTTTCTAGAATGATTTCGCCTGTTCTGATGGAACCTGCGGAGACTCTCGCAAAGGCGGGGACGTTACCTTCATATAGACAACCATCATTAAACCCGAGAGCGTCGTTGAATCTGATTAGGAATTTCACTCTTTCGACCGTAAAATTGACGCCGGTTATTTCGGGTAGTGTTCCTAATATGCTGTTATACAGTAGGTTCCAATTTACAACACATAGATGAACGCCGGAGCCTAATTCGGTGCATTCTCTCGTGCCGTCATTTTTTAGAGCGACAACTGCTAGGACATTTGTGATGGCGGAGCCGTGTCCGCAGTGGTTGAGGCCGTCATCTATAGCGACTCCGGTGAGGCCACCGAAGATCGCTCCCGATCTCTTTTGTATCGCGCCAGCGATTGTTCTTAGCAAAGTGACGTTGCAGAGAATTTCCATGCTGGCTTCTAGATTTTCATTTCCGAATCTTAATCTGCCTGATGCGGTGACTCTTCTAGTGACCCCGCCGGTTTCAATTGATCTTAGTGCGCTGGCTTGTGATGCGGCCAGCGAGAGTGTGATCGCAGCGACTAATGCCACCATGATAAAGCGAGTATGTCTCATGTAGCGCTTCCTTGTTAGAGGCAGTTAATCAAAATGGATGCAATGCTTGGCCATCGTGAGCGGGCCGCGTTCCAACGCGGCAGTAGTCCCCTTTCCCCCGTACTCACAAGCGAAAAACTGTAGCGCCGTAAGTTCCGACTAGCGCCGCCAGTAAAGTAGCACTAAGCCAGTGTCAGCGTGGCAAAACAGTTGATATGCAACAAGTGTTGGATTACAACGCTGAAAGTCTTGGTGCCGCGGTATTTGGGCCCACGGGACAGGGAAAAGCGTATGTTCCTAGATCCATCTGCTGGACGAGGAGAGAGATGATCGATCGTGATGTTCTTGCGTGGCGGGGTGCCAGCGTCGCTGGCATGTGTATCGCCTTGGTGTTCGCCGCATTTACGGGATTGTCGAGCGCGGCGCTGCCCGATGGCCGCGTTTACGAGCAGGTGACCCCGGCGCAGAAGCGTGGCGCCGATGTCATCTCGAACCCGGACCGCGTGCGCGCGGCTGCAGGAGGCGGCGCGATCATGTTTCCCTCCTTGACAGGGTTTGGTGATGTTCGCGGGACTGGTGTTTCGACTGAGTACATGTCAGTGCGCGACGACCGTGGGAGGTGGAAGACACACGGCATTACCCCGCCGCAGGAGCCGACGTCATACCTTGAGACAGCGCTTGCGAGCCTCGAGCCCCGCTACGTTGGCGAGATGTCGCCGGATCTGTCCCGCGGAGTCTTCTTGGCCAAGTCTCCTTTAGGGGATTCGCCGAACGTTGCGGGCGCGGTGAACTTGTACATGCGCGACGACTTGCTCAGCTCTGGCGCGGGCATGTATGAGCTGGTGAGCGACGCGACCACGATGCAGGGTACGGATGCGAACAACAAGCCCTGGGTGGCCGCTGCGTCGGCGAATTTCAGCCATGTGCTGTTCGAGTCCATGCGAAACCTTACGGATGACGCCGTCAGCGCGGGCTTGGACACATCTGAGCCGAAGCTGTACGAGTGGGTGAGCGGAACGGTGCGGCTGGCAGGCATCCTTCCTGCTGCCGAGGGAGGGACCGCGACAGTCGCCCAAGCGGGCCAGGGGGCGGTGCAAAAGCGCTACACGAACGGGACGATCTCTCAGGATGGGCGCTACGTCGTCTTCACTGGCCCGCCTTATGCGGACAACCACACGAGCGGTGTCGTCTACATGCGTGACGACCAGGGCACGCTGCCAACGGGCGATGACACAACGACCCGGATCAGCGCGTCGGAGCGCACCGACTGCGACGGCGATCCCACCTGCGGCGGGGACGGGATCGCCGATCCGCTGCCCGACCCGGCCTATTCCGGAGGCCCTCCTCCCCCCGCGACGTACTGGGCGGCGAGCGCCGACGGCACGCAAATCTTTTTCACGACCTCCGAGCAGCTCGCCGACTCCGACACCAACGGCGCATCGGACCTCTATCGCTACGACGTCAACGCTCCGGCTGGACACCACCTGACGCAGCTTTCCATTGTCAATCAACCGGGCGGGCAGAGCGGAGGAGTCTCCGGCGTGATCGGAGCATCCGCTGACGGAAGCTATGTGTACTTCACGGGGGCCCAGTTCGTGCCCGGGGGGCCGACTGGTGACACTGGCGGTCCGGTCGGAGGGGTGCGGATCTCCGTCTGGCACAATGGCGGCATCCACGAGGTCGGCGCCGTGAACGATGGCACGGAGTTCAGGCGCATCCTTGGGAACATGGGGTGGGGAGCAGACCCGAAGTGGTCACGCGTCACTCCGGATGGTAAGCACATGATCTTCGAGACACAGGGGACACGCGAGCTGCTGTCGCTCTATGGCCGGCCCGAGTACGACCATGGCAACAGCTGCCCGTCGAAGGCTGGGTTCGTGTCGTTCGAGTGTCGAGAGATCTACGTCTACGACGCGACGGCGAATGGAGGGGCTGGGAACTTGCAATGCGCCTCATGCAACCCGACCGGACAGGCCGCGACGGCAGAGGCAGATCTCTACACGAACAACAGCTCGTTTGGCGTATCGCTTGATACGTCACACCTCAATCGTCCGCTCTCCGACGATGGGCGCTTCGTGTTCTTCAATAGTGACGAACAGCTGACGACTGACGATCACAACACCGCCACAGACGTCTACGAGTTCGACACGGTGACAGGTCAGGTGCATCTGATTTCGGGTGGGGCCGGCTCCGGGGCGTCTGTGTTCGTCGACGCCTCGGGCGACGGGCACGACGTCTACTTCACGACGCGCGACCGGTTGCGTTCGACGGACATCGACCAGGCCCGCGACCTCTACGACGCTCGCGTTGGAGGCTTGGCCGACTCGGGGACGCCGGTGTTCGTGCCATGCGGTGGAGACGGCTGCAGGCTGCCGGTCAGCGCTCACCCAACGCCTCCGGTCCCGCCGACGGTCCGCGCGGACGGTGCGGGCGACGCGCTCGAGCCGCCGGGCCCGCTCGGCGTGTTCTTTGTGAAGCCGCTCGGCGTCCGCCAGCGGCGCCAGTTGATTCGTCGAGGCATCACCCGGCTGACGATCGCCGTCTCGCAACCGGGCATGCTCCGGGTCCGCGTGACCGCCTCGCTTGGCGGGCCTAGGCGGATTCAGGCGATCACACGCACCCTTCGGCACGGCGCCCGGCTCCGCCTGCGTCTGCGGCTCAGCCGCGCGGCGAGGTCCGAGCTTGCTCGACGTGGCCGGCTCCGGCTCACGGTGACTGCCAGCTACTCGCAGGATCCTTCCCCGCAAACCCTTCACATCGCACTCAGGACAGCCCATGCATAGCAAGGCATCGAACAACGAGCAGAGGAGTGACGACGTGTTGGAGCCTGGAGGTCGGGTGCGAGGCATCGCATTCTGGCGCTTGCTCGCGAGCCTGATGCTGAGCAGCGCGGCCGTCCTGCTGGCGCTGGGCGGCCTGGCATCCCCGGCGCACGCGGCGTTCGGCGTGACCGCGTTCGACGGGTCCGTCCTTGCGAACCAGAGCGGCGACGTGTCGTACACCCAGGCAGGCGGCCATCCCTACGCCGTCTCGACGACGATCTCGCTCAACACGCGGACGGATCCCGTCGAGGGGCCGCTTTGGCCGGACGAGCCGATGAAGGACGTGCTCGTCGACGTGCCGCCGGGGCTCATCGGCAACCCGACGGCCGTCGCGCAATGCTCACTCGACGAGCTCGCCAACGGATCCGGATCCGGAGAGCTCTGTCCGGCGGCGTCCCAGGTCGGTCTCGCCGCGATCACACTTCCAATTTGCCCGCTCCCCGGCTTCTGCGTCCCCGCCTCAGCTCAGACGCAGCTGTTCAGCATGGTGCCGCCACCCGACGTACCCGCGCGGTTTGGGTTTGTCTTTGCGGGAACAGTCGTCACGCTCGACGCGGAGCTGCGCAGCGGAACGGACTACGGCCTCTCGGTGAACGCAAGGAACGTGAGCGAGGGGCTCGCGGTGACCGCAACGTCGCTGACGCTCTGGGGTATTCCTGCAGATCCGATCCACACGCCCGAACGTGCCTGCCCGGCCAGCAGTGGCGGACTCGGCTGCGCCGCGGGCGTGCCGCCGAAGGCCTTCCTCCGGCTCCCGACCTCCTGCAACGGTCCGCAGACCACGACGCTGAACATCGACTCGTGGATGCACCCCGGCACATTCGCCACGGCCAGCTTCACGAGCCACCAGACCGCCGCTGAGGGCGGCGCCCTCGTGGGCGCAAGCGGGTGCAATCAGGTCCCGTTCACCCCGACCCTCGATGCACGGCCGATGTCGACCGCCTCACCTGGCCCGTCCGGGTGGACGTTCGACCTGCGCATCCCGCAGGAGACGATCACCGATCCGAGCCTCCCCGCGCAGAGCGACCTCAAGAAGGCTGTCGTGACGCTTCCGCGCGGGGTGCGGGTCTCGCCCTCCTCGGCGGATGGGCTGGGGGCGTGCTCGGCGGCGCAGATCGACATCCACAGCAGCTCGGACCCGACGTGCCCCGACGCCTCGAAGGTCGGGACCGTGACGGTGGACACGCCGCTGCTGGACGATCCGCTCACGGGGGCGATCTACCTCGCCACGCCGCACGCCAACCCGACGAACTCGCTCATCGGGCTCTACCTCGTGGCGAAGGGCCCGGGGCTGATGCTGAAGCTGCCGGGCAAGACCGTGCTCGACCCGAAGACGGGTCAGATCTCGGCGACGTTCGACAACAACCCGCAACTGCCGTTCTCGCACCTGCACCTCGAGTTCTTCGGGGGATCGCGGGCGGCGCTGTCCAACCCGCCGCACTGTGGGACGTACACGACGAAGGCGACGCTGACCGGCTGGAGCGGGAAGGTCGTCGAGTCCGAAAGCTCGTTCACGACCTCGCACGACGGGCATGGCGCGCCGTGCCCGGCCACGCAGTTCAAGCCGACGTTCAGCGCCGGCACCCAGACCGCGAACGGCGATGTGCCCGCGGGCGGCTCATCCTCGTCGTTCGTCCTCAACGTCGTCCGCAGCGACGACGACGAGGAGCTCGCGTCGATCAAGTCGGTCGACCTGCCGAACGGGCTGCTGGCGAAGATCGCCAACGTCCCGCTCTGCTCGACGACGAACGTCGCGCTCGGCACCTGCAGCGAGGGGTCGCGGATCGGGACGGTCAGCACCGCCGCCGGTCCCGGCTTGGACCCGTTCGTGGTCAAGGGCCGCGTCTACCTCGGCACCCACTATCACGGCGCGCCGTTCAGCCTCTCGATCGTCATACCGGCGATCGCGGGCCCGTTCGACCTCGGCACGATCGTGGTGCGAGCTGCGCTCGACATCGACCCGACGACCGCGAAGGCGAGCGTTAGGACCGATCCGCTGCCGACGATCCTCGACGGGATCCCGCTGCAGGTGCGCTGGATCAGTGTGCTGATCGACCGTCCCAAGTTCATGGTCAACCCGACGAGCTGCAATCCGAAGACGATCGGCGCGACCGTCGTCTCGACGGCCGGGACGGTGGCGAAGCTCCGCTCGCGCTTCAAGGTCAACGACTGCGCGAGCCTGCCGCTGAGCCCGACGATGCGCATGAGCGTCGGGTCCAAGGGCCACACGCGCCGGCACGTCTCGACGCCGCTGACCACGACCCTCACCCAGCCGCCCGGCCAGACAGGCCTCAAGGCCGTGAGCGTGACGCTGCCGACGACGCTCAACGCACGCCTCGACGTCGTGAACAACGCCTGCACGCAGGTCGCGTTCGACGCCGGGCATTGCGCGAGCGCGCGGGCCGGCAGCGCCGTGGCGATCACGCCGCTGCTCAAGCGGCCGCTGAAGGGCGGAGCGTTCTTCGTCCAGGATCCCGACAAGCCGGCCGGGAGTCTGCCGAACCTCGTGATCGCCCTGCGCGGCCAGGTGAAGTTCAACCTCGTCGGGACCATCGAGGTCCCGCAGGGGAAGCTGCTCGCGACGACGTTCGCCACCGTGCCCGACGTGCCGATCACGCGGTTCACCCTGCGCCTCAACGCAGGCAAGCAGGGTCCGCTCGGCACGGTCGCCGACCTCTGCACAGCGAGGTCCAAGCGCCAAGTGGCGACGCTGTCGTTCCGTGGGCAGAACGGGAAGCTGGTGCGGGTGAACCAGCCGCTGCACGTGATGGGCTGCGCGAAGCGGTCCGGGCGGTAGCGGAGGCGCAACCAGAGGAGGGCGGCACCCTTACCGGGGTGTCGCCCTCTGCCTTGCTCAGTGCACGTCGTCGGCGCTCGACGCCGGCGGGCGTGACTCCTCCGCCAGGGAGGTGATCGCCAGCGCGCCGCGGGCGGCGGTCTCGAGCACGTCGGTCGCCTCCTCGGAGGAGCGCGCGTAGAGCTCGACGAGCAGATGCACGACGATCTGGTCGTCGTCGTGCTTGTGGAAGCGCACGTGCGTGAAGAACTCGCGCGTGCCGTGATCGCCGAAGGCGGCGTAGGAGAGCGCGTCGCCGGCCTCCGGGCCGGAGCACGTCTCGACGTCCTCGGCTTCGACGGTCACGGTGCAGGAGGCGACCCACGGCGTGCCGGCGACCATCCGCTCCCAGCGGTCCTCGATCGGCTCGACGCGGCCGTTGTGGAAGCCGAGGTGCGGCTGGTCGTGCATGCAGTCCAGGCACTGCACGACGGCCTCCTGCATCTCGTCCACGACCTCGGCGCGCTCGCCGGTCGCGGGGTCGATGCGGTGGATGCCCTCGTAGTGGACCTGGACCTCCAGGTTTTGCGACCAGCAGCGGTAGCAGCGCAACCAGCTGCGGACGGTCTCCTGCTCGGTGGAACCCTCCATCCCACTGATTCTATGCTCCCTGGAGATGAGCGAGACGGCAGGGAGCTCTCCCGGTCCGATCGGGGTCGTCCTCGCCGGGGGCAGCGGGCGACGCATCGGCGGCGCGAAGGCCACCGTCGAGCTGTGGGGCGTGCCGCTGCTCGCCTACCCCGTCGGGGCGCTGCAGGCTGTGCTCGACGAGGTCGTCGTGGTCGCCAAGCGCGACACCGAGCTGCCGCCGCTGCCCGGCGTCGGGATCTGGACCGAGCCCGACGTGCCACGCCACCCGCTGACGGGGATCGTGCACGCGCTGGAGCAGGTCGATGGTCGCGCGATCCTCGTCTGCGCGGGCGATCTGCCGTTCGTGACCACGCTGCTCGTGCGCGAGCTGGCCTACGCGGACGCGGGCGGGGCGCCGGCGCTCGTGCCGCGCGTGGGCGGGCGCCTGCAGCCGCTGCTCGCCCGCTACGAGGCGAGCGCGCTGGCGCCGCTGGCGGCCGCGCTGCGCGGCGCCGGGCGCTCGGCGCCGCTGCGCGAGCTCGTCGCCGCGCTCGCTCCGCGCGTGCTCGAGCTGGCCGACGAACGGCAGTTCTTCAACGTCAACCGCCCGGAGGACCTGCTCACCGCCTCGGCGCTGCTCGATCCCGATCCGTAGGATCTCGGGAAGACCCGAGCCCCCCGCGGCGTCTTCCCCTTCGATGCTCCGTCTGCCGATCAGAGCCATCCTGCCAGCCGTGGCCCTTGCCGCCGTAGCGATCCCAACGGCGGGCTGCGGCGGCTCAGGCGGCGGCGGGGCATCCAACGCTGCCAATGTCCAGCCGGCCCCGCCAAGCGCGCAGCTCGCGGCCGCCGAGCACCCGGCGATCGGCGATTTTCCGGCACCGCAGGGCCGCACGCTGCGCAAGCTCGCCGGGACGCTGCTCGCGGGACCCAACGTCGCGCTGGCGACGACCGCGTACGCGCCCGGGCGCAACCGGCTCGCGTTCGGCCTCGTCGGCGCCGACGGCAGCTTCATCTACGGCAAGACGGCGATCTACATCGCGCGCACGCCGGACGGCCGCGCGCAGGGGCCGTTCCTCGCGCCGGCGGACTCGCTGCAGGTGCGCCCGCCGTTTCGCAGCCACACGACCGATCCGGGCGACGTGAAGGCCGTCTACTACGCGAACGTCGACCTGCCGGGCGAGGGCCGCTGGTACGTGCTCGCGATCACGCGCGCCGGCGCACAGCTTGTGGGGGGGACGAACGTCGTCGACGTCGGGCGCTCGGGCGCCGGCATCGTCGCGGTGGGGGATCCGGCGCCGCGGATCGACACGCCGACGCTCGCGTCCGTCGGCGGTGACGCGGCGAAGATCGACACGCGCACGCCGCCCGACACGATGCACGGCGTGAGCCTGAAGAACGTGCTCGGCAAGCGTCCGGTGATGCTGCTGTTCTCGACGCCGGCGCTGTGCCAGTCGCGCGTCTGCGGGCCGGTGACCGACATCGCCGAGCAGCTCAAGACCGTCTACGGCGACAAGGTCGCCTTCATCCACAACGAGGTCTACGTCGACAACGACCCCAACAAGGGTCTGCGCCCGCAGCTGAAGGCGTTCGGCCTCTCGAGCGAGCCGTGGCTGTTCGCGATCGACCGCCACGGGCGGGTCGCGGCGCGCCTGGAGGGCGCGTTCGGCTTCGACGAGTTCAAGGCGGCGGTCGCGGCGGCGCAGCGCGGCTGAGAGCGCGGCCGGGTGCCGCGTGGGCACCCGGCGGCGTTCCGGATCAGGAGCTGAGGCGCAACGACCAGATGATTGCGTTCGCCGTCGCGCCGGCGGTCGCGTCCGTGCGCATGCTCGTCAGGGCGCCCGCGGCGAGCGTCGCGGTGCCGGTCGTCGTAGAGCACGTCTGCGCGGCGTTCGCGATCGTGCACGTCAGCGGCGTGTCGGCGTTGGCGACGCGCAGCGTGATCGTGATCGACTCGCCGGCGCCCGGCGCGGCGGGGACGCGGACGACGAGGTCGCGCGCCGTCAACGTCGGGCCGGGCGGGACCGGCGTCAGCACGCCGGGCTCGGTGGTGGCGGTGACGCCGCCGCCGGCCAGCGGGGCGAAGCGCGACGTGCCGGCGGCCGCACCGGAGTTGCCGACGAGGAGCGCCGGCGCGGCGGAGCCCGGCGCTCCGTTGCTGCCGGCCGCGCCGCGCGCTCCGGCCGCGCCGCGCGGTCCGGTCTTGCCGGCCAGCGCCTTGCGCGCCTTCTTCGAGAGGTCCTTGGTCCCGATCGAGCCGTCCTTGATGCTCTTGCCGGTGATCAGGCTGCTTGCGCCGGCGGTCCCGGCGGCGCCGAGCGCGAGGCAGGCCCCGCCGATCGCGACGTACTTCCAGACTGGCGCCTTCACGTGCGTCTCCTTGCTTGACGATGAGGCGCCGAAGAAAACAGCCTCGCGGCGCCAAGTGCCAAACGCCCGGAAAGCGGTCGCGCTCAACCGCCGATCGCGCTCATCGTCCGCGCCGGCTGGACGAAGCCCGGCTCGTTCACGCGGTGCTTGAGCTCCTTGCGCCATACGGCGTCGCGGACGATGGTCTCCAGCTCGTCGTCGTCGGCACCGGCGCGCAGCGGACCCCGCAGGTCGGTCTCGTGGAGCGAGAAGAGGCAGGTGCGCAGGCGCCCGTCGGCGGTCAGGCGGATGCGGTTGCAGTCGTCGCAGAACGGCTCGGAGACCGGGTTGATGAAGCCGATGCGGCCGTGTCCGTCGGCGAAGCGGAAGACGCGCGCGGTCGCGCTCGGCTCGCGCGGCTCGGGCTCGAGCGGGTATACCGCATGGATCGCCGCGCGGATCTCCTCTCCGGTCAGGACCTGCTCGGGCGTCCAGGCGTGATCGCCGTCGAGCGGCATGAACTCGATGAAGCGGACCTCGTAGGGGCGGCGGCGGGCGAGCTCGGCGAAGGGCAGCGCCTCCTGCTCGGTGAAGCCGCGGATGGCGACCGCGTTGACCTTGATCGGATGCGCCTGCGGAAAGGCAGCGAGCGTCTCGAGGCCGCGCAGCACCTGCGGCAGCGCGTCGCGGCGCGTCATCGCGAAGAAGCGGTCGCGCTGGAGCGAGTCGATCGAGACGTTGAAGCGGTTCACGCCGGCCGCGACGAGCGCGGCCGCGTCGCGCTCCAGCAGGAAGCCGTTCGTCGTCAGGGAGACCTCCCGCACGTCGTCGATGCGCGTCAACTGCTCCACCAGCCGCGGCAGGTCGCGCCGCACGAGCGGCTCGCCGCCGGTGAGGCGCACGTCGCCGACGCC
Source organism: Conexibacter sp. (assembly GCA_035637995.1). GTDB lineage: Bacteria > Actinomycetota > Thermoleophilia > Solirubrobacterales > Solirubrobacteraceae > Conexibacter. Next base: position 66,767 of record DASRAV010000039.1, on the reverse strand, counting down.
CATCGAGGCGAGCAGCGCGACGACCCGCGCGATCTCCTCGAAGCTCAGCACCTCCGCGCGCTCCAGCCACGGCAGTCCCTCGGCCGGCATGCAGTACTGGCAGCGGAAGTTGCAGCGGTCGGTGACGGAGATGCGCACGTCGCCGATCAGCCGGCCATGACCGTCGCGGAGCGATTCGCGCATGGGACGAGGGTACCCCTGACCGTCCAGCCGAGCTCAGCGCACCCGTCGAGTCTCCAGTGTACGGTTACGTACAATGAACTCCACGTTTCTGTGGGTACAGGCGATCTGCCTCGCAGTCGCCTGCGCGATCGTCGGGCTCACGCCAGCGCATCTGGAGGCACTCGCCCTCGGCGCCGCGCTGGCGGCCTATTGGCTGATCCTCTACGCCCTCCACACGGCTGCGCTGCGCGGGGCGGCGCGTTCGCCAGCCGGGGCGGAGCGGCGTCGACAGGACCGGCGGGTGCGTCGGCAGGTCGCCGTCACGGTCACGGTCGGTGTGCTCGCCGGCGCAGCCGGCGGCGCAGCGCACTCGATCTGGCTGTCGGGCGACGAGCAGCTTGCGATCTGCTTCGGCGCGCTCGCGTGCCTCGCCGGGTTCGTCTACGCGTCGAGCCTTGCCGACTGGTACGTGATTCGACCACGTATCGACGGCATCGTTCGCGAACCGCCCTGGCGCACGTCGGGCGACTCGGTCTGGCGGAATGTGACGCGTGGCATGTACCTGCACCGCTCGATCGCGGAGCTGTTGGTCAGCATCGCACTGGTCGCAGCGGTCACCGGCTTGGTCGGTGCTGTGCTGGCGCCTCCGCCGGCCGCGACCGTCGCGATCGGCACCGGTGCTGTCACCGTGCTGCTCGTGCTCTTGCAGCGTGCGATCTCGACGCTGCGTCACCAGGTGCTCGACGAGCCGGACTTCTGGATCGGCGATGTGCTCAAAGATGGGCAGGGAAGGCTCTTCTACCTGCTCTCCGTGGAGGTCGGCGGTATCCGCGTGCGTGAATGGGATCCGATGAGCGGGACGTGGGGTCGAGCACGGAAGATCAACCACAAGGCGCTAGACGATCAGCGGTACGTGCGACTGAAGCTCCAGGACTGCGCGTCGGCTCGCGACGTCGCGCCCGACCCCGCGTAGCGCGGCCCGCGAGTCAAGCGCCGGCTGCGGCGTCGAGCGTCGCGCTGAAGTCGGTCTTCGAGATCGGGCCGACGCAGGGTGAGGTCGCGCCGGCGGCGCGGTAGCGCTCGATCCCGGCGCGCAGCGCGTCGCGGTCGCCGACGGCGGCCAGTTCGTTCAGGAAGCGCTCGGAGATCGCCGCCTGCATCTGCTCGAAGTCGCCAGACCCAGCGGCCGCGTCGAACGCCGCGATCTCGTCGGCGAAGCCGGAGCGCTCGATCATCGCGCGGTAGAACGGCAGGCCGAAGTAGGGGATCAGCTCGCGCCGCAGCGAGGCGTGGGCGTCGGCCGGATCCTCGACGAGCCCGGAGGGCACCGCGGGCACGATGTCGAAGCCCTCGAGCGTCTTGCCGGCGCGCTCGCGCCCGGCGCGCACCTCGGGCAGCACGACGTCGCGGATGTACGGCGGGGTGCAGAGCCAGAGGATCACGCCGTCGGCCACCTCGCCGGCGAGCCGCAGCATCGCGGGGGAGAGCGCGGCGACGTAGATCGGCAGCTCGGGCCGCGGGTCGAGGCCGGAGAGGTGAAAGCCGGTCTGCCACTTCTGCCCTGGCGGCGGGTCCTCGCCGCGCAGGATCGCCCGCACGATCGCGACGTACTCGCGCATCTCGGAGACCGGCTTGTCGATCGTCTGCCCGTGCCAGCCCTCGACGACGGGCCGGTGCGAGACGCCGAGCCCGAGCGTGTGCCGACCACCGGAGAGGTCGTCGAGCGTGGCGGCCGTCTGCGCCATCGTCGCCGGCGTGCGCGTGTAGATCGGCACGACGCCCGTCCCGAGCCGGATCCGGCTCGTGCGCATCGCGTACGCCGTCAGCACCGTAAGCGACTCGCGCCCGGCGATGTGCGTCACGTAGGCGGACTCGTAGCCGAGCTCCTCCGCGTGCTGGACGCGCTCGAGCGCCTGCTCGATGGAGCGGCCGGTGGAGATGAAGCATCCGAGGGCCATGGTCAGCTCGCGAACAGCGTCCGCGCCCGCTCGGCGACGAGCTCGGGCCGCTCCTCGGGCAGGAAGTGGCCGGTGTCGTTGACCCACTCGATCGTGAGGTTTGGAGCGAAGGCCTCGTGGTCGCCGGTCGCATGGCCGCCCTGGAGGATCTGGTCGCGCCGGCCCCACAGCAGATGCGTCGGTGTGGTGAAGGGCTTCTGCTTGAACTCGCCCTTGATCAGCGGCCGCAGCTCGTGCAGCAGGAAGGAGCGGTAGTACTGGGAGGTCGCGTGCGCGGGGCCGCGCTGGCGCAGCGCGTCGACGAACGCGGCCAGCTCCTGCTCCGTGTAGTCGCCGTGCGAGCGCGCGACCGTGAGGACCTGGCGCGTGAACTTGCCGTTGCGCATCAGCCCGGAGCCGAGGCCGGGCGTGGCGAGCGCGACCTGGTACCAGAGGTTCAGCAGCCGGCGCAGGCTCGGTCGCTCGTCGGGCGGCCACAGATGCGGGATCGAGCAGGCGACGTAGTGCCCGACGCGCGCCGGCGCGCTCGCGCAGATCAGGAAGCCGGCGAAGGCGCCCCAGTCGTGGCCGATCAGGTCGAAGCGCTCGACGCCGAGCTCGGAGGTGAGCGCGAGCACGTCGTCGGCGAGCTCCTGCTTGAGATAGCCCCGCTTCGGCGCCTCGCTCCAGCCGAGGCCGCGCAGGTCGGGCACGATCAGGCGGTGATCTGCGATCAGGCGGGGGATCACATGCCGCCACATGTACCAGTGCTGGGGCCAGCCGTGCAGCAGCACGACCGGCGGCGCGTCGGCCGGCCCGCCCTCGGCGACGTGCAGCCGCAGCCCGCGGACGCTGACGTCGCGGTGGCTGATTCCCTCGACCTGCGGCATCGGGACGGCCATCGCGGCGATCCTAGCCGCGCAGCCAGGATGACGCGCCGGCCACGGCGAGTCCGGGGGCTGCCAGGCAAGGACGCAGGGAGCGTGGCCTGCTCACGCAGGCGAGCGACTGAGGACGCCGCATGGCGGCCGTCCGGGCCGCCGTTCAGTCTCGGCGAAGCAGCAGCACGACCAGCGTGGCCGCGAAGGCGATCGTGCCGAACGCGAGCGCGGTGCCGAGGTTGGCGGCGCCGAGCAGGCCGGCGAGCGCGCTGCCGAGCGCGAAGGCGGCGGCGAGTGCGAGCACGTCGAGCAGCACGGCGGGGATTCTGACGCCGTTCACGCGTTCCCGCTCTCAGCCTGCACGGCGAGCGCGCGCTCGAGCGCCGGTACGTCGAGGCCGGGGTCCTGCTGCTCGAGCCAGCGCTCGGCACTGCGGCGCCCGCCGAGCGCGCGCAGGCCGCGCGCGCCGTGCTCGGCGGTGAAGTCGGCGAGCGCGCGCAGGCGGCGCGCGCGCAGGCGGCGGGCGTCCACGTCGCCAGCGCCGCGATGCGCGTCCAGCGCGTCGAGCAGCTCGTCGATCCCCTGCGCCGGCGGCAGCGAGCTGACCGCCACGACCGCGACCTCCCGCGCCCCGAGCGAGCGCAGCGCCGCATGCAGGTCGCGCCGCGCCCGGATCGCGACCTGGCCGAGGTCCGCCTTCGTCACGACGAGCACGTCGGGGATCTCCATGATCCCCGACTTCAGGAACTGCAGCACGTCGCCCGAGCCGGGCTGCACGACGACCGCGACCGTGTCGGCGACCTCCGCGACCTCCGTCTCGGATTGCCCCACGCCGACCGTCTCGATCACGACGACGTCGAACGCGGCCGCGAGCGCGTGGGCGGCGGCCCGCGTGGCGGGGGCGAGGCCGCCGAGACGGTCGCCGGCGGCCATCGAGCGGATGAACGTGCCGCGGTCGGCGGGATCGTGCTCGATGCGCGCACGGTCGCCGAGCAGCGCGCCGCCGGAGCGTTTGGAGGAGGGGTCGACGGCGAGCACCGCGACCGTGCGCCCGCGCGCGCGCCAGCCGGCGACGAGCTGCGAGAGCAGCGTCGACTTGCCCGCGCCGGGAGGACCGGTCACGCCGACGACGTGGCCCGGCGCCTCGCGCCCGAGCGCGCCGGGGGCGACCGCCGCCTGCAGCTCCGCCGTCGCCGCCCGCGCCGCCGGCGTCCGGCTCTCCACGAGGTTCAACACCGCCGGCGCCGCGCTCAGGTCGCCGTCGCGCAGCCGCGCCCCGAGATCCGCGCCGTCGGTCATCGCGGGAACGGTAGTGCCGCGGGCGGTCAGGCGGATGCCGCGACGCCGTTGCGCTCCGCCACGAGCGCGACGACGTCGCGCATGATGCGCGTGATGTCGAAGTCCTTCGGCGTGTAGACGGCGGCGACGCCGGCGGCGCGCAGCGGCTCCTCGTCGGCGACCGGGATGATGCCGCCGACGATCACCGGCACCTCGCCGATGCCCGCCTCGCGCAGCGCCTCGACCACGGACGGGATCAGCTCGCGGTGCGAGCCCGACAGGATCGAGAGCCCGACGACGTGGACGCCCTCCTGCAGCGCGCTCGCGGCGATCTGCGCCGGCGTCAGGCGGATCCCCTCGTAGACGACCTCCATCCCCGCGTCGCGGGCGGCGACGGCGATCTGCTCGGCGCCGTTGGAGTGGCCGTCGAGCCCCGGCTTGCCGACGAGGATCTTCAACCGCCGGCCCAGCGCGTCGCTGACCCGCTCGACCTCGTCGCGGATCTGCTCCAGCGACTCGCTGGGGATCGCGGCCGCCTCGCCGACCCCGGTCGGGCCGCGGTAGGAGCCGAAGACCTCGCGCAGCGCGGCGGCCCACTCGCCGGTCGTCGCCCCGGCGCGCGCGGCGGCGATCGTGGCCTCCATGACGTTCTCGTCCGATCGCGCGACCCGGCTCAGCTCCGCCAGCGCCGCGTCGACCGCGCCCTGGTCGCGCGCCTCACGCCACGCCACGACCGCCTCGCGCTGATGGCGCTCCACGTCCGGGTCGACGACGAGGATCCCGCCGTCGCCGTCGGCCGTCAGCGGCGAGGGCTCGGTCTCGGTGTAGACGTTCTGGCCGACGACCTTCAGGTCGCCCGACTCGATCCGCCGGATCCGCTCGCGGTGGGACTCGACCAGCGCCGCCTTCATGTACGGGACGGCCTCGACCGCACCGCCGTGCTCGGCGACGATCGCCATCTCCGCGCGCGCGCCGTCCAGCAGCTCCTCCACGAGGCCGTCCATCACGACCGAGCCCTCGAAGATGTCGGGGTACTCGAGCAGATCGGTCTCGAACGCGAGCACCTGCTGCAGGCGCAGCGACCACTGCTGGTCCCATGGGCGCGGCAGCCCCAGGGCCTCGTTCCACGCCGGCAGCTGGATCGCCCGCGCGCGCGCGTCGCGTCCGAGCGTGACCGCGAGCGCCTCCAGCACGATCCGCTGGACGTTGTTCTCCGGCTGGGCCTCGGTCAGCCCGAGCGAGTTGACCTGCACGCCGTAGCGGAAGCGGCGCTGCTTCTCGTCCTCGACGCCGTAGCGCGAGCGGCCCAGCTCGTCCCACAGGATCCCCATCGCGCGCAGCTTCGCGTGCTCCTCGATGAAGCGCACGCCCGCGTTGACGAAGAACGAGATGCGCGAGAAGACCTTTCCCATCTGGTCGGCCGGCACACGTTCGCGCACCTCGTCGAGGACCGCGATCGCGGTCGACATCGCATACGCGATCTCCTGCACCGGCGTCGCTCCTGCCTCCTGCAGGTGGTAGGAGCAGATGTTGATCGGGTTCCACTTCGGCACCTGCTCGACGGTGTAGGCGACCATGTCGGCGATCAGCCGCATCGAGGGGCCGGGCGGGAACGCGTACGTGCCGCGGCTGAGGTACTCCTTGATGATGTCGTTCTGCGTCGTGCCCTGCAGCTGGGCGGGCGCGACGTCCTGCTCCTCGGCGGTGACGATGTAGAGCGCGAGCAGCCAGGCGGCGGTCGCGTTGATCGTCATCGACGTGTTCATCTTGTCGAGCGGGATCCCGTCGAGCAGCGCCCGCATGTCGCCCCGGTGCGCGACCGGCACGCCGACCTTGCCGACCTCGCCGCGCGCGAGCTCGTGGTCGGGGTCGTAACCGGTCTGCGTCGGCAGGTCGAAGGCGATCGAGAGACCCGTCTGGCCCTTCGCGAGGTTGCCGCGGTAGAGCTCGTTGGACTTCTCCGCGGTCGAATGGCCGGCGTAGGTCCGCATCATCCACGGACGGTCGGGCGCGGGCAGGCGGTGGGGGGGTCGTGACGCGTCGCTCATCGCTTGGATTGTAGGGTCCGCCAGGTGGAAGGTCACCCATCGATGCGAGCGATCGACGTGCGTCACCTCGGGCTGGAGCGCGTCATCTGCTGCTGGCAGGTCGACGACGTGCTCGTCGACCCGGGCCCCGAGCTGGCGGTCGGAACGCTGCTGGAGGCGCTCGGCGACTGGCGCCCGCGCGCGCTGCTGCTGACGCACATCCACCTCGACCACGCCGGCGCGACGGGCGCGCTCGTGCGGCGCTGGCCCGAGCTCGAGGTCTACGTCCACGAGCGCGGGGCCCCGCACCTGATCGATCCCTCGAAGCTGCTCGCGAGCGCCGGCCGGCTCTACGGCGAGGACAAGATGGCGGGCCTGTGGGGCGAGGTGCTGCCGGTGCCGGCCGAGCGCGTGCACGCGCTCGCGGGCGGGGAGACGCTGCCGGTCGCCGGCGGCGTGCGCGTCCAGTACACCCCGGGTCACGCCTCCCACCACGTCTGCTACCTGCACGAGGGCAGCGGCCGCGCATTCGTCGGCGACATGGCGGGCGTGCGGATCCCGCCCGCGAACGTGACGATCGCGCCGGCGCCGCCGCCCGACATCGACCTTGAGGCATGGGAGTCCTCGCTCGAGGCGATCGCCGCCTGGCGGCCGACGAGCCTCGGGCTGACGCACTTCGGCGCCGTCGAGGACGTCGACGCGCAGCTCGACGCGCTGCGGACCTCGCTGCGCGAGCTGGCCGCGCTCGCGCGCAACGCCGGACCGGAGACCGTCGAGGCGGCCGTGCGCGACCGCGTCGACACGACCGGCGACCGGGCGCTGCGGGCGGCCTACACGGCGGCCGTGCCGCCGGAGCACATCTCCGCCGGGCTCGGGCGCTACTGGCGCAAGCGCGACGAGCGCGCGCAGGCTGGGTAACCTCCCGCCGGATGCCGCAGACGATCGAGCGCCCGCGCGTGCAGGGTCCCGGCGGCGGCCTGGACGGCCGCTGGCGGGTCATCGTGCGCAACGACGACCACAACACGTTCGACCACGTGGCGCACACGCTCGCGCGCTACATCCCCGGTGTGAGCGTCGATCGCGGCTACGGCTTCGCCGAGGCGATCCACACCGGCGGCCAGGCGATCGTCTGGAGCGGCCAGCGCGAACCGGCGGAGCTGTATTGGGAGCAGCTCAGCGGGGCGGGGCTGACGATGGCTCCGCTCGAGCAGGACTGACGCTCAGCCGCGCACGCGGAAGCTCAGCACCCGCCGAACCGCGCCACGATCGGGCAGCGCGGTGGCGGTGAGCGCGAGACCGCCGGGGCGGCGGGCGAGCGTGCGGGAGCTGGAGAGCGCGAGGTGCAGCGTCTTCGTCGCGCCGCGGGCGATGCGGACGCGCTGCGTGCCGATGCTCACCGCGCCGCGTGCGAAGCGCACGCGACCGCTGCAGCCGGGGCCGTCGAGGTCGAGCAGGCCGACGCCCAGCGGGCAGCTCACGCGCAGCAGCACGGTGGAGCCGTGCAGCGGCAGGACGGGCAGCACGCGCATCTCGCCGCGGCCGCGGTCGCCGCTGCTCGTGAACGGGAAGGTGAGCGTCGGGATCGTGAGCCGCGCACCGCCGCGCTGGGGGGCGACGGTGCCGCTCTCGCAGTCGACGTCGACGCTGTCGCGCGGATCGGCGTCGACGCGGTCGCGCCCGCCGCCGCAGGCCACCGAGGTCCGCAGCCCGTCGCGCAGGTAGAAGTGGTCGGCCGCGTCGCCGCCCTCGACCTGCTCGACGTCGGTGGCGATCGTGTCGCGCTCGTCGAAGCCGCCGCTCCAGTCCAGCCGGCCGACCATCACGCGCACCGGCTCGCGGCGTCCGAGCAGCTCGCCGTCGGGCGCGATGCGGTCCTGGTAGGTGACGAGGTCGTCGCCGGGACCGCCGTGCAGCACGTCGACTCCCAGCCCGCCGCCGATCACGTCCTGCCCGCCGCCGCCGGAGATCGAGTCCTCGGCCGGTCCGCCGATCAGCAGGTCGTCGCCGGCCCCGCCCTGGATGTCGGCGGGCAGCGGAGCGAGGATCCGCACGTCGCTGCCGAGGTCGCCGAGGCGCACCTCGATCCGTTCGACGCCCAGTTCGGGGCATTCGACGAGGTAGCCGTCGGCGCTGACCGTGCAGCCCGGGCCGGCGGTCATGCGGCTCGCGTTCTCCTCCAGGCGCAGCACGCCGAGCTCGTCGGAGATCGTGACGTTGCTCGGCTCGACCCCGTCGCCGGTGTAGCGCAGCACCGTGCCGTCGAGCTGCACGAAGCCGTCGGCGTAGGCGGGCGCGGCGCCGATCAGCGCCGCGGCGAGCGCGAGCAGGACAAGGCGGGGGAGGTGGCGCACCGGCACGTCATCGTAGGGAAACGCCCCGATGGCGCGATCGGAGCGGTGTCTCTGCAGGCCCTCAGAATCAGGCGGCCGCGGCGACGCCGGGTGGCGGGAGCAGTTTCAGCAGCTCCTTGGGGAGTGCCGTGCTGGCGTGCCAGTACTCGAGGCCGACGACGCGTCCGCTCGCAGGGTCGATCTCGCGCAGGCCGCCGGCGGTCTCCTCGCCGATGACGGTCTCGGGGTCGTAGCCCTCGAATCGCAGCCAGGCGATGTCCGCGTCGGGGTCGTAGTGGCCGTCGATCCTCATGGGCAAAGGCTAGCGCTGACGCCAGAGCGTGACGATCCGCGCGGTGGATGCGTCGTCGTGGTCGGGATGGTCGTAAGCGATCACGAGCCGGCCGCTGGTGACCTGCCAGTCGGCTGCTCGTGCGTTGCGTCGCCGCGCATGATGAAGCTCGATCACCGCGCGCTCGGCGTCGGTCCGCGCAATGTCGAGGAAGCCTGCCTTGTCGAGCGCGTGATCTGTCCAGCGGACACGGCGAGGAGCAGAGGGCACGCGGACGACTCTGCCGCAGCGGCATGCGACGAATCTACGCCGATTTGCAACAAATCAAGCCCGAAACGGGGCCAACGCGTCTTCAGCCGGTCGCCGGCAGCGCCTTCTGCGCCTGGCGCTCGGCGCTGATGCGCACGACGTTCCAGATCAGCCCGACCTTCTCCATCCCGGCGATGATCAGCCCCGTCGGGTCGGCGAGCTTCTCGAGCGGGCGCAGGCCGTGGAAGGCGGAGGTCGGGAAGGCGTGGTGGTTGTGGTGCCAGGCCTCGCCGAGCGACGGCAGCGCGAGCCAGAAGACGTTGCGCGACTCGTCCTCGACGTCGAAGCGCTTGGTGCCAAAGAAGTGGCAGACGGAGTTGATCGACCACGTGACGTGGTGGAGCATGAAGACGCGCACGAGGCCACCCCACAGCAGGCCCGTCGCGGCGCCCGCGAGCGTGAAGCCGGAGAGCGCGTAGCCCGCGAGCAGCGGCAGCAGCAGCGTGAGCGTGACCCACAGCGGGAAGGTCTTGTTGACCCAGCGGATCGGGCGGTCCTTGACGAGGTCGGGCGCGTAGCGGTGCGCGGAGGCGCGGCCGTGGTTGGCGCCGTCGATCATCCAGCCGACGTGCGCGTGCCAGAGGCCGTGCAGCGCGCCGAGCAGGCCGGGCCTGCGGTCGACGTGGGGGCTGTGCGGATCGCCTTCCTCGTCGGCGAAGGCGTGGTGCTTGCGGTGGTCGGCGACCCAGGTGATGACGCTGCCCTCGACGGCCATCGAGCCGAAGATCGCGAGCATCACGCGGAGCGGGGCCGAGGTTTCGAAGGCCCGGTGCGTGAAGAGGCGGTGGTAGCCGATCGTGATGCCGAAGCCGGTGGGGATGTAGAAGGCGAGGAAGATCGCGAGGTCGGTCCAGTTCACCGCGCGGTTCCACAGCAGCACGATCGCAGCGAGGAAGGCGATGAACGGCAGCCCGACGGCGATGAGGTTGATGATGCGGTTGGCGCGGGTCATGGGTTGGAGCATACGACGCAAACCTCTGGCCCGCATCGTCTCGGGATCACGTCTTGGACGCCAGAAGTTGTAACTTCTTGACAAGAATGGCCGACTCGGACCTGTTGCGCCCATGGCATGAGCTGCCGCCCGCCGTCGCGACCGTCCTGCGGCCCGAGCTCAAGGGCGTCGCGCGCGAGACGATCGCTGCGATCCGCGTCGAGGTGCCGGCCTACGCGCGGCCGCTGGAGGGCCCGTTCGGCCGCGGCCTCGTGGCTGGCGTGGAGGAGGCGATGCGGCAGTTCCTCGACGGGATCGAGACGGGCGGGCGCGTGCCGCGCTCGCGCGTCTACGTCGACCTGGGACGTGGCGAGGTGCGCGCCGGGCGCAGCCTCGACGTGCTGCTGAACGCCTACCGCGTCGGCGCCCGCGTCGCCTGGCGGCGCTTCTCGGCGGTCGGCGTCTCGGCCGGCCTGCCGCCCGAGACGCTCTACCGCCTCGCCGAGTCGATCTTCGCCTACATCGACGAGCTGTCGGCCAAGTCCGCCGAGGGCTATGCGCTGGAGCAGTCCGCCGCGGCCGGCGAGCGCCGCGCCCACCGCCAGCGGCTCGCGCGCCTGCTCGTGCGCGACCCGCCCGCCGACCCGCTCGACGTCGAGGCGGCCGCGCGCAGCGCCGAGTGGCGCCTGCCCGCGCAGCTCGCCGCGCTCGCGATCCCCGCCGCCGACGGCCCGCGCATCGTGCCGCGGCTCTCGGAGGACACGATCTCCGAGGTGCTCGGCGACGTCGTCTGCGCATTCGTGCCGGATCCGGGCGGGGCCGGCCGCCGCGCCCAGCTCGAGCGCGCCGTCGGCGCCCGTCACCACGCCGCGCTCGGCCCGGTCGTCCCCTGGAGCGACGCCGCCATCAGCCTCGCGCGTGCCCGTGCGATGCTCGACCTCGCCGCGGAGGGGACGATCCCCGCGGAGGGCCTGCTCGACGCCGGCGAACACCTCGCCGCGCTGCTGTTGCGCAGCGACCGGCGCCTTTCCCAGGAGCTGATCCGCACCCGCCTCGCCCCGCTGGACGCCCTGCCCGCCGGCTCGCGCGCGCGCCTCACCGCGACGCTCGTCGCCTGGCTCGCCGCCCAGGGCCGCCTCCAGGCCGTCGCCGAGGACCTCCACGTCCACCCTCAGACCGTCCGCTACCGCCTCGCGAAGCTCCGCGAGTTGCTCGGCGAGGCGCTGGACGACCCGCAGGGACGCTTCGAGCTCGAGCTGGCGCTGCGGGCCGAGGGCGCGTCCGGTGCTGAGCGGGACTAGCGGACGATCCGGAAGCCGACGGCCTTGGCGGCGCTCGCTCTGCCGTGCCCGACGCGCGCGCTGACGCTGAGGCGGAAGCGGCCCGGGAGAAGCGCGTCGCCGCCGACGCGACCGCTGAAGTGGAGGCTGTTGACGCCGGCGGCGTCGGCGTGCCTGAAGCGGCCGATGGCGACCCAGCGGGTGCAGCGCCGGTGTCGGCGGTTCGCTCTCGTCGCTCTGACGCAGCGACCGTTGGCGGCGCGGCCGGCGGTCGGACGCAGGACCGTGAACGTCGCGGTCGCGGCGGCGGCGTCCCGGTAGGTGATCGTCGTGCCGACGGGCCGGCGGCGCCTGCGGGCGCTCGTGGCGCTCGGGCCCGAGGCTGCTGCGCGGAAGCGCACAGCCGACAGGGCGAGCTTGGAGATGGCGGGCTTGCCGCCGCCCGAGCCGCCGCCACCGCCGCCACCACCGCCGCCGAACGGCCACCCGTTAGGCGTGTAGACCTCGGCCTTGGGGGTGGGCTTCGTGGTGTCGCCGGTGCGCCAACCGCCTGCGACGAGCACGCGCCCGTCTGCCAGCAGCGTCGCGGCGTGCCCGGCGCGAGCCGTGCTCATCGGCGCGGCCGGCGACCAGCTGTTCGTCGCGACGTCATACAGCTCGGCGCTCGCGAACGCTCCACCGGCGCCATCGTAGCCGCCGGCGACGAGCACCTTGCCGTTCGGCAGCAGGGTCGCCGTCGCGTTGAAGCGCGCGGTCGCCATCGGCGCGGTGTCGGTCCAGCCGTTCGTCGCGGGATCGAAGAGCGACGCGCTGCGCAGCAAGGGGCCGCTGACGCCGGAGCCGGTGCCGCCGGCGATCAGCACCTTGCCGTTCGGAAGCAGCGTCGCGGTCTGGAAGCGGCGCGCGTCGGTGAAGCTGCCCGCGTTCGTCCAGCCGTTCGTCGCCGGGTCGTACGTGAACCCGAGGTTGCGAGCCGTGTACCCGGAGGAGCCGCCGGCGACGAGGACGCGGCCGTCGGCGAGCAGCGTCGCGGTGCCGTTCGCCAGGGGCACCGGCATCGGGGCGCCGCTGCTCCACAGCCCCGTCGCCGGGTTGTACAGCTCGATCTGGTCGTCCGCCTTGTCGGAGCTCTTGTCGCTCGACGTGCGATAGCCGCCGATCACGAGCACGCGCCCGTCCTTGAGCGTGAGCTGCTGCTGGAAGCCGTGGGCATGCGGCATGCTGGCGACGCCGCTCCAGGTGTTCGAGGCCGGGTCGTAGGCGAGCGCCGAGTCGAGCATCGCGAACGTGCCGCCGAAGTCGGCGTGGAAGCCGCCGGTCATCAGCGCCCGTCCGTCCGCCAGCAGGCTCAAGCCCTGCGCCTGGCGCGAGTCGGGGAAGGCCGGGGTCCCGAGCCAGCGGCCGCTCGCGGGGTCGTAGCGCTCGCTCGTCGTGGTCGACTCCGCCGGCGCCTGCTCGTCGGAGGCTCCGCCGGCCACGAGCACCTGCCCATTGGCCAGCAGGGTCGCCGCGAACTGCGTACGGCCGGTCGCCATCGGGTCGGTCGGCGTGAACGAGTCGGCCGCTGCGCCGGCGGGGAGGGCGGCGAGGGCGAGCAGGGCGAGCAGGAGCGGGCGCATGCGCATGGCGGTCACCTCAAGATCGGGACGTCGAGGCGTCGTACCGCGCGCGCCGGCGCGCGTGACGCGAGCGACCAGTTCACGTTCACGCGCGCACCCTCTCGGCCGCACGCGCAAAAGTCAACTTCCACGCGCCAGAAACGTCAGACCGCGTTGGGCGCGCTCTCGACAGGCGCGCCGTCCGCCGCCGCGACGGCGTCGCACGCGATCTCGTCGTTCCACACGTACAGCAGCGGCACCTGGTACCAGCCGCCGATGCGGTTGCGGAGGGCGATCATCTCGGGGCCCTCCCAGTAGCGCTCCCAGTCGAGCTTGGACTCGAACCAGACGAGCTGGAGGACCTTGTAGGCGTCGTCTCGGGAGCGGTGGACGGCGTACTTCGTCGCGCCGTAGCGGATCGAGATCGCGGCGGCCTCGGTGACGGCCTCGGCGAGCTTGTCGGCGCGGAACACCGTTCCGTACCAGGGGATGTGCACGACACCGGCCATCAGGCACCAACCTCCGCTCGAATCGCACCCGGTCCGTCGGCGGTCTTGCCCTGGCCCTCGGCGGTGGCGCCGACGAGGATCGCGATCTTGCCGAGGTGCTTGTTGTCGCGCAGCAGCTGATGCGCCTCCGCGACCTGCTCGAAGCCCATCGTCTGCCACAGCACCGGCCGCACGAGCGACTGCTCGATCAGCTCGTTGGCCTTCGTCGCCTCCCAGGCGTTGGCGAAGTGCGAGCCGATGATCTGCTTCTGCTTCATCCAGAGATACCGCACGTCGAAGTCGAGCTGGAAGCCCGAGGTCGCGCCGCAGATGACGACCTTCCCGAACGGCTTGACGCACAGCACCGAGGTCGGGAACGTCGCCTTGCCGACATGCTCGAAGACGATATCGGGCGCACCGCCCAGACGCTCCTCGACCGCCTTGCAGAAGCGCCGCGACTCCTTGAAGCGCGCCTTGTCCTCCTCGGGCGTCTCGCCGCCCTTGCGCATCATCCCCGCGAACTCGTTGCGGTCGATGTAGTCGACCGCGCCGAGCTGCTTGACGAGCTCGCCCTTGTCCGGCGAGGAGACGACGCCGACCGACTGCGCGCCGGCGATCTTGCACAGCTGCGTCGCGAAGACGCCGAGGCCGCCGGCCGCGCCCCAGATCAGCACGCGATGGCCCGGCTGCAGCTTCGCCTGGTCCATCAGCATCCGGTAGGCGGTGAAGTAGGTGAGGCCGTAGGAGGCGGCCTCCTCCCACGACAGGTGCTGCGGCTTGGAGAGCAGCTGCTGGGCCTGCACCTTGCAGAACTGCGCGAAGGAGCCCCACGTCGTCTCGTAGCCCCAGATCATCTGCGACGGCGCCGCCAGCGGATCGAGGCCGTGGACCTCGGGATCCTCGTAGGAGGCCATGTTGCAGTGGATCACGACCTCGTCGCCGGGCTTCCAGCGCGTGACGCCCTCGCCGACCTTCCACACGATCCCCGACGCGTCGGAGCCGCCGATGTGGTGGCCGTACTGCGGGTGGTCGCCGTAGCGCATCACCGAGATCGGCTCGCCGAGCGCCGCCCAGACGTTGTTGAAGTTGACGCCCGCCGCCATCACGCGCACGATCACCTCGAAGGCGCCGGGCTCGGGGACCTCGATCTCCTCGAGCTGGAAGGCGTCGGTCGGCTCGCCGAAGCGCTCCTCGCGGATCACCCACGCGGTCATCGTCTCGGGCAGCTCGCCCGGCTCGGTCGCGACGGTCGCGACCTGGCTCACGTCAACAGCCACAGGCACCTCTTCGTTCTCGACGGACGGCAACGAGGGCGAATCGTATCGGCGGGGCGGGTGGGCCCGTCTCACCGCCGCACGTCAGAGGAAGTGGCTGCGCCGGAACCAGGCGAACAGCAGCACGCACGAGAGCACGATCCCGCCGACGCCGTAGAGGTAGAACGCCGTCTCCCCGCGGATGTGCAGCACCAGGAAGCCGAAGTTCTGCCCGAAGAAGCCCGTCAGCGCGGTGATCGGCAGGAAGATCGTCGCCACGACGGTCAGCTGCTTCATCACCGTGTTGAGGCGGTTCGAGACGGTCGAGAGGTAGACGTCCATCGCGCTCGTGAGCAGGTCGCGGTAGGAGTCGACCATGTCCGAGACGCGGATCAGGTGGTCGTAGACGTCGCGGAAGTAGTCGCGCGTGCCCGGCTCCAGGCCGGGGAGGTCGGCGATCTCGTCGATCGTGCGCGCGGCGAGGTCGCGCTGCGGGGTGACGATCCGTCGCAGCGTCACGAGCCGGCGCTTGAGGTGGAAGAGGCGCTGCAGCTGCGCGTCGTCCGGTTGCAGCACGATCGCGTCCTCCAGCTCGTCGATCGCGTCGTCGATCGCCGAGAGCACCGGGAAGAAGCTGTCGGTGAGCACGTCGAGGATGCGGTAGACGACGAACTGCTCGCTCTGGCCGGTGTCCTCGCCGAGGCGCTTGCGCAGCGCGTCGAGCTCGGTGCAGGGGTCGCGGCGGACCGTCACGACCCAGTCGCCGCTGACGAGCAGGTGGACCTCGATCAGCTTGACCTGCTCCTCGGAGCCCTCCTGGACCGCGCCGTAGAAGACGAGCAGCATCTGGTCGCCGTAGCTGTCGAGCTTCGGGCGCTGCCCGAAGTTGCGCGTGTCCTCGACTGCCAGCTCGTGCCAGCCGAAGCGCTTGGCCAAACGCTCGACGTCCTCCTCGCTCGGTTCGACGACGTCGAGCCAGAAGAACTCACCGCGGCCCGTGAGCTCGCCGATCGCCTGCTCGTCGATGGAGTCGAGGACGCGCATGGCCGCCCGCGACGCTAGCCCTCGGGCCGGATGGCTCTAGGGTTGGAGCAAGTCCGCTTGTGCGCTCGTCCGCTCGCGCCCGACCGTCAGGCGCGCTGGCGCGATGTCGTTGCCGCGGACGGCGACGAGGCATTCGCCGGGGACGAGGTCGACCGCGAGGCGTGCGGTCCCCTGCGGGTTGATCGGGCCGCTGGAGGTGTCCGCGTCGAGGCACGAGCCGCCCGAGCCGGATGGCGCCTGCAGCGTGAGGTCGCGCGAGCGCGTGCCCTCGTTGGCGACGAGCAGCACGACTGGCCCGGCGCCGACGTGGGCGGGGGAGATGCGGACGCGCGCGTTCGTGAGGTTGACCGCCACGTTGATCGGGGCCGGCGGGCGCGGCGTGTTCTGGTAGGCGCTGCCCGAGCCGCAGCCGGCGACCATGAGCGCGCTTGCGCCAAGCGCCCCAAGCATCCGCGTCCGCATCGTGGCTTCGGTCTCCCTCGTCGCTCCGTCGATCAGAGCGGTCGGAGCCCCCTCGACCGCGCAGGCGGAACCTTAGCCGACTGACCAGTCAACGGGAAGGGCCGCGCCCCGAATACCGTTTATCTGGTGCTGACGAGGCGCTCGCGCTCGTCCGCGAGCTCGTGCAGCTCGCGCTGGAGCTGCTCCCAGGCGTCCGGCTCGATCTGCTCGTACTCGCCGCCCTCGAGCGCCGAGATGCTGATGCGGTAGTCCTCCCAGGCGGTGCGCGTGCGCTCGTCGAGCTCACGCAGCTGCTGACCGGTTCCCTGGTCGGCTGCGGATGTGGTCATCGTGCGCCTCCTTCCTCGAACGGGTGTCCCCGAGCACCCACATGGTACCCCGGTCTACGGTCATGAGACGACCGCAGATGCCGCGCGTTGGTCAGAACGGCAGCTCGACGACCTCGGCGCTGGCCTCCCCGGCGGCCACGTGCGTGCCGGGCGGCGCCTCGCGGCGCACGAGCGCGAGCCCGATCGGCCCGTGCGCTGGTGAGATCGCGACGCTGCCGAGCTTCCCGACGACCTTCTCCCCGAGCAGCAGCTCCGTGCCTGCCGGCGCCGGGGCGGAGAGCCGCAGCCCGCGCAGGTAGCGGTTCGGCTTGCCGCGCCAGTGCAGCCGCGCGACCGTCTCCTGCCCGACGTAGCAGCCCTTCTCGAACGAGACCGCGCGCGCGTTGAGCCCGGCCTCCTGCGGGATCGTCGTCTCGTCGAGCTCGAAGCCGTAGCGCGGGCGGCCGTGCTCGACGCGCACGCACTCGGCCGTGGCCTCGTCGATCGCGACGGCGCCGCGGGCGATCAGGGCGGCGCTCAGCGCAGCGGTCTGTCCGGCGTCGCAGATCAGGTCGACGCCGACGTCGGTCGCGACGAGCAGGACCGGGATTCCCGCGATCTCGCCGGGGGCGTTGGCGTGCTCGGCCTCCCCGACGGCGCCGGCGACCTCCCGCGCGCGCGGGCCGATCAGCGACAGCAGCCCGCGCTCCAGCGTGCGCTTGTGCAGCTCCGCCTCGAAGCCGATGCGCGCGCGGTGGACGGCGTTGAAGATCGCCTGCAGCGTCGGACGCTCGGTGTCGAGCCAGACCTCGGCGCCGGTGTCGAGGATCCGCAGGTCGCCGAGCATCTTGCCCTTCTGCGTCAGCAGCGCGGCGTAGCAGCCGCTGCCGGGCTCCAGCGCCTCGACGTCGTTCGTGACCTGGCCCTGCAGCAGCGCCTTCGCGCCCGCGCCGGTGAGCGCGAGCTTGCCGCGCTCGGAGCGGTCGAGCAGGCCGACGCCCGTGCGGACGGCCTGCGCGGCCGCGGTCAGCTGGTCGGTGCTCGCCATGCGATCGAGGATAGCGAGCCCGCCAGGCTGTCCAGATCCTGCCTCATTCAGAGTTTAGGTATGCCATAATATCTTTCATGGCAGCGTCTACAACGCACCCGAGCGGTCGCTCGACCGCGGTGGAGGACTACGCGAAAGCGATCTACGCGCTGCAGGCGCGCGGCGACGGGGCGGTCACGACGAACGCGCTCGCGGAGCGCCTCGGCGTCACCGCCGGCTCGGCCTCCGGGATGGTGCGCAAGCTCGACGAGCTCGGCCTCGTCACGCACGTCCCCTACAAGGGCGTCGAGCTGACCGAGCCCGGGCGCAAGGTCGCGCTCGAGGTGCTGCGCCACCACCGGCTGCTCGAGCTCTACCTCGCCGAGAGCCTCGGGCTGCCGTGGGATCGCGTCCACGCCGAGGCCGAGGTGCTCGAGCACCACATCTCCGAGGAGCTCGAGGAGCTGATCGCCGCCAAGCTCGGCCACCCGACGCACGACCCGCACGGCGACCCGATCCCCACGCGCGAGCTGGAGATCGAAGAGGGCCCGAGCGAGAGCCTCGCCGCGCTGGCACCGGGCGCACGCGGGCGCTTCACGCGCATCTCCGACCAGGACCCCGAGATGCTGCGCTACCTCGACGAGCGCGGGATCCGCCCCGGCGACGAGCTCGAGGTCGTCGACCGGCAACCGTTCGAGGGGCCGCTGTTCGTGCGCTTCTCGGCGCGCGGCGGCTCCGAGGTGCACGTGCTCGGCGGCGCGCTCGCCGCGGCGATGCGCGTCGAGGTGCGCGCGTGAACCCGCCGCCCCCGCCGCCCGTCGAGGCGGGCGCCGTCGCGCTGCCGGCGCCGAGCGCGCTGGCGCAGATCCGCGCGCGCCGCGGGCTGCGCGGCGTGCTGCCGCTGCTCGGCCCCGCGTTCGTCGCCGCGATCGCCTACGTCGACCCCGGCAACTTCGCGACGAACATCGCCGGGGGCGCCAGCCACGGCTACCTGCTGCTGTGGGTCGTGCTCGCGGCGAACCTGATGGGGATGCTGATCCAGACGCTCTCGGCCAAGGTCGGGCTCGCGACCGCGCGCAACCTGCCGGAGCTGTGCCGCGACCATCTGCCGCGCCCGGCCGCGTGGGGGCTGTGGGGGCAGGCGGAGCTGATCGCGATGTCGACCGACCTCGCCGAGTTCATCGGCGCGGCGATCGCGCTGAACCTGCTGTTCGGCGTGCCGTTGTTCGCCGCCGGCCTGATGACGGCCGTGGTCGCGTTCGCGATCCTCGCGCTGCAGAGCCGCGGCTACCGTCGCTTCGAGCTGGCGATCGGGGCGATGCTCGGGATCATCCTGCTCGGCTTCCTCTACGAGACGCTGAAGGTCGGCGCCGACTGGGGCGCGGCGGCGCGCGGGTTCGTGCCGGGCTTCGACGGCGGCGACTCGATCCTGCTCGCGTGCGGGATCCTCGGCGCGACCGTCATGCCGCACGTGATCTACCTGCACTCCGCGTTGACGCAGGAGCGGATCGAGCCGGCCGACGACGGCGAGCGCCACCACCTGTTCCGGTTCATGCGGCTCGACGTGCTGATCGCGATGGCGCTGGCGGGGGTCGTGAACATGCTGATGCTCGTGGTGGCGGCCTCGCTCTTCCACGGCTCCTCGCTGGCGGACGTCGACACGATCGAGGGCGCCTACTCCGGCTTCAAGACGCTCGTTGGCGGTGGGGCGGCGCTCGCGTTCGCCTGCGCGCTGCTCGCCTCGGGCCTGGCGAGCTCGAGCGTCGGCACCTACGCCGGCCAGGTGATCATGCAGGGCTTCATCGCACGCACGATCCCGATCGCGCTGCGGCGGCTGGTGACGATGGCGCCGGCGCTGCTGGTGCTCGCGATCGGCCTGAACCCGACGCGCGCGCTCGTGATCAGCCAGGTCGTGCTGTCGTTCGGGATCCCGTTCGCGCTCGTGCCGCTGATCTGGCTGACAAGCCGGCGCGACCTGATGGGGACGCTCGTGAACCGCCGCGCGACGAGCGTGGCGGCGTGGGCGGTCGCCGCCGCGATCATCGCGCTCAACGTCTTCCTGCTGTACCAGACGTTCTTCGGGTAGCCGCAGTACGCTTCCGGCGATGGGGCTCGCCGACACCTTCCAGCAGCTCGTCGACGCGCTGCCCGACGACTGGACCGACCTGGAGCTGGACCTGCGGATCCACGACGAGTCGCGCTACGTCGAGGCCGCGGTGTCGATGGTCACGTGCAACGCCCAGCCCTACTCGCGGGCCGATTGGCACTGGCGGCTGCTCGTCGCCCACCGCTTCGGCCATGCCGCCGCGGTGCCGGCGGTCCACAGCGCGCTGTCGCTGCTCGACCAGGCCGGGATCGCCGGCGAGCTCGTCGTGCGCGAGGTGCGCAGCGGGCGCGTCGAGGTGACGCAGATGTGGGGTCGGCCGGAGTCGGTCCGGCGCGAGCACCGCGCGCTGCGGGCGCAGTAGGCGGCCCCGCGATGGCGCGCGTCGTCGCGTTCGTGCCCGACCTGCTGTTCGGCTCCAACGTGCTGGGGACGCTGCGCGCGGCCGGGCACGAGGCGCAGCTGTGCGGGGACGAGCAGGCGCTGCGGGCGTCGCTGCACGCGTGTTCGCCCGCGCTGCTCGTCGTCGACCTGACCGATGACGTGCCCGGGCGCGTCGAGCTGCTCGGGCGCCTGCGCGCTGCGGGGAACCTCGACGCGGTGCGCACGATTGCGTTCTACTCCCACGTCGATGTCGACGCCAAGCGCATCGCCGAGGACGCCTGCGACGTGGTCGTTCCACGTTCGCGGCTTGCGCGCGAGGGTGCCGCGGTGATCGCGCGGGCGCTCGCATGATCGCCGTCGTCACGGGCGCCTCGAGCGGCATTGGCGAGGCCACGGCGCGGCGGATCGCGCGCATTCCGGGCGCGCGGCTCGTGCTCGTGGCGCGCCGCGAGGAGCGGCTGCAGGCGTTGGCCGAGGAGTGCGGCGGCGCGACGGTGGTTGCGGTCGACCTGACCGACGACGACGCGCCTGCGCGCGTGCGCGCCGCGCTCGAGGCCGAGCACGGCGGCCGCCTCGACCTGCTCGTCAACAACGCCGGCTCCTCGTGGAACGCCGACTTCGCCGAGGGCGGCTGGGAGAACGTGCGCCGCACGATGGCGCTGAACTTCGACGCTCAGCTGCGGCTCACAGAGGCGCTCCTGCCGCTGCTGCGCGCGTCGGCCCCGTCGTCGATCGTGAACGTCGCCTCCACGGCGGGCCGCGTCGGGCGCGCCGGCGGCGGCGCCTACTCGGCGAGCAAGTTCGCGCTCGCCGGCTGGACCGACTCGCTGCACTTCGAGGAGCGGCCGCACGGCGTCCACGTCGGCCTGGTGCTGCCGGGGTTCGTCGCGACGGAGGGCTTCCCGCAGCGGATGCTCGTCGAGCGTCGTCTCACCGGCTGGGCCGTGGCGAAGCCCGCGACGGTCGCCGAGGCGATCCTCGACGCCGGCCCCGGCGGGCGTGCCGAGCGCTACACCCCGCGGCCCTACTGGATCGCCGCGATGCTGCGGATCGCGGCGCCGCGGCTCGTGCGGCGGGTGATGTCGCGCTCGGCCGACCGCTTGATCACCCGGGACTAGGCGAGCGCTCGGCGACGTCCGACGTCGCCGTCGGCTGCCAGCTCGCGACCCCGAGCTGCGAGACGAGCCGTTCGCCGGCATGATCGGGCGGCGCCTCGAACTGCAGGCGCGCGAGCTCGATCGACCTGCCGATGTCGAGGTGCGCGGTGAGCGCCTCGACGCTCGCGTGCTCGTCGCCGGACTCGATCGCCTCGACGAGCTGCGCGTGCTCCTCAGGGACGAGGCGCGGGTCGGCGTAGGACGTGTACTCGCAGGCGAACGCGAGCCGCACGACGCCCGCGATCGTGCGGAACCCGGCGCAGATGTACTCGTTGCCGGAGGCGCGGCAGATCTCCTCGTGGAAGGCGACCTCGCGGTCGCTCAGGCTGACCGGGTCGTTGCGACGCGCGAACTCCCGCATCTCCTCAACGCATTTCCACAGCTCGCCGGTCGGCGCGCCCGTACGTGTCGCGAGGCGCATCGCGACGGTCTCCACGCCGGTGCGCATGTTGTAGATGTCGATGATGTCCTGGAGCGCGAGCTCGCGCACGAACACCCCGCGGTTCGGCGTGCCGACGACGAGCCCCTCTTCGCGCAGGCGCCGCAGCGCCTCGCGCGCCGTCGCGCGCCCGACGCCGATCTCGCGTGCGATGCGCGTCTCGACGAGCTTCTCACCGGGCGCGAACGTTCCGCTCACGATCGCGTCGCGAATCGACGCGTGCGCGTCGTCGGCGAGCGAGATGGGGGTGATCTTGCGCAGACCGCTCATGTCGCCCGCACCCTACTCAGCTCGCGCACCCTCGACGCGTGGATCGGAGGGATGCAATTGGCCCACGGGCGCGCCTCCTCGAGCTGCGCGGCGAGCCGCAGCAGGACGGCCTCGCAGGCGTAGCGACCGGTCAGCTGCACGCCGATCGGCAGGCCGTCGGCGTTCCAGTGCAGGGGGAGCGAGATCGCCGGCTGGCCGGTCATGTTGGCGAGGTAGGTGGTGCCGCAGTAGGCGGCGTCGTCGGCGAAGAACTGCGCCGCGCTTGCCGGCGCTCGCCCAGCGCCGATATCGGCCGGGAGCCGATGCAGCGTCGCGGTCAGCGCGACGTCGCACTGCGTGAAGAAGCGCCCGATCCGCCGCGTCTGCTCGCCCAGCGCCGCACGCGCGTCGAGGTAGGCCGTAGCCGAGATCCGCCGTCCCTCCGCGGCGAGCATGCGCGTGACGTCCTCGACGTCGTCGGGGCCGGCCGTGCGCCCGAGGGCTGCCTCCCACGCCGCGAGGTTCCAAGCGGTCGCTGCGGTCCACACGGTGCCGAAGGCGCCGAGCAGCGCCTCGGCGTCGAGCACGGGCGCGGCGGCCACGACGTGGTGGCCGAGCGTCTCGAGCAGCTCGGCCGCGTCCTGCACCGCGGCGGCGCAGTCCGGGTGCAACGGCGCGCCGTGCCAGGTCTCCGTCGCGACCGCGACGCGCAGGCGCCCGGGGGGCGCGCCGACCTCGCTGAGGAACGAGTGCTCGGGCTGCGGGGGGAAGTACGGGTCGCCGGGCGCCGGGCCGGCCTCGGCGTCGAGCGCCGCCGCGCTGTCGCGCACCGTGCGCGCGAGCACGTGCTCGACGCCGAAGCCGCAGAGCATCTCGTCGTCGTCGGGCGCGAGCGAGACGCGCCCGCGCGTCGGCTTGAGCCCGACGACGCCGCAGCACGACGCGGGGATGCGGATCGAGCCGCCGCCGTCGCTGCCGTGGGCGATCGGGACGATCCCGGCCGCGACCGCCGCGGCCGCGCCGCCGCTCGAACCGCCGGTCGAGCGGGCCGGGTCCCAGGGGTTGCGACAGGGACCGTAGCGGCGCGGCTCGGTCGTCGCCGCGTTCCCGAACTCGGGCGTGTTCGTGCGGCCGAGCATCACGAGGCCGGCTGCCTTGTAGCGGCGCACGAGCTCGCAGTCCGCCTCGTCGACGTACCCGGCGAGCAACGCCGAGCCCTCGGTGCGCGGCGCGCCGGCATAGGCGCCGCCGAGGTCCTTCAGCAGCGTCGGCACGCCGCTCAGCGGTCCGCTGGGCAGTGGGCCGGCGGCACGCCGCAGCGCCTCCTCGGCCATGTCGATCACGACGCTGTTGAGCTCGCCGTCGGTGGCGGCGATGCGGTGCAGCGCGGCCTGCGCCAGCTCGCTCGGCGTCGCCTCCCGCTCGCGCACGAGGCGCGCCTGCTCGAGCGCGTCGAGCAGCGAGAGCTCGGCCTCGATCGTCGTCATTGCGTCACGCGCGGGTCGAGCTTAACCGCGATCAGATCGACGAAGAGGTTGCAGAGCACGACCGAGAGAGTAATCACGAGGAACGCGCCCTGCAGCGTCGGATAGTCGCGCGAAGCGACGGCCTGCGCGGTGGCACGGCCGATCCCCGGCCACGAGAAGACCGTCTCGACGAGCACGGCGCCGCCGACGATCCCGCCGATCAGCAGCGCGGTCAGGCTGCTGATCGGGAGCAGCGCGTTGCGCAGCCCGTGGTGGACGAGGATGCGGCGCGTCGAGAGCCCCTTCGCCCGCGCCGTGAGCATGTAGTCGGCGCCGAGCACGTCGAGCATCGCCGAGCGCACGATGAACGTGTACTGGCCGAAGATCGCGAGCGCGAGCGTCGCGGCGGGGAGGATCATGTGGCGCAGCTCGTCCGTCGCGCGCGCGAGGAACGACGGGTCGATCAGGAACTCGTCGCGGAGGCCGCCGGCGGGCAGCACGCCGGCGAAGACGGCGAGCAGCACCAGCCCGACCCACTGGCTGGGGAGCGCGTAGGTCACGAGCCCGCCGAGCAGCCCGGGCCCCTCGAGCTTCGTCTCGCGCATCCATGCGAGCAGGACGCCGGCGAGCAGCCCGAGCAGGATCGCGATCAGGGTGCCGATCGCGACCATCGGCAGCGTGTTCAGCAGCGCCGTCTCGAGGTTCGACGAGACGAGCTGGTGGTTCGAGGTCGAGACGCCGAAGTTGCCCTGCGCGAGCTGCGCGACGTAGTTCGCGAACTGCGTCCACAGCGGTTGGTCGACGCCGTAGACGTGGCGCAGGTGCTGGACGTAGGCGGCGCTCACGCCCGGGCGCGCGAGCAGCTGGGAGGTCGGGTCTCCCGGCGCTGCACGAAAGATGAAGAAGTTGACGACGAGCGCGAGCAAGACAGTCGCGAGCGCGAACGCGATGCGGCGTGCGATGTACTGTCCGCGCGTCATCGTGCGAGCAGTCGCAGCTGGCACTCCAGCGCGAAGCGCTGGTCCGCCGACGCGAGGTCGAGGTCGCTCAGCGCGGCGACGCGCCGCATCCGGTAGCGCAGCGTGTTCGGGTGCACGTGCAGCCGCTGCGCGGCGAGCACGACGTCGCCCATCGCGTCGAGGTACGCGCGCAGGGTCGGCACGTAGTCGGTCGTGTTCGCCGCGTCGTACTCGAAGAGCCCTGCGAGCTGGTGCGAGAGCGGGTACAGCTCGCGCGCGGCGAACTCGCGCAGCGCGAGCACGAAGGCCTCGCCGCGGACGTCCTCGACGTCGACGAGCTCGCCCGGGCGCAGCTCCGCGCTGATCGCGAGCGCTCGGTCGGCGGACGCGCGCGCCTCCGCGACCTCCTCGACGTGCACGACCGTCCCACCGAGGCCGGCGCAGGCGCCCTCTCCGAGCGTCCGGCGCAGGCGCGCCATGCAGTCGCCGACCGTCCCACGGATCCTCGCGCGCTCCGGTTGCTCGAGGTCGATCATCAGCGCGTAGACGATCGAGTCGAGGTCGACGACCGCGATGTCGTCGTGGAGCGCGCGCAGGTGCAGCGCGATCAGGTCCGCCGTGCGCACGGCGCACGGCTCAGCGTCCACCTTGGCACGTGGGGCGGCGTAGGCGGCGACGGTGAACCATGCCGTTGCGGGGATGCCGAGCTGCGCCGCGAGCACGGCCGGAGGACCGTCCCCGGTGAGCAGGCGGGCGAGCCACTCCCCGCGCACGCTGCGCTTCACGCGCGTCGTCATGCGTTCGCGCGCGAGCAGCGGCGCGGCGATGCGCGCGGCCTCCTGCAGCGCGGCGTCGGCGTGCTCGTCCGGCGCGTGCGTCTCCTCGACGAGCCAGACGTAGCCGACGACCGCGCCGCCGGCGCGCACGGAGACGACCCGCCGCGGCTGGAAGCCCTCGACGGAGATCGGCACGACCGCGGCCGAGGCGGCGATGCGCGCGAGCCCGCCGCCGACGCGCAGTCGCTCGAGCAGCTTCTCCGGCGCGCTGCGCGCGAGGATGCCCTGGGTGCGGCCGTCGTCGCCGGTCGCCTCGCCGCGCGAGTACGCCAGCAGTCGCATGCCGGCGTCCTCGATCGTGACGGCGCCGCCGGCGAGCGCGGCGGTCACGTCGGCGAGCGCGTAGAGGTCGCTCTGGGCGTCGGCGAACGCCTCGGTGGCGGCGTCGGGCTCCGGCTGCGAGACGCAGGCGGCGATCAGCGCGTAGAGGTCGCCCCAGGCGACGTCGTTGCGTGCCTGCAGCAGCGCGACGCGGGCCCGCTGGGCCGCTTCGAGCACGACGGCGGGCGGGGCGGAGACGCCCTTGAAGACGACCGCCGCCCCGCCGGCGCGGCCGACGGTCGCGATCAGGTCGAGCAGGTCGTGCGTGTGCGTCTCGATGCCGGCGGCGAGCACGACCGCGTTCGGCATGGCCACCGCGGTCGCGAAGCGGTCGAACACCTGCCCCCCGGTGACGGCGACGTCGAGGCCGCGCGGCGCGAGCACGAGCGCGGCGAGCGGTCCGAGCGTCGCGCAGAGGCCCTCGAGCGTCATCGACGCCTGTCCAACTGGCGGCGAGAGCGCCACGAGGTTCGCGGTGCGCCCGTCTGCGAGCGACCGCACGGGATGGGTTGTGACGAGGCTGCTCACCCGTAGCTCCTCCTTCTGACGGGTAGATCCAAACAACGGATCGCACCATACAATGTCGACTGAAAAATGTCGACTGAAAAATGTCGACAGACGACAGATTGGCGCTATGATGCTCCCGCCGCGCCGGGTGGCCGATCGGATCGGCGGCCCGAGACCATCACCGGACGACGGGGAGAGAGATGACGAACGGGACTCACCACGCGGACGAGCGAAGCGCCCCGCCGCGGGACGGCGGCTCGCCTCCGTGGTCCGTGATCGAGACGACGTATGCGCAGCGGACGCCCGCGTCGGCCGAGCGGATGGCACGGGCGCGCGCGTGCATGCCCGGTGGCAACACGCGCACGTTCGGCTTCCTGCGTCCGCATCCGCCGGCCTTCGAGCGTGCGCTCGGGCCCTACATGTGGGATCTCGACGGGAACCGCTACGTCGACCTCGTCGGCAACGGCATGAGCCTGATCCACGGCCATGCCTATGCCCCGGTCGTGCGCGCGGTGCAGGACCAGGTCGCCCGCGGCAGCGCGTGGCCCGGGAGCTCGGCGCCGCAGCTCGAGCTCGCGGAGCTGCTGTGCGACCGCGTCGCCACCGCGGACCACGTGCGCTTCGTCAACACCGGCACCGAGGCGACGATGCTCGCGGTCAAGCTGGCGCGCCGCGTCACGGGCCGGCCGTTGGTGCTCAAGGCGCTCCACGCCTACCACGGCTCCTACGACGACCTCGAGGCGGGACTGCTCGGCGCGCCGGAGATCCCGGGCCGCACGCTGCTCGCCGCCTTCGGCGACGTCGAGGACTTCGCACGCGTCCTCGCCGAGCACGGCGAGCAGGTCGCCGCGGTGATCGTCGAGCCGGTGATGGTCACGGGCGTCCACACCCCCCCGCCACCTGGCTTCCTGCCGGCGGTCGAGCGCCTCGCGAAGGAGGCGGGCGCGCTCGCGATCCTCGACGACTGCATCATGTTCCGGCTCGCGGTCGGGGGCTCGGCCGAGCGCTTCGGCCTCGCGCCCGACCTCACCTGCCTCGGCAAGTGGATCGGCGGCGGCCTGCCGGTCGGCGCGGTCGCCGGCTCGGCGGAGCTGCTCTCAATCCTCGACCCGGGCAGCGCCGCGCCGCTCTACCACGGCGGCTCGTTCAACGGCAACGTGCTGGGCTGTGCGGCGGGCGCGGTCGCCGTGCGTGACCTCACGGCCGAGCGGATCGCGGCGATGGAGCGCACCGCCGGGGAGCTCGCCGAGGGCCTGCGGGAGCGCGCGACCCGCGCCGGCGTGCCGCTGCGGGTGATCCACGAGGGCTCGTCGATGGGGCTCTACGTGCTCGACGACGACGGCATGATCGACTTCGAGCGGCTCGCGCTGCTCCACTGCGCGGCGATGAACCATGGCGTCTACTTCGGCTCCGGCGGCGAGGTTGCGCTCTCGACGGCGATCGACGACGCGGTCCTCGGCTTCACGCTCGACGCGTTCGAGCAGGCGCTCGGCGCCGTCGCGGGCGCGTTGCGGGATGGAGCGGGTCGACGATGACGATCGCACTGCCTCCGATGTGCGCTGAGAGCCCCACCACTCTCCGGCGCGTCGGCGCTTGTAACCCCCGACAAGGGCGCGGTGGACATTCCTCACCCGCCGATGAATACACACCGGCTGCTCGTACCTATGATCGGCCGAACCGTCGACGTTATGACGGATCCCCTCCTCGCAGCCGGTTCCCAATCCCTGCGTCAGAAGGACGACTCACATGACCGTTCGCATCGGCCGCATCCTGGCCGCCCTCTTCTGTCTCCTCGCGGCGTCGCTCGCCTTCGTCGCCTGTGGCGGCAGCGGCGGCAACACCTCCGCCGTCCTGCGCGTCGGCACGCTCGGCGACATCGACTCGCTCAACCCCTTCGTCGCGATCAGCAACCAGGCGGCCGAGGTCACGAGCCTCACGCTGCCGACGCTCGTCGTGTACGACAACGCCGGGCAGATCAAGCCGGAACTCGCGCGCTCGTGGAAGATCAGCGCCGACGGGAAGTCGGCGACCTTCACGCTCGCCTCCGGCGGCAAGTGGTCCGACGGCAAGCCGCTCACGGCGGACGACGCGCTCTGGACGATCCGGACCGTGCTGAGGATCCCGACCCTCAACATCTCCTCGTACGCGCCCTCCGTCGCGGGCGTCTCCAGCACCGGCCCGACCAACTTGACCGTGCGCTTCAGGACGCCGGCCGCGAACGCGCTCGACCAGCTGACGCTGCTGCCGATCGTCCCCCGCCACGTCTGGGAGCGGTACGCGAAGGGCGACGGCAAGCAGCTGCAAACCTTCACCGATCCCGCCCCGATCGTCGGCGGCGGCCCGTTCTACGTCCGCAGCTACCGCAAGGGCCAGGCGCTCACGCTTGACCGCAACCCCGGCTACTTCGGTCCCGCGCCGCACGTCGCACGGATCGGCTTCGCCTTCTACTCCAACCCGGACGCGCTCTCGAGCGCAGTCACGCACGGCGAGGTCGACGCGGCCGAACGCGTGCAGCCCTCCGGCGCGAAGAAGCTGAGCAGCGACCGGCTCGCGGTCGAGGCGCCGAACAGCCTCAACGAGCTGTTCTTCACGATCAACTCGAGCCCGCGCGCAAAGCACCCGGAGCTGCGCGACCCGCTCGTGCGCCAGGCGCTCGACCTCGCGATCGATCGCAACCGCGTCGTGCAGACGGGGTACTACGGGTTCGGCACGCCCGGCAGCAGCATGGTCCCGCCGGTGATGCCCGCGAGCCACCTCCAGGCAGCGCCGACGCCGTTCGACATCGCGCGCGCAAACGCGCTGCTCGACCAGGCCGGCTTCAAGCGCGGCGCAGACGGCACGCGCGTCGCGAACGGGCATCCGATGTCCTACGACGTGATCGTGCTCCAGGACCCGACTGGACCGGAGACCGCGACGCTGACGATCCTCACCGAGGACTTCGCGAAGCTCGGCATCAAGGTGCGTGGCCGGGTGCTCGACGCCGCCGCGGCGGTGACGGGGATCTTCGGGCCGGGCAACAAGTACTCGACGTTCGACTTCGGGCTGCTCACGGTGTCGGGGACGGTCGACCCGACGGCCGTGCTGGGCTACCAGCTGTGCGCAAGCTTCGGCGTCAGCAACTTCGCCGGCTACTGCAACCCGAAGTACGACGCGCTCTACGCCAAGGTGGGCGCGACGACCGATCCGGCGGCGCGCAAGGCCCAGCTCGACCAGCTCCAGCAGATCCTGCTGAACGACCGGCCGATCCTGCTCGTCGCGTACGCCAAGGACGTCTACGTCCACAGCACCGCGTGGACCGGCTTCGCCGCCGGCCCGGGCGGCTGGTTCCAGAAGACGCTCGAGACGGCGCTGTCGGTCCAGCACAAGTAGCCGACGCGAGATGAAGAGAGGACTCGACGCCATGGAGACGCTGGAGTTGGAGCAGCACGCGCTGGGGCTGCGCACGCCCGCGGAGCTCGACCTGAGCCCGGACGCGCGACGGCTCGCGTTCACAGAGCTCGTGCTCGACCTCGAGCTCGACGGTCTCAGGCGGACGGTCCGCGTGCTGGACGTGGCGACGGGGGACCCCGTCGCCACGTTCGGCGAGCCCGCGGGCGACGGGGCACGCTGGTCGCCCTCGGGCGACCAGCTCGCGCTGTGCGCGCGCGACGAGCGCGGGGGCGTGCGGGTGCTCGGGTCCGATGGCTCGGACGAGCGCCTGCTGGAGAACGTGGAGGCGCTCCAGCTCGCGTGGCGCCCGGACGGCGGCGCGCTCGCCGTCGTCGCGGTGGAGCCGGAGCGGCGGGGCCCGCGCGATCCCGTCGTCGTGCGCGACGCGCCGCATCGGTTCGACGGCCGGGGGCTGCCGCAGCGGCGCCACCGGCTGTACCTGGTCGAGCTCGACGGCGCAGTCACGCCGCTGACCGACGACTTCGCGAGCGATGCGGGCCACCCCGCGTTCTCCGTGGACGGGCGGCTCGCGTTCGTCGCGGGAATCCACATGCACATGCCCGCCCACGTCCACCTCATCGAGGACGGACGGCCGCCGCGGCGCGTGACGCCGATCGACTCCGAGAGCGAGCAGGTCGGCTGGACGCCCGACGGCGCGGCGCTGCTCGTGGTCGGCAAGCGCGGAACGTCGAGCTGCGTGCAGTCCTCGCTCTTCCACGTCGACCCGGAGAGCGGAGAGATGGTCGAGCTCGCTGCCGAGCTCGACCGGCCAGTGGCCGACGAGGCCTATCCCTGGATCGGCGGCACCCCGGCCGTCACGGCGGATGGCGACGTCCTCTTCGTCATCGTCGACGAGGCGCGCGGACCGCTCATGCGCGTACCGCTCGCCGGTGGCGCGGCGGAGCGCGTGATCGCCGGCGAGACGCTCATGGTGCGCAGCCTCTCGCTGCGCGGCGACTGCCTCGCGACGATTCTCGGGGACTGGCGCTCGCCGGCGGAGATCTTCGTCAGCGACGCGCGCGGCGAGCAGCGGCGCCAGCTCACGCACCACAACGCCGAGGTGCTCGCGGACGTCGTCGTGAAGCCGGAGGACCGGCGCTTCCGGGCCCCGGACGGCCTCGAGGTCCAGGGCTTCCTGCTGCGCGGCGCGAGCGGCCCTGACCCCGCGCCGCTGCTGCTCTACATCCACGGCGGCCCGCACGGCTACAACACCCCGGTGCCGATGGACCTCGAGTTCCTCAGCTACGCGTTCGTGCGGCGCGGCTGGAACGTGCTGCTCATGAACCCGCGCGCGAGCGGCGGCTGGGGCGCGGCGCACTACGGAGGCGTGTCCGAAGGATGGGGCGTGAAGGACGGCGAGGACTTCCTCTGCGCGGTCGACGCGCTCATCGCGGAGGGGGTCGCGGATCCCGGGCGGCTCGCGGTCACGGGGTACAGCTACGGCGGGTACATGACGAACTGGCTCGTCGGCCACACCGATCGCTTCAAGGCCGCCGTCTCCGGCGCCGGCGTCTCGGAGATGGTGCAGATGTACGGCACCTCCGGCGCGAGCGCGCTGATGGTCTCCGAGCTCGGCGGGCTGCCCTCCGAGCGCTGGGAGCTCTACGACCGCTGCTCGCCGCTGCGCTACGCCGGAAGCATCACGACGCCGACCCTCTTCCTGCACCCGCAGAGCGACCAGCAGGTGCCGCCGGGCCAGGCGGAGACGATGTTCACGCTGCTGCGCCAGCGCGGCGTCGAGACGGAGCTCGTGCTCTACCCGGACGCCGCGCACGAGTTCATCCTCAGCGGCTCCGTCGCGCAGCGCTTCGACTACTGGCGGCGTCTCGTCGCTTGGATCACGGACCGTGTCCCGAACTAGCGCCGTCCTGCGCGGCCGCCCGGCCGCGGTCGCGGGCCTCGTCACGCTCGGCGCGATCGTGCTCGCGGCGATCCTCGCGCCGGCGATCGCGCCCTACGCCCCCGACCAGCAGGTCGGACCGGTCTTCCAGGCGCCGTCCTCGGCGCACCTGCTGGGGTTGAGCGACCAGGGCGTCGACATGCTCTCCGAGCTGATCTGGGCGTGCCGCGTGTCGCTGCTCGTCGGCGGCCTGGCGGCGCTCGTCTCGATCGTTATCGGCGGCACGGTCGGGATCTGCGCCGGCTACTTCGGCGGGCGCATCGACCTCGTGCTGACGCTCGTGACCGACTACTTCATCGTCGTGCCGGCGCTGCCGCTGCTGATCGTCGTGGCGGCGGTGTGGGGGCCGAGCCTGTCGCACATCGTCTTGATCATCGGGCTGCTCCTGTGGACCTTTCCGGCGCGGATCATCCGCGCGCAGGTGAAGTCGCTGCGCGAGCAGGTCTACGTGAAACGCTCGCGCTCACTCGGCGCGGGGCACCTGCACGTGATCCTGCGGCGGATCGTGCCGCACACCGCGCCGCTGCTGATCGCGAACGCGATCCTCGGCGTCTCGGCCGCGATCTTCGCCGAGACGGCGCTCTCGTTCCTCGGCCTCGGCGACCCGACCCAGGCCTCACTCGGGAAGCTGATCGCGGACGCGTCGGACCACGGCGCGTCGACCGTCGGCGCCTGGTGGGTGCTGCTGCCGCCGGGGCTGCTCGTCGGCCTGATCGTGCTGTGCGCGACGCTCGTCGGCCTCGCGATCGAGGACGCGCTCAACCCGCGCGACACGAACGTGCCGTTCGCCGGGCGCGCCCTGCGGCCGCACCGCCGGCGCCGCCGCGCACCGGTGGTGGCAGCCGCGGAGAAGGAGCTGGCGCGATGACGGTGGCGCTCGAGGTCCGCGACCTGCACGTGCGCTACCCCGCGCCCGACGGCACCGTCGTGCACGCCGTGCAGGGCATCGACCTGCACATCAGCCGCGGCGAGCGCTTCGCGCTCGTCGGCGAGTCCGGCTGCGGCAAGACCACCTCGGCGCTCGCGCTGATGGGGCTGCTGCCGCGCCGCGCCGAGGTCGAGGGCGAGCTGCTGCTGAACGGGAGCCCGTTGCCGCGCGGCGGCGACGACGTCTGGCGCGCGCATCGCTGGTGCGAGATCGCGATCGTCTTCCAGGGGGCGATGAGCTCGCTCAACCCGGTCAAGCGGATCGCCGCGCAGGTCGCCGAGCCGCTCGTCGCACACGGGTTGATGGAGCGCCGAGAGGCGCGCGAGCGCGCGGTCGAGCTGCTGGAGGTCGTCGGCATTCCCGCTCGTCGCATGGGCGCGTTCCCGCACGAGCTGTCGGGCGGAATGCGCCAGCGCACGGCGATCGCGATGGCGCTTGCCTGCAAGCCGACGGCGCTGATCGCCGACGAGCCGACGACCGCGCTCGACACGATGGTGCAGGCCCAGATCTTCGAGCTGCTCGTGCGCCTGGGCGAGGAGCTGAACCTCGCGCTGCTGCTCGTCACGCACGACCTGCCGGTCGTGATGCGTTATTGCGATCGGGCCGCAGTCATGCGCGCCGGGCGGATCGTCGAGACGGCGCCCGTCACGGATCTGTATGCGCGTCCCGGGCACCCCTACACGCGGCAGCTGCTCGAGGCCTCGCCGGACCGCTCGCGCCGTCGCGACCGCGAGGACGCGGCATGAGCGCGCCCGCGCCCGCACCGGCGCTGCTTGAGCTCGACGAGGTCGAGGCGCGCTTCGCGCTCGCCGCCTCGGGGCTTCCGCTGCGCCGTCGTCGCGGCGGCAGCGTCGTCGCGGTCGCCGGCGTATCGCTGCGCCTGGAGCGCGGTGAGATGGTCGCGCTCGTCGGCGAGTCGGGCTCGGGCAAGACCTCGACCGGCCACCTTGCGCTGCGGCTGCTCGAGCCGGCCGCCGGCCGCGTGCGCTTCGACGGCGAGGACGTCACCGCCGTGCACGGGCGGGAGCTGCGGCGCCTGCGCCGGCGCATGCAGCTGATCTACCAGGACCCCTACGAGGCGCTCGACACGCGCTGCCGCGTGCGCGCGGTGCTCGAGGAGCCGCTGCTGATCCACCATCGCGGGATGGCACGCGGCGAGCGCACGATGCGCGTGGAACAGGCGCTCGCGGCGGTCGGCCTGACGCCGCCGGAGGCGTTCCTCTCGCGCCACCCGCACGAGCTCTCGGGCGGCCAGCGTCAGCGCGTCGCGATCGCCGCCAGCATCATGCTCGAGCCCGAGTTCGTCGTCGCCGACGAGCCGGTCTCGATGCTCGACGTCTCCGTGCGCGCCGAGATCATGGCACTGCTCGCGGGCCTCTGCGACGCCGGCATGGGCGTGCTGCTGATCACTCACGACCTGCCGACGGCGGCGCGCTACGCCGACCGCATAGCCGTCATGTACCTCGGGCGGATCGTCGAGCAGGGGACACCGACGCAGGTGCTCGAGCGCCCCGCGCACCCGTATACGAAGGCGCTGCTCGCGGTCACGCCGCGCCTCGATCCGCTCGACCGGCCCGAGCGCGAGGCGCTGCGCGGCGAGGTCCCGGACGCCTCAGACGTCCCCGCCGGCTGCCGCTTCCACCCGCGCTGCCCGGTCGCCGTCGAGCACTGCCGGGTCGAGGACCCGCGCCTGCGGCCGGTCGCGCCGGGCGACGGCGAGCAGGACGGTCACGCCGCGGCGTGCATCCTCGTCGCCGGCGACGGGTAACGCGCTCGCGCCCCCGCGGTCTGATCGACGCCTACGGCACGAGCGCGGTGTCGAACAGGCGTGCGACGTCGGGCGGGTGCTTGACGATCCCGAAGCGGGCCTCCCAGCGCGCCCAGCGTGCCAGCACGTCGGGGTCGAGCTCGCCGACGCGTCCGCCCGGCGCGACGAGCGCGGGGCCGAGCACGTCGAGCTGGCGCTCCAGCTCTCCGCGGTCGAGGCCGGCGACGCGCTCCTGCTCGTCGGTGAGGCTGCTCGCCGGGTCGTGCAGCGTGACGCCGTAGCCGCGCACCAGCGCACGGATCGTCGCGCGCACGAGCGCAGGCTGCTCGCGCAGCGTCGCGCGCGAAGTGCAGAGGATCAGCTCGGGATAGGGCGGGGCGCCGTAGTCGTCGACGCGGAAGACGTGGACGCCCGGGCGCTTGGCGCGCAGCGCGACACCCTCGACGTTCCAGAACGCGGTGGCGCCGGCGACCCGGCCGCCGAGCAGCGCAGGCACCGCGTTGAAGCCGATCGTCACGCGCTCGACGCGGTTGAAGCTCCCGCCGGCCCCGGTCACGATCGAGCGCAGCACCGCATCGTCGCTCGGCAGTCCGGTGACGCCGACCTTGCGGCCCTCGAGCTCGCGCGGGGTCTTCACCCCGGGGACGGTGAGCACGGCGGCCAGCGGGCGCTGCACGAGCGCCATCACGCCGACGAGGTCGCGTCCCTGCTCGGCGGCGAGCGCGAGGTCGTGGATGTCGAGCACCGCGAACTGCGTGCGGCCGCTCAGCAGCAGCTTGATCCCGTCGGTGGAGGACCCGGGCACACGCACATGCAGGTGCACGCCCTCCGCCGCGTCGAAGCCGCGCTGCACCGCCGAGTAGATCCCGGCATGCGCCGCGTTCGGCGTGAAGTCGAGCAGCAGCGTGGCGTCCGCGTTCGGCCGATCGGTGCCGGCGCCGCCGCCGCAGGCGGCGAGCGTCAGCGCCGCGAGCAGCGCGAGGAGGGGGAGCGGGGGACGCATTCCGGCGCGGGAGGATAAGCGCTCGCCCGGCGGGGCGGGCAGGCGAGGCTACCCGCGCGTCGGCACGAGGTGCTCGATGATCACGTCGTCGCGCTCGAGCACGAAGCGGACGCCGTCCTCGGCGAGTTGGTGGGCCTCCGCCAGCGAGTCGGCGACTGCGATCCAGCTCTCTTTGAGGTCGGGCGACGTTGCAACCCAGGTGTCCTCGTCTTGGTGGTACTGAACGCGAATTCGGATCATCTCCTTTCACAGTAGCCGGCGCGCCTGGTCCGGTTCAAGGCCGACTTGATCGCAGAGGATCTCGCGGACCGTGCGAGGCCGGATCGTCTGGCGGTCGTGGAATGCGAACACCACGCGCGGTCGCCCTGGCGCGGTGAGCGTGCGGTGCGACCCGGTCTGCCGCACGACCCGATAGCCCAATGGCTCGCGGGTCAAAATTGCGAAGAGTCGCCGCGCCTTCATCGATGGGAAGTCATCCACGCCTCCATCGTTGTGAGGCGCCTGTGGAATTGCACTCGGTGTTCGCAACGATTTCGCGGAGGCAGTCGGCCCGGCGGGACGGTGATGTGGTGTCTCTAGACTGCGACGGGATGCGCCGCCGGGTCACGTTCAGCCGCAATCTGACGCTGTCGCTCTCGCGGACGTGCGTCTCGCACTGCAAGTACTGCGCGTTCGCGACCCACCAGCCGCATCTGCATGCGCCCGCGGAGGTCGAGGCGCTAATCGACGGCGCCGCGCGACGCGGGGTCAAGGAGCTGCTCGTGCTGACGGGCGACGATCCGGGTCATCATCCCGGCGTGCGCGAGCGGCTCGCGGCGCTGGGCTTCGCGGACTTCGTCGCCTACGTCGTGTGGGCGTGCGAGCGCGCGCTCGAGCGCGGCTTGCTGCCGCACACGAACCTCGGCGCGCTCTCGCGGGCGGATCTCGGCCGTCTGCGTGAGGTGACGGCGTCCCAGGGGCTGATGCTCGAGTCGATCCGCGACGACCTCCTCGCCCATCAGGGCTCGCCGACGAAGGAGCCGGCGCTGCGCCTGGCGACGATCCGCGCCGCGGGCGAGCTGAAGATCCCGTTCACGAGTGGGATCTTGGTGGGGATCGGGGAGCGCGAGAGCGACCGCGTCGCCTCGCTGGAGGCGCTCGCGGCGGTGCACGCCGAGCACGGCCACCTGCAGGAGGTGATCCTGCAGAACTTCGTCCCGCACCGGCGCTACTACGGCGAGGAGCCGGCGCAGATCGCGACGGCGGCCGCGGAGGAGTACTGGCGCACCGGGCTGCACGGCGGTCCGGAGGTGCAGGCGCCGGAGTGGGCGACGTCCGTCTCGATCGACGACATGAAGGACCTGATCGCGCTCGCGCGCGAGCTGATGCCGGACGTCGGGATCCAGGTGCCGCCGAACCTCGCCGACTGGTGGCCGGAGCTGGTCGCCGCCGGCGCGAGCGACCTCGGCGGCCTGTCCGCCAACGGCGACCACATCAGTCCCGAGCATCCCTTCCCGAGCCCGCATCAGGTGCGCAAGCGCCTCGCGCAGGACGGCGTCGCGCTGACCGAGCGGCTGTGCGTCTACCCCCGGTACATCGAGCCGGAGTGGCTGGCGCAGGGCGTGCTCGACACGATCAAGGCGAAGTACTGGAGCTTCATCCCGCGGCGCGGCTCGGGGCGTCAGGACGCGCCGTTCGCGATCCGCTCCGACCTCGTCGGCCCGGCGCTCGAGCGCGCGCGCGACGGCGGCTGGCTCAGTCCCGAGGAGCTGACGGCGATGTTCGCCGAGACGCGACCGGAGGCGATCGAGGCGATGCGCGCCGCGGCCGACGAGCTGCGCGCCGAGCTGGCGGGCGAGACGGTCACCTACGTCGTGAACCGCAACATCAACATCTCCAACGTCTGCATCGTCGGCTGCGCGTTCTGCGGCTTCGGGCAGGGCAAGCGCTCGCCGGACGCCTACGAGCACGGCGAGCAGGACTTCGTCGGGCGCATCCACGAGGCGCTCGCCTACGGCGCGACCGAGCTGTGCATCCAGTCCGGCATCCACCCCGACTGGTCCTTCGAGGACTACCTCGGCTGGCTGGCGCTCGCCAAGGCCACGGCGCCGCAGCTGCACCTGCACGCCTACTCGCCGATGGAGATCGCGCACATGCAGGACATCAGCGGCCTGCCGCTCGCCGAGGTCTTCGCGCGGCTGCGCGACGCCGGCCTCGACTCGACGCCCGGCACCGCCGCCGAGGTCCTGCACGACGGCGTGCGCGAGCGGATCTCGCCGAACAAGCTGCCCGTCGCGCGCTGGGTCGAGATCGTCGCGGCGAGCCACGCCGCCGGCCTGCGCTCCACCTCCACCGTCATGTTCGGCCACATCGAGGAGCCGTGGGAGCTGGCCGAGCACATGCGCGTGATCCGCGAGCTGCAGGAGCGCAGCGGCGGGATCACCGAGTTCGTGCCGCTCTCGTTCATCCCGTTCCACACGCTGCTCGGCCGCACCCACGGCGTCGAGGAGATCAGCCGCGAGGAGAACCTCAAGCACACCGCAGTCTTCCGCCTCGCGCTCGGGCGCAGCATCCGCAACGTGCAGGCGTCGTGGGTGAAGATGGGCCTCGACGCCGCCACCGAGGCGCTGCGCTGGGGCGTCAACGACCTCGGCGGCACGCTGATGGAGGAGTCGATCAGCCGCCTCGCGGGCAGCTACCACGGCACGCGACTGGATCCGCCGCAGCTGATCGCCGCCGCTCACCGGGCAGGCCGCCCCGCCGCCGAGCGCACGACGCTCTACGGGATTCGCGCCGAGCACCCGCTCGTCGCCACGGCTGCGTAGGGCGCAGGGACCCCCCAACCGGGGGGAAGCAGTCGCGTCGACGCCCGTGCCCGCGGTCGGGCGAGGTCTACAGTCAGAGGCTGTGAGCACCGCGACTCCCCCGTCGCCGGCACGCGAGACGAGCTTGTTCGCCGGCGTCGAGCCGCTCGAGGTCTTCGTCGACCTGCTCTCGGAGATCGAGAGCGACACGACCTCCAGCGAGTTCTACCACCGCATCTGCGAGGCGATCTGCCGCCTGACGACGATGCGCCGGGCCGCGATCTTCCTCTACGACGTCGGGCGCCAGCGCGTGCGCGCGGTCGGCTCGCACGGGATCTCGTTCACGCGCCTGGCGAAGCTGCGCCCGACGCTCGAGGAGGCGCCGATCGCGCAGCGCGCGCTCACCGAGGATCGCGTGATCCTCGTGAAGGCCGACGCGATCGAGCACGAGGTGCCGCAGGACTACGCGAAGCTGCTCGGGATCACCTCGCTCGTCTGCACCCCGCTCGCCGCGGCCGGACACATGTACGGGATCATCGCCGCCGACCGCGGCGGCGGCGACTTCGAGCTCAGCGACGGCGAGCGCCACCTGATGTGGACGCTCGGCAAGACCGCGGCGCTCGCCGCCACCGCACGGATCGCGACCCGCCAGCAGGAGCGCACCAGGCGGCTCGGCGAGCGGATCGACCTCGCGCGCGAGATCCACGAGCGCGTGATGCAGCGGCTCTTCGGCGTCTCGCTCGTGCTGAGCGCCGAGCAGCCGCTCAGCGACGAGCAGCGCGCGCGCTGCCGCACCGAGATGCAGGAGGCGCTCGCCGACCTGCGCCGCGCGCTCGAGCGCCCGCTCGCCGCGGTCCCGTCGGAGACGGGCACGACGCTGCGCGCGGAGATCGTGCGGATCGGGCGCGAGACCGGGCTGCCGATCGAGCAGCACTGGCCGGCCGGGGTGGAGGTCCCGCCCGAGCGCGAGGGGCTCGCACAGTCGGTGCTCGCCGAGGCGCTGCGCAACGCAGCCAAGCACGCCGCGCCGACGCGCGTCGACGTGCTCGTCGAGCGCGACGCCGACACCTTCTCGCTGGAGGTGCGCAACGACGGCGTCGACCCCGAGGCGGCCGCGGTCGGCGGCGGCGGGATGGGGCTGCGGCTCGCCGTCTTCGAGGCCGTCCAGCACCGTGGCTTCGTCGAGTTCGGCGCCGACGAGTCGATCGATCCGCCCGGCTGGCGGGTGCGGCTTGTGGTGCCCGTCGACGAGCTCGAGGACGACGCGTGAGCATGGCCGGGAAGATCCCGCTGAACGACGACCGTCGTCTGCGCGTGCTCGTCGTCGACGATCACGACGTCGTGCACTGGGGCTTCCGCCAGCTGCTCGGCGAGCAGTCGTGGGTCGAGCGCTGCATCGCGGCGCGCGACGCGACGGAGGCGCTCGAGCTGACGCGCCGCTACAGCCCGCACGTCGCGCTCGTGGACCTGTTCCTCGGCAGCGAGTCGGGGGCCGACATCTGCGAGTCGATCCGCGCCGCCGCACCCGCGACGCGCGTGCTGCTGATCTCCGGCGCCGGGCGCATCTCGCCGCAGGCGGCGAAGGCCGCCGGCGCGTCGGGCTTCGTCTCCAAGGACTGGGGCGCGCACGACGTCGCGATGGCGGTGCGGATGGTCGGGCTCGGGATGACGATGTTCCCGCCGCAGGCCGACCAGCCTTCGACGCTGCTCTCCGAGCGCGAGAAGGAGGTGCTCGCGCTGATCGCGACCGGCTTCACGAACCGCGAGATCGCGACCCAGCTCTACCTCTCACCGCACACGGTCAAGGAGCACACGAGCGCGCTCTACCGCAAGCTGAAGGCGCGCAACCGCGCCGAGGCGGTGCAGCGGGCGCAGCGGGTGGGTCTGCTGGGCTGAGGTTGCCCCCCAAGCGGGGGGAGCTGACGCGTCGGACCCCAGGAGATCGGCCTTAACGCGCGCAGTATGCGTGCAGTGCCGCTCACCGCATTGCTCTTCCCCGGCCAGGGAAGCCAGACCGCCGAGATGCGCGACGAGGTCGCCGTCCGGCGACCCGACCTGCTCGGGCTCGCGATCGAGGTCGTCGGGGACGACCCCTTCGCGCGGGTGTCCGAGGGCACGCGCTTCGCGCAGCCGGCGATCTACTGCGCGAGCGTCGTCGGCTTCGAGGCGCTGCGCGCGGCCGGGATCGAGGGCGAGGCCTACGCGGGCCATTCGCTCGGCGAGGTCGCCGCGCTCGTCGCCGCCGAGGCGCTGAGCGCCGAGGACGGGCTGCGGCTGGTCGCGATCCGCGGGCGCCTGATGCAGGAGTCCGGCGAGCGCGCCGGCGACGGCTCGATGCTCGCGCTGCTCGGCAACGGCGCGGCGGATCGCGCCGCCGACGTGGCGGCGGCGTCCGGGCTGACGGTCGCCAACGACAACGCGCCCAACCAGGTCGTGCTCTCCGGTGCGCTCGAGCTGTTCGGCATCGCGACCGGGCACGCGCGCGAGGCCGGCCTGCGCGCCGTCCCGCTGCCCGTCACCGGTGCCTTCCACTCCCCGGCGATGGCCGGCGCGCGCCCCGAGCTGGAGGCGGCGCTGGCGGCGATCGACTTCCGCGAGCCGGTGGTGCCCGTCGTCAGCTCGATCACGACGCAGCCGTTCGACGACGTGCGCGCCCGCCTCGCCGACGCGCTCACCGAGCCGGTGCGCTGGCGCGAGACGCTGCTCGCGCTGCACGCCCGCGGGGTCGAGCGCTGCGTCGAGACCGGTCCCGGCCGCGTGCTCACCGGGCTCGTGAAGCGCACGCTGCCCGACGTCGAGGCACTCGCCGCCGAGCAGCTGGAGCGCGTCGGTGTCTGAGAACGCTCTGGCAGACGCCGCATCCGCGCAGCGTCCGGCGCCGCCGGAGCTGCGCGGCGCGGCGGTGCTCTCCGTCGGCGCGAGCCTGCCGGCGGGCGTCGTCACGAACGCGACGATCGCCGAGCGGATCGGCAAGACCGACGAGTGGATCTACACGCGCACCGGCATCCGCGAGCGCCGCCACGCCGCGCCCGACGAGCTGCTCGTCGACCACGCCGTCGCTGCGGCCGTCGGCGCGCTCGAGCGCGCCGGGGTCACGGCCGCCGCGCTCGATCTGATCGTCGTCGGCACGCTCACGCCCGACCTGCCGATGCCGAACACCGCGGCGATGGTCGCCCACGCGCTCGGCGCCGACCGCGCCGGGGCGGTCGACCTCAACGCCGCCTGCAACGGCTTCCTCTCCGCGCTCGCGCTCGCGGCGGGCAGCATCGAGGCGGGGCGTGCCGAGCATGCGCTGGTCGTCGGCGCCGACTTCATCAGCCGCATCATCGACCACGAGTCCAAGCAGACGGCGATGCTGTTCGCCGATGGTGCGGGCGCGGTCGTGCTCGCCGCGACGCCTGCCGGGGCGGGCCGCGTCGGGCCGATCCTGCTGCGCGCCGACGCCTCCGAGCCGTCGGCCCTGATGCTGGCCCGTGCGAGCGGCAGCACGATCGAGATGGACGGCCACGCGACGTTCAAGCACGCCGTCGCGCGGATGGCGGAGATCACGCGCGAGGCGGTCGCGGAAGCCGGGCTGACGCTCGAGGAGATCGACCTGTTCGTCTACCACCAGGCCAACGGGCGGATCCTGAAGGCGGTCGGCGAGCGGCTCGCGCTCGACGAGGCGCGCGTCGTCGACTGCATCGAGCTGACGGGCAACATGTCCGCCGCGACGCTGCCCTACGCGCTCGACGTCGCGCGCGCCGACGGCCGCCTGCGCGATGGCGCGCGCGTGCTGCTCTCGGCCTTCGGGGGCGGCTTCACGTGGGGCGGCGGCGTGATCGAGTGGGGGCGCGGTGATGGCTGAGCGGCGCGCAGGCTGCGCTTTCGTCACCGGCGCCTCGCGCGGCATCGGCGCGGCGATCGCGCGCGGGCTGGCCGCCGACGGCTGGGCCGTCGGCATCGGCTACAACGCCTCCGCGGATGCGGCCGCGGCCGTCGTGGCAGAGATCGAGGCGGCCGGCGGGCGCGCGCTCGCGCTCGGCGGCGACGTGATCGATCGCGAGCGCGCCGACGCGCACTTCAGCGCGCTCGAGGAGCGCTTCGGCCCCGTGCTCGTGCTCGTCAACAACGCCGGCGTGCGCGCCGACGGCCTCTCGCCGCAGATTCGCGACTGCGACTGGGAGCTCGTGCTCGGCACCAACCTCACCGCTGCGTTCCGCACGACGCGCCGTGCGATCCCGCCGATGCTGCGCGAGCGCCGCGGGCGGATCGTCAACATCGCCTCCGTCGTCGGCTTGCGCGCGAACCCGGGGCAGGCGAACTACGCCGCCTCGAAGGCCGGCCTGATCGCGATGACGAAGACCGTCGCCGCGGAGGTCGCGCGCCGCGGCGTGACGGTCAACGCCGTCGCGCCCGGCCTGATCGCCACCGACATGACGGCCGACCTGAACGGCGACCTGCTGGCCGCCGTGCCCGCGCGCCGCGCCGGCACGCCCGAGGACGTCGCGGCCTGCGTGCGCTTCCTCGCCTCCGACGCCGCCGGGTACGTGACCGGCGCCGTGCTCACCTGCGACGGCGGCATGTCCGCCTGATCCCAGACCTCTACCCACCGAACAGGAGACCACCAGATGTCAACCGCAACCCCAGAGGCCGTCGAGGCGCGCATCGTCGAGGCGCTCGCGAGCTTCGGCCCCGACGTCGAGTCGGTCACGCGCGAGGCGACGTTCGAGGAGCTCGACATCGACTCGCTCGACCTCGTCGAGCTGGCGCAGATCGTCGAGGACGACTACGGCGTCGAGCTCAAGGGCGACGACATGAAGAACATGAAGACCGTCGGCGACGCGATCGACCTCGTGGTGGCAAGGGCGTAGTGAGCCGCCGTCGGGTCGTCATCACGGGCGTCGGTGCCGTGACCCCGCTGGGGGTTGGCGCCGGCGTGCTGCTGGAGCGATGGGTCGCGGGCGAGTGCGGCATCGTCGACGGCGAGGGCGCCTGCCGCGACTTCGTCGCGCGCGAGCACCTCTCCGTCAAGGAGATCCGCCGCGCCGACCGCTTCGCCCAGATGGCGATGATCGCCAGCGACGAGGCGCTCGCCGACGCCGGCTGGCAGGGCGAGCTGCCGTACGACGCCGAGCGGGTGGCGTGCGTGCTGGCGACGGGGATCGGCGGGCTCGGCTCGCTCGAGACCCAGCACGACGCGCTGCGCGACGGCGGTGAGAAGGCCGTCTCGCCGCTGTCGGTGCCGCTGTTCATGCCGAACGCGGGCGCGGGCGCGCTGTCGATGCGCCACGGCCTGCGCGGGCACACCTACTCGGTCGCCTCCGCGTGCGCGGCCGGCTCGCACGCGATCGGTGCCGCGACGCGGATGATCCAGTACGGCGACGCCGACGCGGTCGTCACCGGCGGCGGGGAGGCGACGCTGACGCCGCTCTCGCGCGCGAGCTTCGCCGC
Organism: Conexibacter sp.; assembly: GCA_035637995.1. Lineage (GTDB taxonomy): Bacteria > Actinomycetota > Thermoleophilia > Solirubrobacterales > Solirubrobacteraceae > Conexibacter. The sequence goes on along the minus strand of DASRAV010000039.1, from coordinate 23,494 downwards.
GATGGGCGCACTCTCGCCGAGCGGCATCTCGCGCCCGTTCGACGCGCGCCGCGACGGCTTCGTGATGGGCGAGGGCGCCGGGATCCTCGTGCTGGAGGACGCCGAGAAGGCCGCGGCGCGCGGAGCGACCGTGCTCGGCGAGGTGCGCGGTTTCGGCTCGACCTCCGACGCCTTCCACCTGACCGCCCCGGAGCCGGAGGGGACGCACGCCGCAGGCGCGATCCGCGCCGCGCTCGCCGACGCGGGCGTGCGCGCCGAGCAGGTCGACTACATCAACGCGCACGGCACGTCGACGCCGCTCAACGACGCCTCCGAGACGGCCGCGATCAAGCGCGCGCTCGGTGACGAGGCGCTGCGGATCCCGATCTCGTCGCTGAAGTCGGCGACCGGGCACCTGCTCGGCGCGGCCGGCGCGGTCGAGGCGATCGCGACGCTGCTCGCCTTCCGCGAGCGCGTGCTGCCGCCGACGATCGGGCTCGACGAGCCCGATCCGGAGCTCGACCTCGACTACATCCCGCTCGTCTCGCGGCCGCTGGAGCCGTTGGACGGGAAGCCGATCGCGCTGTCGAACTCGTTCGGGTTCGGCGGACACAACGTCGTCCTCTGCCTCGAGGGGGTACCCGCATGAGCGTCATCGAAGCCGTCGAGACCGAGCGCGAGCGGCTGAGCCCGCACGAGCGCCTGGAGCTGCTGTGCGACGCCGGCACGTTCGCGGCGATCCGCTCGGGCGTGGTCTCCTCCAAGCTCGGCGCGCGCGCCCGCCCGGGCGACGGCGTCGTCGGCGGCGTCGGCCGCGTCGACGGTCGCCCGGTCGCCTGCTACGCGCAGGACGTCTCCTTCCTCGGCGGCTCGCTCGGCGCCGCGCAGGCCGACACGATCGGCCGCGTGCTGCAGCTCGCCGGGCGCTCGCGCGTGCCGATCGTCGGCTTCATCGAGTCCGGCGGCGCGCGCATGCAGGAGGGAACCGCCGCGCTCGGCGGCTACGGGCGCATCTTCCGCCACAACGTCGCGCTCAGCGGCGTCGTGCCGCAGATCTCGATCATCGGCGGGCTCTCGGCTGGCGGGGGCTGCTACTCGCCCGCGTTGACCGACTTCGTCGTCATGACCGAGGACGCCGCGATGTTCCTGACCGGCCCGGGGGTCGTGAAGGACGTCATGGGCGAGGACGTGACCGCCGCCGAGCTCGGCGGTCACAAGGTGCACGAGAGGAATGGAGTCTGCGACCTCGTGGTATCTGACGATCGCGCGGCAGCTCTGGTCGCTCGGTCGCTGCTGAACTACCTGCCGCAGTCTTCGGGGGCCGGGTTGCCGCGCACCCTCTCGGTCGAGCCGACGCTCGCCGACCCGGGCGCGACGGTGCCGGAGGATCCGCGCAAGGTCTACGACGTGCGCGACGCGATCGCGGGGATCGTCGACGGCGGCTCGCTGCTGGAGATCGCGCCGCGCTGGGCGCGCTCGATCGTGACGGGCTTCGCGCGCATCGACGGGCGCCCCGTCGGCGTGGTCGCCAACCAGCCGCGCTTCATGGGCGGCGTGCTCGACGCCGAGTCCTCGCAGAAGGGCGCGCGCTTCGTCGAGACGTGCGACACCTACGGGATCCCGCTCGTCGTGCTCGTCGACACGCCCGGCTTCATGCCCGGCACGCGCCAGGAGCAGGCCGGGGTGATCCGCTTCGGCGCGACGCTCGTGCGCGCGTTCGCGGCCGCCACGGTGCCGCGCGTGACGGTCGTGCTGCGCAAGGCCTACGGCGGCGCGTTCATCACGATGAACTCCAAGGACCTCGGCGCCGACCTCGTGCTCGCGTGGTCGGGTGCGCAGATCGGCGTGATGGGCGCCCAGCCCGCCGTCGGGATCATCCACCGGCGCGAGCTGGCGGCCGCCGCGGACCCGGTCGCCGAGCGCGACGTGCTCGCCAGGGCCTACGCGGACGAGCACCTCGGCGCCGACGTCGCCGCGGCGAACGGCTTCGTCGACGAGGTGATCGAGCCGCACGAGACGCGCGGGCGGCTGATGTGGGCGCTCGGCGCGATGGACGACCGGCGCGCCGGCGCGACGCTCGCGTGAACCTCGCCGGCAAGCGGGTGCTCGTGACGGGCGTCGTCACGAAGGACTCGATCGCGTTCGCGACCGCCGCGGCGCTGCAGCAGGCCGGCGCGGCGATCGTGCTGACGAGCTTCGGGCGTGCGCGGCGGCTGACCGAGCGCGCCGCGCAGCGTCTGCCGCAGCCGCCGGAGGTCCTGGAGCTCGACGTCAACAACCCCGACGACTACGCGCCCCTGGTCGCGACGTTGCGCGAGTGGTGGGGTGGGGTCGACGGCGTCGTGCACGCGGTCGCCTACGCGCCGGAGGACGCGCTGGGCGGCAACTTCCTGCACACGCCGCCGGCGAGCGCGCTGACCGCGTTCCAGACGAGCGCGGTGTCGCTGAAGGAGCTCTCAGCGGCGCTGCTGCCGCTGATGGAGGGCGGCGGCGCGGTCGTCGGGCTCGACTTCGACGCGACCGTCGCGTGGCCGATCTACGACTGGATGGGCGTCGCGAAGGCGGCGCTGGAGTCGACGGCGCGCTACCTCGCCCGCGACCTCGGCCCGCACGGCGTGCGCGTGAACCTCGTCTCCGCCGGGCCGCTGAAGACGGTCGCCGCCGGCGGCATCCCCGGCTTCGAGCGCCTCGCCGACGCCTGGGAGCGCCAGGCTCCGCTCGGCTGGGACGTCGCCGACCCCGCGCCCGTCGCGGAGACGATCTGCTTCCTGCTCTCCGACGCCTCCCGCGGCATCACCGGCGAGATCGTCCACGTCGACGGCGGCTTCCACGCGATGGGGACGGCGCTGCAGGCGGCGGCTGAGCCGCCTGTCGTCGGGTAAGCTGATTTCGCCAGTCGGGCTTCTGCGCGCGCGGCCACGCGCGCGGACGCGTTGTCGCAGCGTGAAGGGGGGTGTCAGCGGCCATCGTCTCGGAGCACGCTCCGAGATCTCACCGCTACAGGAGGTGAAGTCACGATGAAGCGACTTGGCACCGCAGCAGTCACGCTGCTGCTGATGCTGGTGGCAAACGGGGTGGCGAGCGCCGAAGAAACGCTGACGTTCGGAGCGCCGACCGCCGAAACCGCAGACATAACGCTGGTGTCCTCGGGAAGCCTCACGCTCGCGGACAGCCTGAGAACGATCAACGTCGCGTGTCCGGCGAGTCTCACCGGGACGTTCAGAGAAGAAGAAATCACGATCGCCGAAGGGGTGCAGATCGGCACCCTGACAAGCTCGAGAGTCGAAACGGCGAGATGCACTGGGGGCACGCTCACGTTCACGAGCCCCACGAGAGAATCAAGCGCCAGAATGAGCTACGTGAGCCTCCTAGGCACGAGACCGCTGGCGGTCACCGCCATAAAGTTCCGAATCGGTGAAGTCGTGCTCCAGACGGAAGTCACGATCTCCAGAACCAGAGTGACGTGCACGTACAGAGGCAACGTCGATTCGCTAATGGAACTGAGAGGGATCGACGCCTACGAAGTGGGCTCGAGCTCGATCGTCGCGGCCGAATTGACGAAATCCGCCGGGCCGGAATCGTGTCCGAGAACAGCGTCGCTGAGAGGGACGCTGAGCATCCAGAATCCTCAGCGACTCGGGGTCATGAACGTCGTGGCCTTAAACCCCTCTGGGCACGACTTTGGCTCGCTCAGAAGAAGAGAAGAATCGAGAGCAAGACCGTTCGTGGAAAACAAGCTGGCCGCCGAGGAATTGACGGTCGAAAGAAGCAGAAAAGACGGAGCGGGTTGTGCCTCGTACGAATACAACATGGGGCAGATACCGGCAGGACTGAGAATAATGGGGGGTGGGACCGCCGGGATCGAAGTGACGTTCGAACCTGCTGCGAACGGACTCGGCTATGTTCAGTGCATAATTGAAATATATGTGAGAAGGGCCAACAGCGATGTATACCGGGTCGCGTTCTCGGCCCGGGGCACCGGCTTGTAGGCGTGGGGGCGCGCGTCGCCGGCGCGCGCCCTCGTCCTAGGGATCCCCGAACGGTTGGATCGGGATGCCGTGGTCGCGCTCGCGCATGCCCAGCTCGTACGTCGCGCCGCCGTTGACGGTGAGCGTGAGCGGCTCGCGGTCGCGGCGCTCGACGGTCAGCGTCATGTCCGCGATCGCGCAGTGGGCGGTGTGGTGCTGGGGCCCGGCGGGATCGCTGTAGACCCAGCCGACGACGTCCTTGCGCGGCGCGCTCACCTCGCCGCGCACGACGATCCCGCTGCCGGGCAGCGTGAACGACGCGCGCTCCGGGGCCTCGTCGACCTGCGTCTTGCGCGTCCGCTCGATCCCGCCGAGACGGTGGCGCACGCCGCCGAGCGAGAGGCAGCCGTTCGCGACCCACGGCGTCGTCCAGGGGCCGAGCTTCAACCGCCCGATCGTCACGTCGAGCCACGCCTCCGGCTGCTCGGCGAAGGCAGTGCCGTGCATCCAGATCCAGCGCTCGGCGTGCTCGGCGCCCCAGTTGTGACCGATCATCCCCGGCCAGTCCTCGAGCGCGACCGTGCGCTCGCCGACCGTGACCGAGCCGCTCACCGCGATCGCCGGGCGCAGGCTCAGCGCCTTCGTGCGCGGCAGCTTCGCGGTGTACATCCAGGGGCGGGGGAGGTAGTGGAACGGCGGCGCGTCGCCGGCGAAGGAGAGCTGCCACGAGGCGAGTCCCGGCACGACGCCGACGGCCCCGTCAGGCCCGATCCGGCTCTCGCCGACGCGCAGGTGGTCATCGCCGCCGGCGCCGAGCCGGTCCGGGGGCAGGCTCACCTTCGCGGCGTGCGGACCGTCCTCGTCGAACAGCGTCGCCCACAGCGATCCAACCGGCTGCTCGCCCGACCGCTTGTGGACCGTGTAGCGCAGCCACAGCGCCCGCCGGCCGGCGGCGTCGCCGGCCTTCAGGTAGTAGCTCTCGTAGTGGCCGGCGTCAGGCGCGACGGTGGGGTAGCGGGCCTCGGAGGGATCCATCGAGGCGCGACGCTACCAGCGGGCGGGCGGGAGCAGTGCAGGTCTATGGGCGATAGAGACCCATAGACCTGCACTGCTCAACGGAACAGGTCCTCCGCAGCCGGCCGCAGGAGCGCCGCCGCGCCCGGGCCGTCGGCCTCGGTGACGTGATGGCCGAGGCCGCGGACGAGGACCACGGGCTGGCGGGAGTCCTTGCCGCGCGCCAGGTCGGCGGCGCTGGAGAGCTGGTCGGCGAGGGCGATCCAGGTCGCCCGCAGCTCCAGGCCGACGCTGTCCGTCCGCCCGCGCCAGTCGTCGAGCGCCACCATGCCGGCGACCCCGATCGCGACGTCGACCTGGCCATGACGCCAGGCGCGACCGAACGAGTCGGTGATCACGACCGCGGGCGCGACGCCGGTCAGCTCGCGCAGGCGGGCGCGCAGCGCGCGCGCCGAGGCGTCAGGCTCGGCTGGCAGCAGGATCAGCGTGTCCGATCCGGCCGCCGTGTTGGACGTGTCGACGCCGGCGTTCGCGCACACGAAGCCGTGGCGGGTGACGCAGATCAACACGCCGCGCTCGCTGCGGAGCAGCTCGCGCGTCTCGTCGAGGATGACCTGCACGTGGCGGGGGTCCTTGCCGCACGCGGCGCCAAGCGCGATCGCCCGCTCACCGGCGACGACGTCCGCCAGTCGCCGCACTCGCCCCTCGGCCTTCGAGACGACCTTGTGGGCGACCACGACGACGTCGCCGGCTGTGAGCTCGACACGCGCGGCGATCAGCTCGCCGAGGTCGTCCCCCGCCGCGACCTCGGGCAGCCCGTCGAGCGCGCGTGCGCTCAGCATCAGCTCACGGCGGGGCTCGTGCGCAGCATCTGCGTGAGCATCCCGCGCGTGTGCGCCGCGCCGCCGCGCTGGCCGGCGAGCCGTTCCCGCAGCGCCGCGAGGTCCTCGGGCGTGTCGACGTCGAGCGCGATCGACTCCAGCTCGGCGACCTCCACCGGCAGCTCCGCCTCCTCGGCCAGGCGCAGGTGGCGGGCGAAGCTGTCGGGCCCGTAGCGCGGGTGCAGCGCGTCGGGCGGGGAGAGCAGCAGCGCGTTCGTGCCAGTGCCGTGGCGGTCGGGCACGATCACGGCGTACCGGGGCGCGGTGCGCGGGCGGCCGAGCAGCCGCTCGAGCTCGGACGGGTCGAGCAGCGGGCAGTCGCCGGCCACGCACAGGATCTGGGCGGCGCCGAGCTCGCGCGCGTGGGCGGCGCCGCGCAGCACCGCCTGGTCCTGCCCGCTCTCGGCCGGATCGTCGAGCGCGAGCGCGTCGTAGCCCTCGGCGATTCTCTGCGCGGCCGGGTCGGCGGTGACGACGAGCACGCGGTCGATCGCCTCCACGCGCCGCAGGGCCGTGAGCACGTCGGCGAACATCGCCTCCGCCAGCGCGCGTCGCGAGCCGCCCGCGAGGCCGCTCTCGAGGCGTCGCTTGGCGTTCTTGAAGCGCTTCACCGGCAGGATCGCAACCGTCTCCATCGGCGGCGTACGGTATCCGCTCATGCCCGCGAGCCGCGTCGGCGTCAGCCGCCGCGCAGCCCGTCGGCGAACGCGAGCGTCTCGCGCGCGAGACGCTCGCGCCCGGTCGCGTCGGCCATCAGCAGGTCGGTCTCCAGCAGCGGCAGGTGCGCCACCGGCTCGTCGGCGACGATCCCGTCGAGGACGTCGCCGTAGAGGGCCGCGACCCCGGCGGCGCTCACCGGCTGGCCGGCCCACGCCATGAACGCCGCGGTCGGGCCCTTCAGGACGGCGCCGGCGACGATCGGGCTGACGGCGACGACGGGGGCGGGCGCGGCGCGCAGCGCCGCGCGCATCCCCGGCACGGCGAGGATCGGACCGATCGAGACGAGCGGGTTCGACGGGCCGATCACGATCGCGCGCGCGTGCGCGAGCGCGTCGAGCACCTCGGGCGTCGGACGGGCGTCGGGCGCGCCGTCGTAGGCGACGCCGTCGACCGGCCCGCGCGCGCCGCCGCGGATCATGAACTCCTGGAACGGCCACTCGCGCCCGTGCGCGCGCACGCGCGTGCGGACCGGCTCGTCGCACATCGGCAGCACGCGGCCGGGGATGCCGAGCGTCCGACCCAGCTCCGCGAGCGTCTCCGTCAGCCGTGCGCCCTGCGCCAGCCGGCGCGCGCGCTCGATCCCGATCGCGAGGTCGCGGTCGCCGAGGTTGAACCACACCTCGACGCCCAGCTCCCGCAGCCCGTCCATCACGGCGAAGGTGTCGCCGTCGAGCCCCCAGCCGCGCGCGTCGATGCGATCGGCGAGCCAGAAGGTGACGAGGTCGGGGTCGGGGGAGACGTGGGCGCCGTAGATCTCGACGTCGTCCGCGGTGTTCGCGATCACGACGAGGTCCTCGCCGACGACGTCCGCCATCCCACGCGCGAGCTTCGCGCCGCCCGTCCCGCCGGCGAGCACGACGACGGGGGCGCCCGCGCTCACTCCCACGAGCCGGCCGGCAGGCCCGCGAGGCGGATCCCCGCGGTCACCTTGTGGCGGACGTTGATCCCGATCATGAGCGCCGTGAGCTGCTCGGCGATGCGCGCCATCTCGAGCTTGCCGGCGTCGATCGGCCGCAGGCCGGGGATCAGGCCGATCAGCTCGGCGACGCGCCGCTTCGCCTCCGCGTCGTCGCCGCAGACGAGCACGTCCTCGTCGAAGGCGTGGTCGAGGTCGGCGAGGTGGGCTGCGGCGACGGTGTGCAGGGCGGAGACGACCGCGACACCCGGCGGCGCCAGCTCCTGCGCCTGCTGGGCGGCCGAACCCTGCCAGACGCCCAGCACGCGGCTCGCGCGACCGCCGACGGCGGCGGCGAGCGGGACGGTCACGTCGAGCAGCAGGGCGTCCGGGCGCAGCGTGTCCTTGATCGACTTCAGCGTCGACGCCTGGCTCGCGAACGGGACGCTCAGCACGACCAGCTCGGCACCCGCGACCGCGTCCGGGTTCGCCGCGCCGCGCACCTCCGCGTCGGGGACGAGCGCGCGCACCCGCGTGGCGGCGTCGGCGGCGCGCGCAGCGTCGCGCGAGCCGATCACGACCGGCACGCCGGCGTGCGCCAGCCGCACCGCAAGGCCGAAGCCGAGGTCGCCGGTCGCGCCGACGATCGTCACGGGGGAGGGCACCGGCGCGACTCTAGCGCCCGGCGAACTGCGGCAGCCGCCGCTCGGAGAGCGCCTTCGCGCCCTCGGCGAAGTCCTCCGTCTGGGCGCACAGCTGCTGAGCGGCGACCTCCTGCTCGAGCGTCAGCGCGAGCGCCGGCTTCGCGGCCGCGTCCATGACGCGCTTCGCCAGCCCGACGGCGATCGGCGCGCACGCGAGCAGCTCGTCGACGAGCTGCTGCGTCGCCGCCTCCAGCTCCTCCGGTGCGGCGACGCGGTTCACGAGCCCGATCCGCTCGGCCTCCTCGGCACCGATCAGCTTGCCGGTCATGATCAGCTCATTCGCGCGACCCAGGCCGACGACGGCGGGCAGCCGCGAGGAGCCGCCGACGTCCGGGATCAGCCCGACGCGCGTCTCCGGCATCCCGACGATCGCGTCGCTCGCCATCACGCGCAGGTCGCACGCGAGCGCCAGCTCCATCGCGCCGCCGATGCAGCCGCCGTGGATCTGGCAGATCACCGGCTTCGTCATCTCCTCCGCGAGGTTCCACGCCTCCAGCACCTCGCGCCGGAACGCGCGCAGGTGCTCGGGCGTCTCGGCGAGCCCGCCGAGCGATGCGAAGTCCATCCCGGAGGAGAACATCGCGCCCGCACCGCGCAGGACGACGCAGTGCACCGCCGGGTCGTTCGCGGCCGCCTTCAGCGCGACGCCGATCGCGACGACGAGCTCGCCGTGCATCGCGTTGCGCTTCTCGGGGCGGTTGAGGATCAGATGGCGGACCGCGCCGCGGTCCTCGGTCTCGACGAGCGGCATGGGAGCCTCCGGGCTGGGGTCGGTCGTCCGAGCAGGCTACCGGCGGTCGATTCGTCGGCGCGTCCGTTCGGCGCGCAGCTGGGCGCGAAGCTCCTCGCGCTCGACCCGCCGCGCCCCGCCGCGTCCGAGCCGCGCCTCGTCGTGCGCGGCACCCGGCCCGAGCGTCGCCCACAGGCGGAAGGCGAGGCGCAGCACGCTCAGCAGCAGGATCCCCTTGGGCCAGTAGGAGCCGTCCGCCCCGGTCGCGAGCCAGATCACGTTCGCGGCGACGTTGAACAGCACGACGTAGCCGATCGTGTGCAGCGCCTGCTCGCGCGCATGGGACCTGGCGGGCGGCGGCGCGGGTCGTGCCTCGGCTGGCAGGTCGTGCACGAGCGCGTCGAGCTCAGCGACGGTGCGGGCGGCGTACGCGGCGTCGAGCCGGTCCGACAGCTCCTCGTCCGTGAGCCGCCCGGCGGCGAACTGCTCGCGCAGCGTCGTGGCGGTGCGCTCGCGCTCGGCGTCGGAGGCGCGCAGGGCGGGCGTCGCGGCTGGCTGCTCGTCGGTCACCTCCGCGATGGTACGAGACGCGCCAGCCGGCGGAGCGAGCGCACGGCGCCGCCCTCCGAGCGGCTCGCTACCCTGGCGCCCATGGCGCCGGCCCCCGACCTGCGAGCGCGCGCCGCGCCGCTGCTCGCGGCACTCACGCCGCATCCGCACCGCGGTCCGCTGATCGCCGCCGGCGCGCTGCCGCTGACGGTCGGCGTGCTGCTCGTCAACCTGCGCCTCGACGCGCAGTGGGGCACCGGCGTCTTCCTCGTGCTCGACGCGCTCGCGTGCGCGCTCGTGCTGGGGATGGGCGTGCTGGCGCCGAGCGAGGGGGAGCGGCCGCGCTCCTATCAGCAGGTGCTGCTGCTGTGCGGCCTGCTGCTTGCGTTCGTGACGCTGCTGCGCGTGGCGCAGGTGCTCGGCGCCGACCATCCGCTGAGCACCGCCGGCTCGCGCACCTGGATCTTCGTGCTCGTCACGCTCGGGGCGGTCTGGCTCACGCGCGTGCTGCACAGCGCGATCTTCACGCTGGTGGCGGCGCTCGCCGGGATCGTCATGACGCTCTCGTTCGTTCAATGGGCGTTTGCCCCAAAGGGTCTGGCGACTGCCCGCTGGGTCCTGCTCGCACTTGCGCTCGTGCTCGTGCTCGCGGCGCTCTCGCAACGCGACCGGCACCGGCGCGAATCCGTCTACCTGATCGACGGCGCCGGGATCGCGATCGCGCTGCTCGGCCTCACGTTCCTCGCCGCGCTGTTCTTCCCGCTTCAAGTGCTCGGCTTCGACGGCGCCGCGCCGGGCGGCGGCTGGAAGCTCGTGCTGCTCGCCGGGGGGCTCGGGTCGATCGCCTACGCCGGCGTCGACCGCGAGCCGGGGCCCGCGTACATCGGCGCGGTCGACCTGCTGCTGTTCGTCGCGCTCGCCGCGCTCCCGGGCGCGGGCGGGGCGAGCCTCTGGTTCTGGCCGCTCGTGCTGGCGCTCGCCGGCGCGGCGATGATCGCCGCCGGCCTGCGCCCTCGTCGCCCGCTGCCGCCCGAGCCCTCGTCCGGCAGCGGGCCCGTCGAGCCCGTGCCGGGACCGGGGTCCGCCGAGCGCTCGTCGCTGTGGGCCTTCCCCACAGACCGTCCGCCGGGCGCGTAGCGACGTTGCCCGCGGCTGCGCGTCGCGGTACGGTCGCAACGGGATGGATCACGAGCAGCTGCTGCAGCAGGCGATCCGGCTCGACGGGGCGGCCCAGCAGGCGCTGCTGCGGGGTGACGCGGCGCGTGCGCGGACGCTGTTCCGGGCGGCGGCCGAGCAGTACCGCGGCTCGTGGGAGGCGGCGCCGCCGCGCAGCTACGGTCGGCTCGTGGGGATGCTGAAGTCGTCGATCCTCTCGGGCGACGGCGGTCATGCCGCGGTCTATGCATGCCAGGCACTGGGCGACACATGCGATTCCGCGCCCTCGTGCTACGCACTCGCGATCGCGGCGCTCGTGCAGGGCGACGACGAGGCGGCGCTGCCGGCGATCGCGGGGATGCGCGGCGACGGCGGGGCGTTCGACCGCACAGCCGACGCGATGGCCGCGCTCGTGCATGGCGATGCGAGCGCCTACGCGACCGCCGTCGCGGCGATCGTCGCCGACTTCGCCGCGCGCGAGTCCCACCTGACGGGCGTCGCGTTCGCCGACACCGCCGTGATGCTCGAGCGCCTCGCGGCCCCGCGCGGACTCGCCGCCAAGCCGGCCTCGTCATTGATGCCCGTGTTGGGGTGATCCGCGCTGGCCCGGGCGATAGGCTCCACGGCGATGGACGCCACCGACCTCGCCTTCGCGGGCATCGCGCAGCAGGCCGACATGGTGCGCGACGGCGACGTCGCCCCACGCGAGCTGGTCGAGCTCTACCTGCAGCGGATCGAGCGGATCGACCCGCAGCTCAACGCGGTCAAGGCGGTCTACGCCGAGCGCGCGCTCGCGGAGGCCGAGCAGGCCGCCGGGCGGCGCGGCGCCGGCGGCGAGCGGCCGCTGCTCGGCGTGCCGGTCCTCGTCAAGGACGATGTCGACATCGGCGGTGAGATCACCGCCTACGGCTCCAGCGCGAACGACCGTCCGGCGACGGCGGATGCGGAGGTCGTGCGGCGGCTGCGCGCCGCCGGCGCGATCGTGCTCGGCAAGACGCACACGCCGGAGCTGATGCAGTGGCCGTTCACCGAGTCTGCGACGTGGGGCCGGACGCGCAACCCGTGGGACACCGAGCGCACGCCCGGCGGCTCGAGCGGCGGCTCGGGCGCGGCGGTCGCCGCCGGGCTCGCGGGCGCCGCGGTCGCGAGCGACGGCGCCGGCTCGATTCGCATCCCCGCCTCCTGCTGCGGCCTGTTCGGGCTCAAGCCCCAGCGCGGCCGCGTGCCGACGGCGCCCGTCGAGGACGGCTGGCAGGGGATGACGACGATCGGCTGCGTGACGCGCTCGGTGCGCGACACCGCGCTCTACCTCGACGTCGTCGCGGAGAACCGCGCGGAGCCGTTCGGGCTTGCGGTCGGCCGCGATCCGGGCGCGCTGCGGATCGCCTGCTCGACGAAGAACCCGCTGTTCGCGCCGCTCTCGGCCGAGCAGCGCGGCGCGTACGAGGCGACGATCGAGCTGCTGCGCTCGCTCGGGCACACGGTCGAGCAGGTCGACCCGCCGTACGCGGACATCCTCAGCGAGATCGTGCCGCGCTACCTGCGCGGCGTCGCCGACGACGCGGGCGCGCTGCCGCACCCCGAGCGGCTCGAGCGCCGCACGCGCGCGATGGTGCGGATGGGCCGGCTGCTGCCGCCCCAGGTGGTCGCGCGCGCCCGCGCACACGAGGCGGCGACGACCGCGCGCCTCGGCCGCGTCTTCGTCGACCACGACGTGCTGCTGACTCCGGGCCTCGCCGCGCTGCCGCTGCCGATCGGCCGCTACGAGGGCCGCGGCGCGCTGTGGACGTTCAACGGCGTCGCGCGCTTCACGCCGTACACGCCGCCGTGGAACGTGACCGGCCAGCCGGCTGCCTCGGTCCCCGCCGGCTTCACGCCGGACGGCGTCCCGCTCGCCGTGCAGCTCGTCGGTCGCCCGGACGGCGAGGCGACGCTGCTCTCGCTCTCGGCGCAGCTCGAGACGGCGCGCCCGTGGGCCGACCGCCGGCCCGCGCTGGCGGTGTGAGCGAGCTGGAGCTGGAAGCCGAGCTGCTCGACGTCGCGCGTGCCGCGGCACGCGCCGGCGGCGCGGAGCTGCTCGCGCGCTACGACGCGGCGCCGCGGGGCGTCGCGACGAAGTCGACGGACACCGACCCGGTGAGCGAGGCCGACCTCGCCTCCGAGCGGGCGATCCGCACGCTGCTCGCCGAGCGCCGGCCCGGCGACGGCGTGCTCGGCGAGGAGGGGGGAGAGAGCACCGCGGCGGATTCGGCGAGCGGGATCCGCTGGGTGGTCGACCCGCTCGACGGTACCGTCAACTACCTCTACCGCTATCCGCAGTGGTCGGTGAGCGTCGCCTGCGAGGACGCGGACGGGACGCTGGCGGGCGTCGTGCTCGATCCGCTGCGCGGGGAGGAGTTCGCCGCGACCCGTTCAGGGCCGGCGCTGGTGGACGGCGCGCCGCTCGTGCGCGCGGCGCCGGCGGCCGAGGAGCTGGCGCGCGCGCTCGTCGCGACCGGCTTCGGCTACGACGCCGCGGTGCGCTCGCGTCAGGCTGCCGTGCTCGCGCGGGTGCTGCCGCACGTGCGCGACGTGCGGCGGGGCGGCAGCGCCGCGCTCGACCTGGCGTGGACCGCGTGCGGGCGCCACGACGCCTACTACGAGCGCGGCGTGCAGCGCTGGGACATTGCCGCCGGCGCGCTCGTGTGCGCTCGCGCGGGGCTGGAGCTGCGCGAGCTCGCGGTGCGCGAGGGAGAGCCGGCGGGCCTGCTCGCTGCGCCTGCGGCGCTCGCGGATCCGCTGCTCGCGCTCGTGCTCGGCTGACTCAGCCGCCCCACATCTTCACGTGCTCCGGCTCGACCCGCACGATGATGCGCTGCTCGGACGGCGTGCGGAAGGGGTAGCTGTCCTTGTCGAGGTACTTCTTCGCGAGCTTGTCGATGTGCGCGTCGGCGCCCTCCTGGGTGATCTCGGCGACGCGCCCGCGGATCGAGACGTACTCGTAGGGGTTCTCCATGTTGTCGACCAGCAGCGAGACGCGCGGGTCGCGCTCGGCGTTCGTCGGCCAGGCGCGGCCGACCGCGCTGTTGAGCAGGACGTGGTCTTCCTCGACGTCGACCCAGACGGGGACCTGATGCGCCGTCCCGTCGCGCCGAAGCGTCCCCACGACGCAGAAGTTCTTCGCCTCCAGCAGCTCGCGTGCGCGTCCGTCGATCTTCGCGGCCATCGGGTCGCCTCCTCGTCTCGTTGTCACGGTCGCTCTCAGCCTTCCCCGAGGGTAGGACCCCGCCACGTAAACTGGGCCGGTCACCGCGGCGGTGGCGGAATGGCAGACGCGGTCGCCTCAAAAGCGACTGTCCGAAAGGACGTGCGGGTTCGACTCCCGCCCGCCGCATCGCGGTCTGCCGGGGCGGCTCGGACCGGGTAGCGTTGCGGGCGTGCACGCCGCGGTCCTGGAGCAGTTCGGCACGCCCGTCTACGCGGAGTTCGAGGAGCCGGTGGCAGCGGCCGGGCAGGTCGTGGTCGACGTCGCGGCGGCGGGGCTGAACCCCGTCGACCTGCGCAAGGCCGACGGGACCTACCTGACCGGGCCGCCGCCGTTGCCGTCCGTCGTCGGCACGGAGGCGGTCGGGACGGTCCTCGGAAGCGGCCGGCGCGTGTACGTGAGCGCATCGATCCCGCCGTTCGGCACGATGGCGCAGCGCACGCTCACGGGCGAGGAGGCGCTCTTCGACGTGCCCGACGCGCTCGACGACGGGCATGCCGTCGCGCTCGGGATCGCCGGGCTCGCCGGGTGGCTGCCGCTCGCGTGGCGCGCGCAGCTCGAGCCCGGCGAGACGGTGCTCGTGCTCGGCGCCACAGGCGCCGTCGGGCGGATCGCGGTGCAGGCGGCGAAGCTGCTGGGCGCGGGCCGGGTCGTGGCGGCCGGGCGCGATCCCGAGGGCCTGCGGGCGCTCGCGGGCCTCGGCGCCGACGCGACGGTCCAGCTCGACGCCGCAGACGATCTCGCCGGCGCGTTTCGCGAGGCGGCGGGCGGGGACGTCGACGTCGTGGTCGACCCGCTGTGGGGCGCCCCGGCTGTCGCGGCGCTCGAGGCGCTCGGCGTCGGCGGCCGGCTCGTCCAGCTCGGCCAGTCGGCGGGGGCGGAGGCGGCGGTGCCGTCTGTGCCGGTGCGCGGCAAGCAGCTCGACATCCGCGGCTACCTCAACTTCCGGGTGCCTGCCGAGGTCCAGCGCGAGGCGTATCGCGCGCTGACCGAGCACGCGGCGGCCGGGCGGATCGCGGTCGACGTCGAGCGGGTGCCGCTGTGCGACGTCGCGGAGGCGTGGGCGCGCCAGCGGTCCGGCGCAGGCCGCAAGCTTCTGCTCGTGCCCTAGAGAAGCTGTTGCCGCTCAGGCCGGCGCGGGATGCTCGAAGCCGCCGCCGCCACGGGTCGCGACGGGGCGCTCGACCTCGACGTGCCAGTCCTGGCGGAAGGCCTGCAGCGAGGCGATGATCAGCAGCACCTGGACCGGGATCAGCAGGATCGTGACGTAGCCGAGCGAGGCCGATCCCAGGCCGGTCGTGCCGAAGACGGTCTCCGGCGTGGAGAAGCCCATGTGGTCGCGCGCGAACCAGCTCGGTGCGGCGACGGTCGCGAAGATCCCGAGGATGATCGCCAGCGCCGCCGCGACGGGCAGTGGCCCGCGGTTCCAGCGCGCGATGTAGAAGGCCATGACGAGGTAGAGGACGACGTAGGCGAGCTGCAGCACCTGCCCGCTCTGCAGCGCCGACCAGCCGGCGAGGATCACGATCAGCATCAGCGCCGAGCTCAGCAGCAGCAGGAAGATGACGATCGCGCGCATCGTCTTCGAGGACGCCTTCGCGCGGTTCGGGCGGTCGATCACATATCCGGCCTCCATCCCGCGGACCCTACAACCTCACCCTGCGCTAGGGTGCCGGTCGCGGGTGTGGTGAAACGGTAGACACGCCGGCCTTAGGAGCCGGTGGCCTGGTAGAGGCCGCCTGGGGGTTCGAATCCCTCCGCCCGCACTCAGGCGCCATCGCGCCGCGTCGCACGCGACCGGCTTCTACAATGAGCCGGTCCCCCGGGGGACTGGTGTATCGGTAACACGTGGGTCTCCAAAACCCGAACGCCAGGTTCGATTCCTGGGTCCCCCGTTTCGTCTGTGATTCGCGAAAGGCCTTCTCGGTAGAGAAGCCCGACGGAAGCGGCGCCTTACGCCGGTCTTGGCAGCATCAGCAGTAGACCACGGACCCGCGATCATGGGCTGGCTGCACATCCGCCGGCCGACGTCCCGTCAACACTGTCCTCGCCGTGCATACAGGCATCGCATGAAGTAGAGCTCCTCTGTGGTCCAGCGTCGCTGATCCACGAACGCTGCGCGTGCTGCGCCCCGCAATGGAACGAGGTGAGCAACATCCCGGCGAAATCCACAGATCTCGAAAATGTCCATCCCTGCAGCTTCCAACTCTGCAACGAGATCCTCCAGGCTCCCATCTACCCGGAGGTCGTCGGTATGCACCTCGATGACCAGATCCCGCACGGTCGTGGCAAGTGTGGTTCGCATCCCGCGGACCAGCGGCAGCTCGGATCCATGCACGTCGATCTTCACAACCGTGGGTGAGATGCCCGTCCGATCGCACCACCGATCCAGCGTGTCAGCATCGACGTAGCGCGCCGTCGCATCCGTGCCTCCGTCGAACAATCCCAGGCGCTCACTCAGATTCGCGGCGAGCCATGGACCTACGCCCGCGCGCCATTCTGTGGGGTGGGCGGTAAGGCACTCCACGCATTCATCCGGGTGCCGTCGCTTCAGGTGATTGACCACACCGCGGACATAGCTACGCCTTTGGCGATCGGCGTGGTGCAGCAAAGCGCGCGCCGCAAACGCAAGCGTTCCCGTGCCATCCGACAGCGCCAGCGTCTCCACGCGCACATCGGAACATCTGTTCCGCCGCAGATTGTGTCGGAGTATCTCCACGTAGTGCTCATTCGGCTCGAAGGAGACGACCGACGCTCCTCTCCTCGCCGCCCAAACCGAAAAGAACCCATAAAGGGCGCCGACGTCAAAGAACACCGACGACTCTGGTGCGAGCGCTCGTTCTAAGAGCAAGCAGACGGAAGACTCATAAGAGCACCCCGGCAGGGCATCGCGCAACATGCTTGCATCCGGATCCAGGAAGTCGAACGAGGTACCGCGCACTTCGAATCGCTGCTCGAGCATCGTGTCAGCTCTCCGGCTGTTCGCATCGGAATGCAACGGAGCCCTCAAATGCCAGGAACCGGTATATCGAATGAGGTCCGTCGAAACCGAGGTTGCGGATCATCGCCGCATTGTCTTCACTCGAAAGCGGATCGAGTACCCCGCGGAGGCTCTGCGACTTGCTCAGGATCTCATCCGGACCGAAGCCTTGCCGCAACTTGAAACTTGTATAGACTTGATTACCAAAATCCTGCATTTTGCCGCTGCTCCACCGGGTCTTTTCGAAGACCACCATCGCTCCACCAGGACGCAGCCCGCCATGGATGCGCTCCAAGACTTCTCGGCGTTGCCAAATCGGAATAAACTGCAGCGTGTAATACAGGACGACGAACGTCGCGTCTGTGTAGTCCACCTTTCGCGCGTCACAGTGCTCGATACGCACACGCGCCTCTCCGGCGCAGCGCTCCCGAGCCTTTGCGACCATCTCCGGCGAGGAGTCGACTCCAACGAGTTCCGCATCGACGAGCGGATGTCGCTTCGCCAGAGCCTCGATCAACGGTCCGGTGCTGCACCCCACATCGACAACTCGTGTTCCGGTCGCCATGAAGAAGTCAGAGAGCTCAAGGACCAACTGGTGCCCATCCTCATAACCCGGCACGCTCCGTTGGACGTGCGTGTCGAAGTGCTCCGCTGCCGGTCCGGAGAACGCCCAGCGGCCACCCTCGACAGCAATTCCGTCTCCGACATCGCCGTCACGCAGGAGCTTGCCCCGAGACTCGCCTATGCTCTTCACTCCACTAGTCATGATTGACTTCCAGAAGGTTTGCCTTCTCCAGTGTCTCGACTGCGGCTCCTCCTTCAAGGGCTCCGACTTTCGCCAGGTGACGAAGACAAGACTGCGCGTCTCGCCGAACCGCGATGTCGACGCTTTCCTGGCTATAAGAGTCGGAGATGACGGTTGCCGCAGCGGAGTCCGAGAAGCCAGTCGCTTTGAGCATGCAGACGAGCGCCGCTCGGTCGGGCTCCAGAAATGCGCGGATCGCCATAGGTATCTCTCGGCCGATGGCTTCGCGCTGCTTTCGGTCAAGCTGTATCCAAAGATGTTCGAGCACGCTCGCGAAATACGCGTGATGGATCCCCTCGTCGACGGCGTGATCGCCGACCACGTGCCGAACGGCGCCCACCAATCGGGGGTCACGAGGCAATCCCGCCAGAATGCTCGAGATCAACGTCTCGGACACAATCGCCCATATGAGCGCTGCGAGGTGCTCGCCGGCGAGCATGCTGTCCTCGAGCCCTTCCAAGCGGGTGATGAAGGCCGGTCTGTCCGGAAGCGCCGCTTGCTGTCCAGTGCTTCGCTCCAGTTGCCGCTGGAGGTCGTCGGAGAACTGGGCATGCCATGCCTCGTCGGTGTAGATCTTGAATGCGTCCTCGCGCATCCCGTCGGGAAAGGTGAATGGTGTCTGATTTCGACTAATGGCCGCACATACCGGGTTGACAATGCGCTGCTCGAGTTCAGCAGTGAAGTCGAGGTAGATGTAGAGCCTCTGCAGCAGCAGTCCACGAACGGTCTCCTCACCGCGGGCGCGCACCAAAGGATGGTCTACTAACGGAACCATCTCAGGGGGGAAGTAAAGTAAGTGCTCCCGATCAGTGTATCGGAGCATGCGACGTGGCTTCGTACGGACGCTTGCACGGTCGTGCCAGCGTGCAAAGCGTGAGTTGTAACACAGCTGCTCTATATCACGGTCTTGAAACACGCCGACTTCCCCCGATTCGGTAGCCTCATCCGCGTAGCATTAGCACTCTACCAGACTTGCCGACTGCTTGGTCGGATGGTATTGTGAGCTGTGTATCAGGGGGTGCTGCGCTGCGGCCAAGGGAAGAAGGCACGCTGCGATGGCTAGTTGCGCTATGCAAAAAACAGGGTGAATAACATGATCGATCCCATTGCGCTCTTATGCGAGGCGCTGGGGCCGCTCGGCGGAGTACCTCAGATCCAGCTTCGACGAACGCCCGACGCCTGGTCAGACGCAACCGTATTCTCACATGCACCCTCGCGTGTCGCGAGGTTGCTCGCTGAGTTGCCGGGCGATGCGGCGATCGTCCATGAGGTGTTGCAGTTGCCGAAGATGGTGGAGATCCGCTTCACCGACGAATTCGTCGCCGTTGCGGGAGACGAGCTCAGACGCTCGGCCGGGGAGTGCCTCCGTCCCGCTGCCGCTTCCCTCCCACGTGCAGTCGTGAGCTTCTGCGACCCCAATGCGACCAAGGCTCTGCATATCGGGCACCTGCGGAACCTGGCCGTCGGGGACGCGTTGGCGACGCTACTGTTTCAGGGGGGCGCTGACGTCATACGACAGAGCGTCGTGTGCGATGTCGGGCGGGCGGTTGCAGAGGCTGTCGCTGGGTACATGTCGTACCACTCCGCTGGAGATCCTCGAGCGCTGGGCATGCGCCCGGATGCCTTCGTGGGGGAGTGCTATGCCGCATATCAGGCCCGCGGCTCGACGGACTCCTCCGACGAGCCTGATCCTGACGCTCGTCTGTCGGCGTCCGCACGGTGCGCCGAGACCGATGCAGCAGCGCACATCCTGCGAGCTCTGCGTGACAATGAACCGCGTATGACGGAGATCTGGTCCCGTCTTCTTGGCTGGGTACTCGAAGGCCACCAGCGCACCTTCGACCGCCTTGGCATCGCTTTCAACCACTACATCTTCGAGCGCGACAGCCTCCACCGCTTGACTGCGGTTGCCCGGAGAGCAATATCGGCTGGCGTCTTCGAGCAAAATCCCGATGGCTCGGTAGACATGATCGGACGGGCTCCGTTCGAGGGGCGTGTGCCGATGATCCGCTCGGACGGCCTTGAGACTGGCTATATGCGGCACTTCGCAATCTGGTACGACATGCAACAGGAATGCACGGCTCCGACGCAGTGCATCAATGTCACAGGTGCGGAGTGGTACACGACGGGCCGCATTCGAGAGGCTTCCCTTTCGGCTCTCGGCCCGTGCCCCCTCTACGATAATTATCATCGGTTGACGGTGGGGATGGTGCACTCAGATGGAGGCGTGATGAAGTCGCGTGATGGCAAAGCGCCCTTGATCGAGGATCACTTGGATGTCGTGAGCGATCGTTTGCGAAACCTTCAGTGGACGAACTTTCATGATACGGACGAGCATGCTGGTGTCATCCTCAAGTGCTCGGTCCTGGCTCCGCCCGTATCGAAGCCGATGATCTTCACTTTCGAGCGCCTGTGCGATGCTCGAGTACATCCTGGATGGAACATTTTACGTGCCTATCTCGAGTCCGAGCGTTCCGCTGCAGAAGGGCCGGCTGGCGTATCCACTCCACGCGATCCCGGCTATCGATATGCGGTGTTGCGTGCCTACGAGCTCGCTGTCATACGGCAAGTGGCAATCGACTCATATGAACCGACGCTGGTGCTGAAGTTCATGAGCGCGCTTGCGAAGTGGTACCTGGCCGCGCCTCGATCCTCGTCAGTCGCGTCGGTTGTGCGGAGCACGCTCTCGATCGCAGGGACGAGTATCGGACTCTTCAAGGACCGAACTGCATGAGCCTCCTCCTGCAGGTCGGTGGTGGCGTGGAGCAATGATGAGGTCAGCTGTAACTACCTGCACCAGTATCTTAACCGGTAAAGAATCGGCCTTTGAAGCCGAAAAATGCGGGTTCGAGCCCCGTCTGGTGCGTGTACTTAGGTTGAGAGGCAGCGAAGAGTAGCCAGAGAAGCGTGCGCACCGCGAGCCGGTGACGGGTCGTGCGCTGCCGAGACGCTTGCGCCCGGGAGCCCGGATGCGGTGCGCGCGCAACGCCAGGTTCGATTCCTGGGTCGGTGCTTCGAGGCCGAGCGTCGAGCAACACCCCGGTAGCCTCCTCCGCAGCACGCCCGCCCAGACCTCCGCGGAGAGGACACGCATGCACTACCGCCACCTCGGCAACGCCGGCATCAAAATCTCGGAGATCGGCCTGGGGTCGTGGCTCACCTACGGCGGCGGGGTGGAGGACGAGCGGGCGATCGCCTGCATCCACCGGGCGTTCGAGCTCGGGGTGAACTTCTTCGACACGGCCAACGTCTATCGGCAGGGCGCATCGGAGGAGGTCGTCGGGCGGGCGCTGAAGGGGATCGACCGCGACGACTACGTGCTGGCGACGAAGGTGTTCTTCTCGATGGGCGATGGGCCGAACGACCGCGGGCTCTCGCGCAAGCACATCATGGAGCAGTGCGAGCGCTCGCTGAAGCGCCTCGGCGTCGACTACGTCGACCTCTACCAGTGCCATCGCCCCGATCCCGACACGCCGGTCGAGGAGACGCTCCGCGCGCTCGACGACCTCGTCACGCAGGGCAAGGTGCTCTACGTCGGCGTCTCGGAGTGGTCGGCCGAGCAGCTCGACGAGGCCCGTGCGATCCAGCGTGAGCTCGGCCTGGACCCGCTCGTCTCCAACCAGCCGCAGTACTCGATGCTGTGGCGGGCGATCGAGGCCGAGGTGCTGCCGCTCTCCAAGTCGCTCGGGATCGGCCAGGTCGTGTGGTCGCCGATCGCGCAGGGGGTGCTCGCCGGCAAGTACCGGCCGGGCGACGCGCCGCCGGAGGGCTCGCGCGCGACCGACGCCGAGATGGGCGCGTTCATGGGGCTGTTCCTGCGCGACGAGGTGCTCGAGCCGGTGCAGCAGCTGCGCCCGATCGCCGAGGAGCTGGGGATCACGATGGCGCAGCTCGCGCTCGCGTGGGTGCTGCGCGAGCCGGGCGTCTCGAGCGCGATCGTCGGCGCCTCGCGACCCGAGCAGGTCGACGAGAACGTCGCGGCGAGCGGGATCGAGCTGAGCGCCGACGTGCTCGAGCGGATCGACGCGGCGCTCGCGCCGCTGCTCCAGCAGTAGCACGCAGCTCAGCTGCCGGTGGGCGGGGGCTCCGGCTCTTCGTACAGCTCCGCCACCGGCACGCCGAGCGCGTCGGCGATGCGGATGACGGTCGTCGCGCGGGGGTCCTTGTTGGCGCGCTCGATCTCGCTGAGGTGCTTGGGGTGCACGCCGGCTATCGCGGCGAGCGCCTCCTGGGAGAGCTCGCGGGCGCGGCGCATCTGGCGCAGGCGACGGGCCAGGGCGAGCAGCTCGGGGGAGGGGGTTGGGATCCGCCGTGAGGCGGTCATCGTGGCGAGAGCGTGTGGCGGCATGACACGAACACATGTTCGCATGCAGGCCATTGGAATGCAAGTCCTATGTGGTGCTCTGACCGCTCAGGGGTGCTCCGCCGTCGAGCCGCTCGTCGTAGCGCGCGAACAGCTCGCCGGCGCGCAGCTCGAGCGCGGAGGCGAGGCGGAAGACGGTCGTGATGCGTGGGTCCTTGTTCGCGCGCTCGATCTCGCCGACGTGCTTGTAGCTGAGGCCGGCGCGGTCGGCGAGTGCCTCCTGGGAGAGGTCGAGGCTGCGCCGGGCGCGGCGGATCGTGGCGCCGAGCGCGACGAGCTGGGGGGAGGGGACCGCCATCGTCCCGGCAACCTCCCACCCGCGATGGCGGTCGGTCCACCGTCTGCGGACGGTAAATCTCCACCCGCAGAAGGTTTTCTGGTTATAGTCGCCGTTCCGGCGCGTTGTGGGCCGGCCGCGCTGCGCGTAATTCCCCCTCACGCGCATCCCAGCTGGTCGGGCCGCAGACGCCGGTTTCCCTCCTCTGTTTGTCAGTGGCAGGGAGCAGGCGAACGCTCCGGTGCTCCCAGGCCCGGAGCGTTCGTTTGCCCGCAAACGTTTTCACTGTGCAGTTATCGTTATTTGATGACAAGTCGGTTATCACTCGAACATGGCACAACGCACAGGACCGGGCCTGAAGGGGCGGATCGCGGTCGCGAGCGGCAATGAGCCATCATTGGAGGCGTGACCGCCGACGCCGCCCCCGCCATCGCCGAGCCGGCCATCGCCGTCCGCGGCCTCGTCAAGCGCTACGGCGACGTCGAGGCGGTGCGCGCGATCGACTTCGACGTCGTGCCCGGCGAGACGTTCGGCTTCCTCGGTCCCAACGGCGCCGGCAAGTCGACGACGATCTCGATGCTGTGCACGCTCACCAAGCCCGACGGCGGCAGCGCGCGCGTCGCCGGCCACGACGTCGCGACCGAGCGCGACGCGGTCCGGCGCTCGATCGGCCTCGTCTTCCAGGACCCGACGCTCGACGGCTACCTCTCCGCCGAGCAGAACCTGCGCTTCCACGCCGAGCTCTACGGCGTGCCGAAGGCGCTCGTGCCCGCGCGGATGCGCCAGGTGCTCGAGATGGTCGGCCTGTGGGAGCGGCGCGCAAGCCTCGTCTCGACGTACAGCGGCGGGATGCGACGCCGCCTGGAGATCGCCCGCGGGCTGCTGCACGCCCCGCGCGTGCTGTTCCTCGACGAGCCGACGGTCGGCCTGGACCCGCAGACGCGCAGCTCGATCTGGCGCTACATCGAGGAGCTGAAGGCCGCCGAGGAGATCACGATCTTCCTCACGACGCACTACATGGACGAGGCCGAGCACTGCGACCGCATCGCGATCATCGACCGCGGCGAGCTGATCGCGCTCGACACGCCGGAGGCGCTGAAGGCGAGCGTCGGCAAGGACCGCATCCAGCTGCAGGTCGACGACAACGATGCGGCGATCGCGGCGCTGAGAGAGCGGTTCGGGCTCGACGCGACCATCGCGGAGGGCGCGGTGACCGTCTCGGTCGAGGGC
>DASRAV010000038.1:0-132995 GCA_035637995.1 Conexibacter sp. | reverse complement strand
GCGATCGGGCCGCCCTTGAAGGCCTCGGGGGCGACGTGGCCGACGGTGAAGCCGTGCGTGGCGCCGGAGAAGCGCCCGTCGGTCATGAGCGCGACGCTGTCGCCCAGGCCGGCGCCGTTGATCGCACCGGTCACGGCGGCGATCCAGGGCGAGGGGCTGGGGGAGAGCGTCGCGCTCATCACCGACGGGCGCTTCTCCGGCGCCACGCACGGCTTCATGGCCGCGCACGTCGCCCCCGAGGCGGTCCGCGGCGGCCCGATCGGCGCGCTCGCGGACGGCGACGAGATCACGATCGACGTCGACGCGCGTCGCATCGACGTTGCGCTCGGCGACGAGCAGATCGCTGCGCGGCTCGCGGACTACCGGCCCGCGGCGCGCGCCGACGAGCACGTCGACGTCGTGATCCAGAAGTACGCGAAGCTCGTCGGCAGCGCCGCCGAGGGCGCGATCACGCGCTGAGCGCGTCCGCCTCGGGCTCAGGCTCGGGAGCGCGCTCGTCGCCGGGCAGTGAGGCCAGGAACTCGTCGAGCAGCGCGTTGAAGCGCTCGGGGCGCTCGAGCATCGCCATGTGGCCCGTGTCCGGCAGCACGACCGCGCGCGCATCCGGGATGAGCTGCTCGAAACGCGCCGCGTCGCCGACCGGGATGACGCGGTCGTCCTCGCCCCAGACGATCGCCGTCGGGCAGGCGATCTGCGGCAGCCGCTCGCTGAGGCGATAGCTGATGACCGCCTCCAGCGCCGGCAGGAAGCCCGGCTTGCCTGCGCCCCGCATCATCTCGCGCGCGAGATCCGCCGACAGGCGGTCGGGATGGCGCGTGACATAGCTGAGCGCCAGGCGCCGCAGTCCGGGACGGCGGGCGAGCGCCTCATGGCGCGCGGCGGCACGCGTCGCGAGCGCCGCGATGATGCGACCGCCGGCCATCACGCCGTTGCGATGCACGTGCTCGGTCGTGATGCCGGCGGCGGAGACGAGCACGAGCCGCTCGACGCGCTGCGGCGAGGCGATCGCCAGCTCGGTGGCGATGTGGCCGCCCATCGAGTTGCCGACGACCGCGGCGGCGTCGATCGCCAGCTCGTCGCACAGCGCCTCCAGGAAGCGGCCGTAGCCGGGAATCGAGATCGGCTCGCGCGGCATCTCGGAGGCCCCGAAGCCGGGCAGGTCCATGGCGATCACGCGGTGCGTGCGCGCGAAGCGGGGGACGTTCTCCAGCCAGTTCTGCCAGCAGCCGGAGAGGCCGTGCACGAACAGCAGCGGCGGGCCGCTGCCGAGCTCGACCACGTTCGCCCGCTTGCCGTCGATCTCGACGAACCGCCGGTGCGCCGACCAGTCGATGTCCATCCAGGCAGAGCGCCCGACGCTGCCGTAACCGTCATGGAGCGAGCTGGGGACGGACGTCACCGGCGCCGTCTACCCTGTGGCCGCAGTGCGCATCGCGATCGACATCGACTCGACATTGCATCACTACTGGGACCTGTTCGCGCTGCTTGCGCGGCGGCGCTTCGGCGTCACGCTGCCCTACGACGAGCAGGTCAGCTGGGACGTGCTGCCGCTGCGCCGCGAGCAGGTCGCCGCGCTCGTGCGCGAGAGCCACCGGCGCGAGCACGTGCTCGCCGCCGAGCCCTACGCGGACGCGGTCGAGACGGTGCGCGGCTGGCACGAGGCGGGCCACTTCATCCACATCACGAGCCACCGCTCGACCGACGCGCACCCGGCGACGACGGAGTGGCTGGAGCAGATCGGACTGCCCTACCACGAGCTGTTCTGCTCGTGGGACAAGGTGACGCGCTGCGTGGAGATCGAGATCGACGTGCTGATCGACGACAGCCCGCGCAACATCCTCGACGCGCAGGCGCGCGGGATCGTGCCCGCCACGATCGCGCACCCGTGGAACCGGGACCTGTGCGCGGAGGAGGGCGTCGTCTGCGCCGCGGACTGGATCGAGCTGCGCGAGCGGCTTGCGCCGGTGCTTGCGGGCGCCCCCGCGCGCACGTAATCGCACGCGCCAGACCGCGTGCAACGCTGGTCCGAACGTCCGTCCCGTGCGTAGAATCGCCTGGGAGGCGTCGTGCGCAGCGGTCGAGCCATCATCGGGTGTGTCCTCATCGCGTTCGCGGTGGTCGTCGTGGCGGGAGCGTTCGCCTACGACCACAGTCGCCGCGACACGATCGCCGAGGGCATCCGCGTCGGCGGCGTCGACGTCGGCGGGATGAAGGCCGACGCGGCGCGCGCGACGCTCCGGCGCGAGCTGCTGCGCGGGTTGCGCGAGCCCGTCGTCGTCGCCTACGGCGGCCGGCGCTTCACGCTCACGGCACGTACCGCACGCGTCGCGGTCGACCTCGACGCGCTCGTCGCCGAGGCGCTCGCGCGCAGCCGCGACGGCTCGATCGTCGCCCGCGTCGGGCGCGAGGTGACCGGCGGCAGCATCGACGCCGAGATCGCGCCGCACGTGCGCTACTCGCGCACCGCAGTCGCCGCCTTCGTCGGCCGGGTGACCGGCGCGCTCGACCGTCCCGCGCGCGACGCCAGCATCGACTTCTCCGCCACGCAGCTGGAGCCCGTCGCGGCGCGGAACGGCGTCGAGGTGCTGCCGCGGCGCCTGCGCCGCGCCGTCGTGCGCGCGCTGAGAGCCCCCACCGGACACGCGGTGCGACCGGTCGTGCGCACGCTCGCGCCGAAGGTCACGACCGGGCAGCTCGCGCAGAAGTACCCGACGATCATCACGGTCGACCGCACGAACTTCCGCCTGCGGCTGTGGAAGAACCTCAAGCTCGTGAAGTCCTACACGATCGCCGTCGGACGCGCCGGGCTCGAAACGCCCGCCGGGGTCTACACGATCAACGACAAGCAGGTCAACCCGTCGTGGCATGTGCCGAACAGCGCGTGGGCGGGGGATCTCGCCGGCAAGACGATCCCGCCCGGTCCGGACGATCCGATCAAGGCGCGATGGATGGCGATCTACAACGGCGCGGGCATCCACGGAACCGACGAGCTCAGCTCGCTCGGCAGCGCCGCCTCGCACGGCTGCATCCGCATGGCGATCCCGGACGTGATCGACCTCTACGACCGCACCCCGCTCGGCACGACCGTCTACATCGCGTAGCGCCCGTCCGCCCGCTAGGCAGGCATGGTGTGCGCGGCGGCGAATAGCGGAGCGCTGATGACGACGACTGTTTCTCGATCCACCGACCACTGGCGGCGCGCGCTCGCGCTGCTCGACCAGGACCTGCGTCGCCGCGGCGCGGCCGAGAAGACGCGCCACGCCTACGCCGTCGACGCCGGCCAGTTCGTCGCGTGGGCGCAGGGCAGCGGCTTCGCCCCCGCCGACCTGACGCCGCGGGCGCTGCGCCGCTATGCCGCTGCGATGAGCGAGCAGGGCCAGGCGCCGAGCACGATCGCGCGCAAGCTCGCCTCGCTGCGCGCGCTGCTGCGCACGCTCGTCGAGCACGGCGACCTGACGCAGAACGCGGCCGACCTCCTCAGCGCGCCGCGCAGGGGTCAGCAGCTGCCGTACGTGCTCAAGCCGGCCGAGGTCGCCGCGCTGCTCGACCGCATCCCCGCCGACACCGCGCTCGCCCAGCGCGACCGCGCGCTGTTCGAGCTCGCCTACGCCTCCGGCATGCGCGCCGAGGAGCTCGTGACGCTCGACGTCGACGCGATCGACTTCGACGCCGAGCACGTGCGCGTCGAGGGCAAGGGGGACAAGACCCGGATCGTGCCGGCCGGGGAGCCCGCGCTGCGCGCGATCGCCCGCTACCTCGAGCGCGCGCGCCCGGCGCTGGCGACCGCCGACGCCGATCCCGCGCTGTTCCTCTCGAAGTCCGGCCGGCGCCTCTCGACCTCCGACGTGCGCCGCCGGCTGCGTGTCTGGACGCGCCGTGCGAGCGACGTCTCGGCGGCCGCCGGAGCCTCCCCGCACTCGCTGCGGCACTCCTTCGCCACCCACCTGCTGGAGCACGGCGCCGACCTCCGCTCGATCCAGGAGCTGCTCGGCCATGCGAGCATCAGCACGACGCAGGTCTACACTCGGGTAGAGTCCGCGCGGTTGCGAACGGCCTATGCCCGAAGCCACCCTCGAGCGTAGGCACGGGAGGCGGCGCTGGAAACGAACGTCAAAGCGATCGAGCTCAAGGACCTCTGGCGCCGCTACAAGGCAAGCGGCGACGGACGTGCGCGCGAGCGACTCGTGGTCGCCTACTCACCGCTTGTCAAGTACGTAGCCGGCCGCATGGCGTCCGGTCTGCCTGCGCATGTCGAGGAAGCCGACCTGATCTCCTACGGGCTGATCGGCTTGATCTCGGCGATCGAGCGCTTCGACCTGGGGCGCGAGATCAAGTTCGAGACATACGCGATCCCGCGCATCCGCGGCGCGATCATCGACGAGCTGCGCTCGCTCGACTGGGTGCCGCGCAGCGTGCGGGCGCGCGCGCGGGAGATCGAACGCGCCAACGCGAAGCTCGAACACAAGCTCCAGCGCGCGCCGACCGACGAGGAGATGGCGAACGAGCTCGACATGTCGATGGACGAGTTCCAGGACGCGCTGCTGCAGATCTCGAACTCGACGATCGCCGCGCTCGACGAGCTGTGGACCGTCTCGGATGCCAGCGGGGACCAGATCTCGCTGCTCGACACGCTCCACGACCCCGACGCGCCCGACCCCGAGAAGATCGTCGACGCCAGCGAGCTGAAGGATCGCGTCGCCGACGCGATCGCGCGCCTGCCGGAGCGCGAGAAGCTCGTGATCGCGCTCTACTACTACGAGAACCTGACGCTGCGCGAGATCGGCGAAGTGCTGGGCGTGACCGAGTCGCGCATCTCCCAGCTGCACACGAAGGCCGTGCTGCGGCTGCGCTCGCGGCTGCAGAACGAGAACGGCGACGCGGCGTAGCCGCACGGCGACCGCATCCCTAGCCGGACCCGAGCGCCGGCTGTATGGTCGGATCTCGCTCACAAAGGAGATCGGGCATGCACAAGTCCGCCGGCAGGATTCGCAACGTCGCCCTCGTCGGACACCGCGGCAGCGGCAAGACCTCGCTGCACGAGGCGCTGCTGTTCGCGGCCGGAGCCGTCAGCCGGCTCGGGAAGGTGACGGAGGGCACGACGATCTCCGACGCCGATCCGGACGAGAAGGCGCGCCAGATGTCGATCTCCGCGGCGCTGACGTCGTTCGAGTGGCAGGAGCGCAAGGTCAACCTGCTCGACACGCCCGGCGAGCCGAGCTTCGTCGCCGACGCGCTCGGCGCCCTGCGCGTGTGCGAGTCGGCGGTCTTCGTCGTCAACGCCGTGATGGGCGTCGAGGTCACGACGCAGCGCCTGTGGCAGCGCGCCGCCGACCTCGACCTCGCGCGGCTGGTGTTCGTGAACATGCTCGACCGCGAGCGCGCCGACTTCTTCCGCACGCTCGAGGCGCTGAAGGCGGCGTTCGGGCCGCACGTCGTCGCGACGGAGATCCCGATCGGCTCCGAGCACGAGGTCACCGGCGTCGTCGACCTCGTCGACATGAAGGCCTACGCCTACGACGGCGACGGCCGCGAGAACTGCAAGGAGATGCCGATCCCCGACGAGCTGCTCGCGCAGGCGCAGGAGTACCGCGAGAAGCTGATGGACGAGGTCGCCGAGAACTCCGACGCGCTGATGGAGAGATATCTCGAGGGCGAGGAGATCTCCCATCAGGAGATCGTCGACGCGCTCAAGGAGGGCACGAACCACGGCGCGCTGTTCCCGGTCACCTGCGGCGTGGCGACGCGCAACCTCGCGACCAACCGGCTGCTCGACGCGATCGTCGAGGACCTGCCTTCGCCGGTGAAGCACGGCGGGCTCGAGGTCGCCGGCATGACGCTCGAGCCGGTCGAGGACGGCGAGCTCTACGCCTATGTGTTCAAGACCCGTGCGGACCCGTTCGCCGGGCGCATCAACCTCTTCCGCGTCTACCAGGGCGTGATGAAGCACGACAGCCAGGTGCTCAACACGCGCGCTCACGCGAAGGAGCGGATCGGCCAGCTGCTGGCGTTCGAGGGGCGCGAGACGCGCCACGTCGACGAGTTCGGTCCGGGTGACATCGGCGCAGTCGCGAAGCTCAAGGAGACGCGCGCCGGCGACTGGCTCGCCGCTCGCGACGAGCCGATCGCGATGCCGGCGATCGCGCTGCCGGCGCCGGTGATGGCGTTCGCGATCGAGCCGAAGACGAAGGGCGACGAGGACAAGGTCTTCACCGCCCTGCGGCGCCTGCAGGAGGAGGATCCGACGATCGACCTGCACCGCGACGAGCAGACCGGCGAGCAGATCGTCGCCGGGCTCTCGCAGGTCCACGTCGAAGTCGTGATAGCGCGGCTGCGCGAGCGCTTCGGCGCCGAGGTGACGCTCAAGCCCCCGCGCGTGCCCTACCAGGAGACGATCCGCGCGGCCGCCAGAGGCCACGGGCGCCACAAGAAGCAGAGCGGTGGTCGTGGCCAGTTCGGCGACTGCCAGATCGAGATCGAGCCGCTCGAGCACGGCGCCGGCTTCGAGTTCGTCAACGCGATCAAGGGCGGCGTGATCCCGACGAACTTCATCCCGGCCGTCGAGAAGGGCGTCGTGGACGCGATGCGCAACGGCGTCGTCGCCGGCTACCCGGTCAAGGACGTGCGCGTGCGCGTCTTCGACGGCAGCTACCACTCGGTCGACTCCAACGAGATGGCGTTCAAAATGGCCGGATCGCTCGCGATGCGCGACGCGATGGCGCAGGCGAGCCCGGTGCTGCTGGAGCCGATCATGCACGTGACGATCTCCGTCCCCGACGACGCCGTCGGCGACGTGATCGGCGACCTCAACAGCCGCCGCGGTCGCCCGCTCGGGATGGAGCCGGCCGCCGGCGTGACGGAGGTGCGCGCCGAGGTGCCGATGGCGGAGCTGCTCAGCTACGCCCCCGACCTGCGGGCGATCACGGGCGGTCAGGGCGAGTACACGATGGAGCTGGCGCGCTACGAGGAGGTCCCGGCGCACCTCGCCGAGAAGGTCGTCGCGCGCATACGCGGCGAGGCGGAGGCGGTCGGCGGCTGACGCGGGCTGGCTGCCCCGCGGACGTACCCATTGCTACGCTCGGCCGCTCGTGACGACGAAGGACATCCGCACCGCCCACACGCACGTGGCTTGCGACGTCTGCGGGCGCACGCTGCTGCGCGGCGAACGCTCCGAGACGTATCTCTCCGGCGGCAGCCGCCGTGAGGTCTGCGAGCTGTGCACGCCGCGCGCGACGCACGCCGGCTGGGTGCGCGAGGGCGTCGTGCTCGAGCGCGGCGCGCGCGCGGCCCCGGGCGAGCGCGGTCGCTCGCTGCTCGGGCGCCTGCGTCGCCCGCGCGCGAGCGAGGACCACGCCGCCCCGCTCGAGCCGCCCGGCGCGGCCGACGGCGCGGGCGGGGTGCGCGCCGAGACGCCGCCGCAGCGCGAGCGCTTCCCCGCCCCGGAGCCTGAGCGCGAGGGCCGTCAGGTGCGCGCGATGCCGACCGGCGTCGAGCAGCGCGTCGCGGCGGCGCTGGGGCACTTCAACGGCAGCGAGCATCCGCGCACGATCGCCGGCGTCGCCCGCTCGCTCGGCGAGCCCGTCGTCGTCGCGCGGCCGACGCCCCAGGACGGCGCGATCGTCTCGGTCGTCGTCTCGTGGGAGCTGTGCTGGTACCGCTATGAGATCGACCTCTCCGACGGGGGGCCGTCGGTGCGCGCGGCCGGCCAGGGCTACGAGTTGAACGAGCTCGAGGCCGAGGACTGCGGCGCGGCGAACGCCGTCGCCGACGAATACGGCACGCTCGCGCCGGCATGACCGCTAGCATGCTGACGCGATGAGCGCTGTCGCGACAAGGACACGTCGTTGATCTACTGCGTCGTTCCGCCCGCGATGACCGAACAGCTGTACGACCAGCTCGTCGCCTACTACGCCGATGACGAGAACGTGACGGTGATCGTC
Organism: Conexibacter sp.; assembly: GCA_035637995.1. GTDB lineage: Bacteria > Actinomycetota > Thermoleophilia > Solirubrobacterales > Solirubrobacteraceae > Conexibacter. The sequence goes on along the minus strand of DASRAV010000038.1, from coordinate 125,058 downwards.
GATCGCCGTCAGGGCGAGCGCCGCGACCGCCACGGCGCCGGCGAGCACCCGGAGCGCCGTCAGCGCGATCGCCGCCAGCGGCCGATCGCCGACCGCGAGCCGCGCGTCTCGAACGCGTGAAGGTCGTCGTCCACGTCGACGGAGGTGCGCGCGGCAACCCGGGGCCGGCGGCGATCGGGATCGTCTTGAGCTCCGCCGACGGCGACGTGCTCGACCGCCACGGCGAGCGGATCGGGGAGACGACGAACAACGTCGCGGAGTACCGCGCGCTGATCGCGGGGCTGGAGCGGGCGCGCGCGCTCGGCGCCGACGACGTCGAGGTCGTGGGCGACTCGGAACTGATCGCCAAGCAGGTCAACGGCCAGTACAAGGTCAAGCACGCCGGCCTCAAGCCGCTGCACGCGGAGGCGCTGCGCGCGCTCGCGGGCTTCGGCCGCTGGCGGGTTCGCACGGTGCCGCGCGCGCAGAACGCGGCCGCCGACGCGCTCGTGAACGCCGCGCTCGATCGCTGACCGACGTCGTCGCATAGAACCCCCCGCAGAGTGGGTATCCCTTCTCTCGCGCTCGAGAAAGGGGATGCCATGTCAGAGCAGCTTGGAGCAGTGGCCCACGCAAGCCACCAGACGATTCGACTCAGCAAGGGCAAGCACGCCTCGCCGGGGGAGGGGGCATGCGTCATGGAGCTCGCCTCGATGCTCGCGGGGGAGCCGTTCAGCGATCGGCCGACGTCGGTGTGTCCGGTCGTCGCCGGCTTCCTGCGGGCCTACAACGACCGCATCGACGACGAGCGGCGCCAGGACCTCTACCGCTATGCGGCCGAGGTCGTCGGCTCGCGTGCAGGCGCCGACGTCGAGCGCGAGCGCGAGCGCCGCTGCCTGCTGTGGGCGGAGGAGATGCGCCGCCAGCGCCCGCGCCCGCTGCGCTGGGTCACGCGCACGACCCCTGCCTCCGTCGACCGTCGCCTCGGGCTCGACGCCGCCGGCACCTACGCCGCGCGCTCGATCCGCCGCCACGGCGATCGCACCCATGCGGCAGCGCTCGAGCTGGTCGATGAGCTGCTGGCGATGGGCCGGACCGCCGAGCGCCCGGCCGTCATAGCCGCGCGACGCGTGCAGAGCGAGCCGGCGGCGCCGCTCAGCTGATCGAGGTCGCGAGCAGGAGCCTGCCGCCCCGCTCCTGCTCGCTGCCGGTGAGCAGCCAGCCGCTGCGCTCCTTGCGCAGCTGCCCGCTGCTCGCGAGCGTGCCGAGCGCGGAGGTCACCGACGGACGCTGAGCACCGATCACGAGCGCGAGCTGGCGATGCGTGAGCCCGACCGGGATCAGCACGCCCTCGGCGGTGACCTTGCCGTAGCGGTCGGCGAGGTGCCAGAAGAACGTCAGCAGGCGCGTGTCGACGCGCTTGAGGCTGTGGATGCTCATCATCACGGCGAGGTCGTGGGCGCGTTCGGTGGCGCGGGCGACGAGCGCGATGACGAGCGAGGGCCAGTGCGCGGCGACGCGCACGAAGTGCCGGTCGAGCACCGCGAGGCGCGTCGGCTCGACGACCTGCCAGCCGACGTCGTGACGCATCGGCGCGTCCTCGGCGCCGTCGTCCCACGGACGCAGCAGCGTCCCGGGCCCGATCAGCTCGCCGCAGCGCGCCTCGGGGACGCGCACGTCGCGGATCAGCAGGCCTCCGAGCACCAGCAGCCCGAGCTCGGCCTCGGGGATCGGTGCGCTGTGGGGATCCCACGCGCCGCTCGGCAGCTCGACGATCGCGGCGACCGCATGCTGGCGGGCGCGTGAGCGATCGGGTTCGCTGAGGACGCTGCGCAGGCCCGCGTCGTGGTCGAGGACGTAGACGAAGCGGTCGGCGGGTTCGATGTGCTCGCGGATGATTGGCATGCCTCCGACCCCTGGCCTACCCGTTATCCGCTCCCAACTCTCGCGCGATTGCGCGCGCTGCTCTCCCACGCGGGCGTCGCCGGCACTGCGGGAGGCCGGCGACGCCCCGTGGACGTCACGGACTACGGCTCGATGATCTCCATCGTTCCGTTCACCTCCTCTCCGGCTCCCCGGGTGAGCATCAACCGGCTCGTCCTGCGAGGTAGACGAGCTTCGTGTGGGTCTCCTCGTCGGCGTTCCCATGCAGAACGCCGCCGGTGGACTGGCCCAACACGGCTCGGCAGGCGAGCCCGGCCGATGCCAAGGCGTGACGGATCGCTGGCTCCGGGTGATGCCGCTGGACGTGACGGCTGACAGCCGCCGTTCCCGCGATCTCGATGGAAGCTGCACAGACGGCGCCGGCCTCGATCGGCGTCGTCGTCTCTCCGCGCCAGCGCGCTGCGGCGTCCGGGCGCTCGAACGACGCGCGCGGGCCGAAGCCGGCACGGTAGGTCGCGAGGCTGTTGGCGTCGAAGATGTAGACCCCGTCTGGGGCGAGCGCGCGCGCGACGCTCGCGAACGCGGCCGCGAGGTCCGTGTCCGTGAGCAGGTAGTTGATCGCGTCGTCGAGGCAGGTGACGAGTTCGAACGCGCCAAGTTCCGGCAGCTCGCGCATGTCGGCGACGAACACGCGCTCGGGCTCGACGCCGTCGCGCATCCGTGCGCGAGCGACCATCGCGGGAGAGATGTCGCAGGCCCACACGTCGTAGCCGCGACGCAGCAGCGGCATGAAGCTCTTGCCGGTGCCGCACCCGACATCGAGCGCCCGGCGGCCGTTCAGCCCGTATTCGCGTGCGAGCTGCTCGAGACGCGCCACCCAGCCGTCGTGGTCGTAGGCGGCGGTGAAGCGATCGTAGATCGGGGCGAGCTGCTCATAGGCGAGCAGGGCTGGCGAGGCCATCGCGATGGTCGTCATGACCACCAAGACCCGCCGAACGCTCACGATCGTTTCACATACTTCGTGAACTTCTACGCAAGCTCGACGATGCTGCGCATGTGGCTGGAGCTGGCGAGGGGGACCGCCCGCCTCCGGTGGGCGACGAATGGGAGTGGGATCTGATGCGGTCCGCGGCGATCCGCGAGGCGCGGCGGTACCTCACGACCTCGTTCGACATCGACGAAGTCGTGCAGGAGGCGCTCGTGCGCGCATGGCGCCGCCGAGACACCTGCCGGGGCGCCGATCGCATGCCGTGGATGCGCCAGATTGCGCGCAACGAGGCGTTGCGCCTGCTCGACCGGCGCCGCCGCCGGCAGGAGCACGAGCTGCTCGACGACGCCACGCTGCTGGCCACGATTGCCGACGACGAGGCGGCCGAGGAGCAGGAGGAGCTGCTGCTGCGGATGGAGGTCGAGCAGGCCGTCGGCTGTCTCAGCGTTGCCGATCGACAGCTCCTTGCACTACGCTATGAGCGTGACTTGAGCCAGCCGGAGGTCGCACGCATGCTCGGAATCCCGGAAGGAACCGTCAAGATCCGACTCCATCGCCTCCGCGGCAGGTTGCGCAAGGCATTGGATGCCAGCCAATGAAGCCCTATAGCGACATCACCGATCCGCGTCTGATCAAGGCGCTCGCGCACCCGTTGCGCGTTCGTGTGCTCTCGATCCTGGAGACACGCGACATGGCGAGCCCGAACGAGCTCGCCGACGAGCTGAGCGTCTCGCTCGGCGTCATGAGCTACCACGTCCGCCGCCTGCACGCACTCGGCTTCCTCGAGCTCGTCAAGCGCACGCCGCGCCGCGGCGCGATAGAGCACCACTACCGTGCGAAGGCACGCCCGCGCGTCACCGACGAGGGTTGGGCGGAGACGCCCGCGATCGTCAAGCGCGCGATGGTCGGCGCGACTCTGCAGCAGACGAGCAGCTACGTGAACGCCGCCGCCGCCCAGGGCGGGTTCGACCGCTCCGACGCGCGGCTCAGCCGACGCGGCGTGACGCTCGACCAGAAGGGCTGGACGCAACTCGGCCGCGAGATGTCGAAGTGGATGAAGAAACTCGAGGAGATCGAAGCCGAGAGCCTCGAGCGCGTGCGCGAGTCCGGCGAGGAGGAGGCCCTGAAGCAGAGCGGCGTCGTGCTGATGCTGTTCGAGGCCGACGGCGTCCCCGACGAGGACTCCGCCAACGGCGACGGCGCCACCGGCCGTCACCTCGGCCGCCGCTCCAGCCGCCGCCCGCGGCCGCTGCACGCCGCCGCTGCGACAGCCGACCTCGACTAGCGACCCCGATATACTCGCGCTCCCGCGCGGATGTAGCTCAGTTGGCTAGAGCGTCTGCTTGCCATGCAGAAGGTCGAGGGTTCGAGTCCCTTCATCCGCTCTTCTCGAAAGGCCCGCATCAGCGGGCCTTTCAACTTTCTTGAAGGCGGACGGGCACCTTGTCGGAGTAACTCCTACGAGCTACACTTGAGCCGAGATGCCGAGCAAGCACCCACGAATCGCTGTGACCGCCGATGCAGAGCTGGGGCTTGCGCTCGAGCGCGTACGCGCTGCGACGGGGACGCAGGAGGCCGACGCCACTTTGGTTCGACGGCTCGCGGTCGAGGGCGCGGAGGCTGAGTTGCAGGCTGGCCGTGGCCGCCGCGCCGCCGCTGAGGGATTCTTCTCTGCAATGGACGAGGGCCGGTTCGATCTGGACCTGGCCGCGATCGACCGCCTCAACGGGCCGACGATCATCACGTGAGCGCCCAGCTGTGGGACGGCCGGCGTCCCGTGCTGGTCGACACGTCCGCGTGGATGCTCGCGCGTCGGGTTCCGCAGGCGCGCGAGCTGCTGCTCACAGCTGTCGAACGCGGCGACGTCGCCTGGTGCTGGCCGGTGCGCTACGAGCTGACCGTGGATGCGCGCGGTCCAGAGGGAATTGCGGCTGTCGATCGGACGCTGGAGGGGCTACGCGAGATTGCAGTCGATCGAACGGTGCAGCGCGGAGTGCTGTCTGCGATGCGCGAGCTCGCGGTCAGCGGTTCTCACGGTGCTCACCGCCTGCCGCTCACCGACCTCACCGTCGCCGTGGCTGCGCAGATCTCGGGGCTGGACGTGCTGCACTTCGACCGTCACTTCGAGCGTCTCGGGGCACTGCTCGGTGTCGGAACGCCTTGGATCGCGGAGCGGTCCGCCTGAGCCGAGCAACATCGACGACCAACCCTTTGGGCCGCAACACGGCCTGGAGGCTGGCTCAGCCCGGCGGGTTGGCAACCCTGGCCGTCGGCATCGGGCCGTTCGTGTTGAACGACGAGCTCCGCAGGTCCCGGAGGTGTCGCGCCGGCGTTCGGGGGTAGGGTGGTGCCGGATGAGCTCGAATGCGGAGAGGGGGACGCGATGAGGTCCGGAATCGTCAGTGTCGTGTACTTGATCGTCGGGGTGGTCCTTGCCTCGTCGCATCACTACTTCAGGCATGCCGACAAGCTGAAGCCGATCGCCTCCGCGGTGCTGGCCGTTCTTCTCTGGCCGCTGCTGCTGGTCGGCATCAACCTCCACGTCAAGTAGCCCGTGGATGCCGGCTCAGTCCCGCGGGAGCAGCGCGTCGATCGCGCGGCGCAGGTCGACGAGCGTGGCGAAGACGGCCTCGGCGCCCGCCTCGCGCAGCTCCTGGCGGGAGAAGCCGCCGGAGAGCACGCCGACGGGCGTCATCGACGCTCGTCGCGCTGACTCGCAGTCCCACGTCGAGTCGCCGACGACCAGCACCCGCTCGCGGTCGACGCGCACGGCTGCCTGCTCGTGGGCGAGGGCGAGCACGTCCGGTGCCGGCTTCGTCGTCTCCACGTCGGCGGAGCTGACGATCGCGTCCGGCAGCCCCTCGACGTCGAGCAGCCGCAGGTAGCGATCGATCTCGTCCGCCTGGCCCGAGCTGGCGAGCGCGATGCGCCAGCCATGCTGCTTGCACGCCACGAGCAGCTCGTGCGCGCCGGCGAGCGGCTGCACCTCGTCGATCAGCTCGCCGAAGCGCTCGTGCTGCGTCTCGCGCAGCGCGTCGCCGCGCGACTGCTCGACCTGCTCGCCGGCGAGGTCGGGCACGAGCCGGTCGCCGCCCTTGCCGATCTCGCGGTGGATGCGCCACACCGGCAGGGCGATCTCGTGCTCGCGAAACGCGCGCTGCCACGCGAGTGCATGGTGGTAGGTGCTGTCGACGAGCGTCCCGTCGACGTCGAAGATCGCGAGGCGCTCGCTCATCGGCGCTGTCCTCTCGTTTCGCTTTGCTCGGCTGTACCCGCTGCTTCGAGGGCTGACGCCCGGGTGCGCATGCGGGTGCGGCCGGGTATCGCGAGGACGTGACGCACGTGGTCGTGATCGGCGCTGGGCACAACGGGCTGGTCGCGGCGGTCCATCTGGCCGCTCACGGCCTCGACGTGACGGTGCTCGATCATGCTGCGCGGCCGGGCGGGGCGTCGTCGTCGAGGGAGGCGACGCTGCCGGGGTTCGTGCACGATCACTGCGCGGCGTTCGTGCCGATGACGGCGGCGTCCCCCGCGATGCGCGAGCTGGCGCTCGAGCGGGAGGGTTTGCGGTGGGTCGATCCGCCGCTGGTGCTTGCGCATCCGTTCGAGGACGGCAGCGCGATCGCGCTGCATCGCGACGTGGCGGCGACGGTCGATTCGCTCGGGCCGGCCGGTCCCGGCTGGGAGGCGGCGATGCGGCGGATGCTGCCGCTGGCGACGCCGCTGGTCGAGAGCGTGCTCTCGCCGTTGCCGCCGATCGCGCCCGGGCTGCGGCTGGCGGGACTGCTGCGGCGCGATCTGGTGGAGTGGACGCGCAGGCTGCTCGGCTCGGTCGAGGCGCTCGGGCTCGACCTGTTCGACGGCGATCGTCGTGCGACCGCGTGGCTGGCGGGCTCCGCGCAGCATTCGGGTCTGCCGCCCTCGACCACGGTCAGCGGTGCGTTCGGCTTCCTGCTGCAGCTCCTGGGTCACAGCCATGGCTGGCCGTTCCCGCGCGGCGGCATGGGCGAGCTGGCCGCGGCGCTCGTGCGCCGCGCCGAGCGCGCCGGGGCGACGATCCGCTGCTCGTCCACCGTGTCCGGGCTGCTGGTGAGGGACGGGCGCGTGAGCGGCGTGCGGCTCGACGACGGCGAGCAGGTCGGCGCGGACGCCGTCGTCTCGACCGTCAGCGCCGGCGTGCTGGCCCGTCTGCTGCCAGCCGACGCGCTCCCCGCGCTGCTCCAGCGTCGCTTGAGCCGCTGGCGCTACGGCACCGGCGCGTTCAAGCTCGACTACGCGCTCTCCGGCCCGGTCCCGTGGACGGCGGCGGAGCCGCGCGGCGCGGCGGTCGTGCATGTCGCGGGGGCGCTCGACGAGCTGTCCGCCGCTGCGCAGGCTGCGCACCGGGGCCAGGTGCCGCGCCGGCCCGCGCTCGTCGTCGGGCAGCAGTCGCAGCTCGATCGCTCCCGTGCGCCGGAGGGCAGGCACACGCTCTACGTCTACGCCCACGTGCCGTCGCGCTACGAGGAGCGCGACGAGCAGGTCGCCGAGCTGATCGAGGGTCAGCTGGAGCGGTTCGCTCCGGGCTTCGCCGCGCTCGTGCTCGCCCGCGCCGTGCGCTCCCCGGCACAGGCCGAGCGCGAGAATCCGAGCCTCGTCGGCGGCGACCTCGGCGGCGGCTCCTACGAGCTCGACCAGCAGCTCGTCTTCCGATCCTCGCCGCTGCTCTCGCGCTATCGCACGCCCGTGCGCGGCCTCTACGTGGCCGGCGCCTCGACGCATCCCGGCGGGGCCGTGCACGGCATGAGCGGCCGCGGCGCCGCCCGCGCGCTGCTGCACGACCGGCGCCTGCGACCCTGGCGCGGGCGTGCGCCGAGGTCGCGGGACGCGCCGGGAGGGCCGGATGCCGGATAGCCGGCTCCCTGTTTCGGGTAGCGGACATCCATGGCGACGAACCAGCGCTTCATGCCGGTGCCGCCCCAGGCGGTGTGGGACGCGCTGGCCGATCCCGGTGGCTACGGGTACTGGGTCCTCGGCTCGAAGGAGATCCGCGACGCCGATCCCGGCTGGCCGCAGCCGGGATCGAAGTTCCATCACACCGTCGGGCTCGGGCCGTTCCAGGTCAGCGACCACACGCTCGTCGTCGAGGCGGACCCTCCCCGTCGCCTGCGCATCCGGGCCAAGGTGCGTCCGCTCGGCACGGCGTCGGTGACGCTGGTGATGACGCCGCACGCGGAGGGCACGCTCGTGGAGATGACCGAGAATCCCGACGGGTTCACCGCCTTCCTTGTCCTCAACCCGCTCGTCCACCTGCTCGCGATCGGCCGCAACGCCGAGTCGTTGATGCGGCTGGAGGAGCTCGCGCTGCGGCGCGCCGGATGAGCGTCGTCGACGCCAAGCGCACGTCGGTGTGGGTGGACACGGGGCCGCCCCAGCCCGTCTTCCCGGACCTCGACGGCGACGTGCGCGCCGACGTGGCCGTGCTGGGTGGCGGCATCGTCGGCATCACGACGGCGCTGCTGCTCGAGGAGGCCGGCGTCAGCGTCGTGCTGCTCGAGGCGGAGCGGCTCGCCTGCGGGGTCAGCGGCTTCACGACGGCGAAGGTCTCCTCCCAGCACGGGCTCGTCTACGCACGGCTGGCGTCCATGTTCGGCGCGGAGGCCGCACGCACCTACGGCCAGGCGAACGAGGCCGCGCTCGCCTGGATCGCCGCGCGCGTGGAGGCGCAGGGGATCGACTGCGACTTTCGCCGGCAGGCCGCCTACGCGTACGTCACCTCACCCGCCAAGCGCGGCCAGGTCGAGCGGGAGGTGGAGGCGGCGCTGGCGGCGGGGCTGCCCGCCAGCCTGGTCGAGACGACGCCGCTGCCCTACGCCGTCGAGGCGGCCGTGCGCTTCGAGCGCCAGGCCGAGTTCCACGTGCGCAAATACCTGCTCGCGTTGGCCGAGCAGCTCACCGGCGCTGGATGTCGCGTGTTCGAGCGCTCGCGTGCGGTCCAGGTCGACGCCGGTCGGCCCTGCGTGGTCAAGACGGCCGGCGGCACCGTGACCGCGGACCGCGTCGTGCTCGCGACCCACTACCCGTTCCTCGACCGCTCGCTCGCGTTCGCGCGCGTCCACCCGCAGCGCTCCTACGCGATCGCGTGCCGGATCGCGGGCAAGCCACCCGCGGGCATGCACATCGGCGCCGAGAAGCCGACCCGCTCGATCCGCGCCGTCCCGCTCGGCGACGAGGAGCTGCTGCTCGTCGGCGGGGAGGGCCACACGCCCGGCACCGGCGGTGACACGGAGGAGCACTACCGCCGCCTCGAGCAGTTCGCACGCCAGCACTGGGAGGTGGCCTCGGTCGCGTACCGCTGGTCGGCGCAGGACGGCACGACGGTCGACACGCTCCCGTATGTGGGCCGGCTGACGCCCCGCTCCGACCGGGTCCTGATGGCGACCGGCTTCGCGAAGTGGGGCATGGCCGCCGGCACCGCCGCCGCGATGCTGCTGAGCGACCTCCTGCTCGACCGCCCGAGCGAGTGGGCGGCGTTGTTCGATCCGAACCGGCTCACGCCGCGCGCCTCGGCACGGCGGCTGATCGTGCAGAACGCCGAGGCGGGCGTGCGCTTCGTCCGCGACCGGATCGCCACGCCGGGAACGCGCTCGATCGACGACCTCCGGCCAGGCGAGGGCGACATCGTGGGCCACCACGGCGAGCAGGTCGCCGCCTACCGCGACGAGCACGGCGCCCTGATAGCCGTCTCGCCTCGCTGCACCCACCTCGGATGCCACGTCCGCTGGAACAGCGCCGAGCGCAGCTGGGACTGCCCCTGTCACGGCTCCCGCTTCGCCCCGAGCGGCGCGGTGCTCGAGGGCCCCGCCGTGCACCGGCTCGAGCGCAAGCCGCTCGGACCGACAAGCCGCTGCTGAAGTTGGCACTCAAGCATCAAGTCGATCACCGCGCCAACCGATACGTCTGCCATGCGCGCGTCCCTGCTGCCGCTCGCCGAAAAGCGACCGCTCGCGGAACGGCGCCTCCTGTCGCTGGCGGCGATCCTGTTGCTGGGGGTCGTCGCGACGACGACCCTTCACGCTGTGCTCGGCGTCGGCGGGCTCGGCTTCGAGCATGTGATCCGCGACTGGGGGTCCTCGTCCGTCTACATCCTCGTCGCCCTCATCGTCACGATGCGCGCGGCGAGCAGCACGGACTCGCGCGCCTCGTGGGCGATCTTCGCGATCGGCATCTCGCTCTACGGGCTCGGCAACGTGCTCTGGGCGGCGTGGATCCAGCACCTGCCGAACCCGCCGATCCCGTCGATCTGCGACGGGCTGTGGCTGACGCTCTACCCGGCGAGCTACATCGGTCTCGCCGGCTTCGCGCGGACCCGCGAGCGGCACGTGCCGGCTGGGGTCTGGCTCGACGGCGTGATCGCCGGGCTGGGGATCGCGGCGATCGGCGCGGCGATCGTGTTTCGCCCGGTGCTCGCCTCGGCGGCGGGCAGCTCCGCCGCCGTCGTGACCGAGCTCGCGTATCCCATCGGCGACCTGCTGCTCGCCGCGATGGTCGTCGGGGTGCTCGCCGTGCGCGGCTGGCGGCTCGACCGCATGTGGACCATGCTGGGCGGCGGCTTCCTGATGCTCGCGACGGCCGACTGCATGTACGCGCTGCAGGTCGCCAACGGCGCGCCGACGCCGAGCAGCATGACGAACCTCTGCTACATCGTCGGCACCGCCCTGCTCGGGCTCGCGGCCTGGCAGCCGGCGTCGGCACAGGCGGCCGACAGCGTGCCGCCGGCCTCCGTCCTGCTGATCCCGGCGGGCTTCACGCTCGCCGCCCTGGGGCTGTTGATCTCCGATCACTTCAGCCGTCTGGACCCGCTCGCGCTGACGCTCGCGATGCTCACGATGCTGGTCGCGGTCGTGCGAACCGGCCTCACGTTCCGCGACGTGCGCGCGCTCGCCGCGACGCGGCGGGAGGCGCTCACGGACGACCTCACCTCGCTGCCGAACCGCCGCTGCTTCCTGCGCCATGTGCGCGAGGGCATTGAGACCGGACGTGCGAAGGGGAGCGGCATGGCGCTGCTGATCATCGACCTCGACCACTTCAAGGAGCTCAACGACACGCTCGGCCATGAGGCTGGGGACCTGCTCCTGCGTCAGGTCGGCGTGCGCCTGCGCGCGGTGCTGCGCGCGACCGACACGGCCGCCCGGCTCGGCGGCGACGAGTTCGGCGTGTTGCTGTCCAAGCTGAGCGACCACGACACCGCGGTGCGCGTCGCCGACAAGATCCTCGGCGCGATCGGCGAGCCGTTCGCGATCAAGGGGCTGAGCCTGCGCGTCACCGCGAGCATTGGGATCGCGATGTTCCCCGAGCACGCGAAGGATGACGAGCAGCTGATGCAGCACGCCGACGTCGCGATGTACGAGGCGAAGGCGGCGCGCTCGGGGCGGGCCTCCTATGCGCGGGACCGCGACCGGCACTCGCGCGAGCGCCTCGCGCTCGCGGGCGAGCTCTCGCGCGGGCTCGAGTCCGGCCAGATCGAGGTCCACTACCAGCCGAAGGCCGACGCGCGCAGCCGCCGCATCGTCGGCGTCGAGGCGCTCGCGCGCTGGCGCCACCCGACCCGCGGGATGATCCCGCCGGCGGAGTTCGTCCCGGTCGCCGAGCAGGCGGGGCTGGGGCGCGCGTTGACCCACGTCGTGCTTGACCTCGCGCTCGGCCAGGTCAACGCCTGGCGCGACCAGGGGCTCGACCTCCACGTCGCCGTCAACACGACCGTCGCCGACCTGCAGGACGTGCGGTTCCCGAACGAGGTCGTCGCCGCCCTGGCCGTGTACGGGCTGCCGACCGAGGCGCTCGTGCTCGAGGTCACTGAGAACATGGTGCTCGCCGACCCGGTCCGCATCCGCAACGTGCTGGCTCAGCTCGGCGAGCTCGGCATGGGCCTCTCACTCGACGACTTCGGCACAGGCTACTCGTCGCTCGCCCACCTCAAGGCACTGCCGGTCGGCGAGGTCAAGATCGATCGCTCGTTCGTCGCGCGGATGATGTCCGACACGACCGACGCGGCGATCGTACGGGCGACGATCCAGCTCGCGCACAGCATCGGCGTGCGCGTCGTGGCCGAGGGCGTCGAGAACCAGGAGACGTGGGACGCGCTCGCCGCCAGCCGCTGCGAGCTCGTGCAGGGCTATGTGCTCTCGCGGCCGCTGCCGGCGCGGGAGCTGGAGCGGCTGATCGCGCCCCAGGGCGGCACGGCACGCCACCCGGTCGGCTGAGCCTCCCGGCCGGTGCGGCCCTCCCGCAGCGCTCTCGTCGTCGCGGCGTTCAGCGCTCAGCGTCGAGATTCACGCCGAGAGACTTCTGCGCCGATATGGGGGCATGGACAGTGGTACGTGGTTGTGTCCAACGCCGGTCGATCGGGAGCGGCTGCTCGACATGGAGCCGAAGATCGCCAAGGCGCGGGCGTTGGCGTTCGGGGCGGCGGGCGTCGGGCTGCTGGCAGCGGTGCCGTGGTACGGCTGGTGGATCTTGGTGCCGCTGGCGTGGATCGTCCTGAGCCACTTCCTGTTGCTGCTGCCCCTGATCGCGCGTAGCCGACATCCCGAGTGGCCGATCGCGGCGACGGTGGTGAACGCGCAGGCGACGATCGGGGTCGCGATCGCGCTCACGGGTGGTCCGCGCAGTCCGGCGCAGCCGCTGCTGCTGTTCGCGATCGTGACCGTCTCGGCGCGGTTCTCGGGGCGGGGCGTGCTGGCAGCGGCCGGCTTCACGGGTGTCGTGCTGCTCGCCTCGACCATCCCTGTGAGTCCGGCGGCCTACGCGGAGGACCCGGCCTTCGTGCATTCCTCCCTCATATGCCTGATCGGCTTGGCTGCCGGCTGCCACGCACTCATGCATGCGGAGATTCGGCACCGCACCGATGCGGTCCTCGACCCGCTGACCGGCCTGCTGAACCGCAAGGCGCTGACGGACCGCTTCGCCGAGCTGGCCCAGCAGGCGGCGGTGACGGGCGCGCCGATCGCGCTCGTCCTGTGCGACGTCGATCGCTTCAAGGCGGTCAACGACGAGCACGGCCACGAGCGCGGAGACGCGGTGCTCAAGCAGGTCGCCTACGTCCTGCGGCGCAGCCTTCGCGCGTTCGAGCTGGTCTACCGCCTGGGTGGCGACGAGTTCCTGATCGTGCTGCCGGGGGCAACGTCCGCGACCGCTGGCGAGCTGGCCGAGGGAGTGCGCCGCGCGCTTGAGGATGCGCGGCCCGGCGGCTGCGAGGTCACCGTTTCGGTCGGGGTCGCTTCCACGCGCGGGGGCGTGGCGTTCGAGCCGCTCTTCCGGGAGGCCGACGAGGCGCTCTATCGCGCCAAGCGCGACGGGCGCAACCGCGTCGCGATGTCACCGGATAGCCCGGAGCCCGCGCTTCAGCTGACGCACGACGTAGCTCGCCGCTGACTACGCCGTCGCGAATCCGAGCAGCGTGAGGCAGACGGCGACCTCGGCGAGCGCGACGGTGGCGCCGAGCGTGTCGCCGGTGCGTCCGCCGAGGCCGGCGCGCGCCCAGACGCTCGTGCCCGCCGCGACGAGCGCGGCCGCTGCGAGCGCCGCGAGGCCGTGCAGCTGCCCGTCGAGCAGCAGCGCGCCGGCGAGTGCGGTCGCGCTCGCCGCGAGCAGCGCGATCGGGGCGACGTCGAAGCGTGCGCCGAGGCCGTCGCGCCGCGCCGGCGGCGTCGCGCGCGCGTGCAGCAGCGCCGCCCAGCGGCCGGCGAGCGCGGCGGTGACGAGCGCCCGCAGCGCCTCCTCGCGCGTCAGCTCGGCGAGCGCGCTCGTCAACAGCAGCGACCAGCCGAGCAGGGCGAGAACCCCGAATGCGCCGGTCGCGGAGTCGCGCATCACCGCCAGGCGCCGCTCGCGGTCTCCGCGCACGCCGAGGCCGTCGGCGCAGTCGGCGAGCCCGTCCTGGTGCAGCGCGCCCGTCAGCACGACGAGCGTCGCGACGGCGAGGATCGCTGCGACGGAGGGACCGAGCACCGGCTCGGCGAGGTAGCGCACCGCACCCGCCGCGCCGCCGACGAGCGCACCCACGAGCGGGAACCACGCCGCCGCGGCGCCGAGGCCGGCGACCTGGCCGCGCACCCGCACCGGGACGATCGTCAGGAACGAGACGGCGAGGGCGGCGCCGGAGGCGGCGCGACGCAGCGGTCCCATCCGCGCTCAGCGCCGGCGCGCGACGCCGGACTCCTCGAACGTCGCCATCCCGCGGTGCAGCGCGCCGGCCGAGGCGATCAGGCTCAGCGCGAGCAGCGCGCCGGACGCCTCGCCGAGCCGCAGCCGCAGGTCGAGCAGCGGCTCGAGCCCCAGCTCGACGAGCACGAGGTCGTGGCCCGGCTCGGCGGAGCGGTGGCCGGCGACGAGCGTCTCGACCGCGGCCGGCTCGATCCTCACGGCGCAGAGCGCGGCCGTCGCGACCGCGTAGCCGTCGAGCACGACCGGGAGCCGCCGGCGCGTCGCCTCCAGCACCGCGCCGGCGAGCGCCGCCAGCTCCAGCCCCCCGACAGCCAGCAGCGCCGCGCGCGCGTCGAGCGGCCCGCCGTGGAGCGCGAGCGCGTCGGCGACGACCGCGCGCTTGCGCTCGAGCCCGGCCGCGTCGACGCCGGTGCCGCGGCCGACCGCGAGCGCGGGCGGCGCGCCGGTCAGCGCGCAGGCGAGGGCCGCCGTCGTGGCCGTGTTGCCGATGCCGATCTCGCCGAGCACGAGGCAGTCGACGTCGCGCTCGGCAAGCTCGCCGGCAAGCGACGCGCCCGCCTGGAGCGCCTGCTCGAGCTGGGCGGGGGTGAGCGCGGGGCCGGCGAGCATGTCGGCGCTGCCGGCGGCGACCTTCATGTCGCGCACGCCGCTCGGCGTCGCGCCGGCAAGCCCCACGTCGGCGACGAGCAGCTCGTGCTCGCCCGCCTGGGCGAGCACGCCGACGGCCGTCTCGCCGCGCGCGGCGGCGGCCGCGACCTGCGCGGAGACCTCGGGGTCGAACAGGCTCGTGCCGTGGCGGACGTGGCCGTGGTCGGCGGCGAGCACGAGCACCCCGGCGCGGATCGCCGTCGGCGGCGCGGCGCCCGTGACGCCGGCCCAGCGCTCGACGAGCAGCTCCAGCGCACCGAGGCTCCCAGCCGGCTTGACGAGCGCGTCGAGCCGGTCGCGCGCGGCGATCGCGGCGGCGCGGTCGGGACCGGGCGCCGCCTGCGCGGGCGCCGGCTCGTGCGCGTCCCAGCGCTCCTGCATCACGACGTCCTCGAGCGGCATCCGCGCCGACCAGCCGGCCGCCTCCAGGCCGGGCCGCACCGGCCGCTCGTCGGGCCAGCCGACGCACAGGTAGGCGAGCGGATCCACCCGCGCGGGGATCGAGAGCAGCGCGCGCAGGTCGTCGGGGCGGTAGAAGCTGACCCAGCCGACGCCGAGTCCCTCCGCGCGCGCGGCGAGCCACAGGTTCTCGATCGCGCATGCGGTGCTGTAGACGTCCGTCTCCGGGATCGTGCCGCGGCCGAGGACCTCGACCGCGGGGTCGCCGTGGTCGCAGCAGACGCAGATCCCGAGCGGCGCCTCGACGACGCCCTCGATCTTCTGGTCGAGGAACTGGCGTGCGCGCTCGTCGAAGCGATCGGCCTGGCGCAGCCGCTCGCGCTGCGCGAGCCGGCGCATCGCGACGCGGGTCTCCAGCGAGCGCACGACGATCAGCCGCCATGGCTGCATGAGGCCGACGGAGGGAGCGCGGTGCGCCGCCTCGAGCACGCGTTGGAGCACGTCGGAGGGAACCTCGTCGGGGCGGAAGCGGCGGATGTCGCGCCGCTCGGCGATCACGCGGTGGACGGCGGCCCGCTCGGCCTCGCCGTAGCGCCAGCCCTGCGGCTCGGCGCCGCGCTCGGCGGCGCGCGAGGCGTCGAAGCCGGGCGGGGTCTGCGGCCGGACGAGGCGATCTGAAGGCGGCACGCCGCCAAACACTAGCCCCGATCCGTGTCGAGCCTCGCCGTGACGGTAGGATGGCGCGGTCAGCGTGGAGGTGCGAGGAACCCGGTGGGATTCCGGGACGGTCGCGCCACTGTGACCCGAGCCGCAGCGTTCGGGAAGTCAGAGACTCAGCCGCCACGAGCCCTTCCGAGTGCGGGACGCCCGATCCCGCGGAGGTGTCGAGATTGGACCCGGCGGCCGTACCGATTCGCTCTCAGCAGCGGGATCGAGCGCGAGCGTGAGGCGGCTGCTGCTCGTGCGGCACGCGGCGACCGCCGCGACGCGCGCCGCCGCGTTTCCGGCCGACGAGCCGCTCGACGAGCGCGGCCGTACCGCCGCCGTGCAATTGGCCGCGGCGCTGCCGTCGCGCCGTCAGGCGCTGTCGAGCCCCGCGCTGCGCTGCCGTCAGACGGCCGCCGCGGCCGGCATCGAGGCGCCCGCGCTCGAGCCCGACCTGGTCGAGTGCGACTTCGGCGCGTGGGCCGGCCGGCCGTTCGCCGAGGTCCACGCGGCCGAGCCGGAGGCGGCCGCCGCATGGATGACCGACCCGGACGCGCGCCCGCACGGCGGCGAGAGCCTGACGACGTTCTCCCAGCGCGTCGGCAGCTGGCTCGACGCGCAGGCCGCCCATGACGGCTGTGCCGTCGCGATCACGCACGGCGGCGTCGTGAAGGCCGCGCTCGTGCGCGCGCTCGGCGCGCCGCTCGCGGCCTTCTGGCGGATCGACGTCGCGCCGCTCGCCGTCACCGAGCTGCACGCGCACGACGGGCGCTGGACGATCACGCGCGTGAACTGGCTGCCGAGCGCCGCGGGGTCGAGCCGATGAGCGGCGCGGCGCTCGCCGGCGGCTATGCGGCCGACCTGCTCGCCGGCGATCCACGCCGCTGGCACCCGGTCGCCGGCTTCGGCCGCGTGGCGCTCGCCGTCGAGCGGGCGCTCTACGCGCCGTCGCGGCTGCGCGGCGTCGTCTTCGCCGGTGGCCTCGTGACGCTCGCCGCGCTCGCCGGGGAGCTGCTGGCGCGCGCGGCGCAGCGCGCCGGCCTCGGGCGCGGCGCGGCGCTCGCGGCGATCGCGTGGGCGTCGCTCGGCGGCCGCTCGCTCGTGCGCGAGGCGCGCGGGCTCGCCGCGCACGTCGAGCGCGGCGACGTCGCAGCCGCGCGTCGCGCTCTGCCGGCGCTGTGCGGCCGCGATCCCGCCGCCCTGGACGCGCCCGCGCTGTGCCGCGCGGCGGTCGAGTCGGTCGCCGAGAACACCGGCGATGCGGTGCTCGGCGCGCTCATGTGGGGCGCGCTCGCCGGGCCGGCGGGCGTCGCCGCCTTCCGCGCCGCGAACACGCTCGACGCGATGGTCGGCCACCGCAGCGAACGCTACGCGGACTTCGGCTGGGCGGCGGCGCGGCTCGACGACGCGCTGGGCTGGCCGGTCGCGCGCAGCGGTGCGGCGCTCACGGCGCTGTGCGCGCCGCTCGCCGGCGGCGCGCCGGCGGCGACGTGGCGCGTCGTGCGGCGGGACGGGGCGGCGCACCCGAGCCCGAACGCGGGGCGGCTGGAGGCGGCGTTCGCGGGCGCGCTCGGCGTCCGCCTCGGCGGGGCACTCACGTACGGCGGGCGCGTGGAGCAGCGGCCGCAGCTGGGCGCGGAAGGCCGCGAGCCGGGCGCCGCGGACGTGCGCCGCGCCGCGCGGCTCTCGCTCGCGGTCGGCTCCGCCGCCACGCTGGCCTGCGCGGGCGCGCGTGCTGCGGGCCTGCGTGCGCTCGCACGGCGACGGGGGCGCGCATGAAGGGCGCGCTGCTCGTCTGCGGGACGCACTCCGACGCCGGCAAGTCCGTCGTGACGGCCGGCATCTGCCGCTGGCTGCACCGCGCCGGCGTGCGCGTCGCGCCGTTCAAGGCGCAGAACATGGCGCTGAACTCCGTCGTGACGCCGGGCGGCGAGGAGATCGGCCGCTCGCAGGCGGTGCAGGCCGCGGCCGCCGGGGTCGAGCCCGAGGCCGCGATGAACCCGATCCTGATCAAGCCCTCCGGCGCACGCCACAGCCAGATCGTCGTGATGGGACAGCCCTATGGCGACGCCGACGCGCGCTCCTACCAGCAGCTCAAGCACGAGCTGCGGCCGATCGTCGCCGACGCGCTCGCCGACCTGCGCGCGCGCTACGACGTCGTCGTCTGCGAGGGCGCCGGCAGCCCCGCGGAGATCAACCTGCGCCACGCCGACCTCACGAACATGGGGCTCGCGCGGGCGGCCGGGCTGCCGGTGCTCGTCGTCGCCGACATCGACCGCGGCGGCGTGTTCGCGTCGCTGTTCGGCACGCTTGCGCTGCTCGAGCCGGCCGACCAGGCGCACGTCGCCGGCTTCGTGATCAACAAGTTCCGCGGCGACGAGGCGATCCTCGCACCCGGCCTCGACCAGCTCGCCGCGCTCACGGGCCGCCCGACGCTCGGGGTGCTGCCGCACGTCGAGGACCTGTGGATGGACGTCGAGGACTCGCTCGCGCTCGAGGCGCCGCGGCCCGAGGCGGCGGCGGGGTCGGACGGCGACACGCTCGACGTCGCGGTGCTGCGCCTGCGCTGGATGTCCAACTTCACCGACCTCGACGCGCTCGCCGCCGAGCCGGGCGTGCGCGTCCGCTTCACGCGCTCGATCGCGGACGTCGAGCGTGCGGACCTGGTCGTCGTGCCCGGCACGAAGGCGACCGTCGAGGATCTCGAGCGGCTGCGCGCGGCCGGGCTCGATCGCGCGCTCGTCGCGCGCGCGGCCGCCGGTGGACCGACCCTCGGGATCTGCGGCGGCTACCAGCTGCTCGGCGGGCCGATCCTCGACGAGGTCGAGTCGCGGCGCGGAGCGGTCGACGGGCTCGGCGTGCTGCCGGTCACGACGACGTTCGCCGCCGAGAAGCTGCTGCGCCGCCGCTCCGGCCGCTGCGCGTGGCTCGACGCGCCGGCCGGCGGCTACGAGATCCGCCATGGGCGCGTCGAGCGCCACGACGGCGAGCCGCTGCTGCACGGCGACGACGGCGAGCCCGACGGCTGCCGCGCGGGCATGGCGTTCGGCACCTCGTGGCACGGGGCGCTGGAGCACGACGCCTTCCGGCGTGCGCTGCTCGGCTGGGTCGCGAACGCCCGCGGGCGCCGCTTCACGCCCGGCACGACCTCCTTCGCCGCCGCGCGCGCGGCCCGGCTCGACGTGCTCGGCGACCTCGTCGTCGAGCATCTCGACACCGAGCGCCTGACCCGGTTGATCGACGGCGGGGTCCCCGCCGACCTGCCCACCGTCCAGACAGAGGTACGCCCGTGCTGCGCTTCGTGACGACCGCCGACACCGAGATCCTCGCGACCGCCGCGGCCGTGGAGCGGCTGCCCGACGGCTTCCCGCAGGTGCGCTGCGCGAACCCGGCCGCGGCGCTCGACCAGGCCGCGTTCGTCGACGAGCTGCTCGACGGCGCGCGCGTCGTGCTGTGCCGGATCCTCGGCGGCCGCCGCGGCTGGCCGGTCGGCTTCGACCTGCTGCGCGAGCGCTGCGCCGAGCGCAAGCTCCCGCTGCTGGCGCTCGGCGGCGAGCTGGAGCCCGACGCGGAGATGACCGGCCTCTCGCTCGCGCCCACGGGCGCCGTCGCGCAGGCGGGCGAGTACCTGCGCCACGGCGACGTGGAGAACGTCGAGCAGCTGCTGCGCTTCCTCGCCGACACGTTCCTGCTCGACGGCTACGGCTTCGAGCCGCCGCGCGAGCTGCCGGACCTCGGCGTCTACGTGCCCGGCATCGGCGACGTGCCGCTCGACGACGCGCTCGCGCGCCACGACGCGAGCCGACCGACGATCGCGATCTGCTTCTACCGCTCGCACCGCCTCACCGGCAACACCGCCTTCGTCGACACGCTCTGCGCCGCGCTGGAGGACGCGGGCGCGAACGCGCTCGCGGTCTGGAGCGGGACGCTGCGGCGCGGCGCCGACGGGCGCGTGCCGGCGCTGGAGCTGCTCGACGGCCGCGTCGACGCGCTGCTCGTGACGATGCTCGCGACCGGCGGCTCGGGCGCCGCCGACGCCGCGGCTGCGCCGGGCGAGGGCATCGGCGAGCAGTGGCAGGCATGGGATGCGACCGCGCTTGCGGCGCTCGACGTCCCGGTCTTGCAGGCCGTCTGCGCGACCGGCTCGCGCGCGACATGGGAGGCCTCGGACGCGGGGCTCTCGCCGCTCGACGCCGCCACGCAGGTCGCGATCCCCGAGTTCGACGGGCGCATCCTCGGCGGCGTCGTCTCGTTCAAGGAGCGCTCCGACGCGGCCGACTCGCCCGTCGGCGTGCCGATGCCGCGCTACGTCGCCGACCCGGAGCGCTGCGCGCGCGTCGCGCGGCTCGCGCTGCGCCATGCGCGGCTGCGCCGCACGCCGCCGGCTGAGCGCCGCGTCGCGGTCCTGTTGACGGCGTTCCCGACGAAGCACGCGCGGATCGGGATGGCGGTCGGGCTCGACACGCCCGCGAGCGCGCTCGCGCTGCTCGACGCGCTCCACGCGGACGGGATGGAGGTCGAGCGGCCGTTCACGCACGGCGACGAGCTGATGCACGCGCTCGTCGCCTCCGGCGGTCACGATCCGGAGTTCCTGACCGACGAGCAGCTGTCGGCCGCGCCGCTGCGGCTGCCCGTCGCGGAGTACCTCGCGTGGTACGAGACGCTGCCGGCGTCGCTGCGCGAGTCGATCGAAGGAAAGTGGGGCCCGCCGCCCGGCGACCGCTTCGTCGCGGGCGAGGACTTCGTGATTGCCGGGCTGGAGCTCGGCAACGTCGTCGTCGCGATCCAACCGCCGCGCGGCTACGGCGAGGACCCGGTCGGCATCTACCACGACCCCGAGCTGCCGCCGACCCACCACTACCTCGCCTGCTACCGCTTCCTCGACGCGGCCTGGGGCGCCGATGCGATCGTCCACCTCGGCAAGCACGGGACGCTCGAGTGGCTGCCGGGCAAGATGCTCGCGCTGTCGGCCGAGTGCGCGCCGGACGCGGCGCTCGCGGACGTGCCGCTCGTCTACCCGTTCGTCGTCAACGACCCCGGCGAGGGCGTGCAGGCCAAGCGCCGCGCGCACGCGGTGATCGTCGACCACCTCGTGCCGCCGATGATGCGCGCCGACACGTACGACGAGCTGGCCGAGCTGGAGGCGCTGCTCGACGAGTACGCGCGCCTGGAGGTGCTCGACCCGCCGAAGCTGCCGGCGCTCGCCGCGCGCGTGTGGACGGCGATCGAGGCGGCGAACCTGCAGGCCGACATCGGCGTGAGCGAGCGCCCCGACGACCTCGGCGCGCTCGTCGAGCACATCGACGGCTACCTCTGCGAGGTCAAGGACATCCAGATCAAGGACGGCCTGCACGTGCTCGGCGCGGCGCCCACGGGGGATCAGCTGCGCGGGCTGACGGCGGCGATGCTGCGGCTCGGCTCCGGCGCCGTGCCGGGCCTGCGCACGGCGGTCGGGGCGGCGTTCGGGCTTGACGAGCCGACGCTCGTCGCGGAGCCGGGTGCGGCTGCGCCCGCGGCGCCGGCTGCGTTGACCGAGCGCTTCCGCGGACCGGCCGCGAGCGCCGGCGACCTCGTCGACCGCCTCGAGGCGGCGCAGATGGCGCTGCTCGACGGCCTCGCCGAGCGCGGCTGGGACGCGGGCGCGGCCGACGTGGTCTGCGCCGAGGTGCTCGGCCACGCCGACGCCGCCGTCGTGCGCGTGCTGCGCTTCGCTGCCACGGAGATCGTGCCGCGGATCCGCCGCACCGACGAGGAGCTGGCGCACGTGCTCGCCGCGCTGCACGGCCGCCACGTCCCCGCGGGGCCCTCGGGCGCGCCGACGCGTGGGCGCATCGACGTGCTGCCGACCGGGCGCAACTTCTACTCGGTCGACCCCCGCGCGCTCCCATCCGAGCTGTCGTGGGAGGTCGGCCGCAAGCTCGCCGACGCGCTGCTCGAGCGCCACCGGCGCGAGACCGGCGAGCTGCCGCGGATGGTCGGCCTCGTCGCATGGGGGACCGCCGCGATGCGCACGCAGGGCGACGACGTGGCGGAGATGCTCGCGCTGCTCGGTGTGCGCCCGACGTGGCATCCCGAGTCGCGGCGCGTCACGGGGATCGAGGTCGTCCCGCTCGCCGAGCTGGGCCGCCCGCGGATCGACGTGACGGTGCGCATCTCCGGCTTCTTCCGCGACGCCTTCCCGCATCTCGTGCGGCTGCTCGACGACGCGGTCGCGGCCGTCGCCGCGCTCGACGAGGGTCCGGAGCAGAACTTCGTCGCCGCGCACGCGCGCGCCGACGCCGAGCGGCTCGCCGCCGAGCTGGGCGCCGAGCCGGCGTGGCGGCGCGCGACGACGCGCATCTTCGGCTCCAAGCCGGGCACGTACGGCGCCGGCCTGCTGCAGCTGCTCGACGCGCGCGACTGGCGCGACGACGGCGACCTCGCCGCCGTCTACGAGGCATGGGGCGGCTACGCCTACGGCCGCGGGCTCGACGGCGCGCCGTCGCAGGAGGCGATGCGCGAGAGCTACGCGCGCATCGAGGTCGCGGTCAAGAACGTCGACTCGCGCGAGCACGACATCCTCGACTCCGACGACTACTACCAGTACCACGGCGGCATGATCGCGACCGTGCGGGCGTTGACGGGCAAGGAGCCCGCGGCGTACCTCGGCGACAGCTCGGACCCCTCGCGCGTCGTCGCGCGCACGCTCGCGGAGGAGACACGGCGGGTGTTCCGCGCGCGCGTCGCGAACCCGCGCTGGATCGCCTCGATGATCCGCCACGGCTACAAGGGCGCCGCCGAGCTGTCGGCGACGGTCGACTACCTGTTCGGCTACGACGCGACGGCGGGCGTGGCGGAGGACTGGATGTACGAGCAGGTCGCCGAGCGCTACCTGCTCGACGCGGACGTCGCCGCGTTCATGGCGAAGTCGAATCCGTGGGCGGCGCGCGGGATCGCCGAGCGGCTGCTGGAGGCGGCCGAGCGCGGCATGTGGGCGGAGCCGGCGCAGGAGACGCTGGACGGGATCCGCGCGCGCTTCCTGGCGCTCGAGGGCGAGCTGGAGGGGGCCGAGGCATGACGGGCGGCTACCCCCTCAGCGCGATCGTCGGGCAGGAGGCGCTGATCGAGGCGCTGCTCGTCAACGCCGTCGCGCCGGACGTCGGCGGCGTGCTCGTGCGCGGCGAGCGCGGGACGGCGAAGTCCACCGCCGTGCGCGCGCTCGCGCCGCTGCTGCCGGCGGTCGAGGCGGGGGCGGGGCAGCCGTTCTGCTTCGCGCCCGGCGAGCTGGCGCCCGCCGGACCGGTGCCGGCGGACGCGCCCGTCGAGTCGCGCCCCGCGCCGCTCGTCGAGCTGCCGCTCGGCGCGACGCTCGACCGGCTCGTCGGCGCGCTCGACCTCGGCCGCGCGCTCGCGGGCGAGCAGGCGTTCGAGGCCGGGCTGCTCGCGCGCGCCCACCAGGGGATCCTCTACGTCGACGAGGTCAACCTGCTGCCCGACCATCTCGTCGACGCGCTGCTGGACGCTGCGGCCTCGGGCGTCGCGCGCGTCGAGCGCGAGGCGGTCTCGGCCTCCCATGCCGCGCGCTTCCTGCTCGTCGGCACGATGAACGTCGAGGAGGGCGAGCTGCGTCCGCAGCTGCTCGACCGCTTCGGGCTCGGCGTCGAGGTCACGGCGCCGGCGGACCCGGCGCTGCGTGCTGAGATCGTGCGCCGCCGCATCGCGTTCGAGCAGGACCCGGTCGCGTTCGCGGAGCGCTGGGACGATGCCGAGCGCGCGCTCGCCGCTCGCATCGCGCGCGCACGCGAGCTGCTGCCGGCCGTCCGGCTGCCCGAGCGAGAGCTGCTGCGGATCACCGGCGCCTGCGCGCAGCTCGGCGTCGACGGCGTCCGCGGTGACATCGTCTCCGCGCGCGCGGCCTGCGCGCTCGCCGCGCTCGACGGCACGGATGAGGTCGCCGAGGCGCACGTGCGCCGGGCTGCGGCCTTGGCGCTCGCGCATCGCCGGCGCCGCGATCCGCTCGACGGGCATGAGCCGGACGCCGAGGACGTCGAGCGTGCGCTGGACGATTCCGACCCGGGTCCGGTCGGCGCCTCCGGCGGATCCCACGGCGGCAGCGAGGGAGGCGAGGACGGGGATCGCGATCCTGACGGGGACGGTCCCGCGGGCGGCGGCGGTGGCGCCCCGGCCGCGGACGGCGAGGCTCCCTTCAATCCGCTCGCCCCCTCCCGCGAACGGCGCGATCCGCCGGCGCCCGCGTCGCTTCCCCTCGATGCCCTCCAGCTCACCGGCGTCGGCCGGGGACCCCGGGGACGGCGCGCACGCACGCGCGGGCCCGGCGCCGGCGAGATCGACAGCCGGCCGGCGGCGGCGGACGGCGACGACGTGGCGCTCGTCGCCTCGCTGCGCGCACGGCTGCTCGGCGAGGCCGACCTGCGCGAGCACGTGCGCGCCGGGCGCGAGGGCGCGTTCGTCTGCCTCGTCGTCGACGCGAGCGGCTCGATGGGCGCGCGCCGCCGGCTCGCGCGCGTGAAGGGTGCGTTGATCGCGCTGCTGCGCGACGCCTACGCGCGCCGCGACCGCGTCGCGGTGATCGCCTTCCGCGACAGCGCCGCGCGGCTCCTGGTCGTCCCGGGCGCGCCGCTGGAGCGCGCCGCCGCGGCGCTGCGCGAGCTGCCGACCGGCGGGCGCACTCCGCTCGCCGCCGGTCTCGACGCCGCCGAGCGGCTGATCCGCCGCGAGGCGCTGCGCGAGCCCGGCCGCCGCGCGATCGCCGTCGTCCTCACCGACGGCCGCGTGCAGGACCCGGACGGCGCGATCCCGCGCGCCGCCGCCCGTCTGGGTCGCGCGGCCGCCGCAGTCCACGTCGTCGACACCGAGGACGGGCCGGTGCGGCTCGGCCTCGCGACCCGGCTCGCCGACGCCGCCGGCGGCCGCGTCCACCGGCTCGCCCCCGCAGTATCCAACGCGACCGCCCGGAGGGCCGCATGACCGAGACCGACTCCCCGCTCGCCCGCCACGGTGGAGACGACGTCGACGTTCCCCACCGCCCCGGCGACCAGGGCAGCGCCGAGCCCAAGCGCCGCAAGCCGCGCGACAAGCCGCTCGTGTTGGTCGTCACCGGCACCGGCAAGGGCAAGAGCACCTCGGCGTTCGGGATGCTGCTGCGCTCATGGGCGCGCGGGCATCGCTGCGGCGTCTTCCAGTTCGTCAAGTCGGGCAAGTGGAAGGTCGGCGAGGCGAAGGCGGCCGCCGCGCTCGGCGGGATCGACTGGGAGAAGATGGGCGACGGCTGGTCCTGGCTCTCGCGCGACCTCGACGAGTCGGCCGACAAGGCGCGCGAGGGGTGGGCGGAGGTCAAGCGCGCGATCGCCGCCGAGCGCTACGAGTTCCTGCTGCTCGACGAGATCACCTACCCGATCAAGTGGGGTTGGATCGACGTCGAGGACGTCGTGAGCACGCTGCGCGAGCGGCCGGGCTTCCAGCACGTGGTCATCACCGGCCGCGACGCCGCGCCGGAGCTGATCGAGCTCGCCGACCTCGTCTCGGAGGTCGTCAAGGTGAAGCACCCCATGGACGCCGGCATCCGCGCCCAGCAGGGGATCGAGTGGTAGACGTCCTCGTGATCCTCGACGGGGCGAGCGAGCCGCTGCGCGGTGATGCGCCGACGAGCCTGGAGGCGGCGCGCACGCCGGCGCTCGATGCGCTCGCGGCCGAGGGCCGTGTCGCGCCGTTGGCGACGGTGGGGGCGGGGCTTCCGGTCGGCTCGGAGAGTGCGATCCCGGGGCTGTTGGGGTGGACGCCGCCGGAGGCTGTCGATCGTGGTGCTGTCGAAGCGGCTGCGTACGGGATCGAGGTCGGGTTCGGGGAACGGGCGTGGCGGGTGGACGTGGTCAGCGAGGGGGGTGAGCGGGCGGACGCGGCTGCGACGTCTTGCGCTGCTGCTGCGCTGGGCGCTGGCGCCGCGGGTCATCGCGTCGTGCGGCTCGCCGGCCACCGGCTGCTGCTCGTGGGTCCGCCGCCGTTGCCGGCCGCGGCGCGGTCCGCCGGACTGCACGTTTGGCCCGAAGGGGTCGTGCCGCCCCGGCTGCTCGGTTCGCAGACGGTCGTCGTCGGCGCGCGCGGCGCCGCGATCGGCGTGGCGCGGCTGATGGGCGCGGCGACCGTCGTGCCCGCGGGCGCGACCGGCCAGCCGGACAGCGACCTGAGTGCGAAGGCGGCATCCGCGCTCGATGCGCTTGCGGCGGGCGCTGAGCGCGTCGTCGTCCACGTCGGCGGCGCGGACGAGGCGGCCCACGCGCGCGACCGCGCCGCGAAGGTCGCCGTGATCGAGCGCGCCGACCGCGAGCTGATCGCGCCGCTCGCAGCGGCGCTGCGACGCGACGGCGGGACGCTGCGCGTCTGCCCCGACCACGGCTGCGATCCGGCCACCGGCCTGCACGACGGCACCCCCGTCCCATGCCTCGACTGGACGGCTGAGGCCGAGGAGCGGGAATCTGTCCCCCATATAGGGGGACAAATTAACGGTCCTCGGCTGACCGAGCGCGCAGTCGCGCTCGTGGTGGCCGCATGATCCCGCGCGTCGTGATCGCGGGGACGAGCTCGGGCGCCGGCAAGACGACCGTCGCGTGCGGGCTGATCGGCGCGCTGCGCGCGCGGGGCCTCGTCGTGCAGGGCTTCAAGGTCGGGCCGGACTACATCGACCCCAGCCACCATGCGCTCGCGTCCGGCCGTCCGGGGCGCAACCTCGACGCGTTCCTCAGCGGGCCGGAGCTGATCGCGCCGCTCGTGCGCCACGGCGGCGCAGGGGCGGACGTGGCGGTGATCGAGGGCGTGATGGGGATGTTCGACGGCGCGTCCGGGCGCGGCGAGCTGGCCTCGACGGCGCATGTCGCCAAGCTGCTCGAGGCGCCGGTCGTGCTCGTGCTCGACGCCGCCGCGATGGCGCGCTCGGCGGCGGCGATCGTCCACGGCTATCGCACGTTCGACCCCGACGTGCACGTCGCCGGCGTGATCTTCAACCGCGTCGGCTCCGACCACCACGAGCAGCTGCTGCGCGAGGCGCTCGCGCCGCTCGGCGTGCCGGTGCTCGGGGCGCTGCGCCGTGACGAGCGTGTCGCCGTGCCGGAGCGCCATCTCGGCCTCGTGCCCGCCGGGGAGCGCGAGCCGCGCGCCCGCACCGCGCTCGACGCGCTCGCGCAGCTCGTCGCCGAGCACGTCGACCTCGACGCGGTCGAGCAGCTCGCGCGCGCGGCGCCCGCTGTGCCCGGCCCGGCGTGGAGCCCCGCGCCAGCGGAGCCGCCGGCGAGCGGGGCGCGCATCGCGATCGCCCGCGGGCCGGCGTTCTCCTTCCATTACGAGGAGAACCTGGAGCTGCTCGCCGCGGCTGGGGTCGAGCTGGCGCCGTTCGACCCGCTGCGCGACGAGGCGCTGCCGGAGGGCGCCGGCGCGCTCGTGCTCGCCGGCGGCTTCCCGGAGGTGTTCGGCGCCGAGCTGGCGGCGAACGCGCCGCTGCGCGCGGCGGTCGCCGCGTTCGCCGGCGCCGGTCGGCCGCTGCTCGCCGAGTGCGGCGGGCTGCTGTACCTCTGCCGGGAGCTGGACGGCCACGCGATGTGCGGCGTGCTGCCGGCGCGCGGGCGGATGGCAGGTCGGCTGACGCTCGGCTACCGCGAGGCGACCGCGGCCACCGCGACGCCGTGGCTCGACGCCGGCACGCGGGTTCGCGGCCACGAGTTCCACTACTCGCAGGTGGAGCCGCTCGACGACGCGCCGCCGCATGCCGCGGCTTGGACGCTCTCCGCCCGTGGCACCGAGCGCCCCGAGGGCTTCGTCGCCGGCGCGCTGCATGCCAGCTACCTGCACGTGCATTGGGCCGCGCATCCGCACCTGGCGTTGCGACTCGCGCACGCCGCATCCGCCCGCCCGGTCGCCGCATGAGCCTGACGCTCGTGATCGGCGGCACGCGCTCGGGCAAGAGCGCGCATGCCGAGCAGCTCGCCTACGCGACCGGCCTGCCGGTGCGCTACGTCGCGACCGCGGACGGCACCGACCCGGCGATGGCCGAGCGCATCCGCGCGCACGCCGCGCGGCGCCCGGCCGAGTGGGCGACGGTCGAGGCGGGACCGGCGCTGACCGACGCCCTCGCCGACGCCGCCGGGACGTGCGTGCTGCTCGACGGAATCGGGCCGTGGATCGCGACCGCGCTGCACCGCGCGGGCGCGTTCGAGGAGATCGAGCCGGACGCACTGCGCGGCGTCGCCGCCGACGTGCTCGCGCAGGTCGACGCCGCGGCGGACGCCGCCGCGCATGCGGGCGAGGCGATCGTCGTCGCCGAGGAGGCCGGCGCGGGGCTGCTGCCGCCGGACGCCGCCTCGCGCACGTGGCTCGACCTGCTGGGGGAGGCGACGCAGCGCTTCGCCGCGCGCGCCGACCGCGTCGAGCTCGTCGTCGCCGGCCGGCCGCTCACGCTCGCCGGCGCGCCGAGCGCGCCGGCGTCGGTGGACGAAGACCTGCGCCGCCACGGCGACCGCGACGTGCGCCCCGGCGACGCCGACCACGCCGTCAACGTCGTGGCCGGCGGGCCGCCGGATTGGCTGCGCACGGCCCTCGCCGACGCGCTCGCGCGCGATGCCGGGCGCTATCCGAACGAGGACGCGGCGACCGTCGCGCTCGCCGCGCTGCACGGCCGCGCGCCCGCAGAGGTGGTGCCGACGAACGGCGCCGCCGAGGCGCTGTGGCTGCTCCCGGCGGCGCTGCGCCCGGCGCTGGCCGCCTGCGTGCACCCGGCGTTCACGGAGGCCGAGGCGGCGCTGCACGCGCACGGCGTCCCGGTCGTGCGCGTCCTGCGCGACCCCGCGCGCGGCTTCGCGCTCGACCCGGCCGCGGTTCCCGACGCGGCCGACCTCGTCGTCCTCGGCAACCCCGCCTCGCCGAGCGGGACGCTCGATCCCGCTGCGGCGCTGCTCGCGCTGCGCCGGCCGGGGCGCGTCGTCGTCGTCGACGAGGCGTTCATGGACCTCGTCCCCGGCGAGCCGGGAAGCCTCGTGCGCGAGCAGCTCGACGACGTGATCGTCGTGCGCAGCCTCACGAAGGCGCTCGCGATCCCCGGGCTGCGGGCCGGCTACGCGGTGACGGCGGAGCCGCTCGCACGGCGGCTGCGCGCGGTGCGTCCGCCGTGGTCGGTCAACGCGCTCGCGCTCGCCGCGCTCGCCGCCGCGGCCCAGCGCCCCGACGCGCTCGCGGCCGCCGCCGCGCGCGCGCAGGAGGAGCGCCTCGACCTCGCCGCGCGCCTGGCGGAGGTCGACGGCGTGCGCACCTGGCCCGCCGCGGCGAACTTCTGCCTCGTCGAGGTCGCCGACGGCCCCGCGGTCGTCGTCGCGCTGCGCGCGCGCGCGATCGCCGTGCGCCCGGCGTCGTCGTTCCCCGGGCTCGGCGCGAACCACATCCGCCTCACGGCTCGCACGCCCGCCGAGAACGAACGGCTCGTCGCCGAGCTGGAGGAGGCGACTCGATGACCCTGCCGCGGATCGCCGTCGTCGGCATCGGCGCCGACGGCTGGGCCGGCCTCGGCGAGCCGGCGCGCACCGCGCTGCTCGGCGCGGCGGAAGTGATCGGCTCGGCGCGCCAGCTCGCGCTGCTCCCGCCGGAGGTCGAAGCCGAGCGCCGCGAGCTGCCTTCCCCGCTCGGTCCGCTCCTCGATGACCTGGCCGAGCACGCCACCGCCGCCACGGCGGTGCTCGCGAGCGGCGACCCGATGCTGCACGGGATCGGCGCGACGCTCGCCCGCCGCCTCGGACCCGAGCGGCTCGACGTCCACCCGCACCCCTCGGCCTTCGCGCTCGCCTGCGCGCGGCTCGGCTGGCCGGCGGCGGAGGTCGCGCTCGTGAGCGCGGTCGCCCGCCCGCCCGAGGTCGTCGCGCGCCTCCTGCAGCCCGGCCGCCGGCTCGTCGCCTACGCGACCGGCGAGGACGGCGCGGCGCAGCTCGCGCGCGTCCTGCGCAAGCGCGGCTTCGGCCCGAGCCGCCTCGTCGTGCTGGAGCAGCTCGGCGGCGCGGACGAGCGGGTCCTCGAGAGCACGGCAGAGGAGTGGGGCGAGCGGCGGGCCGACCCGCTCCACGCGGTCGCGATCGACTGCCGCGCGGCGCCCGGCGCGCCGCTGCTCCCGCGCACGCCTGGCCTGCCCGACGCGGCGTACGACAGCGACGGCCAGCTGACGAAGCGCCACGTGCGCGCGCTCACGCTCGCCGCGCTCGCGCCGGCTCCAGGGCAGCTGCTGTGGGACGTCGGCGCCGGCAGCGGCTCGATCGCGATCGAGTGGCTGCGGGCGGAGGCGACCGCACGCGCGATCGCCGTCGAGGCGCGCGCCGACCGGGCCGAGCGCGCCGCCGCCAACGCGCTCGCGCTCGGCGTCCCGCAGCTCGACGTGCGCGTCGGCGAGGCGCCCGCCGCGCTCGACGGCCTGCCGGCGCCCGACGCGGTCTTCCTCGGCGGCGGGCTGACGGAGCCCGGCCTGCTGGAGCGCTGCTGGGCGGAGCTCGCCCCCGGCGGCCGGCTCGTCGTCAACGCCGTCACGCTCGAGGGCGAGCAGGTCGTCGTCGCCGCCCACGGCACGCACGGCGGCACGCTCACGCGCATCGCGATCGCCCACGCCGAGCCGCTCGGCTCCTTCACGAGCTGGCGCGACGCGCTGCCGATCGTGCAGTGGGTCGCGACGAAGGAGGGGGCGTGACGGTCCACTTCATCGGCGCCGGCCCGGGCGCGCCCGACCTGCTGACGCTGCGCGCGCAGCGGCTGATCGCGGCGAGCCCCGTGTGCCTGTACGCGGGCGCGCTCGTGCCGCGGGAGATCCTCGCGCACGCTCCCGCCGGCGCGCGGCTGATCGACACGCAGGACCTCGACCTCGACGCGATCGTCGGCGAGCTGGCGGGTGCGCACGCGCGCGGGCAGGACGTCGCGCGGCTGCACTCGGGCGACGTCTCGATCTACAGCGCCTGCGCCGAGCAGATGCGCCGGCTCGACGCGCTGGGGATCGCGTGGGACGTGACGCCGGGCGTGCCCGCCTTCGCCGCCGCCGCCGCCGCGCTGCGGCGCGAGCTGACGATCCCCGAGGTCGCCCAGACGGTCATCCTCACGCGCTACGGGCGCCGTGCCTCGGCGATGCCGCCGGGCGAGGAGCTCGGCGGCCTGGCCGCGCACGGTGCGACGCTCGTCGTGCACCTCGGCGCGCAGGCGATCGCGGAGATCGCCGCGACGCTCGCGGCGCACTACGGCGAGGACTGCCCGGCCGCCGTCGTCGCGCGCGCGAGCTGGCCCGACGAGCTGGTGCTGCGCGGCACGCTCGCGACGATCGCCGCGGAGGTCGAGCGGGCGGGCGTGCGCCGCACCGCGACGATCGTCGTCGGCCCGGCGCTGGCCGCCGGCGGCTTCCGCGACAGCCACCTCTACTCGTGCGACCGCGAGCGCCTCAGCAGGTAGGTGTCCATGATCCAGCCCTTGCGTGCGCGGGCCTGCGCCCGCACGCGCTGGATCTCCGGCCCGGCCTCGGCGAGCGGCCCGGCGACGAGCAGCTCGTCGGACGTGCCGAGATAGGCGCCCCAGTAGACGTCGAGGCCGGCCGGGTCGAGGTGCTGGAAGGAGCAGTCGGCGTCGAGCATCACGACCACGTCGTCGACGTCCGGCGGCCAGCCGGTCGCCGCCAGCCGCCGGCCGGTCGTGATCTGCACCGCTCCGCCGACGCGGTTGAGCGGGATCCGGTGACGCGCGGTCAGCGCGTGCACGGCGCTGATCCCCGGGATCACCTCGTACTCCAGCTCCACGCGACCCGCCGCGAGCACCCGCTCGATCACGTCGATCGTGCTGTCGTAGAGCGACGGGTCGCCCCAGACGAGGAAGGCGCTGACCACGTCCTCTCCCAGCTCGAGCAGCAGCGCCTCCCAGGTCGCCGCCCGCTGCGCCCGCCAGTCGTCGACGGCCGTGCCGTACGCTGGGGTCGTGCGGTCGCGCGGCGGGTCGGGCACCACGACGATCCGGTACGACGGATCCTCGACGAAGCGCTCGCAGATCTCGCGGCGCAGCGCGACCAGCTCGTCCGCGGCGACGCCCTTGTCGATGATGAAGAACACCTCGACCTCGTTGAGCGCCCGCACGGCCTGCGCCGTGACGTGCTCGGGATCGCCCGCGCCGATGCCGATGACCAGCAGTCGTCTCACGCGGCGAACCCTAAGGCCTCGTAGATGATCCTGATCCTCGGCGGGACCGCGGAGGCGCGCGAGCTGGCGGCGGCGCTCGACGCCGACGGCGTGCCCGTCACCTCCTCGCTCGCCGGCCGCGTCGCGCGTCCGCGCCTGCCCGCCGGCGAGGTGCGGATCGGCGGCTTCGGCGGGCCGGACGCGCTCGCCCGCTGGCTCGTCGAGCACGGCGTGCGCGCGGTCGTGGACGCGACGCACCCCTTCGCGCAGCGCATCTCCGCCTCGGCCGCACAGGCCGCCCCGCAGGCCGGCGTCGAGCTGCTGCGCCTGGAGCGTCCCGGCTGGCAGGAGCGGCCGGGCGACCGCTGGACGCGGGTCGACGACCTCGACGCGGCCGCCGCTGCGATCCCGCGCCTCGGCACACGCGTCCTGCTCACCAGCGGGCGGCAGGGCCTGGCCGCGTTCGCGGGCGTCGACGACGCGTGGTTCCTGATCCGCTGCGTCGATCCGCCCGCGGCGCCGCTGCCCCCGCAGCACGAGCTGCTGCTCGACCGCGGGCCCTACACGCTGGAGGGCGAGCGCGCGCTCATCGACGCGCACCGCATCGACCTCGTCGTCACGAAGGACAGCGGCGGCGCCCACACGGCGGCGAAGCTCGACGCCGCGCGCGAGCGCGGGCTGCCCGTGATCGTCGTGCGACGCCCGGCGCGCGCGGCGGGCGTCGCGACGGTCGCGAGCGTCGCCGAGGCGCTCGCACGGGTGCGCGCTCAGCCCGGGTACGAGCGCGGCGTGTAGACGCGCGGCGTCGGGCCGCCGTTGGCGATCGTGCGCGTCGTCGAGGAGCCGACGATCAGCAGCGTGCGCATGTCGACCGCGTCGAGGTCGAGCGTCCCGAGCGTCGCGACGCTGACCGACTCGTCCTCGGCGCCGACGGCGCGCGCCACCACGACGGGCGTCGCCGGCGCGCGATGCGTGCGCAGCACCGCGACGGCGCGCTCGAGCTGCTCGCGGCGCGTGCGCGAGGCGGGGTTGTAGAGCGCGAGCACGAGGTCGGCGGCGCCCGCCGCCTCCAGCCGCCGCTCGATCGCCGCCCATGGCTTGAGCTGATCCGACAGCGAGATGACGCAGAAGTCGTGGCCGAGCGGCGCGCCGACGCGCGCCGCGGCCGCCTGCATCGCCGAGAGGCCCGGCACGACGCGCACCTCGACGCCGGCGAGCTGCCCGTCTGCCTCGTCGAGCACCTCGAGCACGGCGCTCGCCATCGCGAAGATCCCCGGATCGCCGGAAGAGACGACGGCGACGCGCGCGCCCGCTGCCGCCAGCTCGAGCGCATGGCGCGCGCGCTCCGCCTCGACGCGGTTGTCGCTCGCATGCCGCTGCTGGCCGGGGCGGACCGGCACGCGTGCCAGGTAGGGCGCGTAGCCGATCAGCTCGTCGGCGGCCGCCAGCTCCGCGCGCGCCTCGGGCGTGAGCCACTGCCCGCCGGCCGGACCGAGCCCGACGACGGCGACTGAGCCCGGTCGCCCGTTCGCGCGCGCGGCGGCGCGGTCGGCAGTCGGCACGAGCACGAGCGACATGTACGGCACGTCGCCCTCGACCTCGGGCAGCGGGGCGAGCCTCTCCTGCGTCGTGCTGGCGCGCTCGACGTAGACGCCGCGCGCGAGCACGCCCGCGCGCTCGGCCGCCTCGCGCACCTTCGGGAACGTGCGCCCGAGCTTCATCACGACGGCCGCGTCGGCGTCGCGCAGGCGGTCGGCGAGCACCTCGACCGGCAGCGTTCCCGGCAGCGCCATGAAGACGTCGTCGCGCTTGACGAGCGGCGTGCCGGCAGCTGCGGCGGCGGCGCTGAACGCGGTGACGGCGGGGACGACCGTCGTCTCATAGCGCGGCGCGAGCCGTTCGTGGAAGTACATGTAGGAGCCGTAGAAGAACGGGTCCCCCTCGCACAGGATCGCGACGTCGCGGCCGGCGTCGAGATGGACGGCGAGCTGCTCAGCGGCCGCGTCGTAGAACTCGGCCAGCGCCGCGTCGTAGCCGCCGGGGTGCTCGGTCAGCTCGGTCGTGACGGGGAACTGCAGCAGCTCCTCGAGCTGGTCTTCGCGCACGTACGGATCGGCGATCCGCCGCGCGACGCTGTTGCCGTGACGGGCGCTCGGGTAGGCGATCACGTCCACGGCCGCGATCGTGCGCGTCGCCTTGAGCGTCAGCAGCTCCGGATCCCCGGGGCCGACGCCAACGCCATACAGGCGGCCGGCGGCGCTCACTCGTCCGCGCTCGCCAGCGCGTTGATCGCGCCGGCGGCGATCGCGCTGCCGCCGCGCCGGCCGTGGACGACGAGGTGCTCCAGCGCCGCCGGATGCTCGGCGAGCGCGACCTTTGACTCGACTGCGCCGACGAAGCCGACCGGCACGCCGATCACCGCGGCCGGGAGGTCCGCGCCCTCCTCGACGAGCTCCAGCAGCCGGAACAGCGCCGTCGGCGCGTTGCCGACGACGACGAGCGCGCCGGCGAGCCGCTCGCGCCACAGCTCCAGCGCGGCGGCCGTGCGCGTCGTCCCCAGCTCGGCGGCGAGCGCCGGCACGCGAGGGTCCGACAGCGTGCAGAGCACCTCGTTGCCGGCCGGCAGCCGCAGGCGCGTGACGCCGGAGGCGACCATCGAGGTGTCGCAGAGGATCGGCGCCCCGTCGCGCAGCGCCCCCTCGGCGGCGGCCGCGAAGCCGGGCGAGGCGGCCACGTCGCGTACGAGGTCGACCATCCCGCAGGAGTGGATCATCCGCACGACGACGCGCTCGAGCAGCGGGTCGAGGCCGTCGAGGTCCGCCTCGGCGCGGATGATCGCGAACGAGCGCTTGTAGATCTCGGCGCCGTCGCGCACGTACGTGCTCATCGCGGGCGGGCCGCCATGTCGGCGGGGCGGCCGCAGTCGCGCTCGCAGGCGGCCCAGTGCTCGGGGGGCGCGTCGGGACCGCGCACGCCGGCGCGGGCGGTGGCGAGCGCGCGCACGTCCGTCTGCGCCCGAGCGCAGGCGCCAAGTCCGGCGCACGCCGAGAGGCCCTGCCAGCCGGAGCCGGGGACGGTCACGAGGCCGAGCGCGTCGAGCTGCTCGACAAGACTCGCGGCCGCGTCGGCCGGGACGTCGAGCAGCGTCAGCGTCCGCGTCGGGGAGATCCGCAGCTCGCCGGCGCCCGCCTCGAGCAGCTCCGCGAGCCGCTCCGCCGTCGCGGGGTCGAGGCGCCCGAGCGGCGGCAGCGCGGTGATCGCGACGCGGCCATCCGCCTGGGCGAGCATGCCCGGCTCAGGCGCGGTTGCCAGCCGCGCGTCGGGCACGTCCGCGAGCGCCCCGCCGAGGCACCGCGCGAGGCGCGCCGGCCCGTCGTCGAGGTCCTGCACGTGCCAGGCGCTGCCGGCGCACGCGAGGAACGCGCGCGCGGCGGCGAGCGCGAGGCCGGGAGCGTCCGCCGGCTCCGCGCACAGCGTCGTCGGGCGCCCGGCGAGCTCCAGCCGGATGCGGTCGGGCGCCTCGGCCGCGAGCGTCACGTCCGCACGCGGAGCTGCCAGCGTCGCGCTGCCGTCCTCGACGGCGAACAGGAAGCGGCCGGGCAGCTCGGCGAGCGCGGCGTCGGCGCAGAGGCCGCGGTCGAGCGCGGCGACCACGGCGTCCGTCGCGGCGAGCGCAGCGGGTGCGCGCCCCGCGAGCGGGCTGGCGAGCACGTTGCGCACGCGGTCGTGCAGCGGCGAGGGCAGCAGCCCCGCCGCCCACAGCTCGTCGGCGACTGCGGCGCCGTCACCGGCGGCGAGGCCGCGGATCTGGATGCCGGCGCGCGAGGTCAGCTCGATCACGCCGTTGCCGCGGCGGGCCACGCCGGCGATCGCGACGAGCGCGCCGGCCGTGAGCCGCCCACCCGGCAACCGCACGCGCGCGAGCGCGCCGTCGGCGGCCTCGTGGAGACGCAGGATTCCGGGGCAGCGGTCGGCGG
Source organism: Conexibacter sp. (assembly GCA_035637995.1). GTDB lineage: Bacteria > Actinomycetota > Thermoleophilia > Solirubrobacterales > Solirubrobacteraceae > Conexibacter. The sequence goes on along the minus strand of DASRAV010000038.1, from coordinate 89,110 downwards.
TCCCCGGTGGGTGCGCGATGACGGGGGCGGACGGGTCCATCGAGGCACCTCACGATAACCCAGCCGTTGCCGCGGCGGTTATGATGCCGCCACGTGTGACGGTGCGAGGAAGCCGGTGAGAGACCGGCGCGGTCGCGCCACTGTGACCGGGCACGCTCGGAGCGGAGCCCGGAAGCCAGACACTCAGCCGTCACACGCATCCCATCCACAACGGGACGCGTGATCCCGAGGAGGTCTCCGGAATGTCTGACGCATCGATCGAGCGAGCACCGAGCATCGCCCCCCTTCCGATCGCCTCGGCCGGCGAGCTGCTGCCGTACGCGCTGTTCGTCGGGCTGCTGATGATGGTGCTGATCTACTTCGTCGGTGCCGAGGAGGGCGCGCTGTCGGTGTTCTCCGGCAGCTACGTGCACGAGTTCGTGCACGACGCGCGCCATCTGCTCGGCTTCCCCTGCCACTGAGGGCGGGGTCATGGTTCGCTCCCTGCTCGTGCGGGGGATGCTCGTCGGCCTGCTCGCCGGCCTGCTCGCCTTCGCCTTCGCGCTGATCTTCGGCGAGCCGCAGGTCCAGCACGCGATCGACTTCGAGTACCAGCTCGCGCGCCTGCACCACGACCCGCCCGAGGTCGAGCTGGTCAGCCGCGGCGTGCAGCGCACGTGGGGCCTGCTCACCGGCACCGTCGTCATGAGCGTCGCGCTGGGCGGGATCTTCTCGCTCGTGTTCGCGTGGGCCTACGGGCGCATCGGCGCGCTCGGCCCGCGCCTGACGGCGGCGGTGCTCGCGCTCGGCGCCTACCTGACGATCACGCTGGTGCCGTTCACGAAGTACCCGGCGAACCCGCCGACGATCGGCAACCCGGCCACGATCGACCGCCGGACGATCCTGTTCTTCGCGATGATCGCGACGTCGATCCTCGCGCTGGTGGCCGCGGCGCGCATCCGCCGCGGCCTGCTGGCGCGGCTCGGCGGCTGGAACGCGGCGATCGTCGCCGGGGCGGCGTTCGTCGCCGTCATCGCCGTCGCGGAGCTGATGCTGCCCGCCGTGCACGAGACGCCGCACGGCTTCTCGGCCGACGTGCTGTGGCGCTTCCGGATCGCCTCGCTCGGCATCAACGCGACGATCTGGACGACGCTCGGGCTCGGCTTCGGCGCCGCTGCCGAGCGGCTGCTTACCGCGCGCTCGCCGGAGAGAGCCGCCGCGTCGGCGGTGGCCTGAGGCGCTCCGGCGGGCCTTTCGTCAGCGCAGGATCCCGGTGTGGCCGATCGAGTAGCGGCCGGGCTGCGGCCAGACGGCGAGGCCGTGCGGTCCCTTGCCGACGCGGATGCGGTGCACGAGGCGGCCGCTGCGGGTGTCGATCGCATAGACCTCGTCGTTGTAGCGGCCGCTGAGCCACAGCACGCGGCCGCTGGCCGAGAGCCCGCCCATGTCGGGGCTGCCGTGCGGGATCGTCCACTTGCGGTAGGGGCGCCGGGTGCGGAAGGAGATCAGCGAGATCGTCCCCTCGCCGCGGTTGGAGACGTAGAGCGTGCGCGCGTCGCGGCTGGGGTAGAGGCCGTGGGCGCCGCGACCGGTCGGCTGGAAGCGGATCACGCGCCAGCTGTGCGCGTCGACCAGCCAGACGCCGCCCGACATCATGTCGGCGACGTAGAAGGTGCGGCCGTCGGGGGAGAGCTTGACGTCCTGCGGCATCGCGCCGGCGCGCAGCTCGATCGTGCGCAGCACCCGTTCGCGGCGGAGGTCGACGACGATCATGGCGGCGCCGAACTCGCAGGAGACGAGCGCGCGCCGCCCGTCGGCCGTGTAGTCCATGTGGTCGACGCCGGCGCACTGCGGCACGTGCAGCCGGTGGCGCAGGCGCATCGTGTGCGGCTCGCGGAAGTCGAGCTCGCGGTGCGCCTCGGCGACGACGATCGCGCGCAGCCCGTCGGCCGTGAAGTAGAGGTTGTAGGGGTCGAGCACCCCGATCGGGCGCCCGTGCCGTCCCGTGCGCGGATCGATCGGCGTGAGGCTGTTGCCGAGGTCGTTCGTGACCCACAGCGTGCGCAGGTCCCATGACGGCGTGACGTGCTGCGGCTGGCGGCCGACGCCGTAGTGGCCGACGATCCGTCCGGTCCGCTGCGAGATCACGTCGACGGTCGCGGACTCCGAGTTCGGCACGTAGACGAGCGCGCGGTCGTGGCGCACCCGGGGGGCGAGCCGGCCGGGCCGCTCAGCCGCGTAGACGTTCGTCGCCGACAGCGGCGGCGGGATCCGGCCCGGTCGCGGCGGCAGGTCGGGGACGGGCGGGCGTCGAGCGGGCGTCGTGCGGGCGGTCGTCGCGCGCGTCGTGGTGCCGGCGCCGGGTGAGCTGCCGCAGGCGGTCACGGCGAGCGCGACCAGCGCTGAGGCGAGCGCCGCGCCGCGTGCGCGGACGCCGAGCTTGCGGTGGGGACCGCTCATCGCCGCAACGCCCATGCCTCGTCGTGTACCCGTCCGGTCCCGTCGCGGCCTCCGACGACCCAGATGCGCGTGCCGAGCGTCGCCGCGGAGAGGTCGGAGAGCGCGACCGGCAAGCGCCCGGCGTGGCGGACGCGACCGCTGGACGGGTCGATCGCGAGGATCGCCCGCCGCTGGCTCGAGCGCCCGTCGCCCCGGCCCCCGAGCACGTAGAAGATCCCGCCGAGCGACGCGCTGGCGGCGTGCGCCAACCCAGTCGGCAGCGTGCCGATCGTCCGCACGCGCCGGCTCGCGGGATCGAAGCGCAGGATCTCCGAGCGCACGTGCGTTCCGTCGGTGCCACCTGCGACCAGCAGCGCGCCACCGACCGCGGCGACGGCGGCGTAGCGCAGCGGATGCGGGAGCGTGCCGACGTCGCGCAGCGGCTGGCCGGGTTCGAATGCGAGCACCGAGCGCAACGCGACGGTGCCCGTGAACCCGCCGACGACGTAGACGGTCGACCCGATCCGAGCCGCCTCGAGATCTGAGCTCGGCGACGGCAGACGCCCGGCCGCGGTCGTTCGCCCGCGGGCGTCGACGGCGTCGATGGCGGCGGTCGGACCGTTCGCGGAGCCGCCGCCGAACACGAGCAGACGCCCGGCGAGTGCGGCCGCGCCGGCGTCGTGAACGGGCTGTGGAAGCGTCGCGACCAGCTGCGGCCTGGAGATCCCGGCGCCTGCGATCGCGACGACGTCCGCCACCGAGGCGTCCGCGGCGCTCAGGCCGCCCGCGGCGAGCAGTCGCCTGCCGGTCACCGCGAGACCCGGCAGCTGCACGGGCGCCGGCAGCCTCGTGCGCGCGACGAGCCGCAGCGCGACAGGCTGCGCGCGCGGCGCACGTGGACGCTCGCTGCCGCGAGCGCTCACGGCGACTGTACGGCTCGCGCCGGTGCCGCATCCGGCAACCGACGCTGCGAGGAGGCCGGCCGCGCACCACCGAGCCGCGATCCGTCGGGGGCAGTGGATCACGGCGACCACGATCCCATGTCAGCCTGAACGCAGCGTGAACGCACCGTCGAAAGCCGAGTAGGCTTCGCGCCTGCATGCGAGCCGCTGCGCGAAATCATCCGAGCGTCGCGAGCCGGATGACCGGTCTGTCGCTCTCGTGGCGTGGGGCGGCGCTGATGCCGGCGGCGGCGTTGGCGGTGCATCAGCTGCGCTACCAGCTCGCGTTCGGGGCCGATGCGCCGCGTGCGCTCTCCGCCCAGGGGCACGCCTACCTCAGCTCGCTGGCCCCGTGGATCGTGTTGCTCGTGGCGCTGTCGATCGGCGCGACGCTCGGGCGGCTCGTGCGGCGCTGGGCGGCCGGTCCCGATGCGCGTCGCGACGGGACGATCGGGGTGCGCGTGTGGCTGGTCGCGGCGCTGGCGCTGTTCGCGATCTACGCCGCTCAGGAGCTGCTCGAGGGGGCGTTCGCGACCGGGCATCTCGGCGGGCTGGCCGCGGTCTTCGGCGCCGGCGGCTGGTGGGCGGTGCCGGCGGCGCTGCTCGTCGGCGGGGCGCTCGCGCTGGCGCTGCGCGGCGCACGTACCGCCGAGGATGCGCTCGACGCGGCACGCCCGCGCGTGCGGCTCCGCGCCCGCGCGCTCGACGCGCTGAGCGCCCGCCCCGCGGCGACGTCGTTCGTCGCGCTGCTCGCGCCGCTGGCGCGGGTCGGTGCCGGCCGCGCGCCGCCGCACCGTCGCGTTCCCCTCGTGTAGCGCCCCCTCTGGACCGTCACGTCGCCGGCCCGGACGGGCGCTCGATGACGACGCGAAGGAGCAGGCGGTGCCACGTTCCCATGTGTGGCGGGCGGTGTCGCTGGCGGCAGTGCTGCTGGCGGTCTGCGCCGTGCCGGCGGGTGCCCATCAGGGCAACCCGAACTTTCGCTCGGTGATCCGCTCGGTGACGCCGGGCGTGCCGGGTTTGCAGGTGCAGGTGCTCGGCTTCGACAGCGAGCTGGAGCTGACGAACCGCACGGGTCGTGCGGTGACGATCTACGGCTACAACGGCGAGCCGTACGCGCGGCTGCTCGCGGACGGGACGGTGCAGACGAACACGCGCTCCCCGGCCGTTTACCTGAACGAGGACCGCTTCGGGACGACGCCGGTGCCGGTGAGCGCGAAGCCGTCGCTGCCGCCGCGCTGGCGCACGTTGGACAAGACGGGCCGCTTCGTCTGGCACGACCATCGCATGCACTGGATGGCGCCCGGCACGCCGCCGAAGGTCCACGACACGAGCAGGCGGACGAAGATCTTCGACTACCGCATCCCGCTGCAGGTCGGCACGGGTCGGGGGGCGGTCGGCGGCACGCTGTACTGGGTCGGGAGCCCGGCGGGCTTCCCGCTCGCGGCGCTCGTCTCGCTCGTCGTCGTGCTGGCGCTCGCGGTCGGGCTGGTCGTGGCGGTGCGTCGCCGCCGCGGCGCTGGGACGACGGCCCCAGGCCAGGACGGCGCGCCGCCGACGCGGGAGGCGTGGTGAGCGCGCGCATGATGCGCGCGGCCTTCGTCGTCGCGGCGGCGCTCTGCCTGGCGGCGCCAGGCGTCGCGTCCGCGCACGCGCAGCTCCAGGGCACGACGCCGCAGCGCGGGGCGATCGTGCGCTCGCAGCCGCCGGTCGTCGCGTTCCGCTTCGACGAGCCGGTCGAGGGCAGCTTCGGCGCCGTGCGCGTCTACGATCGCAATGGCAGTCGCGCGGACGCGGGGGACGCGTTCCATCCCGGCGGGCGCGGGAGCGTGCTGGGCGTCCATCTCGAGCCCGGCCTCGCGCGCGGGACGTACACGGCGACGTATCGGGTGGTCTCAGCCGACGGGCACGTCGTCGCGGGCGGGTTCGCGTTCTCGATCGGGCGGGCGAGCGCGACCGGGCTGACGGTTGCGGAGCTGACGGCCGGCGGCGGCAGCGGGGCGGTGACGGAGACGGCGTTCGGGCTGGCGCGCGGGTTGCAGTTCCTCGCGATCGCGCTGGCGGTCGGGGCGCTTGCGTTCCTGCTGCTCGTGTGGCGACCGGCGCTGAGCGCCCCGGCCGGACGCGAGCCGGCATGGCGCGAGGCGGGGGAGGGCTTCGCGGCGCGGTGGCGCCGGCTGCTCGCCGTCGCGGTGCTGGTCGGCCTCGTGAGCGCGGCCGCCGCGGTCGTGCTGGAGGGCGCGGAGGCGGCCGGGATCTCCGGCTTCGCGGCGCTGCGCCCGACGATCGTGCGCGAGACGCTCGGGACGCGCTTCGGGGCGGTGTGGGGGCTCGGCGTCGTCGCGTGGGCGCTGCTCGGCGCGCTCGTCGCCGTCCTGTCGCGGCGAGCGACGGCGCTGCCCGTGCTCGCCGTCCCGATCGGCTTCCTGATCGCGCTGCCCGCGCTCGGCGGCCACGCCGCGACGCAGAGCCCGGAGGCGCTGCTGATCGCGCTCAACGTCGTGCACGTGGCGGCGATGAGCGTGTGGGCCGGCGGGCTCGCGCTGCTGCTGCTCGCGGTGCCGGCGGCGACGCGCCGGCTCCAGCCGGACGGACGCAGCCGCCTGCTCGCGAGCGTGCTGGTGCGCTTCTCGCCGCTCGCGCTCGCGGCGGTGGCGGCGATCCTGGTGACGGGCCTCGGGCAGTCCTACGTCTACGTGCGCACGCCGGCGCACCTGCTCGACACGGCGTTCGGGCGTGCGGTGCTGATCAAGCTCGCGCTGCTGCTCGGGTTGATCGGGCTGGGCGCCTATCAGCGGCGGCGCTCGCTGCCGGCGCTGCGGCGGATCGCGGCCGCGGGCGGCGCGCCGGGACGCGCCGGGGTGCTGCTGCGCCGCGTGCTGCGCGGCGAGCTGACCGCGATCGTCGTCGTCCTGGGCGTGACGGCGGCCCTGACCGCCTATGCGCCGTCGATCGCCGCGCAGCGCGGGCCGTTCAACGCGACGACGCGGGTCGGTCCGGCGCAGCTGCAGCTCACGGTCGACCCGGCGCGCGTCGGCGCGAACGCGATCCACCTCTACCTGATCGACCCGCGCGACGGCAGCCAGTACCGCGGCGCGAAGGAGGTCGACGTGCAGGAGCGACTGCCCGCGAAGAGCATCGGCCCGCTCGAGCAGACGGCGAGCCTGGCCGGGCCCGGCCACTACGTCGTGCCCGACGCCGTGCTCGGCGTGCAGGGGACGTGGGAGGTGCAGGTGGCGGTGCGCGTCTCGGCGTTCGACGAGCACCTGACGACGCTGGAGGTGCCGGTGCGATGAGACGACGAGGGCTTGCGACCTCCGTCGCCGCGGTCTGCGTGCCGCTGCTCGTGCCCGCGCAGGCGCAGGCGCACGGCTTCGTCGGGCGCACGGACCTGCCGATCCCCGGCTGGCTGTTCGCGTGGGCGGCGGCGATCGTGCTGATCGCGTCGTTCGTCGCGCTCGGCGTGCTGTGGCCGCGCCCGCGCCTCCAACAGCGCCGCGCGCCGCGCGCGCGCCTCACGCTGCCGCGCGGGCTGCGACCCGCGTGCGGCGCGGTCGGCGTCGCGGCCTTCCTGATCGTCGTCTACGCCGGGCTGCGGGGCAGCTCCGTCCCGACCGCGAATCTCGCGCCGACGGCGATCTACGTGCTGCTGTGGGTCGGGATCCCGGTGCTGAGCGTGCTGCTCGGCGACGTGTTCGCGCTCTTCAGCCCGTGGCGGGCGCTGTACCGCTGGATCTCCGACGCGGCGCGGCGCGCGCTGCCCGGCCTCGACGCCGCGCCGCTGACCTACCCGTCCTGGCTGGGCCGCTGGCCCGCCGTCGCGGGCCTGCTCGCGTTCGCATGGCTGGAGCTGGTGTACGTCGACCGCGACGATCCGGCGCTGCTCGCGCTGCTCGCGCTTGCGTACGCGTTCGTGCAGCTCGTGGGGATGAGCCTGTTCGGCGAGGAGACGTGGAGCGAGCGCGCGGACGCGTTCGGCACCTGGTTCGGGCTGTGCGGTCGGCTCTCCGCGTTCGAGCTGCGCGGCCGCGAGCTGAGCCTGCGCCCGCCGCTGTCCGGCCTGCCCGACCTGCCGACCTGGCCGGGCACCGTCGCGCTGCTGTGCACCGTGATCGGGACGACCACGTTCGACGGAGCCTCCAACGGTGCGCTGTGGGTCGAGGCCGAGCCCGGCATCCAGCGCACGATCCAGCACCTCGGCGTCGGGATCGAGGCGGCCGTCGAGCTCGCGTTCACGCTTGGGCTCGCGGCGTGCGTGCTGTTCGTCGCGGGCATCTACTGGGCGGGGATCCGCGGGATGCGCACGGTCGATCCGCGCCGCGAGGCGGGCGACCTCGCGCGGCGCTTCGTGCATACGCTCGCGCCGATCGCGTTCGCGTACACGCTCGCGCACTACTTCTCGTTGCTCGTCTTCCAGGGGCAGGCGGTCGGCTACCTGATCTCCGACCCGCTCGGCACGGGCGCCGACCTGTTCGGCACCGCGAACACGCAGGTCGACTACCTGCTGATCTCGACGACGACGATCTGGTACGTGCAGGTGGCGGCGCTCGTCGTCGGCCACGTCGCCGGGCTCGTGCTCGCGCACGACCGGGCGCTGGCCGTGTTCGACGGGGACCCGCGCGCGGCGACGCGCTCGCAGCTCTGGATGCTCACCGTCATGGTCGGGTTCACCTGCCTCGGCCTGTGGCTGCTCTCCGCGGTGAACACGTGAGCCGCCCGCTTCTGCTCGTCCCCCAACCCAGGAGGTTCGTCATGCGACGACGCCGTGCCGCGTTCGCCGTGGCATCCGCCGCGCTCGTGCTGCTGGCCCCGGCCGCCGCGCAGGCGCACGTCTCGATCCACCCCAACGTCCTGCCGGCCGGCGGCTTCGCGACGGTCGCCGTGCGCGTCCCGAACGAGCAGGACCACGCGACCGTCGTGAAGGTGCAGATGCAGATGCCGCCGGGCTTGATCTCGGTGAGCGCGCAGAGCCCGCCCGGGTGGAGCGTCGTCTACAAGCTGAAGCAGCTCGCCAAGCCGATCCAGACCGACGACGGCCCCGTCACCAGCGAGGTCAGCGAGGTCGACTGGACCGCGTCGAAGGGCGCCGGCATTCCGGCGGGCCAGTTCCTGCAGTTCCCGCTCTCGATCAGCGTCCCGGACAAGGTCGGTGCGGTGGTCGGCTTCCCGACGGTTCAGATCTACAGCGACGGCAAGGTCGTGCGCTGGATCGGACCGCCCTCCGACGAGGAGGCGCCCGCGCCGACGATCGTCGTCTCGGCCGCGAACGGACCGGTGCTCGACGTCACCGGCGGCGACGCCGGGCCGCCCGCGAGCGCGGCGAAGCTCACGCTCGCCGGCGCGCCGGCCCCGGCGACGACCGTGGTGACGCGCACGAGCGGTGCGAGCAAGGGCCTCGCGATCGCCGCGCTGATCCTCGGCGCGCTCGGCCTGCTGGCCGGCGGGCTGGCGCTGCTGCGGCGCGGCTCAGCGCAGTGAGGGGGCCGCTGCCGGCTCGCCGCCGGGCGCGCGGGTGCGACCCTCGATCGCACGCATTCCGGGCAGCAGCAGGCCGGCCAGCGTCACCGCGGCGCCGAGCATGCCGGCGGCCACGAGCGTCGTGCGCACGCCGATCGCCGCGCTCACCGGGCCCGTGAGCGCGAACGACAGCGGCAGCAGACCGATCGAGATCAGCCAGTCGAGGCTCGAGACGCGTCCGAGCAGCCTGGCGGGCACGTGCGTCTGCTTCAGCGTGGCCCACACGATCGTGCCGGCGGTCTCCAGCGCGTTGAAGGCGACGCTGGCGAGCATCAACTGCCAGATGGCGGTGGCGACGCCGTAGCCGGCGACCGCGACCGTCGCGAGCGTCCACGTGAGGTAGATGAAGGTCATGTCGCGCCGCGGCGTGCCGCGCTGGCCCATCGCGAGCGCGCAGCCGATCGAGCCGATCCCGCCGGCGCCGAAGACGATCCCGAGGTCCGTGCCGCTGCCGCCGAGCTGGTTCTTGACGACGTAGGGCAGCAGCACCTCCGTCGGGCCGAGGAACAGCAGGTAGGCGACGGCGGCGGTCGCGAACGTGCCCCACAGCCAGACGTGGCGGCGCACGTAGGAGAAGCCCTCGCGCAGGTCGCGCGCGACCGACGTCTGCCGGTCCGGCGCCGGCGCTCGCGCGGGCGCGTGCATCGCGAGCAGCGCGCCGGCCGAGACCGCGAACGTGAGCGCGTCGAGCGCGAACGCCCCGCCGGCGCCGACCGCGTCGATCAGCACGCCGCCGATCGCCGGGCCGGCGAGCCGCAGCGCGAGCGGGCGCACGACCTGGTCGAGCGCGTTGGCCTGCGCGAGCTCTCCCGCCGGCAGCACGTCGGGCACGATCGCGTCGAAGGCCGGGTCGAAGAACGCCTGCCCGGCGCCGTAGAGGGCGACGATCGCGACCACGTGCCAGAGCGCGAGCGCGCCCGTGAGCGACAGCAGCGCGAGCGCGCCGACCGCGAGCCCGCGCGCCGCGTCGGCGGCGAGCATGACGCGCCGCCGCTGGAAGCGATCGCTCACGACCCCGCCCACGAGCAGCAGGACGATCGTCGGCACGGTCATCGCGACGCCGACGAGCGCGAGCGCCGTCGGCGCGTTCGAGAGCGCGTAGACCTGCCAGGCGAGCGCGACGAGGAACGCGCCGTCGCCGAGCAGCGAGATGCACATCCCGCCCCACAGCAGCCGGAAGTCGCGATGCCGCAGGGGCGCTATGGAGCGCACGCGGCCGACCCCGCCGGCGCGGTCCAGGCCCTCGTAGCTATGGTGCATCGGCGCGCGGCGAATCCGCCGAGCCGACGGGCTCCCCCGGTGGCCGCGAGACCCAGCCGCGCAGCACCTCGAGCGTCTCGGAGGCCGGCATCGGGCGCGCGAACAAAAAGCCCTGGCCGCGCGCGCAGCCGAGGTCGGTCAGCGTCGCCCACTGGTCCTCGAGCTCGATCCCCTCCGCCACGATGTCCATGCACAGCGTCTCGCCGATCGCGATCACGGCGCTGGCGAGGCCGGAGGCCTCGGGCGAGGCGCCGGACTGCAGGAAGGAGCGGTCCATCTTCAGCACGTCGACAGGGAAGCGGCTGAGGTAGCTGAGCGACGAGTAGCCGGTGCCGAAGTCGTCCATCGCCAGGCGCACGCCCATCGCGCGCAGCTCCTCCAGGCGCGAGATCGCCAGGTCGATGTCGTTCATCATCACCGACTCGGTGATCTCCAACGTCAGCAGCTCGGGCGGCAGCCCGGACTCGGAGAGCGCGTCGCGCACGTCGGCGACGACGTCGCTGTGCTGGAGCTGCTTGACGGACAGGTTCACGCTCATCGTGAGCGGCGGGTCGCTCGGCGCCTCGCGCTGCAGCACGACCGCCTGACGGCAGGCGTCGCGCAGCACCCAGCGGCCCATCGGCACGATCAGCCCCGTCTCCTCGGCGAAGGGGATGAAGTCGTCGGGGCTCACGAGCCCGCGCGTCGGGTGGCGCCAGCGCAGCAGCGCCTCGACGCCCACGACCGAGCTGTCGTGGAGGCGCACGACCGGCTGGTAGAAGAGCTCGAACTCCCCGGCCGTGAGCGCACGCTGAAGGTCCGCGCGCAGCTCCAGGCGCGCCATCACGCCGTCGTGCATCGCCGGCTCGAACAGGCGGTAGGCGTCCTTGCCGTCGCGCTTGGCGATGTACATCGCGGCGTCGGCGTCGCGGATCAGCTCGTCGGCGTCGGTGACGGCCTCGCCCTCCGGCACCGAGATGCCCATGCTGCAATGGATCGTGAGCTCCTTGCCGGCGAGCGCGAGCGGCTGGCGCACCGCCTCCATGATCCGCTCGGCGGTGTCGGCCGCCTCCTGCACGCTCGAGACGTCCTCGAGCAGCAGCGCGAACTCGTCGCCGCCGAAGCGCGCGGCCGTGTCGCTGGCGCGGATCGTGCTCGCCAGCCGCAGGGCGACCGCGACGAGCACTTCGTCGCCGGCCGCGTGGCCGAGGCTGTCGTTGATCGTCTTGAAGTCGTCGAGGTCGAGGAACACGACCGCGAGGCCGCTGTCGCCGCGGCGCGTGCGCGCGATCCGGTGGCGGACGCGGTCGACGAACAGCGCACGGTTGGGCAGCCCCGTCACCGGGTCGTGGAAGGCCTGGTGGGCGAGCTGCTCCTCGAAGCGCTTGCGCTCGCTCACGTCGCGGCTGTTGAGCACGATGCCGCGCACGTGCTCGTCGTCTGAGAGGTTCGTGCACAGGACCTCGAACTGGCGCGTGCTGCCGTCGGCGTGGCGCAGCGTGCATTCGAGCGTCTCGCCGTCGTGGGTCGTGAAGCCGTCGGAGAGCAGGCGCAGCAGGCGGCCTTCCTCGCCGGGCACGAGCAGCTGGTCGAAGCGCGTGCCGACGAGGTCCTCCGGCGCGTAGCCGAGCACGCGCTTGCTCGACGGGCTCTGGTAGGCGATCGTGGCATCCGCTGCGAGCACGGTGATCAGGTCGCTCGCGTGGCGCACGAGCGACGCGAAGCGCGCCTCGCTGCGGCGGTCGTGGACCTCCTGCGTCAGCGCCGCGCTCTCGAGCGTGAGCGCGAGCTGGGTCGCCAGCGCGCGCAGCGCGCGCTCGACCGGCTCGGAGGTGGGGACCGGGCGGGCGACCAGCAGCAGCCCGCGGATCTCGCCGCGGATGCGCAGCGCGAGCGTGATCGCGTGCGTGTGATCGGGCGCGAGCCCGAGCGCCTCGCAGGCGCCCGCGCTCAGCGGCGCTTCGGCCCTGCGACCCGCCGTGGAGGCGAGCTCGAGCAGCTCGCGCGTCGTGGCCTCCGACAGCGGGGTCTCGTGCTGCTCCGCTCCATCGGTGACCGTGAGGCCGTGCTCGTCGCGGCGGCACAGCAGCGCGACTCCCGGGCCCTCGAGCAGCGCGTCGACGGAGTCGAGCGCGGCGCGCGCGATCTGCTCGCGGCTCGAGGCCGCCACGAGCGCGGCTCCGGCCGCGCCGAGCACGCGCTCGCGCTGCACCGAGCGCTCCTGCTGGCGCACGAGGCCGGCCATGCGCGCGACCACGAGCGAGAACAGGAAGACGGAGGCGGCGATGATCACGATGAGGTCGGTGTTGTCCGAGCGGACCGCGTCGATCAGCTCGATCGTCGGTGCGATCAGCGACGCGCCGGCCAGCAGCGCGAGGCGCACCGGCGTGAGCTTGGCCTCGGCGTCGGGCGATGGCTCCTCCAGCTCCCGCATCGACGGGTGCAGCGCGGCCGCGCCCCACAGCAGGTAGAAGCCGATCCAGCCGATGTCGAGGCTGAGCTGGTGGTTGTAGGTGCCGTCCAGCAGCATCAGCCCGTAGACGAAGTCGGTCACCAGCAGCGAGATGATGCTCGCGCTCAGCAGGTAGAAGGAGCCGCGCCGGCGGCCGGTGTCCATCGCGAGGCTCACGGCAGCGGCGAGCAGCATCACGTCGCCCAGCGGGTAGGCGACCGACACGAGCTTCGGCAGCAGCGACATCGAGGGGTCGTGCAGGTAGGGCGCGATCAGCGCGCTCCACGACGGCAGCGCCAGGCCCAGCGTCATGATCGTCGCGTCGATCCCGCCGCGCGCCTTGCGCTGCGGGTTGCGCCGTCGCACGAGCAGCAGCAGGCCCGCCATCAGCATCGGGTAGACCGCGACGTAGAGGCCGTCGCCGAACGAGGGGAAGGGCACCTCGTGGTGCAGCAGCTTCGGGTAGCTGTACGTGTAGACGTCCCCGAGCCAGAAGAGGCCGAGGCCGACGACGAAGCACCACCACGGCACGCGCGAGACGGGCCGGTGCCGGCGGATGCCGATCACGACCGCCAGCACGCCCGAGAGGCCGAGCAGGTTCATGAACGGCGCGCTGCCGGCGAACGGCGGCGTCGTCAGATACAGCACCGTGCCGAACGCGCCGGCGGCGAGGTAGAGCTTCCACGCGCGGCCGCCCGCGACCGCGATCCCCGCCAGCCGCCTCATGTCGCCACGCTCGCCGGCGGGGTGCCGGCCGGCTGCATCTCACCGCGCTCGGCGAGCTCCTCGAGCACCTCGATCAGCGTCGCGACCTCCGCCTCGGTGTTGGCGGCGGTGAGCTGGACGCGGAAGCCGACCTCGGGCTTCGGGACGAGCGGATAGGCGGCGAGCGTCACGTAGACGCCGCGCTCGAACAGCAGGCGCCCGACGTAGTCGATGCGCGTGTGGTCGCGCACGGGGAACTCGACGATCGGCAGGCCGGAGTGGTTCGGCGTGTGGATGCCGAGCTCGCGCGCGGCGTCGAGCACGCGCCGGGTGTGTCCGTAGAGCGTGCGCCGCAGCTCGTCGCCGCGGCGCTCGTTGACGTCGAACCCGGCGAGCACGGTCGCCAGCGAGGCGACGGGCGAGGGCCCGGAGTAGAGGTAGGGGGGAGCCGCCACCTTCAGCAGGTCCTTGAGCTCGGTCGGGCAGGCGACGAACGCGAGCAGCGACGAGTACGCCTTCGAGAAGCCGCCGACGAGGACGACGTTGTCGTAGGTCTCGTCGAAGTGACGGACGATCGAGTTGCCGCGCTTGCCGTAGGGGCAGGTCTCGTCCTCGCCGCGCTCGCCGATGACGCCGAAGCCGTGCGCGTCGTCGACGTAGAGCAGCGCGCCGTGGCGGCGGGCGACGGCCGCGAACGCGGGCAGGTCGGGCGCGTTGCCGGTCATGCTGTTGACGCCGTCCATGCAGACGAGGCGGGCGGGGTCGCGCTCGGCGCTCAGCAGCTCGTCGAGGTGCTCGGGGTCCTCGAAGCGGAAGCGGCGCACGGCGGCGCCGCGGCCGCGCGCGACCTGGCAGCCGTCGTAGATCGTCTTGTGCGCGCGCGCGTCGAGGAAGATCGTCCCGGCGCCGGCGAGCAACGGGATCACGGACATGTGGATGTGCGTGATCGTCGGCAGCACGAGGCTGTCCTCGCTGCCGATCAGCGCGGTCAGGCGCTCCTCGATCTGCTCGTAGAGGACCGGGCTGCCGAGCAGCCGCGACCAGCTCGGATGGGTGCCCCAGGCCTCGAGCGCCCCGGGCACGGCGTCCTTGATCTCCGCGTCGAGGTCGAAGCCGAGGTAGTTGCAGGAGGCGAAGTCCGCGAGCCAACGGTCGCCGACGCGGATCATACGTCCGTCGATCTCGTCGATGACGGCGTCCATCATCGGATGCTGCGACTTGAGCGCAGTGAGATCTTGCAGCGTCTCGAGCCAGTGGTCGAGCCACGGCTTGCCCGAGTGGCCGGTGGGGCGTGCTTCGACGTTCGGGCGTGCGCTCATGTGCCACACGTCGGACGATCGGGAGAAATACTTAAGGTTTGGACCGCAATTGCAAACGTGCAACTGGTCAAGCCTGCCTCACCAAAAGGCGGGCCCGCGGTCGCTGCCGGTCGTCAGCCGAGCGACTGGGCGGGCAGCACGTAGCGCGCCGGCGCTGCGCCGGCGGGCGTCGAACGTGCGTTGATGCGCTCCGCGTGGAGGCCGCGCACGAGCGGGGCGCCGGAGCCGGCGTGCGGCTCGCCGCCGTTGCGCACGATCCAGGCCTCGATGTCGCCGCAGTTGGCGCCCTCGGCGAGGATCGCGGCACGTTCGATCGAATGGTCGCCGCAGGCGGTCGGGCGTGCGAGGCGCGTCACGATCTCGCGGATCGTGTCCTCGTCGATCACTGGAGGTACTGGCTGCGACGCGCGGCGGCCGGCGGGCTCGCGGCGCGCAGCATGAAGCCCTCCTCCGTCGGTTCGGCCGTCGCCGCGGCCCGACGGCTGGCCGCCGCCTCCTTCAGCCGCCGCTGCTCGGCGGTCAGCTTCGCGATCCGCTCGGCCGCAGCCGCCTGCTTCGCGTTGGGCGTGGAGGACCTGCTGGTGATGCCTGCCATGACCGCGATTCCTCAATCCGCTCCCGAAAGGGGTGGGGTTGGCGCTGCCCGGAAGCGGGTGAGCCAGCGCGACGTGCGTCCCCCCGAACAGTAGTCGTTCTGCGGCCGTGGAAGCGAGCAGCCTTGAAGATCGGGCGCGAAGATGGGCGGTGCAGTCAGGGCGTATGCTGGATGGCGTTCTCCGGCGACGAAGGAGCGGGACGATGAGCACGGCGCCAACCGACTGGGGCGAGGGCACCAACGCAGAGGCGATCCAGGCGTGGGACGGGCCGCTGTTCGATCGCTTCCTGCGCTTCCGTCACATCGTCACGACGGGACTCGGTGCCCACGGGGAGCGGGCGCTGGAGCTGTTCCCGCCCCAGCCCGGCGAGAAGGTGCTCGACATCGGCTGCGGCTTCGGCGACACGACGCAGCGGATCGCCGAGCTCGTCGGACCCGAGGGCGAGGCCGTCGGCGTCGACGCGGCGGCGCGCTTCATCGAGGCGGCGCAGCAGGACGCCGCGCAGGCAGGCGTCGCCAACGCACGCTTCGCGGTCGCCGACGTCGAGACGACGAAGTTCGACGAGCGCTTCGATCGCGCCTTCTCGCGCATGGGGACGATGTTCTTCGCGAACCCGGTGTGGGCGCTGCGCAACGTGCGCGAGGCGCTCGCGCCCGGCGGCGAGCTGGCGATGGTCGTGTGGCGTCGCCGGATCGACAACGACTGGCTCTACCGCGCGCAGACGATCGTCGAGGGGATCGTCGAGCGGCCTGAGGAGTACGACGAGCCGACGTGCGGCCCGGGGCCGTTCTCGATGGCCGACGCCGACACGACGAGCGAGGTGCTGCTGCACTCCGGCTTCGTCGACGTCGTCTTCCACCGCACGGAGATCCCGATCCTGATCGGCAACGACGTCGAGGAGGCGATCGAGCTCGTGATGAGCCTCGGGCCGGCTGGTGAGATCCTGCGCCTCGCGGGCGATCGCGCGGCGCATCTGCACGGCGAGGTCAACGCGGCGCTGCGCGAGGGGCTCGCCGAGTTCGTCGCGGCGGATGGCACGATCGTCGCGCCCGCGTCGACCTGGATCGTCAGCGCGACGGCTCCGGAGGCGTAGCTTCGCGCGCGCTGCGGCGCGCGAACCACTCGGTCCCCGGCGTGTCCGTGAGGCCGTGGGCGAGGATCGAGCAGAGGACGACGAGCGCGGCGAGGTCGAAGAGGCGCTCGTTGCCCGCGATCGGCTGGCTGAGGATCAGCAGCGAGAACGTCATCGTCGCCACGCCCTTGGGGCCGAACCACGACATGAACGCCTTCGTCGCCCGGTCGACGCGCAGGCCGGCGAGCGCGGTGAAGACGGCGACCGGGCGTGCGAGCAGCAGCGTGACGGCGACGAGCGCCACGGCGGACCAGCCGTCGGTGAAGAGGTGGCCGAGCGTCAGCAGCGAGCCGAAGACGACGAAGATCCCGAGCTTCGCGATCTCGACGAGCTCCTCGCTGCCCCGCGCGAAGTCACGGCGGATGTCGGGTCGGCGGACCCCGAGCACGATCGCGCACACGAACACCGCGATGTAGCCGTTGCCGTGCGGCGGCAGGACGGTTGCGCCGTAGGTCGCGAAGGCGATCCCGAGCGCGTAGAGCGCGCGCTGATGGGCGGGCATCTGCTCGCGCGCGTAGACGCCGCGCGGCAGCAGCCACGAGGCGGCGAAGCCGATCGCGACGCCGAACGCGAGGCCGAGGCCGACGTCCTGCAGCACGAAGCGCCACCAGACGAAGTCGTGCTGGTCGGTCGCGAGCGCGGCGCCGAGCGCCAGCACCGGCGCGAGCGCAAGGCCGTCGTTGAGGCCCGACTCGAGGTTGAGCGAGTGGCGCACGAGCCGCGGCACGCGCGGGTTCGTCACGACGCTGGAGGACAGGACGGGGTCGGTGGGGGAGAGCAGCGCGCCCAGCAGGAAGGCGCGCGTCCAGTCGAGCTCGAGCAGGGCGTGCGCGGCGAGCGCGACGATCCCGGCCGTGATCGGCATCGCGACGACGAGCTTGCGCGCGGGCCATGCCCAGTGGCGCTGCAGCAGCTCGCCCTCGACCTCGAGCCCGTCGCGGAACAGGATCACGATCAGCGCGACGGAGGCGAGCTGCGCGACGAAGCCCGAGCGCGCGTCGAAGTGCAGGACCTTCAGCCCGCCGTCGCCGAGCACGAGGCCGGCGAGCACGAACACCGGCGTGAGCGCGAGGAAGCTGCGGTGCGCGATGCCGGAGAGCAGCGCGCCGACGATCAGCAGCCCTCCGAACACCAGCACCGCGTGCTCGAACAGATCGGTCGAGGACCCGGCTGCGGTGATGAGGGGGAGAGTCACGTGCAGCGCCTTCGCCGAGCGAGAGGCGACGACCGGAATCGAACCGGTGTACACGGCTTTGCAGGCCGCTGCGTAGCCACTCCGCCACGTCGCCCAGGAGCCCACAGACTAGCCGACCATCGACCCCACGGACGCGCCCGCCCATTGCTAGGCTTCCCTCTCCCAGGGCGATTAGCTCAGCTGGGAGAGCGCCGCCTCGACAAGGCGGAGGTCACTGGTTCGAGCCCAGTATCGCCCACTCGTCTCGACGCCCCGGTCCGCCGGGGCTTTTTTCGTTCTAGGGGGCTGCGATGCCCGCTGTGGCGGCGGATTCGGCGGTTCGGGCTCGTTCCCGTTCGTTCCCCGTTGTCTCGCGTGGTGGTCGGCATGGGGAGCGTTCGGGGGCGAGCGGCGTGCCGCAGATGTGCCTCATTTGTGCCCCACGGAGTCGAATCACGTCGGGATCGTCGCCGCCGACAGCACCACGCGGCCCATGCCCGGTGCGCGCGCTCGCCCGGTCTCGCGCGTGCCTGACTTTAGGTCAACACGCCGGTGGCCGGCACCCGGGGGGTAGGCGGGAAATCGGGCTCGCGCGCCGATGGGTCCCTAGCGCGGCTTGCGCATTTTCGGCGCAGCGCGCTGTCGTTACAGCCGGACGTGCGCGCCGCGAGCCCGTGGGCCTTGCACGGCGGGGCACGACTGTGCGATAACGGTGCCTGTGCTCGCAAGCGTCCCGAACACCGCTGACTGGATCGTCGCGGGCTCCAGCGCACTGGCAGCTCTGGCCGCCGCGGGCTCCTGCGCCATCGCTGTTTCAAGCACGCGCCATATAAAAAAAAGCTAGTCCGGAAACCTCCGCGTTAGAGAAAACTGCTGGAATCACGCTGGTTTTCGTCGGTCCTCCTGGGACAGTTCCGCCTTGCGCGGTAGTGCGGGACCTCGCCGCTATCCCTCCTCATTGCCGCAGCGGAAGAGCATGCGACGTAACCCGTTCGCCCGAGGTGGGACCGGTCGGGCTTTCCGCCGGTGGACATGGTTCGATGTTCGTGTCGGCCTCGGTCGTGCCGGGTCGGCGATAGCGGCGGATTACTGCACCGTCGCGGTCTGAGAGGCCCGCCTTTGTGCGGGCTCTCGGTCGTTCCGTCCGACGGGGCTGCTTTCCTGTCGCCGTTTCGTTGGCGTAGCAGTGCGCTGGCATGATCGAAAGTAGGCACGACGATGAAGGTGATGGTTCCTGAATGGGTTGCTGCGTCGCCGGTGGTGGTGGACGTGGAGCCTGATCCGGTCGTGGTGGAGCGGCTGGCGAAGCTCGCGCGGCGCAGCGTCAGGTGCGCGTCGCGGCGGCGCAGGCGCGAGCGCGAGCGCGCGTTGAGGCAGCACCTGAGCGAGCTGCGGACGCTGATGTCCCGGCCGGGTGTGAGCAGGAGCGCTGCTGTTGCGCGTACGCCTCGGCGTGTGCTGGTGGGCGTGCCGTCTCGTGTGCGTCGTGGTGCGCGTGCGCGTGGTGCGGGTCGTCCGCGTGGCGCGGCGTCGCGTTCGGGTGCGCGTAGCGGCGACAGCGGCAGCGACGGCCCATCTGACTCTGAGTCGTCTTCTGCCCGTCGTTCGTGGCGGGCTGGTCGCGGCGTGCCCGCGGCCGTGGCGTTCGCGTGCGGGAGGGCCGGGTCGTGATCGGTCCTGCTCACAACGTCGTCGCGGCGTTGGCCGCGGCCGGGTACGACACGCGCCCTGACGAGCACGGCCGCGGGTGGCGCGCGGAGTGCGCGAACTGCAACCACCTCTCCGATGGGCTGTGGCCGCTGCGGATCACGGAGGAGGTTCCGGGCGGCCCGGCACGGCTGGCGTGCATCAACCGCTGCTCGGAGACGGCGATCTTGGAGGCGATCAGCTTCGGCGGGCAGGTGCCGGCCGCGTTGGCCTCCGGGGAGGGGTGGCGCACGGCGTGTCCCGGTCTTGACGTCTGGAACCTGGCGAAGCTGCTGAGCGGTCCCCGGGTGCGAGTGCCGTGGCTCGCGGAGCCGTTCTTGGCGCGGGGGACGGTGACGCTGCTCGCCGGTCGGGAGGGCTTGGGGAAGTCGATGCTCGGGCAGGCGCTGACGGCTGCGATCACGGTTGCTGGTGAGACGGTGGGGATGCAGTGCGTGCTCGGGCGGGTGATGGTGCTCGATGCAGAGAACAGCCAGCCGATCGTCATCGACCGGTTGCGCGGCTTCGAGCACGATCTCTCCGCGCTGGCATACGTCGGGGTGCAGCAGGGCGTCTTCAACTTGGCAGAGCGGATCTCCGACGTGGAGGAGCTGGTCGCGACCTTTCGAGCGGACGTGCTCGTGCTCGACTCGTTGCGGACGCTCGCGCCCGGCCTGGATGAGAACGACTCCGTGCAGGTCGCCGGGTTCATGGGGTCCTTGGCTGACCTCGCCCGTCGCCGGGATCTGGCGGTGCTGCTGCTGCACCATTCCGCGAAGGCGGATGGTGAGGGCTACCGCGGCTCGACCGCGTTCGGTGCTCTGGCGGAGATCGTCTTCAACCTGAGCGCCAGCGCCGACCAGCTCGTGCTGCGGTGCTTGAAGTGCCGGCTGGCGGCGAAGCCCGGGCCGTTGCGCTTCCGGATCGCTCAGCGCGAGAACGACCGCGTCGCGCTCGAGCGCATCGAGCAGCCGGCCAGGACCGGCCGCTCAACCGGGAACGCTGCGGCGTCCCGACGCACCGACCTGACCCGACGCTACGTCGAGGCGCTGAGAGAGCACGGGAAGCCGATGCGGTGGAAGGACCTGCGTGCCGCGGTCGGTCTCACGTCGGACTCCGAGAGCGCGAAGCACGCACGCGACGAGGCCATCGCGGCCGGTCTGCTCGTGCGGGTCGAACGCGGCATCTACGGCCTGCCCGAACCCGCGGCAGGCATGGAGGCGGATCGGTCGGTCCGTCCCGGCCCCCTTAAGGGGCGGAAAGACGGACGGACCGATCCCACCGTGCCCACCGAGGCAGCCGCATGACCGGCCACGACCTCGGCGCCGCACTCCTCGCCGCCCTCGATGAGAAGACCATCGCGCAGCTCGCCGAGCGGCTGCGGCCCCACCTCCACGACAACCACAACCACCCCATCCTGCTCACACCCGCCCAAGCAGCCGAGCGGCTGGCACTGCATCCCAAGACCGTCGTGCGGATGGCACGCGACGGACGCCTCCCCGCCACCAAGATCGGCACCGGCTGGCGCTTCCACCCCAACCAGCTCGACATCACCCCGACCACTCGATCCGGGGGCGTCGCAGCGACGTGCTCGATATCTCGGCGGCGACGCGTTGACGAAGAGCCGGCGTCTGTCCGGGCGATCCGCGGCGACGGCCCGCGCCAGGAAAGGAGCGTCGCGTGATGCGTGCGTTACTTGCCGGCGGCGTTGTCGAGTACGTCGTAGACCGCGCGGCGCGAGAGCCCGGTCAGGCGGGTGATCTCGGTTGGACCGATTCCGGCGCGTTGTGCAAGCGGGATCAGCCTGGCGAACTCGTCGGCGGCTGCCTCCCGAGCTTCCAGCGCCGCGGAGCGTTGCTCGCCGACCTTCACGAGCCGGGCGATGATCTCGTCGCGCTTCATGGCCGGGACGCTACTCGGGCGCGCGGCGCCTGTACAGCGTCTGCACGCTGCTGTACAGTCGCTGCGCGTACAGTCGCTGCACAACGGAAGAATTGCCCGACGGGTGGTTGCACACCCGCCGGGCCGGCACAGGAGGTGGTATCTCCCATGCAGGACAAGCGTACCCGCCGGCCGGCCAAGTCGCCGGACCATGACGCCCTTGGCCTTGCCGTTCGCAAGGTCCGGGCAGGCCACGGAGTCTCGCAAGAGGAGTTGGGGTTCCGGTCGCAGTTGCATCGGAACTACATCGGCTCGATCGAGCGTGGCGAGATCAACCCGACGTTTCGGATCCTGCTCAACCTCAGCCGCGGACTGGAAGTGCGGCTCTCGACGCTCATGTGGTTCTACGAGCGCAATCTCAGGGAGAGGGGGCGATGAGCGTCCAGCGAACCACGCGTCGCAGCGGAGGCCGCGTCTTCCGTGTCCGCTGGCGCGAGAACGGGCGCCAATGCTCGCGCACGTTCGACCGCAAGCCGGACGCGGAGGCGTGGGACCGCGAGGTCAAGCGCCGCCAGCAACTCGGTCCGCTCGCGGTCCAGCAGCTCACGGACCGCAGCGTCACCCTCGGCGAATGGATCATCGAGCGATGGACGCCCGAGCACGGCGTCACGCTTGAGCGATCCACGAGGACGCGCTACGCGAACGTCCACGCGCTCCACATCGCGCCCATCCTCGATGACGTGCCGCTGAACGCGATGACGGTCGGCGTGCTTCGGCGATGGCAAGCGCGCTTGGTTGCAGAGGGAATGAAGCCCGGCAGCGTCCACAAGTGCCGCACGTTCCTGTCATCGGTCCTGCGGCACGCCGCCGAGGCCGAGGCGATCCCGGCGAACCCGCTCACGCTCGTCCGCGCGCCGCGAGCGGAGCACCACGAGCAGGTTCGGCCGCTCGCCCCGCCCACCGTCGAGCGCATCCGGGCGGCGCTCCACGCAGAAGGTGCGGCCATCGTGTCCGTGCTCGCGTACGCGGGCCTGCGTCCAGGCGAGCTGCGTGCGCTCCGGTGGGGCGACGTGCGAGAGCGGACGATCCTCGTTCAGCGCGGGGCAGACCCGGACGGCAAGACGAAGCCGACCAAGACGCGAGCGGCGCGCACCGTCCGCCTGCTCGCCCCGCTCGCGGCCGACCTCAAGGAATGGCGGATGGCGTCCGGCCGGCCGGGAGACGACGCGCTCGTGTTTCCCGGCAAGGACGGAGGGGCGTGGACCAAGGACGAGTGGGACGTGTTCCGCCGACGCGCTTGGAGTACCGCGTCCAAGCGCGCGGGACTCGTGGCTGTGCCGCGTCCGTACGACCTCCGGCACTCGTTCGCCTCGCTGCTGCTCGCGGAGGGCCGCACGGTCCACTACGTCGCCGCGCAACTCGGGCACTCGCCCGCGCTGACGCTCTCCACGTACGGCCACCTGATCGCCGAGTACGCCGACGCTGGACCGATCGACGCCGAGCAGGAGATCGCGAAGGCTCGCGCGGACGGATACCCGGTGGATGGTGGTGACCGCACGCTTGAGGTTGTCGCCTGCATCTCGTGAGCGACGACGGGCGGTAGCGTCGCTTCGGTGAGAACCAGAGCCGACATGCAGGGCCGCCGCCCGCTCAGCCCTGCGGACCGCGAGGCGATCGACGAGATTACGCAGACGATGGAGCGCGAGCACGTCGAACGCGACCCGCTCGCGCTCCGTCTCGACGCGGCGCTGCTCGATGACGAGCCGCTGACTGCTGAGGACCTCGAAGCGATCCAAGCTGCTCGCGAGGACATCGCCGCGGGGCGGTTCGTCTCGCTTGAGGAGCTGCGGCGCGAGCTGGGGTAGACCGGCGGCTCCGGTCGCGCTCCGCTGCGGGGCGCGACCTCTGGTCAGCCGGCGGCCAGTGCGGGGCGCGAGGTCGGCGGTGGTGGTCTCGATCGCCTCGGGCGAGGCGGGCGACGAGGCATCAGGCGGGTCCGGCGACGGGCGCTGAGCCGGTCGCCTGTACGTGAGCGCTGCCTACTGGCCGGGTGGAGGGGCCTGCTCGTCCAGGTAGCGACGGTCGAGTACCTCCTGGCAGAACGGCCCGGAGCCTGTACCGCAGACGTCATCGCTACTGCCGTTCTCCGCGAACCGCGCTGCTGGCGTGTCGCGCGAGCGCACGTCATTGGCAGTCACGTGCGACTTGCAGCTGGCGAGCTGGGCTTCGGACACCGAGCCGTAGGCGCAGTAGTCGCCAACCATCCGGTCGGAGTACTGAAGCTCAGTGATCATCAAGTAGGAGAACAGGCCCAGGACGGTGGCCGCCGCGATGCAGAGCCGGAATGCAGGTGGCCGCTGGCCATACCTGTAGCGGCGGGAGAGCACCCATGCCGCAGTGCCAGCGGAAATCGTGCACAGGACAGCGAGGACGGCGATCAGGACACCAGCACTGCCTCCGCCGAGGGGTTGCACGATCGAGTCGTGGCCGGTCATGAACAGCACGAGTCCCCCAACGACGGCCAGTCCCCAGAGGACGATCTGGCCAAGGGCCCGCGCCAAGTCTCCGTCCTGCGATTCCGTCACTCGTTGCGTTGGAGCAGGCGGCCGAGCGAACCTGCTGCCGTCACGAGGCCTAGTCAGGGTGTCGACGAGATGGTGGCCGCGCTCGACGGCGAGCCATGGCAGTTGCCACCAGCCCCTGCCCCATCGCGTCAGTCGATCGGAGTTCAGCGCAGCGCCCGCGCCCCAGACCGGCAGCAGCAAAATGCCGATAACGACGTACACGACGGGGGTCACCAGAGCGATCGTCAACGCCCATCCGATGATGTTGAACGCCACGTCGCCGTTCGAGGCCAAGACCAATGCCGCACCCATGTCAGATCGGTGAAGGGCCGTTAACCTAATCCGCGACGACGATGGACTCGCATAAGCATGCGCGGGGCCGTCGAGTCGGCCGACGCGGCGGCGGTGCGCGATCCGCAGGACCTTGCCGACGTGCGGCTGCTCGAATCGCTCGGCGACGAGCCCTGATCGGCGAAGCCCATCCGGGGCCGTCGAGACGCATGTTGTGCCTCATCTGTGCCTCACGGGCGGCCCGCGCGCGGCAACCGTGGCCGGCTCGATGGAGTGGATCGCCTGCCACACGGGCGATTCCAGGCGGTCTGTCAGCGCCGACGAGGCGAAATGCCTTCGCCTCGACAAGGCGGAGGTCACTGGTTCGAGCCCAGTATCGCCCACTCGTCTCGACGCCCCGGACTGCCGGGGCGTTTTTCGTTTTGGGGGACTGTGATGCCTGCTGTGGCGGCGGATTCGGCGGTTCGGGTTTGTTCCCGTTCGTTATCCGCTGTCCCGCATGGCGGTCGGCGTGGGGAGCGTCTGGGAGCGAGCGGCGTACGCGAGATGTACGTGATCCGTACGTTGCGCGGAGAGATCGGGCGGAATGCTCGCCGGCTGCACGACGCGGCGCGTGCCCGGTGTGCGTGCTCGCCCGGTCTCGCGCGTGCCTGACTGAAGGTCACCGTGCGGCTGGCCGGCACACGGGGGGTAGGCGGGCGATGCAATGCGCGCTCGGGTGGGTCCCTAGCGTCGCTCGCGGATTTTCCGTTGGGTGGCGCGTCTTTAGCCGGCCGGGGACGACGCGCTCGTGTTCCCGCGGGAGGATGGCGAGCCGTGGACGAAGGACGATTGGGACGTGTTCCGTCGTCGCGGGTGGCGGACGGCGTGCAAGCGAGCAGGGCTCGATCCGGTGCCGCGCCCGTACGACCTTCGGCACTCGTTCGCTTCGCTGCTGCTCGCGGAGGGGCGTACGGTCCACTACGTCGCCGCGCGACTCGGGCACTCGCCCGCGCTCACGCCCTCGACGTACGGGCACCTGATCGCCGAGTACGCAGACGCTGGACCTATCGACGCCGAGCAGGAGATCGCGAAGGCGCGCACGACCGAACACCCGATGGCTGGTGGTGATCGCACGCTGGACGTTGTTGCCTGCGTCTCATGAATGCGGGACGCCGGTACGGTCCGCTTCGGTGAGAACCAAGGCCGACATCCTCAGGCGCCGCCCGCTCAGCTCGGATGACCACGAGGCGGTCGAGAACATCAAGCAGACGATGGAGCGCGAGCAGGTCGAACGTGATCCGCTCGCGCGCCGTCTGGATGCTGCGCCGCTCGATGACGAGCCGCTGTCCGCGGATGATCTCGAAGCTCTGGAAGCTGCGCGCGAGGACTTCGCAGCGGGGCGTGTCGTCTCGTTGGAGGAGCTGCGTCGCGAGCTGGAGTAGGTGAGCCAGCACGGGTGGCAGGCTTCCGTAGGTTTGGTGGTCGGAGTCCACTGCGCTAAAGTGCTCCCCAGAGGGAACAGATTTCCATGGCACCTGCACTTCTCACCCGTCGCGAGGCCGCCGAGATCGGCCGCGTTCCGCTCGGCGCGATCGACAAGGCGATCGAGCAAGGCGTCCTGCGGCCCAAGCGCGCGGCCGGGAAGCCCCTGTTCCCCTCGCATGAGGTCGGCTTGCTCGTGTTGCTGCGGCAGGTCGAGGTGCAGCTTCCGCTCAGAGCCAAGCGCCGTCTTCGTGCGTGGTTGGCCGAGCGTGGTGCTGAAGCCGTCGGGTCCGAGTTCGAGCTGTCAACGGCGCTTCGCGTCGCGATGACCGAGGACGTGGCCGAGGCCATCGGGCGCGCCGACGAGTACGTCCGCCTGCGCGACCGCTACGTCGAGCGCAACCCGGCGATCATGGGCGGTGAGCCGGTCATCCGCGGCACTCGCGTACCGGTCCGCACGGTCGCCGGCCTGATCGAGCGGGGTGAGTCGCGCGAGGTGATGCGCGAGGACTATCCGCAGGTGCCGGAGGAGGCGTACACAGTCGCGGTCCTCTGGACGCATGCGAACCCGCGCCGCGGTCGCCCCGCTCGTCCCTGGGACGAGAGCAGACTGTCGGCCGCGTCGCGCAAGCGCCGCACCGCAGCCGCCCGGTGAAGCTCTGGATCGATGAGTGTCTATCGCCGACACTCGTCGGCCAGGCACACAGCCGCGGCTGCGAGGCCACCTGCACCCGCGACCGCGACCAGCTCGGGCTACCGGACGATGAGCTGATCGCGCTCGCTGTCGATGGTGGCTTCGCGTTCGTCACGAACAACGACGCCGACTTCCGCGGCCTCTGCGCGAGCGCCGAGTTGCACGCAGGGCTCGTCGTCTTGCCCCAAGGCTGGCGCGACGATCAGCGGCGCTGGCTGGACCGGGCCATCACGCACATCGAACGCCGCGCGGCCGAGTCCGGTGAGCCGCCTGCGGACTGGATGCTGAACCGGGTCGTGGAGGTGGACCCGTACTCGGACGTATGCACTGACGCTGTGCTGCCGGACCGGTAGCTGGTCAGCGCCCGGCGTCGGGATCGACGTTGCGGGCCGCGCGACCGTCGCATGGCTGCAGGAGACGCGCTCCGCCGGCGCGCAGTGGACCCCCGGACCCGCGGGACCTTCGGAGTACCTGCTCGAGGTCGCCGGCGCTACGCCCGCCGGCCGCTTCGGGCCGGCGCGGCGGGTCGGGCGTTCGCTGGGGTCGCAGGTCGCCCTCGCGGTGCAGGCGGACGGCCGAGCGTTGCTGGCCGCCGACGTGCCCGGCTCGGTGCAGGCGTACGAGCGGCGTCCCGGCCAGACTCGGTTCGTCCGCGTGCGGCTGCCCAGGGACGGCACCGCTGAGGACCTCGCGGTCGCCCTCGCCCCCGACGGCGGCGCGGTGATCGCCTACCGCAACGACGAGCGCTCGGTGTTCGCCTCGCTGCGCCCGCCGGGCGGCTCCTTCGGGCGCTGGGCCACCGTCGTGCCGCTCGCACGGTCCTCGGGCGACGGGTACAGCGTGGGCATCAGCGCCAGCTCCTCCGCCGCGCCCGACGACCTCGTGGGCCGGGGCCTAAGGGCCATGCTCGGCACTGCCGGCGAGGTCGTGCTGAGCTGGGTCGACGAAGCGCGGGGTCATCTCCCCGCCACGGCATACGCCGCGCACGGCACGCTCACGGGCGGCATGGAGCGACCGCGGCGGCTCGGCGGACCCTGCCGCTCGGCGGCCGCCGCCGCCCCGGTCGCGCTGGCGGACGGCCAGCTCGCCGTCGCGTGGAGCGACAACGCCCGCGCATCCACGATCACCCACTCGACGTCGCCGCTCGGGAGCGGGCGCGTGCACCTGGCGCGCACGCGGCGCGAGGACGGCGAGACGCAGGCGCCCCCGGTCCGGGCGCGCCGCGGCTCTCGGCGCGCCTCGTCGGGCCGCGCGCCCTGGCGCCCGGCCAGCGGCTGCGCGTGCGCGCGCGCTGCGAGGCCGCTTGCGACGTGCGCGTGCTCGCCCGAGCGCGCAGCGCGCCGGGATCCGATCACGCCTTCGGCGGCGGAGGCGCGGCGATCTGGATCGCCGCGTCCACGACGCTGCCCGCGCACGGCAGCGCCGTGCTGCGCACCTCGCCACTCTGGGGCTTCAACCCGGCTGGTCTGCGCGGCCGCCCGCGCACGCCGATCGACGTGATCGCATGCACGCCCGGCGGACCGCTCGCCCAGCGACTGGAGCTGGCGCCGCCGCGGATTGCCGACCCGCCGCCCTTCCCGCGCGTGATCGCTCTCGCCGCCGTGCGCCATGGCGGCAGGATCCGCGTGACCTGGCGAACGGCCGTACCGGCCAGGAGCGCCCACTTCTTCGTCACGACGGCGCCGAGCTACGCGCGGGTCTACAGGACCGTCGCCGGTCGCGGCCGCAAGCGCTTCGCGGTCACGCTCCATCCCGGCAGACGACGCGTGCGGCGAGTGTTCATCTACGTCGCGACCCCTGCGGTGTCGTTCGGACCGACCGTCAGCGCCCCGGTGACGTAGCTCGCTCCATGCGATCTCGGGGTCGAGTTCAGGGTGCTCGCCCCGTAGCGGCCGGCGCCGTCCGACTCGAGACTCCTGCCACACACGAGAGGAGCGGCCATGAAGCGATCCATTCAGGCGCTGATCATGATGGAGACGGGCGCCGTGATCGTCGCGATGGCGATCTTCGGCCCGTCCGTGAGGGCGAACGCGACGCCTGTGGCGCACACCGTCGCACCCGTCGTGAAGCTCACCGGCAGCGCGGCGCTGACGACGGTGCACGGCGGCCTCACGACTGCCGCCAAGTTCCATGTCCATGCGACCTTCTCGACGGACACGCCGGGGGCGCCGCTGTTCACGATCCAGCAGGCCGTCATCTTCTTCCCGGATCACGCCGGCACGAACGGCCGGCTGTTCCCGTCCTGCGGCGCACGGCAGATCGAGCGTCTCCACGGCGACGTCGGCCGCTGCCCCGAGGGCTCGCAGATCGGCAGCGGAACCCTCAAGGCCCGCGCACTGCAGCTCGGCATCACCGCAGCCGGGCGCGTGACCATGTTCAACAGCCGGCACGGCAAGAGCATCACGTTCAACATCCAGACAGCCCACCCCGCCCTGATCAACAGGTCCATCGACGCCCCGATCACGCAATTGCATGGCAAGTACGGTGAGAAGCTGACGCTCGTGGTGCCGCATTCGCTCCAAGAGATCATCTCCGGCAGCTTCGTCGGCATCCGCGACTTCGACGTCACCATCGGCGGCGCCGTCCGCAGGCGCGGCGTCGACTACAGCTTCCTGAAGGCGCGGACGTGTCCCAGGAGGGCGATGCACGGCGTCTTCGACTTCGAGAACTGGGCCACGGGGCAGATGGCCACCACGACCGCGGACGCCAAGGTCCGCTGCAGGGTCCGCTGAACGGCGCGTCGGATTCGGCACAGCGGGTAGCTCTCTTGGTGCATCCACCGAACAGGAGGGGAGCACATGTCGACTGGAGCGATCATCGCGATCGTGGCCGGAGCCGTGATCGTCTTGCTGATCCTGCTGGCGCTCGCCAGCCGTATGCGGGGACGCCGCGCGCAGCGCCGGCTCGAAGGGCGCCGGCATGAGGCGGCCGAGCACCACCGCACCGAGGCTGAGCAGCGCGACGCGCGCGCACGGCTTGCCGAACGCGAGGCGCAGCGTCAGCGCGCGGAGGCCGACCTGCACGAGCAGCGCGCCGCGATGCACGAGCAGGGCCTCGCCGACGAGGAGCTCGACAGCGACGGACGCTCAGGTTCGCTCGGGCCTCCGGCGGCGCACGAGGGGAGCGAGCGCGCGGCTGGGCGCTGAGGCTACGCACCGACCGCAACGAGGCCGCCGTCAGCGCCGCAATCGGCGCTGGGCGGCCGACGTGGTAGTGGCACGCACTTGCGGCAGGAGCGATGATGGGATCGGAGCCCGGCTCACGGGGAACCGGCGCAGCGACGTAAGGGGGAACGCGCGATGGACACGCTCAGCCTCGAGCCGGACGTGCACGTCAACGTGATGCTGGCGGACTTCGCACAGGTCGCCGACGGGAAGCTCAACGTCATCGGCGGCGGCTGGTCGGTGACCGGGCCCGAGCCCTGCCCGTTCGCGCTCGCCGGCCTGTTCGAGGTGCCGTGGCAGATGACCAACCGCCAGCACGAGTTCCGCTTCGAGCTGATCGACGCCGACGGCAACGCCGTGACGGTCGAGACGCCGGAGGGCGAGCACGACGTCTCCTTCGAAGGCGCGTTCGAGGTCGGCCGGCCGCCGGGGCTGCGCGTCGGCGGCGCTCAGCGCGTCCCGTTCGCGCTCAACGCCGGCGCGCTGCCATTGCAGCCGGGGATGCACTACGAGTGGCGCCTGACGCTCAACGGCCGCTCCCACGACGAGTGGCGCCTGCCGTTCACGATGCGCGCGACGGAAGCCTGAGGGCGTCCGCTCGGCGTCCGCGGACGCCGAGCACGATCCCGGTGCCCGTGAGCAGCGCGAGCGCGAGCAGGCTCAGCAGCGCGCCGAGCCGCAGCCCAGGGACCTCGTAGCTCCAGACGATCGTGTGGCGCCCCGGCCCGACGATCACGCCGCGCATCACGTCGTTGACATACAGCGGCGGGGCCGGACGCCCATCGACGTGCACGCTCCAGCCGGCGGTGAGCGCGTCGTTGAGCACCACGAGCCCGCGGCGGTCGAGGCGTGCCTGCAGCGTCACGCCGGCGTTGCGCTCGCGCACCACCGTCGCGGATCCGTGCACCGGCTCGCTGTCCGCGGCCGCGAGCGCGCCGACACCCGGCTGGTCGCGTTCCGCCGCCGCCATCGTGCGCGGGTCGAAGCGTCGTTCTCCGATCGCGGCGCGGGTCGCGCGCTCGTCGGTCGTCACCAGCGTGCGAGCGGGGACGAGCGTGCGCGGGGCGGATTCGGCGTTCGCCATGACCGTCGCGTCGCGGCCGTGGTAGACGCGTCTGAGCCGGCCGGCGACCGCGTGGGGGATCGCGAATTCCGGTTCGGCGATCAGGTAGCGCGTGCCGAGCACGCTGAGGATGCGCGCCGCGCGGTCGTTCGGCGGGCCCGCCACGAACGAGACCCATGGCGGCTGCCCGGGGCTCACGATCTGCCACAGCCGCAGCATGCGCGCGGTCGGCTGCGGCGGGTCGTAGCCGCGCACGTCGCGCAGCCCGTAGAGGAGCGCCCAGTCGTTGGGGAGCGCGCCGTTGAGGCCGACGAAGCGGGTGGCGGGATGGCGCTCGAGGTAGGCGATCGCCGGCGTCACGGGCGGGATCACCTTCGACGCGGGCCCCATCGGCTGCAGGCCATGGGCGAAGTGGTAGGCGTCCCCGGCGGCAAGGAGCACGAGCGCGAGGGCGATCCCGACCCGCCACCGTGGCCGCACGTGCATGAGCAGCAGCGCCGCCGCGACGCCGAGCGCGAACAGCGCGAACCAGGCGATGCTCGTCAACGCGAGCACCCCGGCGCGCGCGTGGTCGACGCCGGTGAGGAAGTGCGCGACGGTGCGTCTGAGGTCGCGCGGAGCCGCATGCGCCACCTGCAGCTCGCGGATGCCGACGTACGTCGCGAGCACGGGCACCACGAGCCACTGGCGCCGCCGCGGCGCGTCGAGCAGCGCCTGCAGCCCGAAGGCGGCCAGCAGCGCGACCGCGAACCCGAACGCGAACAGCAGCCGCTGCGCTGAGACGGACTTCAGCACCGGCGTGTGCGTCACGAGCCAGTGCGTCCCGCGTGCGTGGAGCGGGATCGCGAGGCCGATCGCCCCGAGCACCACGAACGGCGCCTTGGCCCGCCAGCGCTCGCGTGCGAGCAGGCCGACGCCCGCGAGCAGCAGCGCGACGGTCCCGGCGTAGAAGGTGCGCTCGTTGTAGTTGACGAACCCGAACGGATTGCGACCGCCCTCGCTCGGCAGTTCGAAGGCGCTCGGGCGCCCCCACCAGTCCGGGAACAGCACCGTCTTGAGCGCCGCCAGCGGCATGTTCTCGCCGGGCAGGATGCCGCCCTGCCGCGCGAGCACGCCGACCGTGCCGTCGCTCGATCGCGCCTCGGGCAGCAGCATGAACGCCATCAGCAGGACGCCCGCCGCGATCCCGCCGCCCACGAGCGCGAGCCGCGCGAGCACGTCGCGCCGCCGCGTGCGCTCCCCGCCCAGGGAGCATGCGGCGCGCGCGAGCGCGTACAGCGTCGTCACGAGCAGCAGGTGCACCTGCATGCCCGGGTGGCCGCCGCCGAGCCCGATCGCGATCGCGACCGCGAGCCCGATCGCGCTGCCGACGCGGCCGCGCTCGAAGATCCGCTCGACGAGCCAGATCGCCCACGGCAGCAGCGCGATCACCGCCGGGAGCGTTTCGTGGGAGAGCCAGACGACGTTCGACGCCGAGAAGGCGAACGCGACCCCGGCGAGGACCCCCGGCAGCAGGCTCAGGCGCAGCTGGCGCGCGAGCAGGTACGTGCCGAAGCCGGCGACGAGCAGCTTCAGCGCCGCCGCGACGCCTAGCCCGTAGGTCAGCGGCAGCAGCCACAGCGGCAGGCTGAACGGCGTGAAGAGGCCGGTCTGCGGATTCGAGTAGAAGGGGATCCCGCTGAGCGCGTACGGGTTCCAGGCCGGGAACGTGCCGTCGCGGATCAACTCGCGCGCGAGCACCCGCCACGGGTAGTCGACGAGCGGGATGTCGACGAGCACCGGGCTGTAGTAGTTCTTGAGGTCGCTCGGCGCGTACGGCTTCCACGGCACGCTGCCGTAGAGGTCCGCGATCGGCGA
This sequence comes from Conexibacter sp., assembly GCA_035637995.1. Taxonomy (GTDB): domain Bacteria; phylum Actinomycetota; class Thermoleophilia; order Solirubrobacterales; family Solirubrobacteraceae; genus Conexibacter. The sequence goes on along the minus strand of DASRAV010000038.1, from coordinate 56,953 downwards.
GAGGATCTTCCCGCCGACGAGCACGGGCCACAGATAGACGAGGACGAGCAGCCCGAGCAGCAGTCCTGCCAACAGGTGCTGACGTGCCGCGGCGGCCGCCCCCCATCGGCGCACGCTTGCCATCGCGCGATGCTCTCAGAGCGGGCGCGCCGAGGTGACCGTTCGCGTCGCGGCCGGCTCGCTATCTTACGTTGACGTAAGGATCTGATTCGATGAGCGCGACCGACATCAGCACACGCGGCACGTGGCGACTGGGCGTCACCGCCGAGCACCCGCACTACAAGTGGTGGGCGCTCTCGTGCACGAGCCTCGGGATGCTGCTCGCGACGATCAACTCGGGCACCTTGATCATCGCCCTGCCCGACCTCGAGCGCTCGCTGCACACCGCGCTGCTGTCGCTCGTGTGGGTGATCCTCGCCTACATGATCGCCTCGACCGTGCTCGTGCTCACATGCGGGCGGCTGTCGGACCTGTTCGGGCGCAAGCGCGCCTACGTCGCCGGCTTCGTCGTCTTCGCGCTCGCCTCGCTCGGCGCCGGCTTCGCGGCCGACGGCACGCAGCTGATCCTGTGGCGGATCCTGCAGGGCGTCGGTGCGGCGTTCCTGTTCGCGAACGCCTCCGCGCTCGTCACCGACGCCTTCCCGCGCGAGCAGCTCGGCGTCGCGATGGGCACGAACACGATGGTCGCCGCGATCGGGCTCGTGCTCGGGCCGGTGCTCGGCGGCGCGCTCGTGGCGATCTCGTGGCACTGGGTCTTCTGGTTCAACGTGCCGCTCGCGCTCGCCGGCAGCGTGTGGGGCGGGCTCGTGCTGCACGAGCTGGCGAAGCCCGACGCGGTGCGCGGCTTCGACCCGTTCGGGACGCTCGCGTTCGTGCTCGGGCTGACCGGCCTCGTCTACGGGATCTCGCGCGGCGGGCTCTCCGGCTGGGGCGACCCGCTCGTGATCGGCGGCCTCGTGGCCGCGGCGCTGCTGCTGCCGCTGTTCGTGTGGATCGAGCACCGCGGCCGCGCGCCGATGCTCGACCTGACGATCTTCCGCAACCGCATGTTCGCCGCCGCGACCGGCGCGGCGTTCATCAACGGCCTCTCGCGCTTCGCGCTGATGTTCGTGTTCGTCTTCTACTTCCAGGGCGCGCAGGGCGACGACCCGATCACGGCGGGGATCAAGCTCACCCCGCTCGCGCTCGGGATGCTGATCTCCTCGCCGCTGGCGGGCGCGTGGGCCGACCGCCGCGGCTCGCGCATGCTCGCGGCGCTCGGGATGGTCGTGACGGCGGTCGGCCTGGCCGGCATGACGCTGCTGCAGGTGCACTCGCCGTACTGGCTCTCGACCGTGTGGCTGTTCGTCGTCGGCGTCGGCTCGGGCATGTTCAACTCGCCGAACACCGCGGCGATGATGGGCACCGTGCCGGCGCAGCGGCGTGGGATCGCGGCAGGAGCGCGGATGATGCTGCAGAACACCGGGGCGATCCTCTCGATCGCGTTCGTGCTCGCCGTCATCACCGCCGCCGTGCCCAAGGACGTGCTCTTCCAGATCTTCTCCGGGCTCGCCTCGGGCCTCTCCGACGCCCAGCTCGCGCCGTTCATCCACAACATGCACACCGCCCTGTGGGTGCTCGCGGCGGTCTCGCTCGTGGGCGCGGGCGTCTCGCTGATGCGGCCGAGAGCGACACGATGAGCGCGACGGAGACACCGCTTCGCATCGGGGACGTCGCGAGACTCGTCGGCACCACGCCGCGCACGATCCGCTACTACGAGGAGAAGGGGCTGCTGCCGCCCGAGGAGGGGCGCGACGCCGGCAAGCACCGCGTCTTCACGACCGCAGACGTCGAGCGGCTGCGCGAGCTGCTGCGGCTGCGCAACCTGCTCGGCGTGCCACTGGAGGAGCTGAAGGAGCTCGTCGCCGTCGACGACGAGCGTGCCCTGCTGCGCAGCGAGCTGCACCGCACCGAGGCTCCGAAGGTGCGCGAGCGGATCCTGCACCGCCTCGACGCGCTGGCGGTCCGCCAGCTCGAGCTGGTGGACCGCCGGGCCGCCGAGCTGGACGGCCTGCGCGAGGAGATCGAGGCGCGCCGCGCCCGCATCGCGGAGCTGCTCGGCGGCGATTAGACTCGCCGTCCGATGCAGGTCCAGCTCCCAGACGGCACGCAGCTGCAGCTCGACGACGGCGCGAGCGGCGCCGACGCGGCCGCCGCGATCGGCGCCGGGCTGGCGCGTGCCGCGCTGGCGGTGAAGGTCGATGGCGAGCTGCGCGACCTCAGCCGCCCGCTGCACGACGGCGCGCGGCTGGAGATCGTCACCCCGTCGAGCCCCGAGGCGCTCGAGCTGCTGCGCCACGACACCGCGCACGTGCTCGCCGCGGCCGTCATCGACCTCTATCCGGGCGTGAAGATCTCGATCGGGCCGCCGATCGAGCAGGGCTTCTACTACGACTTCGAGTTCCCCGACGGCGTCGCGATCTCCGACGCCGACTTCGAGCGCATCGAGGCCAAGATGCGCGAGCACGTCAAGGCCGACGAGCGGTTCGCGCGCGAGGACGTCTCCGTCGGCGAGGCGCTGGAGCGCTTCCTGCGCGAGGACCAGCCGTACAAGGTCGAGCTGATCGAGGACCTCGTCAAGAATGCCGACCCCGCCCACCCGGTGGAGAGCGTCTCGCTCTACACGAACGGCCCGTTCACCGATCTCTGCCGCGGCCCGCACGGTCCCGGCACGAAGCGGATCAAGGCGTTCAAGCTGCAGTCGGTCGCGGGCGCCTACTGGCGCGGCGACGCGAGCCGCACGATGCTCACGCGCATCTACGGCACCGCCTTCTTCTCCAAGGAGGAGCTGGCCGAGCACCTTGAGCGCCTGGAGGAGGCGAAGGCGCGCGACCACCGCAAGCTCGGCAGCGAGCTGGGCCTGTTCCGCTTCTCGCCGGTCGCGCCCGGCGCCGCCTTCTGGCTGCCGAACGGCACGCGCGTCTTCAACGCGCTCGTCGCGCTCAGCCGCGAGATGGGCGAGCGCCACGGCTACACCGAGGTCAAGACGCCGCAGATCTACGACAGCTCGCTGTGGGAGACCTCGGGCCACTGGGGCAAGTACCGCGAGAACATGTTCCTGACGAGCGCCGAGGATCGCCCGATGGCGATCAAGCCGATGAACTGCCCCGGCCACGCGCACCTCTTCTCGACCGATCGCCACTCCTACCGCGACCTGCCGATCCGCTACAGCGAGCCGGGCCTGCTGCACCGCTACGAGCCGTCCGGGACGCTGCACGGGCTGCTGCGCGTACGGCACTTCGCGCAGGACGACGCGCACATCTTCTGCACCGAGGAGCAGGTGCAGGAGGAGGTGATCGGCTGCCTCGACTTCACGTTCGCCACGCTCGGCCTGTTCGACTTCGACGTCGAGCTGGAGCTCTCGACGCGCCCCGAGCAGCGCATCGGCAGCGACGAGCTGTGGGATCGCGCCGAGGCGAAGCTGCGCCAGGCGCTCGAGGCGAAGGGCCTCGACTACGAGCTCAACGAGGGCGACGGCGCCTTCTACGGCCCGAAGATCGACTTCCACGTGAAGGACTCGCTCGGCCGTTCCTGGCAGCTCGGGACCGTGCAGCTCGACTACTCGATGCCCGAGCGCTTCGGCCTCGTCTACACCGGCGCCGACGACGCCGAGCACCGCCCGGTGATGATCCACCGCGCGGCGTTCGGCTCCTACGAGCGCTTCATCGGCATCCTGATCGAGCATCTCGCCGGCCGCTTCCCCGTCTGGCTCGCGCCCGTGCAGGCGATCGTGCTGCCGATCGCCGATCGCCACAACGGCTACGCGCAGGAGGTCGCCGCGACGCTGCGCGAGGCGGAGGTGCGCGTGGAGGTCGACGAGCGCAGCGAGTCGATCGGACGCAAGGTCCGCGACGCGGAGCTGCGCAAGATCCCGCACATGCTCGTGCTGGGCGATCGCGAGCAGGAGACGGGCACCGTCGCGGTGCGCGAGCACGGCGCGGAGGACGGGGGCGCCGGGGCGGGCGCGGAGCCGCTTTCCGAGCTGGCGGCGCGGATCCGCGAGCAGATCGTCACGCGGGCGCGTTGACGATAGATCCGTCGTCGCAGCGCGCAACGCCGCTATACTCGCCCCACGTTGAAGCTCTTCATCCCAATCCGCTCGCCGCGCTCCGCTTGACGCGCACCGACGCAGCCAGCTAAGTGCCGGTCCCGCGACGATTCGACCGGCGCCCGCCCGAGCGGGACACCACTCGCATCAACGAACGCATCCGCGTTCCCGAGGTGCGGCTGATCGGTGAGGACGGCCAGCAGGTCGGGATCCTCAAGACGCCCGATGCGCTGACGTACGCGCAGGAGCGCGATCTCGACCTCGTCGAGGTCGCCCCGGAGGCGCGCCCGCCCGTCTGCCGCGTGCTCGACTACTCGAAGTACAAGTACGAGCAGGCGCAGAAGCTGAAGGCCGCGCGCAAGCACCAGCAGCAGATCACGATCCGCGAGATCAAGTTCCGCCCGAAGATCGCGCAGAACGACTACGACACGAAGAAGGGGCACGTCACCCGCTTCCTCAAGCACAAGGACAAGGTCAAGATCACGATCATGTTCCGCGGGCGCGAGGTCACGCATCCGGAGCGCGGCGAGATGCTGCTGAACCGGCTCGCGGAGGAGCTGGCGGAGCTGGCGGTCGTCGAGCAGCGTCCGATCCAGGACGGCCGCAACATGACGATGATGCTCGGCCCGTCGAAGGCCGTGCTCGCCGAGGACGCCACCGCGGAGAAGGCCGCCGCCGACGCGAAGGCCGAGGCGCCAGCCGCGGAGGAGCCGGCCGCGGCGGTCGAGACTGCGCCCGAGGCGCCGGTCGAGGAGGCTGCGCCGGAGCCCGCTCCCGCCGAGGTCGAGGCACCGGCTGCGGAGGCTGAAGCGCCGGCTCCCGAGGCACCGGCCGCGGAGGCTGAGGCCGAGGCGCCGGCTGCCGAGGCCGACGAGCCCGCCGCCGACGGCGACGCGCCGGCCGCCGACGCCGACGGCGACGCGAAGAAGCCCAAGGCCGCCGCGAAGCGACCCGCCGCCAAGCGCGCCGCCGCGCGCTGAGGCCTTCCGCGGCGCTGCGGCCCGCGCATGCTCGTCCCGCTGCTCGCCGCCGCCGCGTTCTCGCTCGGAGGCGGCGCGCCCGCACCGCTGCCGCTCGACCAGGCCGTCGGCCAGCGCGTGATCGCGTCGCTGCCCGGCACGACGCTGCCCGACGCGCTCGCCGCGGACATCCGCGCCGGGCACGTCGCCGGTGTGATCCTCTTCAGCCGCAACATCGCCTCGCGGGCACAGCTACGCGCGCTCACCGCGCGGATGCAGGCCGAGCGCCGGCACGGGCCGCGCGCGCTGCGCGACCTGCCGCTGCTCGTGATGATCGATCAGGAGGGCGGGCTCGTGAAGCGACTGCCCGGCGCGCCGGACCACTCGCCTGCCGAGCTCGGCCGCATCGGCAGCGCCGCGCTCGCGCGCTCCGACGGCGCGGCCGCCGGTCGCAACCTGCGCGGCGTCGGCGTCAACGTCGACCTCGCGCCCGTGCTCGACGTCGGCATGCCCGGCTCCAGCGTGCGCGCGCTGGGTCGCACGTACGGCGCCACGCCGCGGATGGTGATCCGCCTCGGGCTGGGGTTCGCTGACGGGCTCGCCGCCGCAGGCGTGCTCGCGTGCGTCAAGCACTTCCCCGGCCTCGGGCGCGGCGTGGCGATCGAGGACGACGTGCTCAACCGCATCGACGCGCCGCTGGACGCGCTGCGCCGTGTCGACGAAGCCCCGTTCCGCGCGGCGGCGCGGCACGGCGTCCCGCTGGCGATGGTCTCGACCGGCGTCTATCCGGCGCTCTCCGGCCGCCCGGCGATGTTCGCGCCGACGATCGCGACCGGCGAGTTGCGCGAGCGGGTCGGCTTCGGCGGCGTCGCGATCACGGACGATCTCGAGGTCGCGGCGCTCGCGCGGCTCTCGCCCGCGCGCAAGGCGCTCGCGGCCGTGCGCGCCGGAGACGACCTGCTGCTGTTCGCCCAGACCGCCGCCGCGGCGGACGCCGGGCGCGCCGCGCTCGTGCGCGCGGTGCGCGCCGGCACGCTCCCGCGCGCGACGATCGACGCGGGCGCCGCCCGCGTGCTCGCGCTGCGCGAGCGGCTGCGCTGAACCGCGTCCGGCGCGGCGCGCCCCGTCCGATCTCTGCTTTACTTCTCCGTCGCGATGCCGAAGATGAAGACCCATTCCGGCGCGAAGAAGCGCTTCAAGCTGACCGCCAAGGGCAAGGTCCGCGGTCGGCATGCCTTCACGAGTCACATACTCGAGAAGAAGTCGCCGAAGCACAAGCGCTACCTCGGCACGCCGATGGTCGTCTCCGACCATGACGCACCGCGGATCAAGAAGCTGCTCGGGGGTGGGAAGTGACGCGGGTGAAGCGGTCCGTCGCCGCGCGCAAGAAGCGCCGCGAGGTGCTCGAGATGACGAAGGGCTTCCGCGGGGAGGCCAACTCGTCCTATCGGCGCGCGAAAGAGGCCCTGCTCAAGGCCGACCAGTACCGCTACCGCGACCGGCGCAACCGCAAGCGCGACTTCCGCCGCCTGTGGGTCACGCGCATCAACGCCGCGGCGCGTCAGAACGGACTCTCCTACTCGCAGTTCATCCACGGCCTCAAGCTGGCCGAGATCGAGCTCGATCGCAAGATCCTCGCGGACATCGCCGTCCGCGACGCCGAGGCCTTCCGCCGATTCGCCGAGCGCGCCCGCGAGGCGTTGGCAGCGGCTGCCTAGCCGATCGTCGACTCCACTGCCCGGGCGCCGCTTCCTTTCAGGACGGCGCCCTTTTTCGTTAAGGACCCGATGACCATCAGCTCACCCCACAACGAACGCCTCAAGCAGATCCGCAAGCTCGCGCGGCGCCGCGACCGCGAGCGCGCGGGGCGGTTCGTCGCCGAGGGCGAGGACCTGCTCGCGGCTGCCGACGCCGCCGGCTGGCCGGCGGTCGAGCGCTACGTCGCGGCGGGGCACGGGTTGGACGGCGTCGAGGTCGAGCCCGAGCTGCTGGCGGCCGTCTCGCAGCTCGGCTCGGGCACGCGCGCGCTCGCCGTCTACGAGCAGCGCTGGGTGCCGGCGCCGGTCGGCCCGCTGTGCGTCGCGCTCTACGGCATCTCCGACCCGGGCAACGTCGGGACGATCCTGCGCTCGGCGCTCGCGTTCGGCGCGACGAGCGTCGCGCTCGGACCCGACTGCGCCGACCCGTACGGGCCGAAGGCGGTGCGCGCCTCGATGGGCGCCGTGTTCGCCGTGGGACTCGCGCGCTTCGAGGCCGTCGAGGAGCTGCCGGGCACCACGATCGCGCTCGACGCGCACGGCGGCGAGCCGCTGCGCGGCGGCGGGTCGGGCGACGTGACGCTGTTGATCGGCGCCGAGCGCGACGGTCTGCCGCCCGAGGTCCTCACCGCGTGCGACCAGGTCGCGCGGATTCCGATCCTCAACGAGTCGCTCAACGCCGCGATGGCGGCGACGGTCGCGCTCTACGAGGTCACCCGCGAGGCCGTCGGCGCCGAGCATAGGATGCCCTCCGCATGATCGAGCGGATCCAGGAGCTGCGCAACGAGGCCGAAGCGGCGATCGCCGCCGCCCTGACGAGCGACGCGCTCGAGCAGGCGCGCGTGCGCTATCTCGGGCGCAAGGCCGAGCTGCCGCAGACGCTGCGCGGCGTGGCACAGCTGCCGCCCGAGCAGCGCGGCGCCGTCGGCAAGGCGGCGAACGTCGCGCGCGTCGCGCTCGAGACGCTGATCGAGCAGCGCGGCGCAGCGCTCGCGGGCGCCGAGCTCGACGCGCGCCTCGCCGCCGACCGCATCGACGTCACGCTGCCCGGGGTGCCGGCGCCGCCGACCGGCTCGCTGCACCTGCTCACGCAGACCCGGCGTGAGATCGAGGACGTCTTCGTCGGGCTTGGCTACACCGTCGCGGAGGGTCCCGAGGTCGAGCGCGTCTACTACAACTTCGACGCGCTCAACCACGACCCGGCGCACCCGGCGCGGCTGCGGTCGGACACCTTCTACGTGGCCGAGGACGTCGTGTTGCGCACGCACACCTCGCCGATGCAGATCCGTGCGATGGAGCAGCAGCCGCCGCCGATCTTCCTGATCGTCCCCGGGCGCGTCTATCGGCGTGACAGCGACGCGACGCACACGCCGCAGTTCCACCAGATCGAGGGGCTCGCGGTCGACGAGGACATCACGCTCGCCGACCTCAAGGGCACGCTGCTCGCGTTCGCGCGCGCGATCTTCGGCGACGAGCGCCAGGTGCGGCTGCGCCCGCACTTCTTCCCGTTCACGGAGCCGAGCGTCGAGGTCGACGTCTCCTGCTTCAACTGCCGCGACGGGGTCGCGGAGGGCGGTGTGCGCTGCTCGCTGTGCAAGGGCACGGGCTGGATCGAGATCCTCGGCGCGGGGATGGTCGACCCGAACGTGTTCGCCTACGTGAGCGGCAACGGCTACGACTACGAGAAGGTGCAGGGCTTCGCGTTCGGGATGGGCGTCGAGCGGATCGCCTTCCTCAAGCACGGCGTCTCCGACCTGCGCCTCTTCTACGACAACGACCTGCGGTTCCTGAGGCAGTTCGCATGAGGGTCCCGCTCTCCTGGCTCCACGAGCACTGCGCGCCCGAGCTGTCGGCGGCCGCGCTCGCCGAGCGCCTGGCGCTGACGGGCACCGAGGTCGAGCGCGTCTCACACCACGGCGTGCCGACCACCGGCTCCGCCGGCGGTGCCCCCGACGGGTTCGTGATCGGGCACGTGCTGTCCGTCGAGCCGCACCCCGACGCCGACCGGCTGCGCGTCTGCAGCGTCGACCTCGGCGAGGGCGAGCCGGCGCAGATCGTCTGCGGCGCGCCGAACGTCGCCGCGGGGCAGACGGTCGCCGTCGCGCGGCCGGGCGCGGTGATGCCGGATGGAACGAAATTGCGCAAGGCGAAGCTGCGCGGCGTCGAGTCGGCGGGGATGATCCTCGCCGAGGACGAGATCGGCGTCGGCGTGCAGCACGGCGGGATCATGGAGCTGGACGCCGGACCCGCGCCTGGGACGCCGCTGATCGACGTGCTCCCGATCTCCACCGACGTGCTGGAGCTGGAGATCACGCCGAACCGGCCCGACTGCCTGGGCGTCTACGGCGTTGCGCGGGAGGTCCATGCCGCGACCGGCGCGCCATTGCGGCCGGCGCCGTGGGCGGACGACCCGATCCCGCCCGCCCCCGCTGGCGCGCCCGAGGGCATCGCGGTCGACGTCGAGACCGATCGCTGCAAGCGCTTCACCGCCCGCGTCTTCGAGGACGTCACGATCGGTCCCTCGCCGTACTGGCTGAAGGCGCGGCTGATGGCGGCCGGGCAGCGGCCGATCTCCAACGTCGTCGACATCACGAACTACGTGATGCTGCTGAGCGGCCAGCCGATGCATGCGTTCGACCTCGACCGGGTGGCCGGCGGGCGGCTCGTCGTGCGCGACGGCCGCCCCGGCGACGAGCTGGAGACGCTCGACGGCGAGACGCGCGCGCTCGATCCCGACATGGTCGTGATCTGCGACGCCGACGGGCCGACCTCGCTCGCCGGCGTGATGGGCGGCGCGCGCTCGGAGGTCCAGGAGGGCACGACGCGCGTCCTGATGGAGGCCGCGACGTGGGACGGCCCGAACATCCAGCGCACCTCGACGCGACTGGGGCTGCGCAGCGAGGCGTCGGGCCGCTTCGAGAAGGGGCTTGCGCCCGAGCAGGCGCTCGACGCGCAGGCGGTCGCGACGCGGCTGATGGTGGAGCTGTGCGGCGCGCGGGTGCTGGAAGGCACGCTCGACAAGCGCCACAAGGCCACGATTCCGCCGATCGTGATCCGGCTGCGCGACGCGCGCGTGAGCGGGCTGCTCGGTGCGCCGATCGAGCGCAGCCGCTCGGCGGAGATCCTCAGTGCGCTCGACTTCGGCGTGGCCGAGGCGGACGACGGGCTCGACGTCACCGTGCCGCCGTTCCGGCGCAACGACGTCACGCGCGAGGCCGACCTGATCGAGGAGGTCGCGCGGATCGACGGCGTCGACAAGCTGCCCGCGACGCTGCCCGCGCGCCGCAGTGCCGTGGGCGCGCTCGCGCCCGGTCAGCGGCTGCGTCGCGTCGCGGCGGACACGCTTGCGGCTACCGGCCTCCACGAGATCGTCGGCTGGAGCTGGAGCGCGCCCGAGCTGGCGGATCGGCTGCGGCTCGGCGGCGATGACCCGCGCCGCGCCGCGATCGCGGTCGAGAACCCGATGTCCGCCGAGCACGGGCTGATGCGCACGACGCTGCTCGGCTCGCTGCTCGACGTCGCGCGGCGCAACGTCGCGCACGGCACGCCGGATGTCGCGATCTTCGAGACGGGGGCGGTGTACCTGCGGAATCGGACCCCGCCCACCCAGCCGCTCCCGCACGAGCCGCACCACATGGCGGCGCTGCTGACGGGCGCGCTGCGGCCGGTGTCGTGGCGCGAATCGGCGCCCCCGGTGGCGGACTTCTTCGCGGCGAAGGGCGTGCTCGCCGCTCTCCTCGTCGCCTTGCGGGTGGACTGGGCGGTCATCGATGGGAGCGAGCCGTTCCTGCATCCCGGCCGTGCCGCGTCTGTCGTCGTGGATGACGCCCCGGTCGGGTGGCTCGGCGAGATCCACCCGTCCGTCGCGACTGAGTGGGAGATCGACGCCGCGGTCGCGGGCTTCGAGCTCGACCTCGACGCCGTGCTCGCCGCCGTTCCCGGTCCGGTCCGTTACGAGGACTACACCTCGTTCCCGGAGGTGCGTCAGGACCTCGCCGTCGTCGTCCCGCAGGCGGTCGCGGCGGGCGAGCTGGTGCGCGTGGTGCGGAAGGCCGGCGGCTCGCTGCTCGCCGCCGCCGACGTCTTCGACGTCTACCGCGGCGCCCAGGTCGGCGAGGACGAGGTCTCGCTCGCGCTGCGGCTCGCGTTCCGCTCCCCCGAGCGCACGCTCACCGACGACGAGGTCGCAGAGCGGCGCGCCGCGATCGAGGTCGCGCTCGCCGACATCGGAGGGCGGATCCGTGGATAGGGTCGCCGTCCTCGGCGCCTCCGGCTATGCCGGTGCGCTTGCCGCCGCGCTGCTGCACCGCCATCCGCGGTTCGAGCTGACGGCGATCACGTCGCGCTCAGACGCGGGCAAGCGGCTCGACGACCTCTATCCGCGCCACCGCGTGCCGCTGACGATGGAGGAGCTGGACCTCGAGCGCCATGCCGACGGGCTCGACGCCGCGGTCGTCGCGTATCCGCACCATGCCGCGGCGCCGACCGTCGCCGGCCTGCGCGAGCGCGGCGTGCGGGTGGTCGACCTCAGCGCCGACTTCCGCCTGCGTGACCGCGACGTGTACGAGCGGTGGTACGGGCCGCACGAAGCGCCGGCGCTGATCGGCTTGGCGGCCTACGGCCTCCCGGAGCTCGGCTACCGCGACGCCATCCGCACGGCCGACGTCGTCGCCAACCCCGGCTGCTTCCCCACCGCCGCGCTGCTCGGCCTCGCGCCGCTCGCGCGCGCCGGGCTGCTCGCCGACGTCGTCATCGACGCGAAGACGGGCGTCTCCGGCGCGGGCCGCGCCGCGACCGACGAGACGCACTTCGTCTCGGTCGCCGAGAACGTCAACGCCTACAAGGTCGGCGGCCATCGCCACGCGCCCGAGATCGACCAGGAGCTGGCGCTGCTCGGCGGACCCGGGCCCGCCCACCCGGTCGTGTTCGTCCCACACCTCGTGCCCGTCGACCAGGGCGAGCTGATCTCCGCCTACGTCAAGCCGACGCGGGACATCGGCCAGGCCGAGTTGAGCGCGCTCTACGCGGACGCCTACGCCGGCGAGCCGTTCGTCGAGCTGAGCGAGCGCCCGCCCGGCATGCGCGACGTGACCGCGACGAACATCTGCCGCATCTCGGTGCACGGCGAGCGCCACGACGGCCGCGTGCTCGTCTTCGCCGCGATCGACAACCTCTGGAAGGGGACCTCCTCGCAGGCGGTGCAGAACCTCAACCTGATGTTCGGCTTCGACGAGGGGGAGGGGATCTCGCTGTGAGCGAGCCGTTCTTCTCCTCCCGCTGGATCGGACAGCCCGCTCACGTGCACGAGCTGGACGGCGGGCTGCCCGCGGGCTTCCGCGCCGCGGGCGTCTCATGCGGACTCAAGCGCGACGGCGCGCTCGACCTCGGCCTGCTCGTCTCCGACGCCGAGGAGACGACGAGCGCAGCGCGCTTCACCCGTTCCGGCGTCGCCGCCGCGCCGGTCGAGCTGTGCCGCGAGCGCTGCGACCTCAGCGGGCTGCGCGCCGTCGTCGCGAACTCCGGCAACGCAAACGCCGCCACCGGCGTACGCGGCCTCGAGGCCGCGGGCGCCACGCAGATCGCCGCCTCGCGTCTGACCGGCGCGGCGCCCGGCGGCATCGCGATCGGCTCGACCGGCGTGATCGGCGTGCAGCTCCCCGTCGATCGCGTGCTCGACGGGCTCGCGCTCGCCCACGAGCAGCTGCGGCCCGACGGCGACAAGGACTTCGCCGAGGCGATCCGCACCACCGACGCGTTCCCCAAGCGCGCCTCGCTTCGCGTCGAGCTGCCGTCCGGCGAGGTGCGGCTGAGCGCGCAGTGCAAGGGCGCCGGGATGATCCAGCCGAACTTCGCGACGATGCTCTGCTTCGTGCAGACCGACGCCGCGCTCGCCGCCGAGACGGCTGACCTGCTGCTCGGCGTGACGGTGAAGCGCTCGTTCGACCGCATCTCCGTCGACGGCCAGCTCTCCACCAACGACATGGCGGTGCTGATGGCGAGCGGCTCCTGCGGCGTGCGCGTGGAGCCGGAGTCGCCGGACGAGCTGGCGTTCGGCGAGGCGCTCGACGCGCTGCTGCGACAGCTCGCGCTGCTGATCGTCAAGGACGGCGAGGGGGCCAAGCGGGTCGCGCGCGTCGTCGTGCGCGGCGGCGATCCCGAGCGGGTCGAGCGGGCCGCGCGCGCGGTCGCCAACTCGCCGCTGGTGAAGACCGCGTTGCACGGCGGCGATCCGAACTGGGGCCGGGTCGCGCAGGCGGTCGGCGGGGTGCTGCTCGACACCCCGCTCGCGCTCGACATCGCGATCGAGGGCGTGCAGGTGTGCGCCGACGGCGCCGTGCTCGCCTACGACGAGCGCGCGCTCGCGCAGGCGTTCAGCGGCGACGAGGTCGACTACGTCATCGGCGTGGGCGGCGACGGCGCCGAGACGGAGGTCTTCTTCTCCGACCTCTCGCACGAGTACGTGACGATCAACGCCGACTACACCACCTAGGAGAGCGCATGCGCGACGTCGCAACCCTGCTCGAGGCGCTGCCCTACATCCGCGAGTTCCACGGCCAGACCGTCGTCATCAAGTACGGCGGCGCGGCGATGACCGACCCCGAGTTGCGCGAGGAGTTCGCGCGCGACGTCGTGCTGCTCAAGTACGTCGGCCTCAACCCGATCGTCGTGCACGGCGGCGGCCCCGACATCACCGCGTACATGGAGCGGCTCGGGCTGCCCGTCGAGTTCGTCAGCGGCCTGCGCGTCTCCGACGCGGCGACTGTCGAGGTCGCCAAGATGGTGCTCGTCGGCAAGGTCAACAAGGACATCGTCCTGCGCATCAACCGTCACGGGCAGCCGGCGGTCGGGCTCTGCGGCGACGACGGCCTGCTGTTCCGCGCCGCGCGCCAGGCGGCCCCCGGCGGGGAGGACATCGGCTTCGTCGGCACCATCGAGCGCGTCGACGTCAACGTGCTCAACCACGTCGCGCAGGACTACATCCCCGTCGTGGCCTCCGTCGGCGCCGACCGCGAGGGCAACTCCTACAACATCAACGCCGACGAGGCCGCGGGCGCGGTCGCGCGCGCGCTCGGCGCCTACAAGGTGATGTTCCTCACCGACGTGCGCGGCTGGCTGCGCGACCCCGATGACCCGGAGAGCATCGTCACCGAGGCGAGCGCCGACGAGGTCGAGGCGGCGCTGGAGACGACCGACGGCGGAATGCGCCCGAAGCTCGCCGCCTGCCTCGACGCGATCCACGGCGGCGTGAGCCACGCGCACATCGTCGACGGGCGCGTCCCGCACTCGCTGCTGCTCGAGCTGTTCACCGACGCGGGCATTGGGACGAAGGTGCGGCCCGCCGAATGACCCTGGCCGACCTGCAGGCGCTCGAGGCGGCGCACGTGATCCCCTCCTACGCGCGCCTCCCGCTGGAGCTGGTGCGGGGCGAGGGCACGCGCCTGTGGGACTCCGACGGCAACGAGTACCTCGACTTCCTCGCCGGCATCACGGTGCTGAACGTCGGCCACTGCCATCCCGCGGTCGTGGCGGCGGTGCGCGAGCAGGCCGGGCGGCTCACGCACGTCACGAACCTCTTCTACAGCGAGCCGGCGATGCGCCTCGCCGCGCGCCTCGCGCAGAGCTCGCTCGGCGGAAAGGTGTACTTCTGCAACTCCGGCGCGGAGGCGAACGAGGCGGCGCTCAAGCTCGTGCGCAAGGCGCGGCCCGGCGGCGGCGTCGTCGTGATCCACGGCGGCTTCCACGGACGCACGTATGGCGCCCTGAGCGCCACGCCGCAGGAGGCCAAGCAGGCCCCGTTCGCGCCGCTCGTGCCGGGCTTCACGGCCGTCGCGCCCGAGCCGGCGGCGCTTCAGGCGGCGGTGACCGAGACGACCGCGGCGGTCCTGCTCGAGCCGATCCAGAGCGAGACGGGCGTCCATCCGCTCCCCGAGGAGCTGCTGCAAGCGGCGCGCGCCGCGTGCGACCGCGTCGGCGCGGCGCTCGTCTTCGACGAGGTCGCGACGGGGATGGGGCGGACCGGGACGCTGTGGGCCTACGAGCAGACGGGCGTCGTGCCCGACGCGCTCACGAGCGCGAAGGCGCTCGGCGGCGGGCTGCCGATCGGCGCGCTCGTGACCGGGCCGCGCCTCGCCGACGTCCTGCAGCCGGGCGACCACGGCTCGACGTTCGCCGGCGGGCCACTCGTGGCCGCCGCCGCGAACGCCGCCTTCGACGTGCTCGACGACCCGGCGCTGCTCGCGTCGGTGCGCGAGCTGGGCGAGCGGCTTCGCGAGGGGCTGCGCGAGCTCCCGGGCACGGAGAACGTGCGCGGCCGCGGCCTGATGGTCGCCTTCGACGCCGACGACGCACCGGGCCTCGTGCGGCGTGCGCTGCTCGAGCAGCGGATCGTGCTGAACGCGACGGGACCGCGGACCGTGCGGCTGCTGCCGCCGCTGATCGTCACGCAGGCGGAGATCGACGACGCGCTCGCGCGGATCGGCCGCCTCCTGAGCGCGGTCGTCGCGTAACCTTCGCGCCCGCCATGACCGAGACCGACCACACCGAGCTGCATCGCATCGCCGCCGCCCCGGCGCGCACCGCCAGCTACGAGGCCGACCCGAACGAGGTCAGCCGCGTGCTGCTGCTCTACTCGGGCGGCCTGGACACGAGCGTGATGCTGAAGTGGATCCAGGACGAGTACGGGGCGGAGGTCGTCTGCCTCACCGTCAACCTCGGCCAGCCCGGCGAGGACTACGAGGTCGTCAAGGGCAAGGCGCTGATGCTCGGCGCGATCGACTGCCACGTCGTCGACGCGCGCGAGCAGTTCGCGCGCGACTTCGTGGCGCCCGCGATCAAGGCCAACGCGCTCTACGGCGGCGGCTATCCGCTCTTCACCGCGCTCGGGCGGCCGCTGATCGCCCAGCTCGCCGTCGAGTACGCGCGCCAGTCCGGCTGCGACACGATCGCGCACGGCTGCACCGGTAAGGGCAACGACCAGGTGCGGATCGAGACGACGGTCGCGACGCTCGCACCCGAGCTGAAGGTGATCGCGCCGGTGCGCTCGTGGCAGATGGGCCGCGAGGAGGAGATCGCCTACGCGCGCGAGCACGGCATCCCGGTCAAGGGCGGCACGGAGGTCGCGCCGTACTCGATCGACGACAACCTCTGGGGCCGCTCCTCCGAGGGCCGCTGGATCGAGGACCTCTCGCACGCCCCCGAGGACGACGTCTTCCAGCTCGTGACGCGCCCCGAGGAGGCGCCCGACGAGCCCGAGGTCGTGACGGTCGGCTTCGAGGCGGGCCTGCCGGTGGAGCTGAACGGCTCGCGCCTGGGCCTGGTGGAGCTGCTCGAGCGCGTCGCGGAGATCGGCTGCCGCCACGGCGTCGGGATCGTCGACCACATCGAGGATCGCATTGTCGGCCTGAAGGTGCGCGACATCTACGAGGTGCCGGCCGCGGCGATCGTGCTGACCGCCCATCAGGAGCTGGAGAAGCTCGTCGGGACGATCCACCAGAACCAGTTCAAGCCCGCGCTGGACCAGAAGTGGGGCTACCTCGTCTACGCGGGGCTGTGGTGGGAGCCGTTGCGCTCCGACCTCGACGCCTACATGGACGTCGTCAACGCGCAGGTGACCGGGACGATCGGGCTCAAGCTCTACAAGGGCTCGGTGCGCGTGGTCACGCGCGAATCGCCGAACGCCGTCTACGACGCCTCGCTCGCCTCGTTCGCCGAGTCGGGCGGCCTCTTCTCGCAGACCGCCTCGCCCGGCTTCATCGAGCTGTGGTCGTTGCAGTCGCGCATGGCGCACCGCCTGCGCTCGCGCTCGTGAGCGCCACCAATCGCTTCGCGTCGCGCGCCCGCGGGTAGACGTCGGGCATGTCCGCAACGTTCTACAAGGCGCTCGGGTACGCGGTCTGGAAGGGCGGCATCTGGTACGTGCGCCGCCACTCCCCGGGCGCTTCGAGACGGCTCGCGGGCGGCGTGCTCGCCGCCGCGGCGGTTGGCGCAGGGATCGTCGTCGCGCTGCGGCGCAACAGCCACTCCGGCTGAGCTCTCGCCGGGCTGGCGGCGTCCGAGGCGAGGGGTAGCCTGCGTTGCAACGTCGGCCGTGGGCCGGCATGTCCGTTACCCCGATGAACGCCTGGATGCCGCCCGACGCCCTCCCGCCCGACGACGCGCGGGAGCACCACGCCCTCGAGTCCGAGACGAACGTCGTCGATCCCGAGGTGCTCGCCGAGCGCCGCGCCCATCGCGCCGAGCAGGCCGAGCGCTCCGCCGTGCGCCGTGCCGCCGACGCGCAGATGCTCGCCGCCGACCTCGCGCGCGAGCGCGTGCGGCTCGAGGCCGAGCGCGATGCCGCGCGCGCCGAGGCGGCGGCTGCGCGCGAGGGCGCCGACGCGGTGAAGGCGGAGGCGCGCTTCATGCAGTCCGAGCGCGACGCGCTGCGGGCGGAGTGCGAGCTGCTGCGGAGCACGGCTGGGCGCGCGGAGCCTGCTGCTCCCGTCGCGCCGGAGCCGGCCGTGCACGAGCACGCGAACGGCAACGGCAACGGCGGCTCGCCGGTCGCGACCCCTTGGGTTGCGGGCCTGCGCGCCGAGCTGGCGGTCGCCCGTTCCTCGGCGGCGCGGCCCGCGCCCGCCATCGCGCCCTCCGCCGCTCCTGTCGCCGCGGTGGCGCCCGCGCTGGCGCGGGAGCGCGGGCTCGTCGCACGGCGCGCGACGGACACGCCTCGACTGGCCGCACCTGCACCTCCGTCCGAGGCACGCATCGTGGACCGCGCCGCGCCCGTCACCGCGCTCGCGCTCGAGCGCGAGCGCTCGGGCCGCCTGCAGGCCCAGCTTGAGCGCGCCGCCGCGGCCGAGCAGGCCATTCGCGAGCAGGCGCACGAGCGTGCGCGTCGCCTGGAGGCGCAGCTCGATCGCGCGGCGGTGATCGAGCGCGAGCTGCGCGAGCAGGTCGTCGCGCTCCAGCGCGCGGTCGACGAGCGGCGCGAGGCCGAGCAGCGGATCGAGGGCGCGCTGCGGCGGCTGCGCGGCGAGTTCGATGCGGCGAATCGGCTGACCGTGTTGGGTCCTGGCCTCGGCCGCGCGGACGTGCCGACGAGGAGCGAGCCGGCGCCGGTCGAGCCCGCCGCGCCGGCAGCACCCGCGCCGGCGGCGTCGATGTCGATCGCCCAGCCGACGGCTTCTCCCACGGCCGGGTTCGAGGAGGAGGAGGAGGTCGAGGAGCCCGAGGCGGTCGTTTCGCAGCCTGAGGCGCCGTCGGTTGACGAGCCTGAGGCCGTCGCACCCGGGTCTGAGGCATCGACCGTCGAGCAGCCCCAGGCCGCCGCGACTGAGTCTGAGGCTCTCGCGGACCAGCCTGCGACCGTGGCCGCCGAGCCCGAGCCCGAGCTGGCCGCGCCCAGCGTCGAGCCGAGCCTCGACACCGATCGCCTCAACGCCGCGCGCGAGCGTCTGCAGGCGACCGTGCCGGTCGATGCGTCCGAATCCGACGACGCACCGTCACCACCCACCGGTCCGCCGAGCGCCTGGCTGCCGAACGCGCTGCGCGCGCTTACGCGCGAGGACCCCGAGACGGTCGGGCGCATTCTCGCCGGCATGCTGCCCGCACAGGGGCTCGTGACGCAGCGCACGCTCTGCTACGACCTCGTGCTCTCCGGTCGCTGCACTGCAGTCGACGTCGGCGCTGAGGGCACCCGCATCGTCGCGCGCGAGCGCCCCCGCGGACGCGGCAACGTCGACTTCCGCGTCAAGACCGACGCCGCGGGCCTCGCCCGCCTGCTCTACGGCCGCCGCCGTCTGCGCCGCCGCGCCCGCGTGCGCGGTTCGCGCCGGCGCCTGGAGGAGCTGCGCCGCCTCGCCACCGAGCCGCTCACGCTGCGCGACCTCGCCAGCGTCGGCGCCACGCTCGACCCGGCGCTCGTCTTCACGCTCGCCGCACTCGCGATCGACCCGGTCGACACATACGGCCACCGCTTCACGGTCGCGCACGCCGCGCTCGCGGGCGGCCCCCCCGACGCATGGCTGCGGATCCAGAACGGCGTCGCGCCCGCCGTCCTGCGCGCCCGCCCCGGCGAGCAGCCGATCGCCACGATCCGCTGCACCCGCGGCGCACTCCTGCCCGTCCTCGCCGGCATCGCCCCGCCCCCCGGCGAGTCCGCCGCCGCAGTTGACGGCGACCCCGAGGCACTCGACCTGATCCGCACCTGGATCGCCCGAGTCGAGTTCCCGCGCGGCTGAGTTCGGACTGAACGGTGGCCCGATCGATCCGGGCCAGTCCCTCATCGAGTTGCCGGGCTGAGAGTCGCCATCGTTAGAGATGGATTCCATAGACGCACAGCTACATGCTGAGACCGTTTGCCCGTTGGCAGGCCATCTCGTCGGGGATTACGCCCGGAATCTGCATCAAGTTTCCGCACTCGGCGACTGCTCCACGCGGGGGCGGATGGGCTGATCCCTCAACGAGGAGAGCCCGGAGAATGCACGGCTCCGGGCTCTCGAAGGTAGGCATAGAACTCAGCTGACAATCGCCTGAAGATCGTATGGGCGTATGGGCTGGACGCAACCCAAGATATGTGGCAGCCAGATCCCGCAGACGCCGATAGTGCGGGTGGTACGAGCCGGATGCGCCACGGCAGCGAAAGGGTTTGCACTCGACCTTGTAGAGCGGCTGGGATTTCAGGCTCAGTCTCCGTTCGTAACAAGATCGTGGAGGACCTCCGTAGACACCACCAAATCCGTCCTTCCACCGTCAACGCCAGCCATACGGTGCGGGTGGGGTCAGGTGCGCAACGCCTCCAGAACTGCCGGGACATCCGTTCCGGCCGGGGCTTCCGCCCCGAGAAAGGAGGTGAGAGCGATCGAGCTCACCCTGGCCCTGGCGTTGCTGCTCGTGATCCTGTGGATCACGCGTGAGTAGGCAACGCTGCCCGGCGTCCTTTGCGGGGCGCCGGGCCTCCTTCTAAAGAAAGAGAGCCCGGAGCATCGCGCGCCGGACTCTCAAAGGGAGAGCGTCGAGCTCACCCTGGCCGCATCGAATCGTATCGCGTCGGCTGGTGGTCATCGCAAACGTCGGCCACGGACGCCGATCGGGCGGGTGGCGCGAGGACGGGCGTGCGCGCGCCGGAGGCGCGTGTGCGCCCGCCCGGAGTGACACGTACCCGCCCGCAGCAGCGCCGAGCCCGAGCCGGAGAAACAGCACCCCGCAAAGAGCGGGAACGAGGGGGCGAATCGTCCGGGGTGGGGCCTACCATGGCGGGCCCGTGAGTGCTCCCACCTGCGCCCATCTCCATGTCCATTCCGAGTACTCGCTGCTCGACGGGGCGTGCAAGATCGATGCGCTTGCGGCGCGGGCGGCGGCATTCGAGCAGCCGGCGCTCGGGTTGACCGACCATGGCGTGATGAACGGCTCGGTCGAGCTGTTCAAAGCGTGCCGGAAGCACGGGATCAAGCCGCTGCTCGGGTGCGAGGTCTACGTCGTCGACGACCATCGCAACCGCGAGGGGAAGGTCGAGCGCAACCATCTGACGCTGCTGGCCGAGAACGCCGTCGGCTACCGCAACCTCGTCAAGCTCTCCTCCGCCGGCTTCCTCGACGGGCTGCACCGCGGCAAGCCGGGCGTCGACCTGGACCTGATGAGCCGCCACGCCGAGGGGATCGTCGTGCTCACGGGCTGCCTCGCCTCGCGCTTCTGCCAGCGGCTCGTCAACGACCGTCCCGACGACGCGCGCGCGCATGTCGACGACCTGATCCAGGCATTCGGGGCCGAGCAGGTCTACTTCGAGGTGCAGAAGAACGGGATCGCCGCGCAGGACAAGGCAAACGAGGGGATTGTGCGGATCGCGCGCGAGCTCGGGCGCCCGCTCGTCGCGACCGGCGACGTGCACTACCTGCGCAAGGAGGACTACCACCACCACACGGCGCTGCTGTGCGTGCAGACGAAGTCGACGCTCGCCGAGCCGAAGATGACCTTCGACACGAACGAGTTCTATCTCAAGTCCAACGAGGAGATGGCGAGCGCGTTCGCCGAGTGGCCGGAGGCGATCGCCTCGACGTTGGAGATCGCACAGCGCTGCGACGTCGAGATCGAGCTGGGCAAGCAGCTGATTCCGCGCTACCCGACGCCGAGCGGCGAGGACGAGGGCGCCTACCTGCGCGCGCGCGTCGCCGAGGGGCTGCGCGAGCGCTACGGCGACCCGGTTCCGGCCGAGGCGCTCGAGCGGATGGAGATGGAGCTCGGCGTGATCGAGCGGATGGGCTACAACGCCTACTTCCTGATCGTGTGGGACTTCGTGAAATACGCGAAGGACAACGGCATCGCCGTCGGCCCCGGCCGCGGCTCGGCGGCCGGCTCGATCGTCTCCTACTGCCTGCGCATCACCGACGTCGACCCGCTGCGCTACGACCTGCTGTTCGAGCGCTTCCTCAATCCAGAACGCGTCTCGATGCCGGACATCGACATCGACTTCTCGGTGCGCGGCCGCGAGCGCGTGATCCGCTACGTGACCGACAAATATGGAAGAGAGTCGGTCGCGCAGATCGTCACGTTCGGCAAGATGTTCCCGCGTGCGGCGACGCGCGACGCGGCGCGCGTGCTCGGCCACGACTACGGCGCCGGCGACAAGCTCGCGAAGCTGATCCCCGACCCGATCATGGGCCGCCCGCCGTCGTTCGAGGACTGCATGCAGGTCGGTCAGCCGCTGCGCGCCGAGGTCGATCGCGATCCGATCGCGAAGCAGATCGTCGACGTCGCGCGCGGGCTGGAGGGGATCGTGCGCAACTCCTCGATCCACGCCGCCGCGGTCGTGATCGCCGACCGGCCGCTGACGGACATCGTGCCGCTGCAGCTCGCCGACGCCGGCACGGACGACAACAACGAGAAGGTCTACCGCACCGTCACACAGTTCTCGATGAAGCCGATCGAGGAGATCGGCCTGCTGAAGATGGACTTCCTCGGGCTGCGCAACCTCGACGTGATCGAGGACGCGCTCGACATCGTCGAGCGCTCCACCGGCGCGCGGCCGGACATGACGACGCTGCCGCTCGACGACGAGAAGACGTACGCGATGCTCGCGCGCGGCGACTCGATCGGGGTCTTCCAGTTCGAGTCCGAGGGGATGCGCGAGGCGCTCAAGAAGGTCCGCCCGACCGAGTTCGAGGACCTCGTAGCCCTGGTCGCGCTCTACCGACCCGGCGCGATGGACCAGATCCCCACGTACGCCCGCGGCAAGCGCGACCCCGAGTCGGTCACCTACGCCGACGAGCGGCTCAGAACGATCATCGAGTCGACGAAGGGCGTCATCCTCTACCAGGAGCAGGCGATGCAGATCGCCAAGTCGATCGCCGGCTTCTCGGGCGCGAAGGCGGACGACCTGCGCAAGGCGATCGGCAAGAAGAACCGTGCTGCGATGGCCGAGCTCAAGCCCGAGTTCGTCGAGGGCTGCCGCAGCTCCGGCACGAGCGCGAGCGTGATCGAGTCGCTGTGGCAGACGAACGAGAAGTCGGCCGACTACTCGTTCAACAAGTCGCATGCCGCCTGCTACGCGCTGATCTCCTACCGCACCGCCTGGCTGAAGGCCAACTACCCGGCCGAGTACATGGCGGCGCTGATCTCCTCGGTGATGGACACGAAGGACAAGGTCCCGTTCTTCGTCGCGCAGACCGAGCAGATGGGGATCGAGATCCTGCCGCCGGACGTCAACGAGTCCGACCACGAGTTCATCGTGCGCGACGGTGCGATCCGCTTCGGCCTCGACGCCGTCAAGGGCGTTGGGTTCCAGGCGGTCGAGGCGATCAAGCGCGCCCGCGACGAAGGGCTCTTCACCTCGCTGTGGGACTTCTGCGAGCGCGTCGACGGCCGCACCGTCAACAAGAAGTCGATCGAGGCGCTGATCAAATGCGGCGCGTTCGGCTCGACCGGCGCGACCCGCAAGGGCATGCTCGCGGTGCTCGAGCAGGCGCAGGCCGCCGGGCAGAAGTCCCAGCAGGACGCGCTGATCGGGCAGGGCTCGATCTTCGACCTTGGCGCCGCGCAGCCGGCCGGTGGATCCGAGGCCGCCGCCGCGTTCGCCGCGCCCAGCCATCCGCCGATCCCGACGGAGGAGTTCGACCAGGCCGAGCTGCTCGCCGTCGAGAAGGAGTCGATCGGGCTGTTCGTCTCGGCCCACCCGCTCAAGGCCGTGCGCGAGGCGATGCGGCTGAAGGTCGACTGCTCGCTCGCCAAGCTCGCCGAGCGCCGCGACGGCGAATGGGTCACCGCCGGCGGCATCATCACGCAGACGAAGAAGATCCGCACCAAGAAGGGCGACCACATGATGTTCGCCACGCTCGACGACCTCGAGGGCAGCGTCGAGATCCTCGTCTTCGGCAAGGCGCTCGCCGCTCACGAGGAGGCGCTCGCGCTCGACTCGGTCGTGCTCATCCGCGGCCGCGTCGACCACAAGGACGCCGCCAAGACGTGCCTCGTCGTGCAGGAGGCGACGGCGTTCGCCCCGAGCGAGGAGGAGGTCGCGGCCGCGCGCGAGAAGGCGCGGACGATCCCGGTCGGCCCGCAGCCGGTGCGTCTGCGTCTCGACGCGACCGCCCTGCCGGCCAGCATCATCGACGACCTCAAGCACCTGATCGCCAGCTACCCCGGCGAGTCCGAGGTCGTGCTCGACATGAGCACCACGAGCGGCCCGCGGCGTCTGCGCCTCGGCCCCGAGTTCCGGGTCACCGCAAACGCCCAGTTGCACTCCGAGCTCGACCACCTGCTCGGTGCCGCGATGCTGGACGCCGCTGCCGCCTGACGCTACAGGTCTCGCCGCGAGAAGCCCCACGCGGCGACCGCTCCGACGGCTACGACGTACGCGAGCACCCACACGTCGAGCCACGGCCCGCCCGCGTGCGAGGAGCCGAAGGGGCCGAGCTGGATCAGCGTGCCGGTGAAGCCGCTCTGGTCGGCGGTGAGGGCGTGGAGGCCGGACTGGTAGAGCGCCTCGAAGGGGAGCGCGAGCGCGATGTCGTGCGCGATCCGACCGAGCGAGTGGGAGCTGATCGCGTCGGCGATCGACTGCATCAGCCCGCTGACGAGGCCGGCGCCGAACAGCATGAACGTGACGATCCCGTTCGCGGTCGCCGACAGGAAGACCGAGCCGAGCAGCGACAGCGCGACGATCACGAGCGCGCCGCCTGCGAGCGTCAGGCCGGGGGCGAGGATCGTGTCGGGCCAGCGGCCGGAGGCCTGGTGGACGATCACGAGCGCCGCGCCGTAGATCAGCAGCGCGTAGGCGGCGCAGACCGCGCCGGCGGCGAGGAAGCGCCCGAGCAGCAGGGACGTGCGTCCGAGCGGTCGCACGACGAGCGGTTGCAGCAACCCGCGCTCGGCGTCGCCGCGCACCGCGCCGAGCGTCAGGAAGACGGCGAGCACGGTCGCGAGGAAGAGGATCGCGAACATCCCCAGCCCGAGCATCGTCGCGGCGACGAAGCCGGTCGGGTCGAGCGTGCCGAGGTTGCGTTCGGTGCTGAAGTTGCCGATCTCCTCGAAGACCTTGACGACGGCGAACGTGTAGAGCCCGAGGAACAGCAGCGTCAGCAGCAGCACGACCGCGAACACGCGCCGGCGCAGGCTCTCGCGCAGCGCGTAGCCGGCGACGATCGCGACGCCGCTCACGCGGTCGCCTCCGGCGCGTCGTCTCCGACGGCCTCCAGGTAGACGTCCTCCAGCGACGTGCTCACGACCCGCACGCCGTAGATCGCCGCACCCTCGCCGACGAGCTGGGCGACGAGCCGCGGGGCGTCCTCGCGCACCGCGCCGGGGAAGCGGCGCACGCCGTCGGCCGTCTCGACCTCCACGCCGCTGGCGTGCGAGAGCTCCGACGGGCGCCCGGCGGCGGCGACGTGGCCGCGCGACAGGATCGCGACGCGGTCGCAGACGAGCTCGACCTCGCTGAGCAGATGCGAGTTCAGCAGCACCGCGACGCCGCGCTCGCGCAGGCGCTCCAGCAGCTCGCGCACCATCCGCCGCCCGACCGGGTCCAGCGCGCTCGTCGGCTCGTCGAGCAGCAGCAGCCGCGGGCCGCCGATCAGCGCCTGCGCCAGTCCGAGCCGCTGCTGCATGCCCTTCGACATCGCCTCCACGCGCCGCTCGCGCGCGTCCCACAGATCGACCAGCTCCAGCAGCTCGCGCCGCTCGGCCGCGCCGCCGGCGGAGCCCGCGAGCTTCTGATGCAGCTCGAGCACCTCCCCGGCACGGCACCAGCCGGGGAAGCGGAACAGCTCCGCGAGGTAGCCGAGCGCCGCCCGCGCCTCGCGGCTGCCGGCCGGCGCGCCGCACACCTCCGCGCGGCCGCTGCTGGGGCGCACGAGCCCGCAGACGATCTTCACGAGCGTCGACTTGCCTGCGCCGTTGGGTCCGAGCAGCCCGACGAGCTCGCCCTCGCCGACCTCGAGGTCGACGCCGCCGAGCGCGGTCGTGCGGCCGTAGTCCTTGCGCAGGGCGCTGACGGAGAGGGCGGCCGCCATCGGGGCGCAGTCTAGGACGGTCGCGCGCCGGGCGCGCGCCACTTGCGCGCGAACGGCAGACGCCATGCGTGCGGTGCGATCAGGCCCTGGATCGCGTCCGGTCCCCACGAATCGGGCGCGTACTCGTGCAGGCGCGGCGGCGCCTCCAGCAGCGGCTCGGAGATCTCCCACAGCCGCTCGATGCCCTCCGCCGTCGTGAAGAGCGTGTGGTCGCCGACCATCGCGTCGTGGATCAGGCGCTCGTAGGCCTCGAGCACCTCGCCGTCGTGGCCGGTCTCGTCGAGCGAGAACTGCATGCTCGCCTTCTCCAGGCGCATCCCCGGCCCGGGGTGCTTGCCGTAGAAGGACAGCGAGACGCGCGAGGACTCGTCGAGGTCGAACGTGAGGTGGTCCGGCCCGTACTCGCCGATCCCCGAGCCGGCGGGGAACATCCCGTGCGGCGGCTCGTGGTAGGAGATCGAGATGATGCGCGCGCTCTCCGCCATCCGCTTGCCGGTCCGCAGGTAGAACGGCACGCCCGACCAGCGCCAGTTGTCGACCTCGCAGCGCAGCGCGACGAACGTCTCCGTCTGCGAGCGCGCCGCGACGCCGTCCTCGGAGCGGTAGCCCTCGTACTGGCCGCGCACGACATGGCGCGGGTCGAGCGGCTTCAGCGAGCGGAACACCTTGTTCTTCTCCTCGGTGATCGCGCGCGGCTCGAGCGCCGTCGGCGGCTCCATCGCGACGAACGCGAGCACCTGGAAGAGGTGCGTGACGACCATGTCGCGGTAGGCGCCGGTCGACTCGTAGAAGCCCGCGCGCGAGCCGATCGCGAGCGTCTCGGGCACGTCGATCTGCACGTGGTTGATGTGCTGGCGGTTCCAGATCGGCTCGAACAGGCCGTTCGCGAAGCGCAGCGCGAGGATGTTCTGCGCCGCCTCCTTGCCGAGGAAGTG
Organism: Conexibacter sp.; assembly: GCA_035637995.1. Classification (GTDB taxonomy): domain Bacteria; phylum Actinomycetota; class Thermoleophilia; order Solirubrobacterales; family Solirubrobacteraceae; genus Conexibacter. Next base: position 30,733 of record DASRAV010000038.1, on the reverse strand, counting down.
GTCGATGCGGAAGACCTGCTGCTCGGCGAAGACGTCGTGCACCTCGGCGTTGAGCTTGCGCGCGCTCGCGAGGTCGGTGCCGAACGGCTTCTCCATGATCACGCGCGCGTTCTCGACCAGCTCGGCGTCGCCGAGCAGCGCGATCGCCGCGCTGGCGGCAGCCGGAGGGACGCTGAGGTAGTGCAGCAGGCGCGCGTGGCCGCCGACGTCCTTGACGGCGGCGCCGACCGCCTGCGCGAGGCCGCGGCCGCCGGCGCCGTGGGGGACGAAGCTGAGGCGCCTGGCGAAGTCCTTCCATTCCTTCTCGGTGAAGCGATGGCGCGCGAAGTCGTCGCAGGCGCTGCGCGCGAACCGGCGGAAGTCCGCGTCGTCGCGCTCGTCGAGCGAGGTGCCGACGATGCGGAACTGCGGCGGCATCAGTCCTGCCTTCGCGAGGTGCAGCAGGCCCGGCAGCAGCTTGCGCCGCGCGAGGTCGCCGGTCGCCCCGAAGAGGACGATCACATGGGGCTCGGGCGCCGCGAGCGTGACGGACGCCGCGTCCCGGGGATCGTGCGTCGAGACCACGGGAGCAGGACGCTAGCGAACGCGTCAGATGCCGCGCACGGCGAGGCCGCGCTCGCGCAGCGCGAAGCAGTGCGCGACCTCCGCGGCGGCGGTGCCCTGCTTCTCGGGCCCGGGCGTCTCGAGCACGACGGGCAGGCCCTCGAAGCGCGGCTCCGAGAGGAACGCCATGCAGCCCTCGTCGCCGAGCTCGCCCTCGCCGACGTTGGCGTGGCGGTCGCGGTTGGAGCCGAGCGGCGTCTGGGAGTCGTTGAGGTGCAGCGAGCCGAGCCGGTCGAGCCCGACGACGTCGTCGGCGCGCTCGAGCACCTCCTCCAACCCGGCCAGCGTACGGATGTCGTAGCCGGAGGCGAGCAGATGGCAGGAGTCGAGGCAGAGGCCGAGCCGTGCGTCGTCGTCGCCGGCCGCGATCAGCGCCGCCAGCTCCTCGAACGAGCGTCCGAGCGTCCCGCCGGCGCCGGCCGTGTTCTCCAGGTGCAGCGGGCAGCCTTCGCTCTCTGCCAACGCTTCGCGGAAGACCTCCCCGGCGCGCGCGATCGCCTCGCCGACGTCGCCCGTCTTCGCCGAGCCGGGGTGCAGCACCACGCACGTCGCGCCGATCGCCTGCCCGACGCGCAGCGAGTGCGTCAGCGAGGCGAGCGACTTCGAGCGGATGTCGGGATCGTCGCTGGCGCAGTTGAGCAGGTAGACGGCGTGGATCATCACCGCGTCGACGGGGCTGTCGGCCATCGCGGCGCGGAAGGCGGCGACGTCCTCCTCGCCGTACTGCGTCGGGCGCCACATGCGCGGCGACTGGTTGAAGATCTGGATCGCGCGGCAGCCCTTCTCGACGCCGCGCTCGATCGCCTTCGGGAGGCCGCCCGCCGGGGAGACGTGCGCGCCGATTAGCATTGCGACCTCATGCGCCTGCGCTTCGCTCCTTCGCCCACCGGCGCGCTGCACATCGGCGGCGCCCGCACGGCCCTCTACAACTGGCTGCTCGCACGCGGGAGCGGGGGCGCCCTCGTACTGCGGATCGAGGATACCGACCGCGAGCGATCGACCCCCGAGAACGTCGAGCAGATCCTCGACGCGCTGCGCTGGCTGGAGCTCGACTGGGACGAGGGGCCGATCTTCCAGTCCCAGCGCGCCGAGCGCCACCGCCAGGCGCTGGCGCAGCTGCTCGACTCCGGCCACGCCTACCACTCCAACGCGACCGGCGAGGATGTGAAGGCGTGGAAGGCTCAGCACGGCGACGCGCGCGGCTTCCGCGGCGAGCCGGAGGCCGACGGCGCGATCCGCCTGCGCGTGCCCGACGAGGGCGAGACGGTCGTCGACGACGTGATCCGCGGCGAGGCGCGCTTCGCGCACACGCACCTCGACGACCCGGTGATCGCGCGCGCGGACGGCTCGGTGCTCTACAACTTCGCGGTCGCGATCGACGACCTCGACGCCGGCATCACGCACGTCGTGCGCGGCGAAGACCACCTCTCCAACACGCCGAAGCAGCTGCTGGTGTTCGAGGCGCTCGGGCAGACGCCGCCGCGCTACGCGCATCTGCCGCTGCTGCACGGGCCCGACGGCAAGAAGCTCTCCAAGCGCCACGGCGCCGCCTCCGTGCAGGAGCTGCGCGCCGACGGCTACCTGCCGGAGGCCGTGCGCAACTACATCGCGCTGCTCGGCGCCGGCTTCGACGCGGAGGAGGAGTACTTCCCCAGCGACGAGCTCGCGCGGCGCCTGCGCCTGGAGCGCATCTCGAAGTCGCCGGCGGTCTTCGACGAGAAGAAACTGCGGCACATGAACGGCCGCTACCTGCGCGAGCTGGACGTCGAGGAGCTGACGCGCAGACTGGAGGCGTTCACCGGTCGCAGCGGGCTGCGCGGCGGCGTCGAGATCAGCCGCGAGAAGGTCCAGACGCTCGCCGACTTCTGGCCGCTCGCGGGCTTCCTCTACGACGGCCCGGTCGACGACCCCGACGCGTTCGCGCGCACGATCGGCGCCGACGGCGGCGCGCAGGCGCTCGGCGAGGCGAGGCGCGCGCTCGCGGAGCTGGAGCCGTTCACGCAGGAGGCGGTCGAGGCGGCGCTGCGCGGCGTGGTCGAGCGGCACGGCTGGAAGCCGAAGCAGGTCTTCCAGCCGGTCCGCGTCGCGATCGCAGGCACGACGGTCTCTCCCGGCATCTTCGAGAGCGTCGCGCTGCTGGGCCGCGAGGAGACGCTGCGTCGCATCGACGCGGCGCTCGCTCCCCGCCCGCCTGCGCTTGCGCCAACTTGATCCGCGGCCGATTGGTCGAGCACCCTAAACCGGACCGTCGCCGCTGCCGATAAGGGAAGGGCCGAGCGGCGTTCCGCTCGATCCATTTCGCACGAGCCACTACGATCGCCATGACGCCCCCGACCCTCACCGCCACCGCCACCGAAATTGACAGCTTGAGCTCCCCGCCAGCTCCCGCGGACGTCGACTCCACGACGATGCCGCGCCACCACAACGAAGGCCACGGCCGCCGGCTCACGGCCGCCTTCGAGGCACTCGAGGCCTTCCCGGTGCTGGCCGAGTCGCGCAACCGCGTGCTGCGCCTCTTCACGCAGGAGCGCCCGTCCACGGCGGAGATCGTCGCGGCGGTCGAATCCGACGTCGCGCTCGCGATCGCCGCGCTGCGGCTCGCCAACCGCGTCGAGGGCCGCACGCGCGGCCGCGTCGACAGTGTCGTGCATGCCGTCAGCGTGCTCTCGCCGGCTGCCGTCCAGGCGCTCGCGAGCCGTGCGCGCACCTTCGACTTCTTCGAGCGCAGCGGAATCTGGGAGGGGACGCCCGAGCGCTTCCGGCTGCACGGCGTCGCCACGCAGCGCGCCGCCGACCGGCTCGCCGCCGAAGTCGGCTACGAGGACCGCGACCGGCTGATGGTCACCTCGCTGCTGCACGACGTCGGCAAGCTCGTGCTCGGCCACGCCTACCCCGGCTACCCGCGTCAGGTGCACGGCGACGCGCGCACGCCGGAGGAGCGGATTCACCGCGAGCGCCGCGAGCTGGGCGTCGACCACGCGCTCGTCGGCGGCGTGCTCGCGCGGCGCTGGGGCCTGCCGAAGGCGATCGCCTCCACGATCGAGCGCCACCACGGCGCCGACGCCGACGGCGAGGCCGCGCTCGTCCGGCTCGCCGACATGCTCGCCCACTACGGGCAGGGCGGCGCGGTCACCCCGAGCGAGATGCTCGCGTGCGCCCGGACCGTCGGGCTCGGTCCCGCCGAGCTGCGCTCGGTGATGTACGACTTGCCCTACCCGACGAACGGCAACCGCCCCCGCCAGCTCGACCCGTGCCCGCTCTCCACGCGCGAGGTCGAGGTGCTCAGGCGCCTCGGACAGGGCAAGGTCTACAAGCAGATAGCCCACGAGCTGGAGCTCTCGACGAGCACGGTGCGCACGCACCTGCACAACATCTACGGCAAGCTCGGGGCGGTCGACCGCGCTCAAGCCGTGTTGCTGGCCACAGAGCGCGGCTGGATCTAGCCCGCCGGTCGCATACCATCGAGGTCCGATGATCTCGATCACGACGAAATCTCCGTATGCGCTGCTCGCGCTCGCCGAGCTCGGGCGTCTCGGCGCGGCCGGGCCGGTGCCGATCGCGGAGCTGGCGCGGCGGCGGGAGATCCCGGTGCAGTTCCTCGAGCAGCTGTTCGCGGTGCTGCGTCGCGCGGGCGTGCTGAAGTCCCAGCGCGGGGTCAAGGGCGGCTACAGCTTCGCCCGCGAGCCCGCCGAGATCACCGTCCTGGAGATCGTCGAGCTGCTCGACGGCTCCTTCGGCGCCGGCTCCGAGGGCGTCTTCGCCGACGCCGCCACCGCTGCCCGCACCGTGCTCGAGCAGACGACCGTCGCCGACGTCATCGAGCGCGAAGCCCGCGACGCCGGGGCGGCGATGTACTACATCTAGACCGAGATCGTGACGTCGAGAACGCGAGTCGCAGCGTCTCGAAGAAGCCCAGATTCCGCAAGACCTCGGGGAGCAGGATCTCCTGAGGAAGCGGCGGGATCGGCGAGAGTGGAGGGTTGGGCTTCTCGATCATGACACTGAACTGACCGTACCGCTGAGTGCCAGGGCCCACAACACGATCTGTATGGCAAGCGCTCCCGCCATGGTGCGGAACCGGGCATTCAACAGCTCGACCGTCGGTTCGTTTCGCGCCCAGATAGCGGTCAGCCAGCCAGCGATATAGCGATGCTGATCTGCTCGGTTCCGTGCCCCGAGCAGCACGGTGTGGATGTCAGAACCCGACATTGAGAACGCCAGGTCCTCACGGACGGTGAGCGCCAGGATCCCGAGCAGCAGCGTGAGAACCAGCATCATTAGCGCGAGCGACGTCGTGACTACGTCGGCATGCCGCTCGAATGCCCTCGAGCCGAGGAACGAGGCGCTGACCGACGCGGCGGCGAGCAGGACGCCGGTCCGGGACCGGATCTCCTCGAGGCTGCGCCGCTGCTGATCGAGTGCGCGCAGCGCCGCCTCGTACGCCAGTCGCGAGCGCTGCTCCTCCTCGCTCTCGTGCATCGCCGAGACGCTAGAGGCATCAGCTCCCCAATCTCTACGCCCGCTTCGCAACAAAACTCCGCCTGGTAGCGTCGCCCGCCATGGGCGCCGCCCTGCCGTATCCGAAGATCGAGCTGCACGTCCACCTCGAGGGCGCGGTCTCGCCGCAGGCGCTGATCGCCGCCGCGCGGCGCAACGGCTTCGCGCTGCCGGTCGACTCGGTCGAGGCGCTGGCGGAGTACATGCGCTTCCGCGACTTCGAGCACTTCATCTCCGCCTGGATGGCGACGACGCGCGCGCTGCGCACCGAAGGCGACTACCGCGAGCTGGTCGTCGACTACGCGCGCCGGGCGCAGGCGCAGGGCGCCGTCTACATCGAGGCGATCTTCTCGCCGTCGGACAAGGCGAGCGTCGGCGTCGACCAGGAGGTCGTGTTCGAGGGGTTCTGCGCCGGGGTGCAGGAGGCGCGCGAGACGCTGGGGATCGAGCTGCGCCTCACGCCGGACATCACCCGCGGCGTCGATCGGGACCTGGCGCGCACGACCGCCGAGCTGGCCGTTCGCTACCAGGATCGCGGCGTCGTCGCGCTCGGGCTCGGCGGACTCGAGGCGCAGTATCCGCCCGAGCAGTACGCCGAGGCGTTCGCGATCGCGCGCGACGGCGGGCTCGCCTCGGTGCCGCACGCCGGCGAGGTCGCCGGACCGCCGTCGATCCGCGGCGCGCTCGACGTGCTGCACGCCGACCGCATCCGCCACGGTGTGCGCGCGGTCGAGGATCCGGGCCTGCTGCGCGAGCTGGCCGACCGCCAGATCGTGCTCGACGTCTGCGTGCTCTCGAACGTCTGCCTCGCGGTCGTGCCCACCGTCGAGGCGCACCAGCTGCCGCAGCTGCTCGCCGCCGGCGTGCCGTGCACCGTCAACACCGACGATCCGACCTTCTTCTCCTGCGACCTCGAGTCCGAGCACGCCGCGGCGCGCGCGCTCGGCGCCGACCCGCGCGCGCTGTTCGACGCCGGGATCGCCGGCGCGCTGTGCGATCCGGCGACGCTCGCGGCCGTGCGCGCGGTCGGCGACGCATACGACTGGCACGCGGCGACCGCCGGCTTGTAGCAAGCGCCGCTATCGTTCCGGCTGAAAATGCCCGGAATCCCGATCAACATTGCGGAGCATGTCGGCCGCACGCCGATGGTGCAGCTCACCCGTCTGCTGCCCGCGGACGTCGACGTCGAGCTGTTCGGCAAGCTCGAGGCGCTCAACCCCGGCGGCAGCGTCAAGGACCGCATCGGCGTCGCGATGATCGAGGCGGCCGAGCGCGAGGGCCGCATCGCGCCGGGCCGCACGACGATCGTCGAGGCGACGAGCGGCAACACCGGCATCGCGCTCGCGTTCGTCTGCGCGGCGAAGGGCTACGAGCTCGTGCTGACGCTTCCGCAGGGGATGAGCCGCGAGCGCGAGGGGCTGCTGCGCCTCTACGGCGCGCGCTTCGAGATCACCGAGTCGCTCGGCGGGATGCACGAGGCGGTCGCGGCGGCGCGCGCGCTGGCGAGCAGCGGCGACGTCTTCCTGCCCGACCAGTTCTCCAACCCCGCCAACCCCGAGGTCCACCGCCGCACGACGGGCCCCGAGATCTGGGAGGCGATGGACGGCAAGGTCGACATCCTCGTCGCGGGCGTCGGGACGGGCGGCACGATCACCGGCGTGGGGGAGGTCCTCAAGCAGCGCAACCCCGACTGCCGCGTGATCGCGGTCGAGCCGGCGGCCTCCGCGGTGCTCTCCGGCCACACGCCCGGACCGCACAAGATCCAGGGGATCGGCGCCGGCTTCGTGCCCGCGGTGCTGAACCGGGAGCTGCTCGACGAGGTGATCGCGGTCGACGACGAGGACGCGATCGAGACCGCGCGCCTGCTCGCGCATCGCGAGGGCGTGCTCGCCGGGATCTCCTGCGGCGCGGCGATGTGGGGGGCGCTGCACGTCGCGCAACGGCCCGAGTCGCGCGGCAAGCGGATCGTGGCGATCCTGCCCGACTCCGGCGAGCGCTACGTCTCGACCCCGTTCTTCGCGCCATAGCTGCTCTACCCTTGGGCGCATGCCCAACCTCGGCACGTTCGCTCGCGTCGCGCGGGAGATCCGCCGCGACGTGCGCGCCGCCCAGGAACGCGACCCGGCCGCCCGCGACGTCGGCTCGGCGGAGATCCTCGCCGTCTGGCCGGGGGTGCACGCCGTGCTCGCCCACCGCGTCGCGCATGCGCTGTTCGAGCTGCGCGTGCCGCTGCTGCCGCGGCTGATCGCCGGCGTCGCGCGCACGCTCACCGGCATCGAGATCCATCCGGCGGCGCGGATCGGGGAGGGCTTCTTCGTCGACCACGGCATGGGGGTCGTGATCGGCGAGACGGCCGAGATCGGCGACGACGTCACGCTCTACCAGGGCGTCACGCTCGGCGGCACCGGCTTCGCGTCCGGCAAGCGCCATCCGACGGTGCAGGACAACGTCACGATCGGCTCCGGCGCGAAGCTGCTCGGCCCGATCACGATCGGCCACGGCTCGAAGATCGGCGCCAACACGGTTGTGATCCACGACGTGCCGCCGAACTCGACCGTCGTCGGCAATCCGGGCCATCCCGTCCGCATCGACGGTCGCCGCCCGGAGGGGCCCGACGCCGACTGGGCGCATCTGCCGGACCCGATCTCCGACGCGATCAAGGGCCTTGCGAGCCGCATCGGCGCGCTCGAGCGCGCGCTCGCCGAGCGCGGCGTCGACCCGGCGACGATCGCAACCGACGAAGCGGATCCACTTCCACTGCGCGCCGCGCAGGGCCCGAATCCGGCTGGCGGCTGAGGCGGGCGCCGGCCGCGCGGTCAGGACCCCGCGCGCGGCGGGGGACCGACCCACTCGATCAGTTCATGGCCCGTCGCCGCCGACCTGTAGCCGCGCCGCGCGAGCAGACGCCCGAGTTCCGACTTGGGGTCCGGCGCTATCGGCAGGAAGAGCTTGTTGCCGCCCGTGCGGTGCAGCGCGTCGAGCGTCTCGACCATCTGCTGCTCCAGCGGCATCGCTTCCCAGCCGACGTAGCGACTCACGTTTCTGACGCCGATGTCGTACGTGATCCGGTGCCCGGGCGGCACGAGCACGGCCACCGCCTCGCCGGGCCGGGTGAGGCGCGCGACGAAGCGCTCGGCCTCGAGGCGGTTGTAGAACGGCGGCGGTTCGTCTCTCGCGAGCCGGTGGATCTGCGACCACGGCGTCGGCGTCTGCGCCAGCGAGCAGACGGCGAGGCCGGTGCCGAGCAGGACCGCGACCTCCGCGAGGCGGGGCAGGTGCGACGGGCGCGCCGCGATCGCCCGCACGACGACGAGCAGCAGCAGCATCAGCGCGAACGCCCACGCCGAGAAGAGGTCGATCAGCACCTCCGGATGCGAGCGCCCGGCGAAGTAGCTGCTCGCGCCGAGCCCGAACACGCCCGACCACACGAGCAGGCCGGTGAGCACGTCGCCCTCACGGCGGGTGACGACGCGCACCGTCCCGACCGCGATCGCCGCCACGAACGTCAGGTAGAGCGCGAGGTGGAAGCCGAGCGTCGGCATCGGCAGCATGCCGAAGCCGATCACCCCGTAGAGCCGCGGGAAGAACGCGACCATGCCGAAGTCGGGGAGGCTGCCGGAGTACGCCAGCGTGAAGAGCGTCACCAGCGCGAACGCGGCGGCGAGGCCGATCAGCGCAGCGCCGAGCAGCGGCCGCAGCGTCCTCCACGACCAGGGCGTGCGCGTCCAGGCGAGCGCGGCGAGCGTCGCGCCGAGCGCCGGCAGCCCGAACTCGGGGTTGTTGACGACGGCGAGCCCGGCGACCGCGAAGATCGGCGCGAGCCGCCGCGGCCGTGCGCCGTCGAGATGCCGCGCCAGCAGCCACGCGAGCACGTACGGGCCCGCATAGCGCATCGGAAACAGGCTCAGCAGGTTCGACGGGCCATAGCGGTTGCTGACCGGCCCGAGCTCCATGAAGAAGCCCGTCGCGACGAACGGGAGGTACAGCGCCAGCGCGGCGAGCGCGCTGTGCGCGACGCGACGGAAGGTCCCGTAGACCGTCAGCAGCACGATGCCGGCCGCGGTCGCCAGCGTCGTCGTGAAGACGGTGGTCGAGGCGCCGAACAGCTTCATCGAGCCGGCGGCGACGTATGGCCACAGGTGGCTGTACTGGGAGTTGAAGTCGACGAGCGGCGTGAGGCCGTTGAGGACGCCGAACGCTTCGTCGAGCCAGAACGGCATGCTCGCCGAGACGGCGAAGTTCGTTCCGCCGGCGGAACGGTCGAGCTGAACCGCCGTCAGCTCCCACGCCAGCGTGAAGAGGACCGCGGCGCCGACCCCGACGAGCTCGCGCCGCGGGCGCGCCTGCAGGAGCCCCGCCAGCAGGCTGCGGATGCGCTCGACGCGCAGGCTCACGATCGCGACGAGCGCGAGCACGGGCGTGGCGACGAGCGTCGGTGACGTGAAGTACACGCGGTGTAGCGGACCGGCGTAGATCGCCCCGTAGAGGATTCTGCGCTGCGCCGCCACGCACACGAACAGGAACAGCAGCACCACGCCCTGGCTCACGTGCACGACGAGCGCCGTCGCCGCCGAAGCGTGCAGCGATCGGCTGCGGCGCCGAGCTGCGACGACGACGCCGGAGAGCAGCAGCGGCCCGAGCAGGGCGAGCAGGTAGCGCGCGTGCTCGACCGGCTCCGGCGTCGGTGCGAAGTAGTCGTATCTCCACACCGCCGGCAGCGTGCTCGGAGCCAACAGGTGACCGAGGGCCGGTCCGAGCAGGACGATCGCCGCGACCACCGCGGCCGCGCACGGCACCGACGCGAGCCACGCGATCTCGCCCGCCGTCAGCGCGCGCCTGGGCGCATGCGACGCGCCGTATGGGAACGCCGGATCCGGCGCGGGGGCGAGCTTGCCTAGCACCTGGGTAGGCTAGCCGAACCGCTGGGTTCCGGGGCGCTATGGCTGCGGCGGGGGAAGGTTGCGTCGCGTCCGCACCACGTACAGCGGGCGGCCCTTGACCTCGTCGTAGATGCGTCCGACGTACTCGCCGATCAGGCCGATCGCGATCAGCTGGATCCCTCCGAGCAGCAGGATCGCGATCGTGATCGTGCCGAAGCCGGGCAGATAGGAGCCGAGCAGGCGCAGCACGATCACCACCGGGATCGCGACGAACGCGACGCCGGCGGAGATGAAGCCGGCGAGCGTCGCGAGCTGCAGCGGGCGGTGCGAGAACGAGGAGATCGCGTCGAACGCGAAGCCGAGCATGCGCCCGAGCGTGTACTTCGTCTCGCCGGCGCGGCGTGCGTCGCGCTCGTAGGGAACGGCCGTCTGCGTGTAGCCGACCCAGACCGTCATCCCGCGCAGGAAGCGGCTGCGCTCGCGCATCGAGCTCAACGCGTCGAGCGGGGCGCGGTCGAGCAGGCGGAAGTCGCCGGAGTCGGGCGCCAGCGGCACGTCGGCGAGCGTTCCGAAGAGGCGGTAGAAGGCGCGCGCGGTCGCGAGCTTGAAGCGCGTCTCGCCGGGGCGCCGGCGGCGGACCGCGTAGACGACGTCGATCCCGGCACGCCAGTGATCGAGCATCTCGAGGATCGTCTCGGGCGGGTCCTGCAGGTCGGAGTCCAGCATCACGACCGCGTTGCCGCGCGCGTGGTCGAGCCCCGCCGTCAGCGCGGTCTGGTGGCCGAAGTTGCGCGACAGCTCGACGACGCGCACGCGCGGATCCCGCTCGGCGAGCGTCGCGAGCACGGCCGCGGTGCCGTCGCTGGAGCCGTCGTCGACGAGCACGAGCTCGAACGGGAACCCGGCGAGCGCGGCACTGACGCGCGCATGGAACTCGGCGATCAGCTCCTGCTCGTTGTAGACGGGTGCGACGACGCTCAGCAGATCAAGGGTACGCGCGCCCGCTGCCATTCCCGCGAAGCCTACGCCGCCGGCGCGACGAGGTCGCTACCTGACCGGCTCGTGCGCGGAGAGCTCCGCCGACGGCTGCTCGGCGGAGTCCAGCAGGTCGCGGATCGTGAGGTGGCGCACGAAGCGGCCGTCGACGTCGAGCAGGACGATCGGGTCGTGCCGCGTCTCGGACGGGCGCGCCATCGCGCGTGAGGCGAGCTCCGTCCAGGGGGTCGACTGCGGCAGCAGCAGGCACTGGCGGTCGGCGAGCTTCAGGACCGACCGCTGGCCGTAGAGGGCGAAGCCGAAACGGTGCCCGAGCTTCGTCAGCAGACGGTGGCGCGTGAGCAGCGCGAGCACCCGGCGCGAGGCGTCGAGCACGACGAACGAGTCGAGCGCCGGGTCGGCCGCGAAGCGCCGGTGCGCCTCCTCGGCGGTGACGTCCGGCCGCAGCGTCGAGACGTCGCTGCTGAGCGGCAGCTCTGAGCGCACGAGCGCCGCGCCGGTCGCATGCCGGCGCACGGACGCGGGGATGTCCGTGCGCCACGGCGGTGCCGGTCGCGCGAGCAGGTAGCCCTGCGCGAACGGGACGCCGAGCCGTACGAGCGTCACGAGCTCGCCCTCCGTCTCGACTCCCTCGGCGAGGATGTGGCTGCCGGCATGCTGGGCGTAGCGCAGCAGGGCGTCGACCAGGGCGGCGCGCTTGGGGTCGCGGTCGATGCCCTGCACGAGCGCGCGATCGAGCTTCAGGTACGTCGGGTGCAGGTCGATCGCATGTCGCAGCCCGGAGTAGCCGGCGCCCATGTCGTCGACGGCGATCCGCACGCCGCGCTCGAGCAGCGGCTGCACGGCGGACTGCAACTCGGCGTAGTCGCGCACGAGCGCCTCCTCGGTCACCTCCAGCACGAGGCCGTGGACGTCGCGCTGCGCGGCCAGCAGCGCGAGCGCGCGCGGATTCGAGAGCAGCCCGCTGGAGACGTTGACCGTCAGGTGGGTGCCCGCCGGTCGCTGCGAGAGCAGCTTGAGTCCTTGCTCGAAGCAGGCGAGGTCGAGCTCCTCGCGCATGTCGACGCGCTCGGCGAGCGCGAACAGCTCGCCGGTCGAGAGATCGCCGGGAACGCCGAAGCGCGCCAGCGTCTCGTAGGCGTGGATCGTGCCGGAGCGCAGGTCGACGATCGGCTGCGTCGCCATCGCGATGCGGCGGTGCTTGACGACGTCGGCGATCACGCGACGGGCGCGCGCCTCCTCGGAGTCGGCGAGCGACTCGCCGGCGTAGGCGACGATGCGTCCCTTCCCGCCGCGCTTGGCACGGCGCATCGCCCCGTCGGCGGCGCGCAGCAGCGCCGGGACGCTGGTGCCGTCGGACGGGGCGCGCGCGATGCCGATCGAGACCTCGAGCGGCCCGAGGTCGCCCGCGGGGACGCGCAGCGTGGCGAGGATCCGCTCGCCGACCGCGACGGGGTCGCGACCCTCCAGCACGACCGCGAACTCGTCGCCGCCGAGCCGTCCGATCGCGTCGACGTCGCGAATCACGTCGGCGGTCGTCTCGACGAGGCGGCACAGCAGCGCGTCGCCGACGTCATGGCCGCGCAGCTTGTTGATCTGGCCGAAGCCGTCGACGTCGATCGCCAGCAGCGCGTGCTGGCGCGCCGCGCCGCCCTGCGCCAGGCGCGCCTCGAGTTCGCGCGCGAACGCGCTCCGCGTCAGCGCCCCGGTGAGGCCGTCGTGCTCGGCCTCGTGCCGGGCCTCCTGCAACGCGCGCTCGTAGCGACGGCGCACGCGCAGGACGGAGTGGCGGGCTGCCCACGCCGCGACCGTCACGCTGGCCAGCGCGCCGCCGAACAGCTCCGATGGAACGACCACACCCTGGACATCGGGCCGCGCGCGCAGCGGGTTGAGCGTTCTTCACACGATCGTCACATCGAGCTGCGCGGCCGCTCGGGACACCGCGCGCGGCGCGTTGCGCCGCAGCAGCGGGACGCGCCACATCGCCTCGAGCGCGATCCGCGTCGACATCTTGCTCGAGCCCGCGGTGCGGTCGCGGAAGACGATCGGGACCTCGGCGACGCGGAAGCCCGCGAGCACCGCACGGTAGGTGATCTCGACCTGGAAGACGTAGCCCTGTGAGCGCACGCTCTCCAGCTCGATCGCCTCGAGCACCTCGCGGCGGATCGCCTTGTAGCCGCCGGTGAGGTCACGCTGGGGGAGGCCGAGCAGCGTCCGCGCATAACGGCAGCCGGCGCGGCTGACGAAACGGCGCAGCGGTCCCCAGTCGGTGACGCCGCCCCCCGGCACATAGCGCGAGCCGAGCACCACGTCGGCGTGCTCGGCTGCCGCCAGCAAATCCGGCAGGTAGGCCGGGTCGTGAGAGAGGTCCGCGTCGATCTCGCATACGAGCCGCGCGCCGCCGGCGAGCGCGCGCGCGAAGCCGGCGAGATAGGCCTGGCCGAGGCCGCCCTTGCGCGCGCGGTGGAGCACCTCCACGACGCCGAGCTGCTCGCCGACGCGCTCGGCGATCGCGCCGGTCCCGTCGGGTGAGCCGTCGTCGACGACGAGGATGCGGTGGTCCGCGGGCGCGGCGTCGTCGAGCGCGGCCGCGACGGCGCGCAGCAGCGGCTCGATCGAGTCGGCCTCGTCGAACGTCGGAACGATCACCCAGACGGCGGGGGGAGTCATGCGGCGGCGAAGGGTAGTCCACCGAGCGCCGCGCCCATCTGCCGCATGCGCGATCATGAGCCGCGGGGATGCGCCTCGACGAGCTCATCCGCGGGCCGAGTCGGCCGACCCGTGCTCAAACGCTGCATCGTCGTCGCCGAGTCGCCGCGCTGCTCGCCGTCGCGGCGCTGGCGCTCGTGCTCGGCGCGCTCGCGGGGGCGGACGGGGACGGGAGCGGCACGTCCGTCCGCGGTCACGGCCCGCGGCTCGGCTGGTACGGCCAGCTGCGCGTGCTCGCCGGCGCGGGGCCGCACTCGCTCGGCTTCGAGGAGCGTGCGCGGGAGAGCACGGCGATCGACCGGGCGCTCGCGCGCACGCCGTTCGTGCGCCTCGCGGGGGCTCAGCATCGCCTGATCGCGCTGACGTTCGACGACGGGCCGGGGCCCGACACCGGCCGGCTGATCGACGCGCTGCGGCGCCTGCGGGTGCCGGGGACGTTCTTCGTCGTCGGCTATCAGCTGCCGGAGTTCGCGGCGACGCTGCGGCGCGAGATCGACCTCGGCCTGCCGATCGGCGATCACACGCTCGATCACGCCAACCTCAGGCAGCTCCGGGCCACCGGGCAGCGCCGCGAGATCGCCGGCATGGCGCAGACGCTGAGCGGCTACGGAACGCCGACGCCGCGCCTCTTCCGCCCGCCGTACGGCGCGTACGACCGCACGACGTTCAAGCTGCTGCAGCGGCGGCGGATGCTGGCCGTGCTGTGGTCGATCGACAGCGAGGACTACACGAAGCCCGGGCGGGCGGCGATCGTCCGCAACGTCGTCGGCAACGCGCAGCCGGGCGCGATCGTGCTGATGCACGACGGCGGCGGCGATCGCAGCGAGACGATCGCCGCGCTCGGGCCGATCGTGCGCGCCCTGCGCGCGCGCGGCTATCGTTTCGTGACCGTGCCGCGGCTGCTGCTCGAGAACCCGCCGCCCGCCCAGCAGGAGCTGCCGGCCGGCTTCAACAGCAATGGCGCCGGGTAACGCAGACGCGATGCGCATGCGCGCCCCCGGGTCGGCGGCCGTGCTCGGAAGCGCGGCGCTCGCCGGGCTGTTGAGCGCCGCTGCGCTGCTCGCCGCCGGTGCGTCGGCGCAGCGGTGGCTGTTCTTCGTGCCGGCCAGCGAGGCGGGTCGCTTCCCCGGCTGGCTGGCGGGTCCGCTGCACGGGCTCGGCGTCCTGATCGTGCCTTCGCGGGGGGCGCAACTGCTCGTCGCGATGACGCTCTGCTACCTCGTCGTGCTCGCCTGCGCGCGGTCGCTGCCGTTGTGGGTCGCGGTCGTGGCGATCGCCGTCGCGCACGCGGTGTTCCTGCTTGCGCCGCCGCTCTTCTCCGCCGACGTCTTCGGCTACGTCGACTACGCGCGCCTCGACGTGCTGCACGGGCTCGATCCGTACAGCCACGGCGCCGCCGACGCCGCCCGCGACCCGGTCGTGCCGTACGTGCGCTGGCATGACATCGCGACGCCCTACGGCCCGCTGTTCACGCTCGTGAGCTCGCCGCTCGCGTGGCTGAGCGTGCCGGCCGCGCTGTGGCTGTGCAAGTCGCTGGCGGCGCTGCTGAGCCTTGGGTGCATCGCGCTCGTGTGGCGGATCGCGCGCCTGCGCGGCGTCGAGTCGGTGCGCGCGATCGTGCTCGTGGGCCTCAACCCGCTGCTGCTGGCCTACGGCGTCGGCGGCGCCCACAACGACTTCCTGCTCGTCGCGATGATGCTCGGTGCGGTGCTGCTCGTGCTCGAGGGCCGCGCCGTCGGCGGTGGGGCGACGGCGGCGCTCGCGGTCGGGGTGAAGGCCTCCTCGGTGCTGCTGCTGCCGTTCCTCGTGCTCGGCGGGCGACATCCGCGTGCGGCGCTGGGCGGGGCCGCGGCCGGTGGGGCCGCGCTGCTCGTGCTCGCGTTTGCGGCATTCAGCGACGGCGCGCTCGGCTTGGTGCACCAGATCCACCAGCAGCAGCAGTTCGTCGCGAGCACGAGCGTGCCGAGCATGGTCGCGAAGGCGCTCGGCCTCGACGGGACGCCGGTGGCGCTGCGCGCGGCGTTCGGGCTCGGCTTCGCCGCGACCCTGCTCGGGCTGGTGTGGGCGACGTGGCGGGAGCGGATCGACTGGCTGGCGGCCGCCGGCTGGGCGACGCTCGCGCTGCTCGTGAGCACCGCGTGGCTCGTGCCCTGGTACGTGGTGTGGGTGCTGCCGCTCGCAGCGGTCGCGCGCGACCGGCGGCTGTGGGTCGCGACGCTCGTGTTCTGCGCCTACGTCGTCGCCACGCGCGTGGCGTACCAGCTCGTCTGAGCGGCGCACGGCTCGTCGCGAGCGCTCGCTATCGTCGGTCGCGATGAGCTTGCCGGCGCACGACACGGATGCCGCGCTCGACGCGCTGCTCGCGGGCCTCAACGCGCCGCAGCGCGAGGCCGTCGTGCACGGCGACGGGCCGCTGCTGATCCTCGCCGGCGCGGGCTCGGGCAAGACGCGCGTGCTGACGCACCGGATCGCCTACCTGCTGGCGACCGGCCAGGCGCGGCCGAGCGAGATCCTCGCGATCACCTTCACGAACAAGGCCGCGCAGGAGATGCGCGAGCGCGTCGAGCTGCTCGTCGGCGCGCGCACGCGCGCGATGTGGCTGCTGACGTTCCACGCCGCCTGCGCGCGGATGCTGCGCGCCGACGCCCACCGGCTCGGCTACACGCGCCAGTTCACGATCTACGACCAGGCTGACGCGCGCCGGCTCGTGAAGCGCTGCATCGAGCAGCTCGACGTCGACCCCAAGCGCTTCGCGCCGGCGGCGATCCACCACGAGATCTCCGACGCGAAGAACAAGCTGCGCGACTCCGAGGCCTACGCGCAGGCGGTCGGCTCCTACTTCGAGCAGACCGTCGTCGACGTCTACAAGCTCTACGAGTCCGAGCTGCACCGCATGAACGCGATGGACTTCGACGACCTGCTCGTGCGCGCGGTCAACGTGATGGAGCTGTTCCCCGAGGTCCGCGAGCGCTACGCGACCGCCTTCCGCCACGTGCTCGTGGACGAGTACCAGGACACGAACCACGCCCAGTACCGCTGGCTGCAGCTGATCGCCGGCGCGCATCGCAACCTGGCGGTGGTCGGCGACGACGACCAGTCCGTCTACGGCTTCCGCGGCGCCGACGTGCGCAACATCCTCGACTTCGAGGACGACTTCCCGGATGCGAAGGTCGTGAAGCTGGAGCAGAACTACCGCTCGACGCAGACGATCCTCGACGCGGCGAACGCGGTGATCGCGAACAACCGCGGGCGGATGGGGAAGGCGCTGTGGACCGACGTCGGCACCGGCGATCCGATCAAGGTGCGCGAGCTTGAGGACGAGCACGCGGAGGGCCGCTTCGTCGCCGGGGAGATCGAGCGGCTCGTCGACGAGGGCGTCTCGCGCCAGGAGATCGCCGTCTTCTACCGCACCAACGCGCAGTCGCGGGTGCTGGAGGACACGCTCGTGCGCGCGCAGATCGGCTACCAGGTGATCGGCGGCACGAAGTTCTACGAGCGCGCCGAGATCAAGGACGCGATCGCCTACCTGACCGTGCTCGTCAACCAGCAGGACGTCGTCTCCTTCACGCGCATCGTCAACTCGCCGCGGCGCGGGATCGGGCAGACCTCGCTCTCGCGCGTGATCGGCTGGGCGAACACGGCGGGGATCACGATCTGGGAGGCGGCCTCCGACCCGGATGCGGTGCCCGGCCTCGGCGCCGCGGCGGTGAAGGCCTTCCACCGCTTCATGGGCGCGCTGCGGGTGCTGCGCGAGCGCGCGGAGAGCGGTGCGCCGATCGCCGCGCTGCTGAACGAGACGCTGCGCGAGGCCGGCTATCTCGAAGCGCTGGAGGCGGAGCGGACGATCGAGGCGCAGGGGCGGATCGAGAACCTCGAGGAGCTCGTCAACGTCGCCGCCGAGTACGACTCGACCCCCGGGGATGAGGGTGAGGCGCCGTCGCTCGCCGGCTTCCTGCAGCAGATCGCGCTCGTCGCCGACGCCGACGGACGCAAGGACGACGAGGGCCTCGTGACGCTGATGACCCTGCACAACGCGAAGGGGCTGGAGTATCCGATCGTCTTCATGCTCGGCTGCGAGGAGGGCGTCTTCCCGCACCAGCGCGCGATCGAGGAGGGCGGGCTGGAGGAGGAGCGGCGCCTGGCCTATGTCGGCATCACGCGCGCCCAGCGCGACCTGTACGTCACCTACGCGCGCACGCGCGCGGTCTTCGGCGCACGCCACTTCGGCAGCCGCAGCCGCTTCGTCGACGAGATCCCGGGCGAGCTGACCGACCGGCGAGATCGGCCGGCGCTCGGCGTCGGCGGCGTGCGCGACCGAGCGCTCTCGTGGGGGTCGTCGTCGCCGAGCGACGCCGCCGCCGGCTGGGGCGGCCAGGCGGCCGCGGAGGCCGCCTTCCGGCTCGGCGAGGACGTCGCGCACCCGGCCTTCGGCGAGGGCGTCGTGACGGCGCTCGAGTCGGGCGGGATCGTCGTGATCCGCTTCAGCCGCGACGGCGCCGAGCGCAAGCTCGTCGCCGATCTCGCGCCGCTGACGCGGCGCTGAGGCGCGGCGCGGGCCTCAGCGCGTCGCCACGAGCTCGCGAAACGTTTCCGTGCCGCCCACCTGCCGGAAGCCGGCGCGTCTGAGCGCGCCCACCACTTCCGGCGGCCGGTCCTGCTGCGCGAGGAACAGCTTGCGGCCGCCCGCCGCGCGCAGCGCCGCGATCGCGTCCTGCCACTGGCCGGGCGTGGGCACCAGGACGAGTTCGGAGTAGTCGACGACGTCCTTGAGCCCCAAGTCGTAGGCGATGCGATGACCGAGCGGCGCGAAGATCGCGACCGCCTCCCCCGGCTTGGTGGCGCTTGCGACGAACTGCTCCCGTTCGTCGGGGCGCAGCAAGCGGCTCGTTTCCGTCGCATGCGTGCGGAGGCGGTCGACGTCGGGACGGACGGTCGGCGTCTGGGCGAGCGAGCAGACCGCGAGCCCGAAGCCGAACAGGACCGCGAGCTGCCCCGGCGCCGGCCAGCGCGAGGAGCGCGCGGCGAGGGCTCTGACGGTCGCGACGGTCAGCACGGCGAGCGCGAACGCCCAGGCGGAGAAGATCGCGATCAGCACGTCCGGGTGCGAGCGGCCGGAGAAGTAGCTGCTCGCGCCGAGCCCGAACACGCCGCTCCAGACGAGCATGCCCGTCAGCACGCGATCCGGGTCGCGCTCGATCGCCCGCACCGCCGCGAGCGCGATCGCCGCCCCGAACGTGACGTAGAGGGCGAGGTGGAAGCCGAAGGCCGGCATCGGCAGCAGCACGTAGCCGTCGATGCCGATCAGCCGCGGCAGCGTCAGCACGACGCCGGGGTGCGGCAGCGAGCCCGCGACCGACAGGGTCAGCACCGTCAGCAGCACGGCCGTCCCCGCCAGTCCCGCTCCGATGCCGCGCGCGAGCCGTGCGAGCGCTGCCGGCGCGCGGCTCGGCATCGTGAGCACGATCGCCGCGATCGTGGCGGCGAGCGCCGGCAGCCCGAACTCGAGGTTGTTGGCGGCGACGAGCCCCGCGACGAGGAACAGCAGCGAGCGCCTGACGGGCCGGGCGCCGTCGAGGTGGCGGGCCGTGAGCCATGCCAGCACGTACGCGCCGCCGTAGCGCATCGGGAAGAGGCTGAACAGGTTCGAAGGCGCGTAGCGGTTTTCCGGCGGCCCGAGCTCGATGAAGAACCCCGTCGCGAGCACGGGCGCGTAGAGCGCGAACGCGATCAGCGAGCTCTTCACGAGCCGGCGCAGCGTGGCGTAGAGCGCGAGCAGTATCGCCCCGCTCGCGAGCACCATGAAACCGCAGTAGACGCCGAAGCTGGCGCCGAAGACGCGCATCGCCAGCGCGGCCGGGTAGAGCCACAGATGGCCGTACGTCGCGTGGAACGTGACGAACGGGTAGCGGCCGTTGAGCAGCGCGAACGCTTCGTCGGTCAGCTCCGGGAAGTTCGGGATCACGAGCGGGTTGGTGCCGCCGATCGACGCTTCCGTGTTGACGCCGGTGATCAGCCACACGGCCGTGAACAGCAGCACGGCCGCGAACGCCAGCGCGCTCCGGATCGGCGTCTCGCGACACCATCTCGCGAGGCGGGCCATGAGCGGCGGGCTTCTCGCCGCGGCCGCGACGAGCACGGCGAACAGCAGCGCCACCGCGAGCGCCCTGGGCGTGAAGTACGCACGATGCTGGGGCACGAGGTTCGAGTAGACCGGCCCGAACAGTTTTCTCTGCTGCACGACGATGCAGGCGAGCAGGAACGCGATCAGGAGCCCCTGGCTGCCGAGGACGGCCGCCGAGCCGCGCGCCGGACGTGACCATCTGCGTCGGGGGAGCGCCGCCAGGCAGGCCGCGAACAGGAGCGGGGCGAGGACCGCGAGCAGATAGCGGGCACGCTCGACCGGCTCGGGTCTCACGGCCGGAAGGTCGTATCTCCAGAAGCGGGTCGAGCTCGGTTCGAGCAGCGTGTGGCCGAGCGGTGGGGCGAGCAGCAGGAGCGCGAGCAGGAGGACGAGCGCGCAGGGCACCAGCGCGAGCCAGGCAAGCTCGCCGGCGGTCCATGCACGCCACCGTCCGTCGTCGTCGACGCGATCGAACTGCAAGGCTTCTCCCCCCTCGAAGCGGTGAGGCAGTTTACCTGCGTGCGCGCAGCGGACGTCCGCGAACGCGCGCTAGAGTCCGCGCCCGTCATGGCAGCCACGCTCATCGACGGCAAGGCGATCGCCCGGCAGGTGCGCGAGGAGGTCGCGCGCGAGGTCGCCGCGTTCAGCGCGGAGACGGGCGTCGTGCCGGGGCTCGCGACGGTGCTGGTGGGCGAGGACCCGGCGTCGGCGATCTACGTCGCGAACAAGCGCAGCGCGTGCGCGGAGGCCGGGATCGCCGATCTCCATCGCCACCTGCCGGCGACGGCGAGCGCGACCGAGGTCGCCGCGCTGCTGGGCGAGCTGAACGACGATCCCGCCGTCAGCGGGATCCTGCTCCAGCGCCCGCTGCCCGACGGCCTCGACGGCGCCGCGCTGAGCGCGTTGATCGACGCCGAGAAGGACGTCGACGGGCTCACGCCGATCAGCGCCGGGCGGCTCGTGCAGGGCGCTGCGGGGCTGCGACCGTGCACGCCGGTGGGGGTGATCGAGCTGCTCGACCGCCACGACGTGGGGTTGGAGGGAGCCGAGGCGGTGGTCGTCGGGCGCTCGGATCTCGTCGGCAAGCCGGTCGCGCACCTGCTGCTGGCGCGCAACGCGACGGTGACGATCTGCCACTCGCGCACGCGGGACCTGCCGTCGGTGTGTGCGCGCGCCGACGTGCTGATCGCGGCCGTCGGCGTGCCGCGGCTGCTGGGCGCCGACGCCGTCAAGCCGGGCGCGGCGGTGATCGACGTGGGCATGAACCGCACGTCGGAGGGACTGTTCGGCGACGTCGACTTCGACGCCGTGCGCGAGGTCGCCGGCCTGCTCACGCCGGTGCCCGGCGGGGTCGGTCCGATGACGATCGCGATGCTGCTGCGCAACACGCTGCTCGCCGCGCGACAGCAATTTTCGCATTGACGACCGCCGACATCGCTACGGTTGCCACAAACCAGCCGGCGCGGCACCCGGTCGCACGGCATCACGCGTCTTAGGAGGTAGGTGTGACGTTCGACACCACACGGCTCCGTATGGGGGAGATCGTGGCAGCGGTGGGCGGGATCCTGCTCTTCGTCTTCCTGTTCTTCTTCGCCTGGTATGGGGTCGGCGGAGCGATCGGCGGCATCGCCGAGTCGCTTGGCGTCAAGGCGACGGTCAACGGCTGGCACGGACACAGCGTGCTGCGCTGGCTGATGCTGTTGACGATCATCGCGGCGCTCGGCCTCGCCTTCCTCACGGCCACGCAACGCACCGTCGCGCTGCCGGTCACCGCCGCCGTGATCACGACCGCGATCGCCGCGTTGACGACCGTGCTGCTCGCCTATCGGGTGATCATCAACGAGCCGGGACCGAACCAGTTCATCGACGTGAAGATCGGCGCCTGGCTCGGCTTGGTCGCGACGGCGGTCGTGACCTACGGCGGCTATCTCGCGATGCGGGAGGAGGGCACGTCGCTCTCCGACGCGCGCGAGCAGGCGCGCGCCGCCGGGCAGCAGGCGCGCTCGGCCTTCGAGGGCGCGACGCAATCGCAGGGGGAGAGCGGCGGCTCGGCCCCGCCGCCTCCGCCGGGCGCCGCGGCTCCGCCTGCTCCCGCGGCAGCGCCTCCGGATCCGCCGGCACCGCCGCCCGCGGCGAGCGAGCCCACCTATCCGAGTGAGACCACCGCACCTAGCGAGACCGCGTACCCGGCTGACTCGACGCCGGAGGAGCCTCCGGCGAACGCAGCGCCGCCGGCGGCGTCCTAGCCCCTGCGCGTCACGCCGACCGCTCCCCGTGGGCGGTCGGCGTGCCGAGGCCCGCCGCTATGCTCCCGCGCCGATGATCGATCGCGCGCAGGTGCTCCACGTCGCCCGTCTCGCCCGGCTCGAGCTCACCGAGCAGGAGGTCGAGCGGATGTCGCGCGAGCTCTCCGCCGTGCTCGGCCACATCGAGAAGCTCTCCGAGCTGGAGCTCGGCGACGTCGCGCCCACCTCGCACGTGATCGACGTCGTCAACGCGCTGCGCCCCGACGTGCCGCGCCCGTCGCTGCCGCGCGAGGTCGCGCTCGCGGCCGCGCCCGAGGTCGTCGACGAGGGCTTCGGCGTGCCGTCGCCGGGAGCGGGATGAGCGACCCGATCGCGCTGTCCGCCACCGCGGCCGTCGCGGCGATCGAAGCCGACGAGCTGTCCGCGACGGAGCTGTTCGAGGCCTACCGCGCGCGTGCCGCGGCGGACGACCTGAACGCGTTCACATGGGTCGCGGATGCTGCGCCGGCCGGGGCGATCGGCGGTCCGTTGGGCGGCGTCCCGCTCGCGGTCAAGGACCTCTTCTGCACCGCGGGCGTGCCGAGCCAGTCCGGCTCGAAGATCCTCGAGGGCTACCGCCCGCCGTACACCGCCACCGTCGTCGAGCGCCTCCAGGCTGCCGGCACGACGCTGCTCGGCAAGACGAACCAGGACGAGTTCGCGATGGGCTCCTCGAACGAGAACTCGGCCTACGGTCCGGTCCGCAACCCGTGGGACCGCGAGCGCGTCCCGGGCGGCTCCTCGGGCGGCAGCGCCGCGGCGGTCGCCGCCGGGCTCGCGCCATGGGCGCTCGGGACCGACACCGGCGGCTCGATCCGCCAGCCGGCGGCGCTGTGCGGGATCGTCGGCATGAAGCCGACCTACGGCGCGATCTCGCGCTACGGGATGATCGCGTTCGCCTCCTCGCTCGACCAGGCGGGCCCGTTCGCGCGCGACGTCGCCGACACGGCACTGCTGCTGCGCCACATGGTCGGCCACGACCCGTGCGACTCGACCTCGCTGACGTTCCCCGAGCCGATCGCGCTGCCGCAGGCAGTCGATCTCGAGGGCGTGCGCCTCGGCGTGCCGGAGGAGCTCACCGGCGAGGGGATCGACGCCGGCGTGCGCGAGGCCTTCGACGCGACGCTGAAGCTGGCGGAGTCGCTCGGCGCGAGGATCGAGACGTGCTCGCTGCCGCACGCCCCGCACGCGCTCTCGGCCTACTACCTGATCGCACCGGCGGAGGCGTCCTCCAACCTGGCGCGCTTCGACGGCGTCCGCTACGGCCTGCGCGTCGACGCCGACGACCTGCTCGGCATGTACACCGCGACGCGCGCCGCCGGCTTCGGCGCCGAGGTCAAGCGCCGCATCATGCTCGGCACCTACGCGCTCTCCAGCGGCTACTACGACGCCTACTACGGGCGCGCGCAGCAGGTCCGCACGAAGGTCGCCGAGGACTTCCACACCGCCTTCGAACGCTTCGACCTGCTCGTCACGCCGACCGCGCCGAGCGTCGCCTTCCGTCTCGGGGAGAAGGTCGAGGACCCGCTGTCGATGTACCTCAACGACGTCTGCACCGTGCCGATGTCGCTCGCCGGCATCCCCGCGATCTCGATCCCGAACGGGCTCTCCGACGGCCTGCCCGTCGGCTTCCAGATCTGCGGCCCGGCGTTCAGCGAGAACCGCATCCTGAGCGCCGCCCACGCCTTGGAGCAGGCGCTCGGCTTCGACGGGAGCGCGGCCCGCTCATGAGCTACGAGCCTGTCATCGGCCTCGAGATCCACGTCCAGCTGAAGACGCGCACGAAGATGTTCTGCGGCTGCGAGCTGTCGTTCGGCGACCCGCCGAACACGCATACCTGTCCGGTCTGTCTCGGCCTGCCGGGCGCGCTGCCGGTCGTCAACGCGCAGGCGATCCACGCCGCGCTGCTGATCGGGATGGCGCTCGGCTGCGAGCTCGCGCCGCGCTCGATCTTCCACCGCAAGAACTACTTCTATCCCGACCTGCCGAAGGGCTACCAGGTCTCCCAGTACGACGTCCCGATCTGCAGCGGCGGGCGCCTGGGCGACGTGCGGATCCATCGCGCGCACCTCGAGGAGGACGCGGCCAAGCTCGTTCACGTCGGCGGCAGCGGCCGCATCCACGGCGCGGACGAGAGCGTCGTCGACTTCAACCGCGGCGGCACGCCGCTCGTCGAGATCGTCACCGAGCCCGACGTGCGCTCGGCCGCGCAGGCGCGCGAGTGGCTGACGCTGCTGCGCGAGACGCTGCGCCAGCTCGGCGTCTCCGACGTGAACATGGAGGAGGGCTCGCTGCGCTGCGACGCGAACGTCTCGATCCGCCCGGTCGGCAGCGACGTCCTCGGCACGAAGACCGAGCTGAAGAACATGAACTCCTTCCGCTACCTTGAGCGCGGGGTGGACGCGGAGATCGCCCGTCAGATCGCGCTCGTCGAGGCGGGGGGAGAGGTCGAGCAGGAGACGCTCCACTACGACCCCGTCACGGGCTCGATCAGCTCGCTGCGCTCCAAGGAGGAGGCGCACGACTACCGCTACTTCCCCGAGCCGGACCTCGTGCCGGTCGTGCTCGACGACGGGATGCTGGATGCCGCGCGCGCCGCGCTGCCGGAGCTGCCGGCCGAGCGGGCGGAGCGCTACGAGCGCGATCTCGGCCTGTCTGCGGACTCGGCCCGCCAGCTCGCCTTCCGCGCCGACCTCGCCGCCTACTTCGAGCGTGCGCTCGCGGCCGATCGCGAGCACGCGCAGGCGCTCGCGAACTGGGTCACCGGCGAGCTGGTCGCGCGCATCGGCGACGGCGACCCGGCCGAGTCGAAGGTGACGCCGGAGGCGCTCGCCGGGCTCGTCGCGCTCGTGCGCGCCAAGCAGGTCACGTCCGGCGCGGCGAAGCAGGTGCTCGACACGCTCGTCGAGCGCGGCGGCGACCCGGCTGCGATCGTCGAGGCCGAGGGCCTCGGCGCGCTCGGCGGCGGCGACGAGCTGGCGGAGATCGTCGCCCGCGCGCTCGCCGCCGACCCCGCCGCCGCCGAGAAGCTCAAGGCCGGCAACATGAAGGCGATCGGCCCGATCGTCGGCTTCGTCATGCGCGAGACCAAGGGCCGCGCCGACGGCGGCGAGGTCAACCGCCTCGTGCGCGAGCAGCTCGGGCTCTAGGCGAGCGCCGCGGTTGCCGATTGCGGGCCGGCTGAGTAATCAACTAGGTTCCTGCTCGTGATCGGATCGGAGCGGGGGCCCGCAGCGAGGTCGTGCCTGCTCGCGCTCGCGACGCTGCTGCTGGCGCCCGCCACCGCCACGGCGAAGCTCGTCCTGCGCGATCCGGCCGCGCGCACGATCACGCTCGTACAGCTCCAGCACGGCAAGCGGATCGTCGTCTGCAACCAGGGCGACGCCCCCGCCCGGCGGATCCACGTCCGCTTTCAGCACGTCGCGCTGACCCAGCGCGGGACGTCCGTCGGGACGGACAAGGTGCTCGCGAGCGTCGTTCGCCGGCGTACGCTGGCGCCGGGGGCCTGTGGCGCGCTTCACGTCGCGTTGCGGTCGGGGATTTCGCTCGACGAGCGTCAGACGACGGGCGCTCTCGCCGTCACGTCCACTGCGGGCGAGCTGCGGCTGCCGTTGACGCTCGACGCCGGAGCCGACAGCGCCGTCACGCCCGCCCAAGGCGCGGACGCGACGATCGAGCTGCGTGGCCGGCGCGACAACCCGATCCACAAGCACACGCGGCTGATCGACGGTGCGGTGCTGGCGTTGCACGTCGCCCAACGCGGCCGCTCGCCGGCGGTCAACCCGACCGGCGTGCTCGGGACGGTCGTGCATGACGCGCAGCGCGCCGTCATCCGGGCGACGGGCCCGCCGCGTCTCGACCCCGACGACGAGAGCGTCTGGCTCCTGCCGGTCACCGCCGATGGGCTCAGCCGGCCGGGCACGTACAGCGGCACGCTCGACATCAGCGGCGCCGGTGACGCGACCAGCGCGATCCGTGTCGATGTGTCCGTCACGGACGCTTGGCGCTGGCCGGCGGCCGCCGTGCTCGGCGGTGCGCTGGCGGCCTTCCTCGGCCAGCTGTGGGTGGGCAACTGGCGCATCCGACGGCGCTTCCGGAGGCGTCGCAAGCGCTTGGCGAAGGCCTACCAGGACGCGGAGGTCGGCCTCGCGGCGTCGCTGCCCGTGGGATCGCAGGTGCAGCGTCCCACCGACGATGACGTCGCTCGCTATGCCGAGCTCGTGAAGCAGCAGACGAAGGCCGCGTTCTGGTGGGGCGCCGTGATCGACCCCAAGTCGCCGGCGTACACCGGCATCGACGACTCGCTGCGGCGCGCCGAGCGGGACGCCGCGTGCCTGACCTCGTCCGAGGGCCGGGTCAGCGAGCTCGCGCGGCGGCTGGCGAAGCTCGACGCGACCGCGCGCGAGCTGGTCGCCTTCGCGAACGAGCGTTGCGCGCGGAAGGATGTCCCCGGCGTCGTGCAGCGCGCCATCGTGCTGGTCACCGGTGGCCTGCTCGACGTCGGCGGCGCGCTGAAGCTGGTCGACGTGGCCGAGCGCCACCTGGCCTACATGCGCCGCTGGCGCCAGCTGATCGAGCGTGCCCTGGAGTACGAGCGTTGGTGGCACGAGCTCAGCGTGCGGCTGACGCTGCCGATCCAGCAGGGAGGGATGGAACCGGCGGACCGTCGCCGCCTGCTGCGAGTCGGCACCATCCTGCACCAGGCGGAGAACGAGCTGTACCTCTCCCGGGATCAAGCCGCGCTCGATCGTCACGCAACGGAGTCCAAGCTCGACGGCGTCTACGAGCGGCTCAGCCGGCTGCGGACGCTGCATTGGCTTGGTGGCAGGCCCGACGTGACGAGCGCGGCAGTGCGAGCGCGGCTCGACGCGGCGGGCATCGTCTACAGCTGGCCGCATCTCGGCCAGACAGGTGACGACGATGACTACACGATCACCATCGAGGAGCCGGATGCCGACGTCTCCGCCGCGACGGTCGAGCCGGCGACGCCGGTCCGCGTGGTGAAGGGCTTGCGCGTCTTCGACATCGTCGTGCTGGTGTTCTCCGTCGCGGTCGGCTTGGTGGTCGTGCTCGGCCAGCTGTACTTCGGCAAGACGTTCGGTTCGACGGAGGACTACCTCACCGCCGTCGCCGCCGGGGCCGGATCGCAGCTGCTGGTCAGTGGCTTGGTGACGACGCTCGGCAACATGCACGCCACCGACGGGGACCCGATCTCCGTCAGCGACGCTGCGGCGGCGACGCTGCACATCAACGCGCCTTAGCCGGTCAGCGCGATGGACAGCCGGCGTACCATGGGGACAGCCAGCGTTCCACGGTCAGGAGGCCCGAGATGTCCCGACTCATCCGCATGGATCAGACCGGCCACACGACGCTCGCGGAGTGGAGCGTCGACGACGAAGTTTCGCGCGAGGCGGCCGTCGCGGCCTTCGCCGCCGAGCTGGAGACCGGCGCGATCGCGATGGTCACGCGTGGAGCCGGTCATGCCGAGCACGTGCGCGAGCTGCCGCTCGACGAGGAGCTCGTGATCATGCGCAGGCCGATCGCCGGCGGGTAGTGGCCACCGAGGCACACGCCCTTCCCGAGCTCGCGAGCGTCTACTGGCGCCCGCGCGCGACCGCCGAGCGCCTGCGCCGCCGCGGGCGGCTGTGGACGCTGACGACGGTCGCGCACGTCGTGCCGTTCGTGATCGTGGCGGTGGTGATGATGCTGCTCTCGCCGCTTGCGTTCCCCGTCTCGCTCGCCGCGCTCGCGCACGCGTGGCTGATCCCGGCGCTCTACGCCCAGCGCGGCGCGAACGTCGCGCGGCCGCTGCGCCGCGCGGCGGACGGGCCCGAGCGCGTCGCGCTCGGCCTGCTCGGCGACCTCGTCGACCACCGCGCCCGCGAGCTGCATGCGCGCACCGGGCTCGTGCCCGAGCAGGGCCGCCTCGGCCTCTGGCTCGTCGGCGAGGCGGGCGCGCTGCTGCTCGTCGGGCGGCGCGTCTTCTGCTGGTGCGTGAAGGCGAGCGACCCCGAGCTGCCGTCGGGCGACCGCGTCGCGCACCTGCTGCTCGCCCTGCGCACCGACGAGGAGGGCTTCGCGACAGTCGCGAACCTCGCCTTCTCCGGCGCCCGCTGGCGCGTGCGCCGGCGGCTGCCCAAGCACCAGCGGTCCGCGCTTGCCGGGGAGTACGCTTAGCGCATGAACACGTTCGAGAACGCGGACAAGGCCGAGAAGCCCTCGCTGCTCAAGCGCGGCCTCGCGCTCGTCATCCTCATCGCCGTCGTCGCGCTCGTCGCGAAGATCGTGATCGGCTTCGTGATCGCGGTCTTCTGGATCATCGTCGCGGTCGCCGCGCTGCTCGCGGTGCTGTGGGCGCTCAAGACGCTCTTGTAGCCGCGGCGCCATGGCCTACGTCGTGATCGCGATCAGCTTCGGCCTCGCCGGGGGGATCGTCGGCAAGGCGAAGGGCAGCTCGTTCTTCATCTGGTTCCTGATCGCGGCGATCGTGCCGTTCATCGGGCTGCTCACCGCGCTCATGTACCGCTCCGATCACGACGAGCTGCGGCGCCAGTGCCCGGGCTGCGGCAAGGTCGTCAAGCTGCACGACGCGCTCTGCACCCGCTGTGGCACGGAGCTCGAGTTTCCCGAGGTCGCGATCGCCCCGGAGGCGGGAATACGCCACCAGACGGCGAAAAACCGCTGGTAGACTGGCTCGATCGGCGCGTCACGACGCGCCATTCGCACATTCCCGAGCTTCTGGAAAGGAGGCGAGCGCAGATATGCGTGCAGTCGATGCACTGATGGAGTGTCTGAAGGCAGAGGGTGTCGAGGTCGTATTCGGACTTCCCGGCGGCGCGAACCTCCCGACCTACGACGCGTTCTACGACGCGGGGATCAAGCACATCCTCGTCCGTCACGAGGCCGGCGGCGGCCATGCCGCGGAGGGCTATGCGAAGGCGACGGGCAAGGTCGGCGTCGCGCTCGGCACCAGCGGCCCCGGCGCCACGAACCTCGTGACCGCGATCTGCGACGCGATGATGGACTCCGTCCCCGTCGTCTTCATCACGGGCCAGGTGCGCACCGAGCTGATCGGCACCGACGGCTTCCAGGAGGCCGACATCCTCGGCATCACGCTGCCGATCGTCAAGCACTCCTTCATGATCCAGCACCCGCTGGAGATCCCGCGCACGATCCACGAGGCGTTCCACCTCGCGCGCACGGGGCGCCCGGGCCCGGTGCTCGTGGACATCCCCCAGGACCTCTCGCGGGCCGACATCCCGTATGAGCCGGTCGGCGACGTGCACCTGCCCGGCTACCAGCCGACGGTCGAGGGCAACCAGAAGCAGATCCGCCTCGCGGCGAAGGCGCTCGCGAACGCGCGGCGGCCGGTGATCTACGCCGGCGGCGGCGTCGTCAACGCCAACGCGTCGGCTGAGCTGCGCGAGCTGTGCACGAGCGACCGGCTCCCGGTCACGTGCACGCTGATGGGGCTCGGAGCGTTCCCGGCGCCGCACGAGCAGTGGCTCGGGATGCTCGGCATGCACGGCACGCGCGCCGCCAACTACGCGATGGACGAGGCGGACCTGATCTTCGCGGTCGGCGCCCGCTTCGACGACCGCATCACCGGCAAGCTGTCGGAGTTCGCGCCGCGGGCGAAGTTCATCCACCTCGACGTCGACCCGGCGGAGATCTCCAAGAACGTGCCCGCGCACATCCCGATCGTCGGCGACGCGAAGAACGTGCTCGCCCGCCTCACCACGGAGTACCGCGCGCTCGCACCGGACCGCGCCCGCCTGGAGGACTGGTGGACGCGGATCGAGGGCTGGCGCACCCAATATCCGTTGCGCTACGAGGACACCGAGGACACCGAGATCCGCCCGCAGCG
Organism: Conexibacter sp.; assembly: GCA_035637995.1. Taxonomy (GTDB): domain Bacteria; phylum Actinomycetota; class Thermoleophilia; order Solirubrobacterales; family Solirubrobacteraceae; genus Conexibacter. The sequence goes on along the minus strand of DASRAV010000038.1, from coordinate 775 downwards.
GGCGATCCAGGCCGTCTTCGAGGCGACCGGCGGCGAGGCGATCATCACGAGCGACGTCGGCCAGCACCAGATGTGGACGGCGCAGTACTACGACTTCCCCGAGCCGCGCCGCTGGATCAACTCCGGCGGCCTCGGCACGATGGGCTTCGGCCTGCCGGCGGCGATGGGGGCGGCGGTCGGCTGTCCGGACAAGCAGGTCGTCTGCATCGCCGGCGACGGCTCGGTGCAGATGAACGCGCAGGAGCTCGCGACCTGCGCCCAGAACCAGATCCCGATCAAGGTCGTGATCGTCAACAACGGCTACCTCGGCATGGTCCGCCAGTGGCAGGAGCTGTTCTGGGACAAGCGCTACTCGCAGGTCGACATGGGCCGGTTCCCCGACTTCGTCAAGCTCGCGGAGGCGTATGGCGCCCACGGCGTGCGGCTGACGGACAAGACGACGCTCGTGGACGACCTCAAGGCGGCGCTCGCGCTCGAGGGCCCGGTCGTGGTCGACGTCCGCGTCACCGCCGAGGAGAACGTGTACCCGATGATCCCCGCCGGCCAGGCCGCGCGGGACATGGTCGGGTGACTGCGGTGGGCGAGCCAGGAACGAAGGAGCCGCTGAGCCTCGAGGAGCTCGACGCGGTCGCCGGCCTGCGCACGGGCCGCAAGCACACGCTGTCGATCCTCGTCGAGAACAAGCCGGGCGTCCTGACCCGGATCGCGTCGCTGTTCGCGCGGCGCGGGTTCAACATCGACACGCTGACCGTCGGGCCGACCGACGACGAGCACA